>JBHLRP010000068.1:0-11095 GCA_048882485.1 Candidatus Thorarchaeota archaeon
AGATATGTCAGATTACCGTCTGAGGTAGAGGTCCTAAAGGACATTCTCTATGGCCTGCTCGACGAATACAAGAAGCCGATTCTTGAAAATGGGTTCTCTTTGCCCGACAGCCGGCGGCTAAGTCGGAAGGAGATTTTGAAAGTCCAGAAAGAGGTAAGGAGAGAGATTGGATCATATACCAAACCTCCCAGCAGTCTATTCCTGGTTATCAGGAACTTGACGGCGGCTCTTAGGCTCGTTCATCTCATTGAGTTCATAGGCACTCAAGGCCTCACACCTACATATCGATACATCCAAGGGATATACGAGGAAGTCCGTCACAAGAAGAGCTCTAAGGGTGTCAAAGACCTAATATCAAAGACTGAATTCAGTCAGTTTGAGAATCTTCTGAAAGCGCTCATAGACAAAGGACACCGACATCCAAAGGCTGATGCCATTCTTGAACTTGTGAGCGAGCAGCTGTCGGTGGATTTGGACTCGCGAATTCTTGTGTTCACAAGGTTTCGAGACACGGCTATGGAGGTCGTAGAAACCCTAGAACAGCTGAGAGATGTAAGAGTAAGCCGATTTGTGGGACAGAGCTCTCGACGTGCAGACAAGGGATTCAGCCAGAAGAAACAGGTCGAGGTCCTTGAAGGATTCCGGAATAACGAGTTCAATGTATTAGTGGCTACACAGGTTGGGGAGGAGGGCCTTGATATCCCAGAGTGTAACTTGGTTGTGTTCTATGACTGCGTACCATCGGTAGTTCCTTACATCCAACGTAGAGGAAGAACAGGACGAAAGACACCCGGTCGTGTGGTGATTTTCGTAGCCAGAGGAACTCACGATGAGTTCTATCACTGGAGTGTGATTAGGAAATTGAAGAAGATGCCTGATGCTCTAAAGGAGGCCGAGAAGGACTCAGATGAGGAGCAGACTAGCCTAGAGGACTTTGTGAGCGAAGATGATATGTCTATGGACTCGCTTGAAGAGAAACCAAGACCAAGAGGTGCTCCGGGTTCGACTGATGATGCAATCAAGATGATTGTTGACTCTAGAGAGTTGCCAACTGCTGTAGCCAGGGAGCTTACTCGACTGGATGTAGAGATCTCTGGAGAGAGCCTGCAGATTGGGGACTATGTCATTTCTGAAGATGTCTGCGTCGAAAGAAAGGAGTCGGGAGACTTCATCCAGTCTCTAATAGATGGCAGGCTCTTCGTGCAGCTCTCGGCACTACGTTCATCGTATCGAAGACCTGTCCTCATAATTGAAGGAGAACAGCTGATAGGATTGCGAGCGGTGAACCCCGCATCAATATATGGCGCATTGGCATCGATTGCTATTCGGATTCAAGTTCCCACGCTCTGGACTCGCAATGCAGAGGAAACAGCAAATGTCCTCTATCGGCTAGCACACCTTGAACAGGTAGGAGCAAAGAAGACGTTGCGAACCAGGTCAGGGGATGCCAGAAGCACTGATGCAGAAGCGTTAGAATACGTCTTATCGGGATTCCCAGGGATAGATACAGTCATCTCAAGGGCCATCCTTTCCGAATTTGGGACTTTGGAGAATGCTTTCTCAGCTAGTGAAAAGGAACTGCAGAGCGTAAAGGGAGTGGGAAAGAAAATAGCTAGTAGAATCAGAACTCTTCTGACTACCGAGTATCCATCGTACAAGGGCTGAGAGAAAGAAGTTCAAGGAACATCTGGGTTCTTGCGGAGTCCTTCCTTGTATGCCCTTCTGAATCTGTCTGTGAGTTCCTTGCTCAGTTTCTGATATTGCTCAAAATCAGAATCGTTAAGCTTGGCAAGACAGAGGATTCTCTTGAGAGCGAGATAGACTCCTGGATCCATGGCAGAAACCTTATCGAGGATTTCCTTCACTTCGGCCTTTGCCTTCTTCCACAGGCGGTCGCGTTCAACGAAATCCTCAGCTATCTCTCGAATCTCGTCCTCGTCTTCGAAAACGAATCCTAGGCCGCGCATCGTGCCTACCAAGTCAAGTGTCATGTCAATGCCATTCACAGTTCTCTCAGGAAGGTCATCCATATCGCTGGTTGCAATAAAGACATTCTCAGCTGTGGCGACCCATAGCTTCGTCATAATGTGTGAGCCACCATTGCCAGCTGGCTCGAATCCATCCTGCGTGATGAGACCAGCCCGTTCTAGCTCCTTTAAGTGATAGCGGACCGTCTGAGGCTTCAGCTCTTTGCTCGGGTCAGCATCTTCTAGGAATTCACAGACTTCGGATGTGGACATCCGCTTTGATCTAAGAGCATGAAGGATCCGCCTGCGGTTCTCATCATTTAGGGCACGGACTACTGCTGCAGTTTCTTCTTCACCAGCTACAATCCTAAGCGTTTCCATCTCTCAAGACTCCATCAATGAATAGTTCATGTTCCAACGGTTCAATGATAGGAAACGACTCCTATCGATTTGTTGATCGGTCCACAAGACCCCGCTTAGGGGCGACTTGCAGATATCGGTGTTCAAGGTCACCTGAGATACATCTTCTCGAGTGAGAAGGTGTAACTTATGCAGGGACGTAAATCCACTGACGCATGTCTTGCAGGCATGGTACTCTCTTGATTAGTTTCTTCTTGAGGAGTTTCCTAAGTGCGTATCTGACAGTCCTTGGTGCAAAAGACACCTTATCCAGAAGCTGCTTCGGTGTAACACCGTTCTTCCCACTGCTCCGGAGGATGTCTAATACGATCATCTGGCTCTTGGTGAGCTTTAGTTCCTTAAGCTCCTCTCTCAATTGTTCATCTGACATCAATTTCGATATCACCTACTTCCGTTCGTAAGGTTTGAAGCCCGCAGAGTTCTCAATCTTGCTTCAAACAACGTCTAATAAGTTCACAACAACCCTTATTAATGTATCGCAGCCTCGAGTCGAATGTCGCAGTCTATCACCGCGGACCCATTTCGGCCAACTGTGTGGACAGAATTGTCCTAGCATACTGAATTCTCGATGTATTTGCTGTCTTTGCATTCCGCCATTAAATCCTCCACAGGCAGTATTTGTAGACCTCTAGGATTTCGCGGTCCATTGGAGCGGCAGACGTGGAGAGTGTTTACAGATCTCCCATCGATACCTGTCGCACCCAGCGGACTGCGTCTTATAGGAGAGATGTTCAAGAAGACGGCCTGTCCAGAGGTGCATTCCTATTACATCCGGCAAACTCTATAACGAGGTACACTAATTGAAACTTCGAACCTCTATGAAAAAGGCAGCCCTACTTGCCGCTGGCGAATCCACACGAATGATGCCCTTAACAGCTAACATGCCAAAACATCTTCTTCCTATCGCAGGGAAACCTCTGGTGTTCCATACTCTTGAGGCACTAAGAAACGCGGGGATTAAAGAAACCTTGATGATTGTTGGCTATCGAGGAGAGGATCTGAAGAAAGGAATAGACTCTGTTGATTGGAGTCCAATGAGCATCTCCTATGTTGAACAGAAAGAGAGACGAGGGACTGCTCACGCTGCAGGTCATGCAAAAGAATTCGCCGGTGATGATCAACTAATTGTTATGAACGGGGATATTATGATGGGCCCTGATGCATTTCAAGGCCTCATTCAGCACCATAAGAAAGGGGGATTTGAGCTGACCTTGACAGTGTTCCCCATTGATGACCCGTCGCCATATGGAGTGGTGGCAGTAACAGATGGAAAAGCGACTGAGCTTATCGAAAAGCCTTCAAAGGACCAGTTGGTAAGCAATCTGGTCAATGTGGGAATGTATGCTGCTGGACCTTCGCTGTGGGAGTCCATTGAAAACACCAAGCTGTCTCAAAGAAACGAGTATGAGATTACAGATTCGATTACAATGCTGATAAAGAAAGGAAATGTAGGCGCTTTTTCAATACCTTCTTGGTGGTTGGACGTTGGGAAGCCGTGGGACCTTCTGAAGGCTAACAAGAAGCTGCTAGGCCTCATCCACGAGCAAATCGCAGGTGATGTTGAGAAAGGAGCGACACTAAAGGGAGAGGTAATTGTGGAGAAGGGAGCCACTATACGGAACGGAGCGTATGTCGAAGGACCTGTGTTCATTGGGGAAGATTCTGTGATTGGGCCCAACTGCTTCATTCGGCCTCACACAAGTCTCGGCAAAGGAGTCAAGGTCGGGAATGGGTGTGAGGTCAAAAACTCGTTGATAATGGATGGGTCTAGTATTGGGCATCTCTCATATGTAGGTGACTCTGTGATTGGCCGAAGGGTCAACTTTGGAGCTGGCACAATTACTGCAAATCTAAGACACGATAATCAGTCTGTGAAAGTCACTGTCAAAGGAAAGAGAGTGGATTCAGGTCGCAGAAAGCTGGGAACAATAGTTGGTGATGACGTCAAGACTGGTATTGGTACCCTCTTGGCACCAGGAGTTGTGATTCACCAAGGTGCAAGGACCGGCATCGGGGTTATAGTTGAACGCGATGTAACGCCAGGGAAAATGGTCCATGGCAATGGGTAATGAGTACATGATGAGGTTCAAGCTTTGTCCAAGATCCGGCTCAGAGAACACAATGTCGTTGTCAAGGATCTTAGAGATGTCAGTATTCTTGTTGGATACTGCTACCCATCTACATATAGAGCAGGTATGACTGGGTTGGCAACCCACCTGTTTTACGCACTCCTCAACAATAGAAGCGACGTTTCTTGCGAGCGATATTTCCGATATGATGTCCCATCACCTATTCATTCACTAGAAGCGTCTAGACCACTATCAGAGAATCACATTGTGGCCTTCTCTCTCACATGGGAGGAGGACATTATCAACCTCATTCAGATGCTAGAGCTTGGCTCGATTGTGGTTGAAGCAAAGGACAGGGGGAATGACAGCCCTATCGTGTTAGTCGGCGGGCCAGTTGTAAGCTCCAATCCTGAGCCCTACGTAGATTTTGTGGATGCCTTTGTCATTGGCGAAGGCGACCTGGTCATACATGACGTCATCGATGCCGTCAAGGATTCTTCTTCCAGGTCGATTGCTCTACAAGAACTGTCAGAGATTCCAGGGGTGTATGTTCCAGCAGCGGAACCATCCTCAGTGTCTAGGATAATCATAGACGACCTTGATTCTCTTCCATACCCAACATCTCAAATCATTCCGGAAGTCAAGGAAGGGTCACAGCTTGAACCAGTTTTTGGGAAATCATTCCTGGCTGAAGTTACGCGTGGATGTGGACATTCCTGTAAGTTTTGTCTGATTGGACACATCTGCCGCCCCCGAAGAGTCAGGTCCCTTACGAGAGTTAAGGAAATTATTGCACAAGGACTTGAGTCATCTCCGGTAAAGAAGGTGTCATTGATTGGATCATCCCTTGGCGACCACGATGGCTTGGAAGAGCTTGCACACTGGGTCATAGGACAGGGTGTTGAACTATCAGCTCCATCACTTCGAGCAGACTCGCTCACGCTAGAGCTTCTAGAGGCTTTTGTGAAGGGAGGCCAACGGACACTCACAATAGCACCAGAGGCAGGGTCATCGCAACTCAGAAAGGTGATGGGCAAAGGACTTGATGATGAGGATATTGATAGAGCCATCAGAATCGCCAAAGAAGCAGGTTACAAAGCGGCAAAACTCTATTTCATAATAGGTCTTCCAGAGGAATCTGAAGAGGATATTGTGGCTATAGTTAGAATGATCAAACAGTTGGCTCAGACATATGGAATCAGGATTACAGCTAGCGTCAATCCTTTTGTCCCCAAGGCGCATACAAGATGGGAAAGGGAAGCGCAGCCTTCTGTTGAAGCACTTCGTGAGAAACTCAAGTTGATTGAGGGAGGGATACGAAATGTCCCAAGAGTGACAGTTGAGGGTGTTGATCCGAGAAATGCAAGAATTCAGGCAGCACTCTCAGTTGGCGATCGTTCAATTGGTGGAGTGATCCAGTTGGCAGCAAAGCATGGAGGACTTGGAGGCTGGAGAAGGGCGGAGAAAGAAACCGGCACCCCATTTTTCGCACTTGCGAATGAAGCACGGTATGCTGATGGGAAACTTCCATGGTCATTCATATCCAGCTAAATCTACGAGGCCATCTTGGCTACAGTTAAAAGGGATTATTCTAGAAAAGACTTGGAAAACATCCCACGAGCCCGAGTGCAGGCTGTCTGGTGGTTATAATGGCTGACGAAGAATTCAAGGATGACTTTCCAGCGCTTGCCAAGGAGATGAATGAGGAAAGAACATTGACTCATAGGATAGATGGTGTCCGCACAATGTCTGATGACGAGCCTGACGAACCAAAAGAGCACAAGACCTTCCTACCAGATGTTGTGGATTATATTCGAAGATGTGATACTGTTAATCAGGCAATTGAGATTGTGGACTACTTGCTCAGCCGAGCGGAGATATCCCCCTCTGATGCTCGGCAAATTAAGTCCCAACTCAAGGCTGATGGTCTTCGAAGCTTCGGCGCGAAAAAGGAGAAAGACCACTACCTCCACCATGGTATAGAGCCCGAGTGATATTCAACCCCATAGCCAATTTCAGCAGATTCTCCTTCTTCTATTGATGGGAGTCTTTATGTCCCATATGAAGACATACTCATATTGGGGAGGTCGAAGTCAGAGTTTCTATGCAGCCTTGTAGGCGCCTCGTTCCTTTGCCCAGGAGATGGTATCAGGATCGCATCTCTTTAGCTCACGCTCTGGGAACTCACTTAGCAGGTTCCACCCCAGATCCAGCGTCTGTTCAAACGAACGGTCCTCGAACTCACCCTGACCGATGAACTCAGCCTCGAAACGGTCAGCAAACTTCAGATACTTCTGGTCACGGTCTGTGAGTGCCTCAGAGCCAACCACTGCTACCAAGTCTCTCAGGTCGATACCTTCGGAGTAACCATAGTAGAGCTGAGCTTGAACTTCCTTATGGTCGAATCGAGTCATGCCCTCCCCAATGCCTTCCTTCATGAGTCGACTCAGTGATGGGCCAGGGTCAATCGGAGGATAGACGCCCCTTCTGTGCAGACCACGGCTCAATGGGAGCTGACCCTCTGTGATATAGCCGGTGAGGTCAGGGATTGGATGGGTCATGTCATCCTGTGGCATTGAAAGGATTGGCATCTGAGTGATGGTTCCATTTCTTCCATTGATGCGCCCTGCCCGCTCATATATCAGACTGAGGTCAGTGTATAGGTAGCCTGGATACCCACGCCGGCCAGGCACTTCGGACCTCGCAGCACTGATTTCCCTCAGAGCTTCAGCGTAATTTGTCATGTCGGTCAGAACAACAAGAACGTGCATATCTGACTCATAGGCTAGATACTCTGCAGCTGTGAGTGCAGCTCTGGGAGTGATGATTCGTTCAATGGCAGGGTCATTTGCTAGGTTAAGAAATAGAGTGGTGTGTTCCAGTGCACCAGTTTCCTCGAAGGACTTCATGAAGTACTGTGCTTCCGTGGCTGTAATCCCCATGGCTGCGAACACAATGGCAAACTCACCCTCTTCACCTGGAATCTTGGATTGTCTCACAATCTGAGCAGCAATTCTGTTATGAGGAAGACCTGAACCTGAAAAGATTGGCAGCTTTTGCCCTCGGACCAATGTGTTCAGACCATCAATGACCGATAGACCAGTCTGGATTGGCTGCCTAGGATACTGACGAGCATAGGGATTAATTGGTGATCCATAGATGTCCCAATGGTCCTCAGCAGTTAGTTTAGGACCACTGTCCAGTGGATTTCCTGATCCGTCAAGAACACGACCAAGAATCTCAGTAGAAACGGGGAGTTTCAAGGTTTCACCGGTAAAACGGACTGCTGTCACATCAGTGTCTAGGCCACTCGTTCCCTCGAAGACCTGAATAACAGCTCTTCCTCTACCCGTTTCAAGCACTGTGCCTGTGAGGAGTTCTCCTGACGGGGCGCGAATCTTGACGACTTCATTATAGCTGACATTGTGTGTGCCCTCAACGACAAGTAGTGGTCCACTCACATCGGATACGGTACGATAAGCAACAGAGGATTTCTTTGACATCTAAATTAGCCGCCTCAGGTCTTCTAGTCAAGTCGGCTCGGTACAACTCTCCTCGTTTTAAGACTTACCGTGTGGCGGGAGGGTGTCTATATCCAAGCAGCAACATGGAAGAAGGCAAGTATTGGGGCGAAAAGCAGTGCTCTGACAACCAGTGATTGTCCTCTGGACTTGAGATCTCCGGAGAGTGGTGTGAAGTACATTATAGCTCCTGAAAGTATGCACACTGCTGCCACTATTTCACCAATAGTCACTAGAAGAAACACGAGATCGGCGTCTGTCATGCCTATAAGACTCAACCATGCGCTTGTTGCGGTCTCCAAAGTAATGGGTCCGGTCCCGATTATCCCCGCAAATAGGTCGAGAACAAAGGGACCCAGGATGTAAATCGCCACACCAGCGACTACAAGTGTCTTTCCGAGTCCGTCACTTAGGCCAGTGACATAGATCATGAATCCTACAAGAACAAGCAGTAGATAGCCGCGGATGAATAATGCGAGCAGTAGATTGAGCATAAGTCCTGCTATGTCCATCCAAGGCCCATAAGTCGGAATCTCGAATGGAGATTGAACCATTAATGATAGTATAGGAGGGACCATCAACTCCACGAAAGGTTGTCATGCTCAAGCCATTTAACCGCCACTCATCCGAGCTCCTGCCTCAATATGTCAAAGTCTTCCTTCATTATGTCTTTGAACCTCGGAAACCTTAGGGCTGCTGCTGGGTGATAGGTGATGAAGAATTTGTGTCCCCCACCTTCGTAGAATTTTCCATGGGCATCACCCATCTTCCATGGACCAATTATGGATGAAACAGCGACCCCGCCTAGAAGGACAATGATTTGAGGATTGATTAACTCAATCTGACGATCAAGATAAGGTCTGCAGGCTTCTATCTCACTCCGAGTTGGAGTTCTGTTCTTTGGAGGTCTTGACTTCAAAATGGATGTGATAAAGACGTCACTTCTTGAGAGACCTATACCTGAGAGCAGCGTAGTGAGAAGTGCACCTGACCTTCCGACAAATGGACGCCCTGACTCATCCTCTCTGCCGCCTGGGGCCTCACCTACTAGCATCAACCTTGCATCAACTGGACCTTCACCAGGCACTGCATTCAAGCGGGATTCATGCAGCGGACATTTCACGCATGCTTCAATCTCTGCATGAAGTTTATCCAAGTCCTTTTGACGAGTCATCTCTTGTCATTGGTGGTACTCGTACCCGATAAACCCCACTATGACTTTCAGGCACAACTATTCTGCGATTTCGGACAACATCAGGCCAGAATCGGACATCTCCTGATATAGTGTCTGGAACTCGCGCTCCATCTTCTTCTCAATTGCATCCAATGTTGAGTCATAGCTGTCCCAAGGCGAAATCTTCATTCGTGCAATATTATCAAGAACACTGAACTCGAGGAGTCTCCTGACTTGAACACCAACTCCAACAGCCTCCGCCATCTTGCGGGCGAAATTGATTATTACCCTTAGCATGCGATAGGTCTTTCCTGGTGGGCAATATGTGTCGATTTCATGCAGAGCACTCTGTGTGAGAAAGTCTTCCTTAATCATCCTTGCAGCTTCTAGAGTAGCACGTTCCGACTCAGGAAGGGCATCAGGTCCTACAAGCTGGACTATCTCACGGAGTTCTTGGTCCTTCTGCAAGAGAGCCATTGCCTCAGTCACTAGGTCAGGCCAATCAGCTCCAAGGTTCGCCTTGTGCCATTCCTCGAGAGTATTTTGATAGAGCGAGTAACTGGTCAGCGAATTAATCGCCGGGAAGAACCTGCGGGCAGCCAAGTCCTTGTCCAAAGCCCAAAATACTTTCACGATCCTCAATGTCGCTTGGGTCACTGGCTCTGAGAAATCGCCTCCAGGTGGTGAGACCGCACCGCAGATAGTTACGGAACCAAGACGCTCATCCGAGCCCAGAGTCCTCACTCGACCACCCCTCTCGTAGAACTGAGCTAGTCTTGATCCAAGATATGCGGGGTATCCCTCCTCAGATGGAAGCTGGCCAAGTCGGCCAGATATCTCACGCAGTGCCTCCGCCCAACGAGAGGTCGAGTCTGCCATCAGAGCAACATCATAACCCTGGTCTCTAAAGTACTCTGCTAATGTTACTGCCACATAGATTGAGGCTTCACGTGCAGCTACCGGCATATTTGAGGTGTTGGCAATGAGAACTGTTCGCTCCATCAAAGGACGACCACTCTGTGGATCTTTCAGATGAGGCCATTCCTCAAGAGCCTCTGTCATCTCGTTCCCACGTTCTCCACAACCAACGTAGACAACCACCTGAGCATCAGCCCACTTGGCGAACTGATGGAGTGTAACTGTCTTGCCTGTTCCGAATCCTCCAGGAATAGCTCCCGTGCCACCTTTAGCCTGTGGCATGAAAGTGTCAATGACTCTCTGACCAGTGACGAGAGGCGTGTCCATAGGGAAACGATCTTTGAAAGGTCGTCCAATCCTGACAGGAGTCTTTTGCAGCATTACCACGTCATGAACATCACCAAAGCTGTCCTTTACCTTACAGATTGTTTCTACAACTGTATACTCGCCAGGTGATACTATCTCAACAACTTCTCCTTTCACACCTATGGGAATAAGAATCTTTGATGTGATAATCTGTGTTTCAGGGACCTCTCCGATGACATCACCAGGTTCAACCTGGTCGCCAACTTTGACTAGTGGTTTGAACTCCCATTTCTTCTCCTTATCTATTCCCTCGACTGTCAGACCTCTGGAGATGAAGTCACCAGACATATCACGAAGCTCTGGCAAGGGGCGCTGTATACCATCATAAATCGCACCAAGAAGACCAGGTCCTAGCTCTACCGACAGGGAATCCCCGGTGGGCTCAACTGGTTCACCGGGTGCTAACCCGGATGTTTCTTCGTACACCTGCACTGTGCAGGTACCTTCACCAACTTCGATGACCTCCCCTATGAGCTGTTCCTCACCCACACGTACGACTTCATACATGCGCACTGAGGGGAGCCCTACACACCTCACGACGGGTCCGGCAATGCTCTCAATTCTACCAATATCGTGGCTCATCTTCATTTGCTCCATCATTGCAAGGTTAGACATTAATATCGATGCCAACGGCCCTCCGGATTAATTCTCGCAAGACGT
>JBHLRP010000068.1:11195-15412 GCA_048882485.1 Candidatus Thorarchaeota archaeon
TTCATTTGCTCCATCATTGCAAGGTTAGACATTAATATCGATGCCAACGGCCCTCCGGATTAATTCTCGCAAGACGTTCTCATATGCGCCGGTGGATCCCTCTCTGTCTGGTATCAACAGAATGACCGGGACTGGTGCTTCGGATAGCTCCATCACCGTGGCTTCAATAGGTTTGGCGAGGGGTTCTGTGATGACTATGAGCCCAGTATCTGGGTCTCTGAAGTATCTGATCAGCACATTTCGTGTTTCTTCAGGAGTAGTGGGAATAGCACATTCATTGGCTCCAACCATCTGAAAGCCAGTGACTGTGTCCCTGTCTCCAATGACTACGATTTTGTTGCCGACCATTTGTTGCTCCACGCCGTACTGGTTATTTCGGGGTTGAAGCAGTATTCTGCTGAGGGCCAGCAACAAATGTCGGGATAATTAAGGTTTTCATTCGACATAGTGGCATACCATGTATCATTTTGGCTCAGTAAACTGAGCAATGATGTCAGTTTCATCAACCATTGTCCAGCAGTAGTGGCATTTGAGAGAGACCGGGTCTTTCGATACAACTTGAAACTTGGGTGTGACCGGCTCTCGCTCCTTGTTCGTTACACAACGCTGGTTTGGACAGGTAATGACGTCATCAATCATATCTGGCAATTGGATACGAGTCTTTTTGGTCACCTTACCGTCCTCTATGAGATTCAGAGTTGCATCAGGTGCCACCAAGGCAACTCGGGCCACTTCGTGATTTTCAAGGAATCTATGCTCCAACTTTACAATGTCCTTCTGTCCAGTCTTTGAGCTACTGATGTTCATTGCGAGGGTGACAATGTAGTCCTCTTTACCTGTGATTCCAAGTATTTGCAGGACCTGCAGGGCGTGACCAGCTGTGATATGGTCAATCACAGTTCCATCAGAAATCTTGACGATTCGAATGCCTTCGACCTTCTTCCTTTCACTCATCTGTTTCCACTGGGAGTTTAGGGACCATCCTGTTGGTTTTATCCTTTCCCATCTTTTTCTGCTATCAGGCGCCAATGTTGAAAGCGAAGGTTGATATGCAGAACGACTGGACTGCATTTCGATATCGCGGTGACACACTTTGGTCCTTGAAGGTCTTGGAAAGGCGCTGAACTCCGCGCTGAAGAAACTGTTTGGTGCTAGCATCATAGATGAGGAGCTTGTGAAAGAGCTCACAAAAGACATACAACGTGCACTTCTGGTTGCGGATGTTGATGTTACACTCGTCATGGCCATTACAAAGAGAGTGGAAGAACAGGCTCTGGATGAGTCCCTCCCTAGGGGAATTTCACGCCGCGAGCATATAGTCAAGGTGGTCTGGGATACACTCGCATATTACTTGGGCGAGAAGACAGTTCCTTTGACGATTAATCCTGGGAAATCAAACTTAGTAATGATGGTGGGTATACAGGGTTCAGGAAAGACAACCACTGTAGGAAAACTTGCACGATATTTCCAGAAAAGAGGAATCAAGACTGGTGTTATTTGTGCTGACAACTTCAGACCTGGTGCATATGATCAGCTGAAACAGCTAGCTGAGCGTTCTAATGTGCCCTTCTGGGGAGATGAAAAAGAAAAGGATGCCGTCAAGCTTGCAAAGAAGGGCTTTGACGATATGAAGAAGAGGGGTGTTGAACTCATTCTGCTGGACACCTCAGGGAGACATCGTGAAGAAACAGGCCTGATTAAGGAAATGCGAGATATCTCAAAGGCAGTCAAACCTCAAGAGATTGTACTCGTGATTGATGGTACTTTAGGCCAGCAAGCTGGTGTGCAGGCTGCAGCATTTAGAGACGCCACGGACATTGGTTCGATCATAGTAACCAAACTCGATGGTAGTGCTAAGGGAGGTGGTGCCTTATCAGCAGTAGCGGCAACTGGGGCTCCGATTAAGTTTCTTGGAACAGGGGAGGGGATGGACGCTGTCGAACCGTTCAATCCCACCAAGTTTGCTGGACGGCTGCTTGGAATGTCTGACATCAAGGGCCTCATTGAGAAGGTCAGGGAGGCTCAGATAGAGGTCGACGAAGATGCTACTATGCGGTTCATGAAAGGACAGTTCTCGCTAAATGACATGATGGCTCAACTCAAGCAGCTAAAGAAAATGGGCCCTATTGGCAAGGTCATGGAGATGCTTGGACTTCAATACAAGCTACCGGATGATATTGCACAAATCCAAGAAGAGAACATGAAGAAGTGGGAAGTCATCATGAGCTCGATGACCAAGGAAGAGTTGGACACACCGAAGATCATTAAATCATCGCGCATCCAGAGAATTGCGAAGGGTTCAGGCACATACCCGCGCGATGTCCGCGAACTTCTGAAGCAGCATCAGCAGATGCAGAAAATGATGAAGCAAATGGGCAAATCGCGTAGAGGAAGGCGTGGTGGAATGCCAGGGATACCCGGTTTGCCTGGTATGTAATGGTTTCTGTCATCTATTTGAGAGGAATTGCTATGACGGACCGGCGTTTTCTGGTCCTGTTTGACCGCTTTCCGATAGAAGAAGACCAAGTGAGGTCTGGAAAGAATAGTCCTGAAGTCATCATCGCATCTCGATGTGTTAACGTGGCTCTGTTTGTATCAGGAAACCTTCGTAGAAATGTGTCAATCAGCATCGCATGGGGCAATCCTGAGGATCTTCACGTAGTTACATTTCCGGGTGAAACCATTAAGCGCGTGTCACCTGATGAGCGCTCAATCTCATTCTTTCTACTGAAGGCATCTCGTAAGGTGAGGGATCTGTCTTTGGGTCAGTCTGTGTTAATGGATAACGGCATCGAAGTGATACGAGCAGACCGAGATGCTCTGGTGAAAGCTTGGAAGCCATCAAGCGTGTATCTGGCTCTTGAGGGGAGCAAGGATTCAGATTTTGAAAAGACTGGTTTGTTTGTATATGGTTTGGGCATGCATGCAAATCCAGAGGGCATGACGGAATCTACAGCTCTTCCTAGGCCACCAAATCCTGAAAGGTTCATACTCGACATGAATCTGATGTCGGATAGGGAATGATTGAAAACCTTCATAATGACAGCTTTCGGATGAAATTGTAAGACAGAATCCAGACAATGGTGTAACCTATTGCCGACTAATGTATCGCCCGAGTTCGACAAACAAAGGCAAATCTATGAGGACACAGACGACCTAGCTCAGCGCATAGTAGAGCTAGAGAAGCTGCTGTCACTGGCCCCCAGACACAAGGGTGCTGAAAGGATGGTCGGCGACTACCGCAAGAAACTTGCACAGCTGAAGGCGAAGCTTGAGAAACAAAGAGAACAAGACCGTTCACGAAGAAGCGCTAGGGGAACAGAAGAGGGTGTAATCCGGAAGGAGGGTGCAGGTCAAGTCTGTCTTCTAGGAGTTACTAACAGCGGCAAGTCCACTATAATAAACTCTGTAACGAATGCCGAGCTTGATGTCGGCGATTATCCCTTCACTACTCCTATACCCACGCCCGCAATGCTCACGCTCGAAGACATCAACATTCAGCTGGTGGAGATACCCGGGCTGTTTGATGGCTTTCGAGATTCAGGGATAGGTCGACAAGCACTAGCAGTCGCCCGAAATACAGACTGTATAGCACTCATCATTGACCTCTCGCAGGACATCGATATGCAGATGAACATCATTCTGAGAGAGCTTGATGGTGCAAGAATTAGGCTGAATCGAGAGCAGAGTGCCGTAAGGATTGAACGAGTGGGCCTGGGCGGCCATATGATCTATGGTGCTCAGAACTATCAGGGGGATATTGAGGAGGTCAAAGAGTACCTCAGGGCAAGAAGAATATCGAACATCATCGTTCGTTTTCAGCAACCCGCCACATTTGATCAGCTTGTGGATGCGATGGATGCCAGTGTGGCCTACGTGAGAGCCCTTGTCATTGCAACAAAAGGTGATGTTCCAGGGTCTGAGGAAAGATATGCAGAACTGACTAAGAAATACGGCGAACGTTTTGAGATAATCCCCATATCCGCGGAGAAAGGCGAAAACCTTGATGGAATGCAATGGGCATTGTATAACCATCTCGACATTCTAAGAGTCTATACAAAGATACCAGGCAAGAAGAGAGAAGACAAGCCTATTGTTCTTCCCGAGGGCGCCATCGTGGAAGATGCTGCTGCAAAGGTGCACAAGGAACTGTTCGTTGAGAGATTCCGAGCGGCTGTGATATATCGTGCAAACGATAAGATAAAGCGGAGGCAGGT
>JBHLRP010000069.1:0-14268 GCA_048882485.1 Candidatus Thorarchaeota archaeon
GGGACAAGGATAGACATCGAGGAAAAGGCAGAAGGAGTCTGTGTCGTCTGCGGAAAGGTCGCCCAAGAAGTCGTCTATGTCGCCCGATCTTACTAATATTGAGTTCTGGACCTAGCAATAGGTCCAGACTATATCCTTTTTCAATATGTTATCCCTCCAAGTATATGAAGGTGGCTTTGTTGAAGGTTCTAGTTCCCTACACCGAGGAGTTGGCCAATGCAATCCAAGAAACTCTAGGAAACAGGGCTGTTGTTGTTCGTTCGGAGAGGACTGTTGAATCAATGCTTGAACATGCTCGAGATGCAGACATTGTGGTGTCTGGTCGGGTAGCCGCTGATTATATCCGTGAGGCTCCAAATCTGAAGATGATTCAAGCCCTAGGTGCTGGAATCGATAAGATTGATCGCCAAGCAGTCCTTGACAGAGGCGACATCATTGTCTGCAACAACCACATGAATGCAATGGAGGTTGCGGAATATGCGATTATGTTGCTGTTTGCAGCAGCAAAGAACATCATTCTCAGTGACAGGGAGCTCCGAAAGGGTGACTGGATCTATGGTTTTGGTGGGCCAAATCCCAATGTGGAGATTCGAAACAAGACGTGTCTGATTATGGGACTGGGCAACATTGGAGCTGAGATAGCGAAGCGGTTGAAAGGCTTTGAACTCGAACTGAGAGCTGTGACGCGAAGCGGAGAAAGCACTAATGCGGACCTTGTTGATGGCATAACTAGTCTACAAGAGATGAAGCCCTATGTGCAAGATGCTGACTTCATCATTCTTTCATTACCACTTACCCATAAGTCCCGCGGAATCATTGATAGTGAGGTCATCTCTTGGATGAAACCCTCTGCGATTCTCGTGAATATATCACGGGGAGAGATAGTAGATGAGGCTGCACTCTATCAAGCCTTGAAGGATAAGCAAATCCAAGCTGCTGGATTGGATGTCTGGTGGAACTACCCTCAATGGGGCAAGCCAGACATGAAAATGCCCTCCCTCAAATTCCCCTATCACGAGCTGGACAATGTCGTCATGTCGCCACATCGTGCAGCGTATTCTCTGAACACCCAGCAGGCTCATCTTGATTTCATTAGGGAAAATGTACTGCGATTTGTAAGTGGAGAGCGACCCCTCAATATTGTGGACATGAATCTGGGATACTGACCGCGCCAAACCATCAGTTTTGCAGGTGCTTTTCAATGAAAATACAGACGGAAAACTAGGAGTAAGCTCCATCAAAATGAATCATCTGATGGATTTCACCGGAGAGGTGCCTCATAGTGACGGAGAGTCAGGTCTTTAAGGAGTATCTCAAAGCAGACAACAACTGCGACACAGGGGATATGAGAGTGAGTCTAGAGAGTCTTTCAGACATTCCAGGCGTTGGTGACAAGGTCAAAAAGGCCCTGGTTGATCATTTTGGCAGCGAGGCAGTGGCTCTAAAGGTAGTCACAGATTCACGTGTCGATCTAGTTTCAGCGGCTCCAGGAATCGGAAGCAGACAAGCTGTCAACATCGTGAAGGCTGCTTTCGAGGTGCAGTTTGGAGCGAGTGCCAACACCATACTCAGGAGCACTGATGTGAGGAAGATATACGACTCAGTTGTAGGAATTATCCGTGGATATACCAATACGGACTATGCACGTCACAAGCTTATCCTCTACTTCCCTCTTCCCCCAGACAAGATTGATGTCATAAAGGAGCGCCAGAAGTACTTCTCAGATGCCATCGAGATGGCTTCCAATCTAAAAGAAGACCAGAAAGAGGCACTCAAGACCAATCTGGCTCAGGTTCGAGGTCTCTATCGAAGAGTGAAGCCACGTCGACTGGAAGGCAGAGTGATAATAACCAATGATGACAAGGTGTTCGACACACTTGTGAGTGAAGGAGTTGACAGATGGTGTCCTGTCTACGTCCTTTCAGAGGGCGAAAACGCCGCTGACTATGCAAAGGGGTATGATCTTGTCCTGTTCATCTCGCCGTTAGGCATTTATGACGACTCGGTAGACTTGCTCGATAATGTGGAGATTCTGGGTAAGGACTGGAAACTTGATGACCTACTTCCTGAACGGACTATAGGTTTCTATTCGCGGAACTACAGAGTCATTGATGCAGCAGCCAAGCTTGCCAGTGCGTTTGATGCTATACCCTCCAATGCGTCTGTAGAAGAATTCGTCAAAAGCCTGGATATGGAGAGTCTGAAAGAGGCTGGCGAGATTCTAAAGAACATCAATGAAGATGGTGATCTGGCAGAAGGTATCGATCCCGAGTTGGACAGATACAGGAAGGCTGTGAAAGTATTTCCCACTGCAATTGCTGAAACCGAAGCTTGGTTGAATGAAGAAATAAAGAGCAGAGTTGCAAAGAGTGAGGTCACGCTAGGAGGAGAGCAGATCATCAACATCCTTCAATCTGCAGATATGGAAGGGGCTGAAGGTAGCGCTCTCAGAAACATGCTACCCGCAGAGATTGTAGAAACGTTCACTACTGTAGTTCAGGAGGCTGAGGACAAACTCGTAGAGGAACTCGGTCTGACCATGAAGGAGGCTGACTGGGTCACTGGAGTAATTAGTGAAGAGATATCTCTCCCAATAAAGACAGTTCCCACGCAAATAAACGACCTTGAGGATCGTCTTAGAAGGCTGTTTGCAGATCGTCAGTTTGGATTGATTAAGAGAGTTGCAGGCCAACTAGAGAAGCTGACGCCAGCAGTCACTGAGGCAGTCCAAACGTTGTTGGAGTATGACCTATTCCTCGCAGTGGGGCTTTTCGGTGTTGATTACAATCTTACTACTCCCAAGATTGGTCCAGAGTACAAGGGTGTGGGTGTTAAGGCCGCAAGGAACATGTTCCTAGCTGAAAGCGAGTTCAAAGGAAAGCATGGCAAGGTCCAACCCATTGATTACGCAATAGGCGACACTCCTATCCAGCCAATTGGAACAAACGGTGAGAACTGCGCTATTCTTTCGGGAGCCAATAGTGGTGGAAAGACCACCACGATTCAGACACTGGCTCAAATTGTCACCATGGCGCAAGCTGGGCTACCTGTTCCTGCAGCGGAAACCTATATGCCAGTCTTTGAGGAAATCTACTTCTTCTACAAGAGCCGTGGAATGGTAAGTGCTGGCGCCTTTGAAGCCACACTGAAGCAATTTGCCGAGATTGTGACATCAGAGAAGTCAAAGCTCGCTCTTTTTGATGAAGTGGAGGCTATTACAGAACCTGGCAGTGCAGCCAACGTCATTGCAGGTTTGATTGAGATTCTACAAAAGGATTCCAAGAGCTGTACTGTACTCTGTAGTCACCTTGCTAAGGAGATAAGGGATGCCACGGAAGTCCCTGTGCGAATCGATGGTATTGAGGCACAAGGCCTAGATGAAGAGCTAGAGCTTGTGGTTGATAGAACGCCTCGCTTCGGGTATCTAGCACGAAGCACTCCTGAACTGATTGTTGAGCGACTCACGAAACTTTCTAAGGGCAGAAAGAGGGATGTCTACGCTACAATTCTTGAGAACCTGACTGGTTCCCGTGGTGACATCTAGAGTTGAAACGTATCCTTGTATTTGGTGACGCACATATCCCATCCAGAAGGGACTCGATTCCCACTTCATTTTATGGTCACATTGAGAGTTCCGATTATGATTTAGCTCTCGTCACTGGAGATCTTGTACGTGAGAATGAAATGAGGGCTGCATTACCAACTCTGCCCACATGCTATATTGTCCAAGGTAACATGGATTATGGAAGCGGATTTGACTTCCACAAACAAGTTCAAATTGACGATTTCAACATTCTTCTCATTCATGGTACTCAGCTCCGTCCTCGCGGCAACATCAAGCAGCTTGGAGAGATTGTCATGAATGTCAATGCTGATGTTGGCATTCACGGTCATACCCATACTCCTGCCATCGATGTGCATAATGGCCGACTCTTTCTCAATCCTGGAACCATCTCAGGTGCCACAGGGGGCTGGGCTGGAAGGGTTGATGCAAGCTTTATGGAGTTGAAGATATCTGGCTCCCAAATGACAGTAGTCCTGCACCTAACTGACTGGCAAGTCACAAAGCAGTCAAGTCTTAGATTTGTCAAAGAGAATGAGGAGATTGTCCGTGGCTAGCCATCGTCCCATGGATCTGGACTGAGAAGTCGCAGGAAGATGCGCTTGATGACGTTGGTACTTCCTGCCATGGCCATCTTGGTCACCTTGATTTTGATATCAGAATATCGAGATTCATCCAGATCCGTTGCCTTCGTAACACCAAACATTCGGAATAAATCAATCGCGTCAAGGTCCGAGACGTAAGCTTTTAGATCCGGCATTGCGGCCCGAATGTCTTCTCCAGGATCAATGTCCCTGGTAAACTTGACTTTTGCAAAGAACATTGCCAGGGTCTTCTTCACAAGCTTGTCTTCTGGGCCTTCAGGCTCCATTTTAGCTACTAGTCCAAGTGACCCTGTTCTCAACTTTGTAGATATTATGTCTTGAACCTCTTCCGCTAGGCTTCGGTTCTGGCCAACAGCAATTCCTACATTGATCATGAGCATCCGGATACGGTCCAGTAGGATTCCTATTGAGGTTCCGACAATAGACTTTCCCCTCATAACTGCCTGCCATTCATAGAAAGCATCGCTAATCTCTTGAAGTCCCTTTCTCTGACTAGAGAGCCTCTTTAGGTCCTCATCTGGGATTATTGGACACCAAATGGTCACACGGCCACTGTCAGAACCCGGGAGATTCATCTTGGTCGTTCGGGCTAGATTGAAGAATATTATCAGTCTATCCGTAACATATCTCACCCCTCTTCGAAATCACAAATACTCTAATTGCGCAGTTCAGTTTATTTCTTAAAGGGATTTGATAGGCTTTTTCCAGGTTGTAATCTCAATGCCCGTTAAGGTTAGGATTGAAGTGATAGACATTCTTGGAACTGGAGAATGTTCAATAGGACAAAAGGTAGGCGAGGTCTACAACTATCCAGAAGATCGCGGCAAGATGTGTCCTAGCTCTTTTCATTCTCTTATTCCTTGGATAATGGTAATGCAGTCAGGTGGAGAATACCCATTTTTCAAGGATGATGGTAATAGTGTGACCCTTGGCTGTCCAGACCATACGCATCAAGTAGTCTATAAGGTAACCAGAGAAATTGTCGAAGATTGAATACAATCCTTTGTCCTAGGTCGGAATGAATTTATCTTGGGATACTGTATTTCTTTAGGTATGGTAGGGTATTCCCCGTCTGAATGGGATCATGAACCCACAGGCCGAGAATCAGATGATAGTGACTACGATGCAGATACTGCAAACTATGATGATCTCGTCTGGCTGACAAAGAAAGCTGCCCGGTCGAAGCTTGAGAAATGGCGAAAGGAAAGAGCAAAGGCTGATGGAACGGAACCTACCAACAATGATGTTGACGTCGAGAAGACCTGTCGGACCTGTTACTTCTGCTCATCACGTAGGGAATTCAACAAGGTTTTGTATGTGCGATGTACGAAAGAAGAACCCGAGTGGGTCATTGCACAGGACGACCTCCCATGTTGGAAACTGTTTGAATGAAACTGCATCTTAGGAGATACTCCTCATGAATTCTGAAACCAACTACAATATTGATACTGAGATTCATTTTGGTCCCTTGGAGCTGATTGACCTCCCGAAAATCATAGAAGGGTGTGATAAACGCTGGCAGAATCTTGGACTATGTCTGGTGAATGACAGTGTCATCCGACTCGGAGTCATCGAAGGAGAGTTTCACTGGCATAAGCATGACATGGAGGACGAATTCTTCTATGTGATAGATGGATGCCTTATTATTGATTTAGAAGATCAGACAGTCAAACTCAGTCCCCAGCAGGGCTTTGTAGTACCAAGAGGAACCAACCATCGCACAAGAGCACCTAAAAGAACAGCAATCTTGATGGTTGAAGGTAGCACGGTCAGACCCACAGGCGATTAGTCATGGTGTATGATATCAGAACCCTTAGAGAAACGGACAAAGACGCCATCTTGGAAATAGCAAAGCATACCTGGGAGGGGCATGATTATCTTCCGTTTTCCTTTGAATCATGGCTGAATGACAGAAACTCGCACACCGCTGCAATTGAACAGGATGGGCGAGTTATCGCCCTGGCAAACCTCAGGGTCATTGAGGATGGAAGGACAGGTTGGATGGAAGGTCTTCGTGTTCATCCAGATTATAGGGGAATGGGACTTGCAAAGCGGCTCACCAACCATGTGGTGCAGACTGCCATCAGTCTGAAGCTGGAACGAATCCGCTATACCACAGCTACTGACAACCTAGAATCCTTGCATCTTGGAGAATCAGTTGGCATGTCTAGGAAGTTCAATCTCGCAGTGTTTTGGTTTGAGAATCCTACTCAGGTGTCCTGGAGATCATCAAATGAGGAGATCGTGTCAATTGATGCGAAGAGGCTTGCACTATTACTAGCTGAAACGAAACTACTGCCCTGTGGTGTCATTATATTGGATTGGAAAGCATTAGATGCAACCCCCGAATCATTAGAGAAGATTGGCCAATCAGCTCCGTTCTGCGCCACTTTACAGCATGGGAACATGACAGCTCTATCTATGGGATTCTCACGTGAGTCTTCAGAAGGGAAGCAATGGCAGTTCACAGTATATGCGAAAAGCGAAAACGTGTTCCTCGACCATCTCTCTCACCAGTTAGTCCTAGCTACTGAAGAGAAGTGCAAATCAATCTTCTGCGCCTATCAGGAAGAATTCTCTCCCGTTATGCGTTCTCTCGAATGGACTAAAATCGAAAACGAAGAGGACTGGACACTAACCCTTCTAGAGAGAGTCTTGTGAAATGGCCATCGACCCAAACCTTATTAACTATTGTGAATTTATTATAAACAGATTCTCTTCCTGTGGTGAAACTATGGAGTCATCCAAATCGGTATGTTGCAAGGAAATCAAGAATATGGATGTCATGGATGCATCGGGCAAGAAGATTGGTCGGGTCCTCGACTTGACATTCACTTTCGACGAATCACTCAAGCTGGCTCATTTCATCCTTGGTGGATCAAGGACCGAGGAATTTCTTGAAGCTATCAAACTCAAACCTGACGAAGATCCAGTGTTTGACTCCTCTTTAATCATGAAAGTAGATGATCATATCCATCTGAACACTTCTGTGAACAGTCTGAAGGCCTCCTATTCCAAAATCCTGGACAATGAGATCAGGTTCTCAGACCTACAGAAATTGGACATTTACGACAAAGACAACATAAAATTAGGACATGCCATAGATGTAGATTTCCAGTTGGATGGTCATACAGCTCTGATAGCCGGTGGGGGGTTCATAGAAGAGAAACTGGAGGCCATTGGCCTGAAAGATGATGTCGACATCATAATCCCCTTTGAGGTCATAGTTTCAATCGATGAGTCGATTAAGCTTTCAGTTTCAAAGGATGAGCTTGATGCCAGTCTAGATGGTATTCTGAGAGAAAGGGCAGTTGAGATAAAGAAACAGAGACAGGCTGCTAAGACTCACAATCAAGCCAAGAAGCAACGAGTACGTGCCGTCTGGCCCTATGGACCTACATGATAAAGAACCAGTCAGACTCGGCTGCTATGAGTGAAAGACCCATATTCTACGCTGTATCTTGGTCAGCTCATAATCAGTGGAAACAGCTGTAAATGATCTCTAAGAGGCCCTTTGGCCGCACTGGACATGCCAGCACACGCATCATTTTTGGCGGCTATGCCCTAAGCAATGCAACGCAATCTGAAACAGATGGCACATTTGCACTGTTGCAGGAATACGGAGTGAATCATATCGACACAGCTCCGATGTACGGAAACTCGGAGATAGTCATCGGGTCCTGGTTGGCCGAACATCGTAAGGACTTCTTCGTGGCCACTAAAAGCCGCAGACGTTCGCGACAGGGAGCTTTAGACGATCTGAAGTGTTCGCGGGAACGCTTGCAGGTTGACTATGTCGATCTCTGGCAGATGCATGCTTTGACCAATCCAGCTGGTTGGGAGAAGGTGATGGGGCCTGGTGGCGCCTTGGAAGCCTTTGTTGAGGCACGTGATGAGGGTTTGGTCCGTTTTCTTGGTGTAACGGCACATGGTGATACAGCTCCGGCAATGCACAAACGCAGTCTGGAACGTTTTGATTTTGATACTGTCTTGTTGCCATACAACTACCTGCAGATGCAGAAACCTCGCTACGCAGCTGACTTCAATGAGTTGGTTGAGGTGTGCCGAGAGCGTAACGTTGCTGTGCAAATAATGAAGTCCATTGTCCGTCGGCCATGGAGCAACCGCAGCCAGACTTACAACACGTATTTCTATGAACCACTAGACACTCAAGATGCAATCGACAAATCGGTCCACTGGTCATTAGGACTCCCAGATAGCCTTCTAACTACGGCGGGTGATATGCGGCTTCTGCCCAAGATGTTGGATGCTGCCAAATGATTTGAGAATCGGCCATCTGATAGAGAAATGAACGCTATTGTCGATGAGTTTGATATGCAGACGATAAGATGCAGTATGGGCGATCTCAGGTGACTGTACCCCCTGTAGTGGACAGATGATTTTCCAACCAATACTCCATTAGTTTTGGTTTTAGCCTCTTGAGTCGACCTATCCTTGTAGAAGTCACTCGCTCAGATTTCCTATTTGTTGCAGCAGATTTGAGTCTGACAATATCCTCATCATTGATTGATTTGGAGTAATCTAGGAATTCGTCAGGAATCTCGCTCAGGTTGTCGAATTGGCTCCCATATTGCATAAGAATGGCGAATGTGATCTCTCTAGCGGTTGGAGTGCTACTCGATAGAGTGACCGCATCCTCTCCCCTCTTTCTGGTCTGGCCAAAGATGTACCCTAATGCTCTCTCGTCAAGGTATGTTGACACAAGGAACTGGAAAATCTCGTTCGCAGACTCCGGCTTCCTCTCATAGATCCTCTTGCTCACTCGAATCATTTCATCACATGATCCACCACAGGCATATGACTCAGGAGGTCTTTCTACCTCGAAATATGCGGTCCTGCAACCGCTGTCGGGTTGATCGATAAATCCAATCAGGTTGATGGGAAACAACTGACATGTGAGAGGTCTCTTGGAATAGATCAAACACTGACTGTCGACGTGAAACGGACAATAGTCATCGAAATTCAGTACATATCTGTGCCACAGATTAAAGATTGTTGAGTTGATGCCAAGATGTTCTTTTGCTAATGATGCTCCACCTAACTCTATCAATGCCTGGGCAATGATTGGTGCCTCGACATCTGTAAGGAATACTGCTTGTTTCTTACAGCACTCACCACAATGCGTGCATAGAGAATCCATGATCTCTCTGAATTCATTAACCGCGTCTTCAATCACATTGACGAAAAGGACTGGTCAGGCTATTAAGACCATCGAGAAAAAACAGTGGCGCTACCCACATCCATGTACTATCATTCTTGTGGGCTTCCCTCACTGTCAGCCTAAGACTCCCTTCTTCGAATGTACCAAGCTACGACAATTGCTATAGTCGCAATCACAGCAATTACTTCAAGACCCACTATAAGGGGGATATCTCCGGCAATCTGAATGTTTCTTGTTGATAGAGAATGAATATCCTGCTCAGCCAGTTCGACAAGGATATAGTCATCATAGAGTAGGATAACCTCATCAGGCTCTCTTGCCACTTCAAGAGTAAGAGTAGTCGTGCCATTTATCCACGCAACTCTGTCATTCAGAATCTCGTGTGCAGAGTCGAGAACTCTGATAGGCACCTGTTGCGAATAGGAATGTGTATTATACACCTCATTTTCATCCTCAATGGTCACCAACAGAGTGCCTTCCACTCTATCATAAACCGCCCCGGTGAATGAATAGTCTGGTAAACGTGAATTGTCAAACCATGGTAGAAAGAACCAATCTAGGGACCACCCACATACCTCTTCCAAAGCAGTCTGTAGCCCTGCCAATGTGCCAACTCTGAAGTAATTCTGCTTCAAGAAGAGCGAGAGACCCTCGATGAACTTCTCGTGACCTATCTCGACACGCAGCTTCTCAAGCACGAGTGGAGTCTTTACATACTCAAGGTATGTCACCAACTCAGGCATATCATAGTTTGACTGGTTTATTGCAGCGTCTATCCCATTTTCTATATAGAACGTCCTAACGTTGTCTAGGTATCGATTATATTGGAAGTACTCCCAGCTTAGATGATGGCACTCACCAAAGTAGTTGTGAGACCAGGAGGTCATTCCCTCGTCAAGGAATCCCCAGTCGATACTGTCCACTCCCACAAGCTGCGACCACCATTGATGAACCACCTCGTGAACGACTACCAATTCAAGATAATAGGGCGGCCGCTCCTCTGCTCTCACGAGCTGAAGTATGACATTTGTCATGTACACTTGGCAAGGATACTCCATACCACCATAGAATGCGAACTGCTCCACAACATTGAGCGTTGAATAGGGATAGATGCCATAGGTCGTGTTGAAAAGCAATAGGGCTTCACTTGCCCAGCTCAGGACATCATCTTCCCACTCCGCCTGAGAGTCTGGGATGTAAAAGCTTGATACATTGACAGACCCTACCATCATAGACTCCACAACATAGTATCGAGAGGCTGAGAATGTGACCTCGCGTACCGGCAGACTGGGACTGAAATGGTAGGTGGTATTGCCTCCAACGCTGTAGCTATCAATCAATTGACCCGTTGCCGCTACCACCATTTCACTAGGAACTTCGACTAGGAAGTCATAGAATGCCATGTCAAGGTAGAAGGGGTCTCCGAAATCGACATACCCATCTGTGTTCCAGCCATCATACTCATCATAGACGCACGGCATGGGATAGCAGCTGGCAAATGTGAATACTCTCGATTGGTCGATGTCACTGCCCTGCGAGTTGGCTCTGTCCAGACCATCAGGCAGAGTGGTTTCGAATGAGATCTGAAACGAAGTTGTGCCACCTGATTCAACAGGCGCTGGAAGATTGACCCACATTATCTCGCCTTCGGACACGACATCGTAAGACAAAGGATCCTTGAAGGTATCGATTGTGGTCACATTGAATATGGCAAGAGTCCCTTTTCTAGTAGTGTAATTCATGCCGGAAGGATAGAGGTGGAACGGAATACTTGAGAATGCAATTGGCTCGTCATTGTGATACTCAATGGATAGACTGCCGTAAACAGTTGACCGAGTATCATCCAGTGTGACAGACAGATTGACACGCGAGAAACTAGTCCCTGTGAAATTTCCCCGTGAGAACTGGTTGTAGTCATTGAGGTCAGCTTGACTCAGCAACGCCTGAGTGTCTGTTCCAAAATCTCTCTGAAGGCTTGGTAGTGTCGAACCTGGAAGCGCTATAGAAAAACCAGTGGACACAATCATGAGTGCTACCGAGAAGACAAGGAATCTCTTCAGAATTGCAACCACCACCTATCACTATATCCTGAGTAATCAGCTCAAAACCCATTAAGACTACCGTCTCGAGCAACCAACAGGCAACTGTAGAATATTGATTGTATTCTGTTTGCTCCGTTCTCCCTTTGACTATAATTGACAGACCAGAAGAAGAAGTGGCACTGCTGGAAGTTGCAGTATTAAAAATGACAATTAATTCTCCTGTTCATCAATCAATTCCCTCAGTTTCCGTATGTACTCCATTGGATTGTTTCGTTTCAAATCATCAAGATCTTTCAGTTGTTCAAAGGGACTAATGCCTGCTTTGTCTATATCCGATTCACTCCTCTTCCTCTCAGAGGTGACTCGAAGTTCCTTTCTATGTGGAGCTCTTTTAGAAAGGACTAGAATCACTATGTAGAACAGATACACAATGGATATACCCACGATTCCAGGAAGCGCCTGATCCCCTGGTAATGACATTAGATACACAAATCCCGGTATCAGTATGACAAAAGGAATCAAAATAACAAGAATGGTTACGACTTTAAGAGTACGAGGGCTAAATCTCAGGAAAAATCCAAATCTCCGTACACTATCAAGTACAGATTCCAGCGTATCAGTTGAAATCAAGAAGTCAATCTCTGACTCAGAGAAAGCTATGATGGCTTTTCCTCTCTCATCTTGAATCTCGAATGAGTCTTCATAGTCTGATAGTCCTCCAGAGGACTGAAATCGCATGACTCTCCAACCAAGGTATCTGGGGCTCTCTCTGATCACACTCTCTATTGTTTCACATTTGCTATCTCGATAGTATTCCTCTGGAATTCTCTTCCTCTCCACCCTATCTACTTATGATTACCCTCAGAAAGAGATAAACTTCCGCATTTTGAAATCTTCAAGAAGCATGCTATTTGATGCAAAAGGAATGGCGCCGCTGGCAGCAGGTTGGGTTTATTTAACACCTCCAAAACATCCCATTCACTCCATTTAAAACACCAATCATAAATTAGAATGGTTGAAATTAGGCTCTTATATCTCTTTAAAATTAAAATACGCATACCATAAATGAGATAAGGACGTCCTGGGCGATGAATGAGTCATGACTGACCAAACTCGAGATTCCGGGCAAGTGGATGAATCGGAATACACAATTGAAGAAGCAATTTATCATTACTTGGTTTTAGAAGGATCGAGCTACGAAGTTGGGATTCAGCTAGCAGAATATGTGAAACTCGATGCTGTCAGGCGAGAGTTCTTCACATCTGCCAAACTCGACATTCATAAACTTGGATTCAAGAGCTTCCAGTTGCTTCAAGAATACTATGAAGAGTGTTGTCCTGGTATCATAGAAGAGATTCAAGGACTTGCAGATGGTCTTGAAGTCAGTCCTGAACAGGTCCCCTTATGGAAGGATAGTGTTGGCATAACTGCAGGAAGTAACTGCTCACAGCTACTAGTCCTTCCATCTGCTTCTGCTGATAATCATCTTTACTTGGGTCGAAGCTACGAATGGATTCATACAGAGGAAGATCTTGTTCTATGCACAACAAGAGTGGACGGAAAGGCGAGCCATATCGGATTTACATCCCTTCTCTCTGGAAGACAGGAGGGAATGAACGAACATGGACTGATAGTGTCGATGACTGGAGCTGGCATTCCTAACCAGAAGCTCAAACACAAAGGCTTTGTCTTTTGGATAGCAATACGTTCGTTGCTTGATTCATGCCGATCTGTTGATGCAGCATTGGAACGATTAGAAACCCTGCCATTGTCAGGTCATTTCAACCTCATCCTAGCTGATAGAAAGGACCACGCAGCTCTTCTGGAGTATGCAGATGGAATTATGGCTGTAAAACGAATAACGGGTGAAAGTCCGAGTCCTTTCTTATTCTCAACAAACCACTACCAGCTTCCTGAAACTAAACAGTTCAACAACCTCTGCGTCATAATCGGACACTCAAGACATCGCGCCTCATTGATCTCCTCTATGATTAGAGATAACATGCCGTGCATAGCAAAAGATGCCATCCGTAGTCTACTAGCTGCCAATCATCCAGATGGGCTATGCAATCATTTCTATAATGACTACTTTGGTACCACATGGTCTATGATTCTCGATTCAACAACGCTTTTGGCTGACGTCTGTTTCAGTGCTCCCACTCATAATGCGTTTCGAGCATTCAACTTGTCTGATTCTGTAGGCTTAGATGCCTATCCTGCTGTGATTCCCATTTCCAAGCAAAGGCTCCCACTGTGATTTTCCCAGCTATTCTCACACGCTGGATACAGAAGAAGTTGCACCGCCTTTCAGGAACTGAAGTTCACATGACAATCACATCGGGGAATTTTGAGGTGATGACATCATTGAGGTAGTGCATGCTCGAAGTTTTTGCAGTTTCTTGAACTCCTTTCAGTATTCTTTGAACTTCATCATACCTGCCTTGTCTGTATCGAAGCTTGGCTTTCAAAATCATTGATAGTGCAGCAATACCAGGAAGGTCCTTCTCATATACATATTCCTCAAGTTTCCTCATCCAGTGTCCAGACGAATCAAGGTCTTCGTATAATGATGCATCTGTAAGCATGTCAATTTCTATTTCTGTAAGATTTAGTAGACACACGTTTTGAAATAGTGGAACGGGGTCTTTCTCATAGAAATCAAGTACTTTTTGGAGATTCTCCGCAGCGTTTTCGAATCGTTTCTCTGCCTTATCAAGGAGTCCTTCTACCGTATAATACCAAGCCAAGTATCCAACATTGCCCGATTTCAATGCTATTCTTTGACAGATTGCTAGTGCTCCTTGTGCTTCTGGATACCTTCCAAGATTGATTAGAGCCCAAGCATGTTGCGCACTAGTGTATGAAATCCAAAGAAAT
>JBHLRP010000070.1:0-13060 GCA_048882485.1 Candidatus Thorarchaeota archaeon
ATCATAGCTTGTTGGAATACACTTCTCAAGACCAACAGGTGCAATCACTGTGATGTTTCTGGCCATTGCAGGCCCCATGAAAGTGCCTACTGTTCCACCGGTTCTACTTGCCAGCAAGACAATCGGTATGTAGTCCGAACCAATTGCATTAGCACTCTTGATAATCACGTCGCCAGGACCCATTTGATCCAAGACATCAATCACTTTTTTCCCCTCAATCCGTTTCCCCTTGAGAAAGATAGCGTCAGGAAAACGTTTCTCACCTTCAGTGACCGCCAGACCTTTTGCAACAGTTAGTCCTGCAATATGCCTGGTCTTGTCGTACTCTCCCAGTATCTCTTCAACGAGGTATGCTGAAGTGGTTCCCATTGTTATGCAGAGATATCCGTTCTTCCAAGCCTGTTGGACAGATTCGGTCTTCAATAGTCCTTTAGCAATTAGTCTCTTGCTCTCTGCTACCGTGAGCGTGACAAGAAGCTTCTTCATCTCAACTCATCTCTTTCTGTCAATGCTCCCTGATTAAACACTTTGGTTCGATTTGAAGCTAGATACTAAGACCAACATACTTCCTGACACGATTCTTGAATTCCTGTGCGACTCCTGGAGGGTCAACAAACACTATCCCGCTCAAATCCTTCTCCTCGAGCTCCTTCAGAAGTAAATCGTGTGCTGCTCCCAGTACCACGATGTCACAGGACTGCAGAACCTCCTCAATAGAATCGACCTTTCTATCACCGACCTTCTGCTCAACAAGTGGATCATAGACAACCACTTCGATTCCTGTTGACCAAAGGAGATTGATGAGTTCCAATGATGGACTGTTTCTCGTGTCTGACACATTTGGCTTGAAGCTCACTCCCAGAATTCCAACGGTAGATTTCAGCGAGAGGTCCAGAACCAGTTCCCGAATTCTTTTTGACACATGAGCCGGCATTGAGTCATTGACTTGCCGAGCTGCAGGTATAAGGGCTCCCTCACCGTTGAGCGGACGCACAGACTCAACAAGAATCCATCCATCTTTCGGAAGACAGTAGCCTCCTACACCGAGTGATGGATTGAGGATGTCGACTCTTGGATGCAGATTTGCCAGTTCGATGACTTCCCTTACATCTATCGAAAGAGCCGTACAGAGCTTTGCCAGTTCATTAGCGTAGGCAATTCCGACGTCTCTGAATGCATTCTCAGCCAATTTCGCAGCCTCTGACACTCTTGCCTTCGTAGGATGAATTAATTCAGGATTGAAGACGGTCTTCAGAAATGCAACTGCAAGATCTGTCGATAGCTTTGATACTCCTCCTGCCAATCGATGATTGGTATCCATTTCCTTCACGACATGACCTGGAAGTACTCTTTCTGGACAATGGGCGAACCAAAAGTTCTCGTCCGGAGTTTTTCCACTTTTTTCATTGAATAGACTCGATAGACGTTCTGTCGTGCCAACAGGGACTGTACTCTCTACAATCACAAGGCAATCGCTTATGGCTTTGGATGCTAAATCTGCAACCGAATTTTCAAGGTACCTTGTGACAGGCTTGTTATTCTCATCTATAGGGCTGGGTAGACAGAGCACAAAGACATCGGTCTCTGCGATGTTATCGTAGGAAGTGTCTAAGGCAATGTCTGAAAGATGTTTTTCAGCAATCTGCTGTAGGCCATCTTCCTTCATCCGGATTTTTCCCATTCTAAGCTCGGCCACTAGTTCCTCATTCGTATCTATGCCAGTTATGGCCAGTCCGCTTCTCTTGTAGAAGAGTGCAGTAGGAAGTCCGATATAGCCGAGTCCTATTATCGAAACTTTCGCTTCCTTACTCTCAATTTTGCTTAGGAGCTTCTTGTGCCCGCTCAAATGGATTTGCCTCCTCTATTCCTCCAAGGCACCTGTCCATGTCCTTAAAAGTTGCCTATGGGAAAAGAACTGAGTTGGCAGTTTCATATTCCCAACGGGCGGCTAGAAAACATGTTGAATCTCACAGGAAATGAGATTGAAGATCTCATTCGGAGGGTGATTTCCTATGGTCCACCACAATGGGTGTCTCGGGACGATCCCACAAGACGCTTGGAAGTTCTTGGTTCTCTGTTTCAAAACGGTCCTTTGTTTGAAGCGAGAGCCATCCAAGTTGCAGCAGGACGCCTGGGATGCAGAACTGTGGATTTGGGCTGGAATCATGCTCAAAGAATGTCAACTGAATCACTTCAAACAGAGGTTAATATGTTCAATAAGGCGGTCGATGTGCTTCTGACTGCATTTGTCGACATGGATACGTTCGGTGCAGGCCGCCGTGTAGTAGAGCAGCTTGGCGCGTTTTCAAGAGTTCCACTTATCAGCCTATCAGATGACATCTATGCCTCTCAATCAGCTCTAGCTGTGACTTCTGCATTATGGGAACATCTAGGAGATCTAAAGGGGAAGAACATCGCGGTTTCCTGGGGATTTGGCTCAAATCACGTTTTGCCTTCTGCCGCTCACAGTCTGTGTCTATTGGGTGCATCTCTAGGAGCAAACATCAGAGTAGTTTCCCCGAGTGACTTTTCTCTATTGAATCGAGTCCTTCGAGACGCTCAAGACCGCGCCAAGACTGCTGGTGGAACCTTCGAAGAGTGTCATGATTTCGATTCCTTTCATGATGTCGATGCAGTATATGCGATGAATTGGTGTCGATTAGATGACTTCAATCGGCCACAGAGGAATTCTGAATACGCATCTAAACACCGAGATTGGCATTTCACCAAGGATGTTTTGCCTCAGAGAGCCCTTTTTGTCACAAGACCGCCTATCCAGACAGAGCTCCTTGCAGGCCGCGCGTTGATAGATGGTGAGAATAACCTCACTAGCGATTTATTCGCCTGGACCGTGCAGGCGCTTCTGGCATCTATCTCATATGTAATCGATGAAGACGCACAGCATTCTGTATTGCTCTAGAATCCGCCATCATGGAATCAACAGACCTTTTATCATGAATCGCTATTGTGCTCCAAGACAATGTGGAAGATTTATCGGCCCGACTCCATTCGGGTGTGGAAAGACGCAGAAGTAGTTCGTCGACTAAGAAGATACAGGCATATCATAGATCAAGAGCGATATGCCAAGTTCCTGCTTGCAAAAGATGTCATCACCAACCTACCTCTTGATTCTCCCCTAGGTGAGCTTTGGAAGGAGCACAAGGTGCTTTCAACCAAGCACTCTGAATATGTGAAACAGGTTGACTCTGGAGATCAGCGTAGTGTTGAAGTTCTGCCCAGTGAGCGGTCATTTCTTGATCTCAAAATTGAACTTGCAAACCGAATTCTTCAGGACTGCCATTTCTGTGAACGGAAATGCGGAGCAGATCGCACTATGGATGACAAAGGTTGGTGCAAGCTAGGCAGCGAGTCTCGGGTTTCATCTGCTTTTCTCCATTCTGGCGAAGAAGCGCCTTTAGTTCCCAGCGGCACCATATTCTTCGCATCTTGCTGCTTTGGTTGTGTCTTTTGCCAGAACGAAGATATCTCCACGAATCCAAACTCGGGTCAAGTCATAAGCACAAAAGAATTAGCAATCCTTGCTGATACATTGTTCAGAGATGGAGCTTTGAACATCAATTACGTTGGCGGAGACCCAATACCCAATACCCATACAATACTAGGTTCAATGGAGCATCAGACATCCAATGTGACTCAACTATGGAACTCCAACCTCTACTGTTCCGAGGAAACTATGAAACTTCTTGCGGATGTATTTGATGTCTGGCTACCTGACTTCAAGTATGGCAATAATGAATGTGCAGAGAGACTATCCGGTGTCAAGAATTACTTCGATGTGGTTTCACGTAATCATTCAATGGCCTATCAGTATGGAGAGGTGATAGTCCGCCATCTCGTTATGCCTAATCACATTGAGTGCTGCACATTTCCCATTCTCGAATGGATTTCTGAGAATTTGCCAGACTGTATGGTGAATATCATGGGTCAGTATCGACCTGAGCACAGAGTTCGAAGGGAGCGAGATAAATTTCCCGAGATATCACGAAGAGTAAGTCGAGAGGAGATGCAGATTGCTCAGGCTAAAGCAGATGCCCTTGGTATCTGCTGGAGACCAGTGAGCTAGAACTCCATGCGTCATGTCACAAAATTCTAAAGAATGGCCTTTGTTCCCTCTCTAACATGTGTCTTGCAGTTCCTGGCCTAGTTGAGAGCATCGATGAGGACTATGCAGAAGTAGACTTCGGAGGTGTTCGAAAGAGGGTATGCATTGCGCTACTTCCAGGACTGAAGACTGGCGAATATGTCATTGTCCATACTGGGTATGCCATTGAGCGATTGAAACCGGAAGAGGCCAAGAAGCGTCTTGAACTGTGGGAAGAGATGGCTCAGATGGCTGATGATACTGAATAGGGCGCGTAGCCAGACCTTCAGAAAATGCTATCAAGTCATTCACTGATGGCTCGTTCGAGCACAATGACAGACACACTTGAATCAATTATGGCTGAGCTAAAGTTTCGTATCAACACTGAGGACACAGTCACAAAGATATCTCAGGACGAGATTGAGTCTCTAATTCCCAATACCGTTGTTGTCATGCCTGCCGGAGGGAAGGGCACCAGAATACGTGCGGAGACTCAGAGCGAGGGCATAAACAAGGTGATGATCAGCATTGATGGAACGGAGAGCATGATAGAGAAGGCAATCAGTGATTATGCCTCCATTGGGATTTCCAAGTTTGTTGTGCTTACGGGGTTTCTCGCTGAAGAGGTTGAAGAGCATCTTGGAGATGGTGCTAGATGGGATGTTGAGATTCTCTACTCTCAGGATCCTGAAGGAAGAAAGGTCGGAAATGCAGGAGCCATTCTAAATGCTCTCAATAACGGCACAATCGATGATTCGTTGACTGCAATTGTACACAATCCTGATGACATGATTGTCGGCCTCAGTCGTCCATACGGAAGGATTTTCCTAGAGGGTCACTTGAAGGGCAGAAAGAATGGATGCATTAGCACTTTTGTGGTTGTACCTGAAACGCCATTCCAGTATTCAGGCATGATAATAAGCAAGGGTAGAGTATCAGATATCGCAAAATATCCACCAATTGCTATTCCAGCACACACTGGTATAACACTCTTTGACCCGGAAGTTTATGACTACTTTAGACGATTTGTTTCACTTGAGAAGGAAACCTCTTTCGAGAACGTTATCAGTCCCGTATTGGCAAAAGAGGGGAAACTCTACGCCGTCAACGTTCCATCTGAATGCTGGATTCCCGTAAATGATTTGAAGGGTATCGAAAGAGCAAAGATGGCTCTGTGCAATTCCAATTGATTTATCAGCATCAGTTCTCTCCAACATCATTCCAGAACCTTCTAATACTCGACACACTCAGAGAATCCATCTGGTGCGGACCGTTTCTCTTGAGGGGCGCTTTCATCCATGAAGACGGTGATTATACCTACGCTCAATGAAGAGGAAAACATTGGGCGTCTTATACCTGCCATCTACGATTACTTGGGTGAAAAAGGTGTTACAGTGGTCGTCGTTGATGATGCGAGTGAAGACCGTACCTGCGAAGTCGCCGAGAAGCTAGGCGAAGAATACAGTATCAAGCTCCTTGAACGCAGAGGTCAGCGTGGAATATCTAGTGCCGTCCGATGGGCTTCGGAAAAGGCTGGAAATGGACATGTTGCTGTGATGGATGCAGACTGGTCACACCATCCGATGTATCTCCCTATGCTGTTCAAGAAGATTGAACTAGGCTACGATATCGTTGTAGGCTCAAGATACGTGTCTGGAGGAGGTGTCGATGGTTGGCCGAGTTACAGGCATTTTCTCAGTCTAGGTGCCACTGTGCTTGCCAAAGCGCTATTCCGGTTTCCAATACGAGATCCTATGAGCGGCTACGCCGCGTTCAAATCAAGTCAGCTATTAATTGATGGTATTGCAGATTCAGAATCCAAATTTCTGATTGATGTTCTAGCATCGAACAATCATCTTCGAATTGTTGAGATTCCAATAGTATTCCGAAATCGCAAACTGGGATCTAGTAAATTAACAGGCGTCACACTCATAGGATACCTCAATCAGATTCTGTCCCAATATCTTCAACGCAAAAAAAGGAGGGCGTGGATGAATAGACCATCTTCGTTGGCTATTCCAGTTGAGCCGGTACATTTTGCATCCCTTCACCAAACTGATATAACAAATCAATGATGCTACGCAATGCAATTCAGCAAGGTGTCTGTATTGGAGTCTAGTAGATTAAGACGTGAAGATGGACTTCCAGACACTACTAACCAAAGGCAAGCACTTCTTATCATTGCGGTTCTCCTCAATCTTGTTCCAGCATTTATCCTCCGATTCGTTGGGGGCATAATGTATCCCTTTTTCATCGTGGTGTTCCTTTGGACCGCGCTCTACATCATCACGCTAGCAATAGCCGTACGAATTGTCAGAAGTGGGGAGTCTCTTTCTCTCTTCAGTGTATCATCAAAATTCTCTCTGCCAATGTTACTACTGGTTTCGGTGGTTCCGCGTTTAGCATGGATTGGTTCTGAGTTTCTCGTTTCACTCGATGCTGTATGGTACATTGATTACGGGAAATTCATGGCACAGGGAAGCTTGCCTTACGCTGATTTCTATTTTCCATATCCTCCCATTTTCGGCTACTTCGTCTATGCCATCTTGCTCATTGCACCCTCAGTGGACAGCTACAGAATCCTTGCTGTCATTTTTGACATGGCGATTGTTGTGGCTCTATGGCAGATGGTTCGGTCCAAGGTGATCAAGGATGAATTTCGTCTTGCTCCATTGGTATATGCGCTTCTCCCTTTTGCTGTCATTGAGTCTGGCTTCAATGGACACTTCGAGCCAATAGCGAATATCTTTCTCATTCTCTCACTCTGGTGTATCCTGAGCGGTCGTCCCAGGTTGAGCGGAGTATTCCTTGGGCTCAGTGCAGCAACCAAGGTATATGCGGCCTTTATGCTTCCGGTGTACTTGCTCATCATCCGGGAGAACCGAAAGAGGATTGAGCTCATAGTGCTTGCACTTATTTCTGGCTATCTCACATTTATCCCGTTCTCAATCCCAGTATGGCTCAGAGGCGATTTGCTATTCCCGGGCACGGCTATGCCAGGGCTCTCAACCGGGTTCTTTGATGCATTGTTTGGCTTCATCTTTGACCTTGCTCCTCTGCATCTTCTTACTATTGCACTGATTGGCTTTGGCGCATTGGTTATGGTCATTTTCATTCTACTCAAGTCCCTTGGAGATCGCCCAGACCAGCTTGGGTCCACAGCAACCCTCTATGATATTCTATCCCTTTGCCTTGGAATCGTGTTTGGTGTCATGACCGTTCTTGTGTGGGTATATCCTCTCCTTCCGCCTGGCCCTGGTGTATTTTGGCGGTACCCGTTCGATGTCGCTCTCGCTCGGGGTGTTTCTACGGCAGCTGGGACCCTGCTCATCATACGGATGGGTTGGCGAAGATGGAGGAATGCGACAAGTAGGAATATTACCAATAGACAACTAGCGCTGATTGCATCCGTGCTATTGATGCTGCTTGTTTCCATGTCGAAACAGGTGTTTTACGGATGGTATCTTCTGTGGGTCCTCCCGCCTGTCTTCCTGATCCGCGACCGCAGACTGGTGTACCTTGCAATAGCATGTATGCTATTCCTCTATCCTAGCTATACCCATGACAATTTCCTCAATCTTGGCTATGATGATGTCAAGACCTGGAGTGATCAGTTCTCAGAAGTGGATGACTGGGTATTGACTGTTGACCTGTCTAATACTACTCTGTCATTAGATGACGTTGGAGTCCATTCTCAGAGCACAAACGGGATAGGACGATTCTCTGTCGACACTAGCTCGGTCACTAATGAATCGGAACGTAGCATGATATCCGTCACATGGACCAAGAACGTGAATATCCCGGTAACACCTCACACCGAATTTGTGATAAGAGAGTCCGCAGACTGGGATCCAGTCTTCGGAAGGTATTGCGATGTGGAGCTGCATTTTGAGGGTCTCAATTCCACAGGACATTCAGTCAGCTGGCCGATAATTGCAGAATGGCAACATGCTCCATCAAACATCACGTTTTGGCTGTGGCGATTCGCATTCTCCGGACAAGGCATACATGTGCATCCGATCGAGCTGACACAGCTTCGCATTTTGATCGATAACATTCGTGAGCCTCGATTAGCATTTCTAGTGGACTTCATGTATACAACCGAGGTCAATCTATTCTCCCTTGGGTCCGTCCCGCTCGTTTCTCTACTGACTATTCCCAACCTCTTGGCTGTTCTTGTTTTGGAGAGGACACTGCCAAGAGAGAATGAATGGTATTTGTAAGGTGTGACTGTGTGGGCTTACCTTGTCATTTTGAATGTCTTCTGATAGTTGAGGAGGGTTCTCTTGGCTGCAAGTGTCCAATTCTCACTCTTCGCATATTCAATCTGCATTCGGCTTCTCTCCTCCAACTTGCTTGGTTGGCTCAGGATGCCCATTAGTTTCTCTGCCAGGGCTCTCGGATCTCCAGAACTGAAAAGGAATAGGTTGCCCCCTATTGATTCTCTGTTGTGGAAACCCACATCAGAAGCCAATATAGGGATACCATATCCAGCATAGTTGTGAATTGGGCCACTGGCACCTACGCTTTCAGTATATGGAATGAGCAAGAGTGTACTCGCCGAGAAGTATACAGGCACCTCATCGTCCGGAATGAACCTTGTGTCGAATCGTATGTTCTCTTCAATAGCAAGCTCACCCACCAAATCGTGCAAATGTTCCAAGTGTCTATCACCCTCGCGACCCTGTGGTCTGCCTGCCACAAGCAAAAAAGCGTCTGGATGTTTTTCCCTCACTGCACTTATCGCGCGTAGGGCCGTATCAAAGCCCTTCCCCGGGCGTATGAATCCAAACATCAAGATGACCTTCTTGTCTGCTAGTCCGAGCAATCTTGCAGCATGTTGTTGGTCTGGTTTCCCCCCAGGAGGTACACAAGGATGAGGTATCTCTAGAACCTTCTTTGGATTGAATCCATATTCCCTAAGGAAGACTCTCCTCAGCGTCGAGTTCTCTCTCACGGTGCTTAGTTGTACAGTATCGGTGCTCCAATTCAAGACCTTCATGAAGAAACGGAAGATAGGCCCTGCCAGGATGGAGAACCGCCCAACTATTCTGTATTTCTTCACTCTCTCAACTACCTGCCATGGCATCCATGTGCTATGCAATGTCATGGTAGTCTTCACTCCAGTCAAGCGCAAGAGAATCAGGAGAAACAGCATGATTTCACCGAAGAACCCTCCATAGACTCTCCCGTAAGGTCCAAACTGTACATGAGCGAGACTGCACTGCTTTTCAGCTATTTTTCCAAGCAACTGGAAAGGGTACATGATTGAGCGACCATCCCAGATTGATAATGTTTCAATCATGGAATTAGGAGGACTTACAGGATTGGCTTCTTTACCTCCAATTGCGATCACTCTGACCTTTCCAGTACTCACTAGGTTCTTGATCAATCTGGCAGCATAAGGAGCCTCTCCTGACTTCTCTGGAGGTAACGGGGAGATCATTGCCACCCTAAACATAGGAACCACTTCTGTCTGGAAACTAACAGGTGAAAAGGGTTTCCGGCACCTGAGGCCGACAACTTGATTTGCAGGGATTGGTCGTTTCGTGAGGAGCACTTAGGAGACAGAGATATGTCAGACCCTGCATCAGCAGCCGCAAGAGGCACGTCTGCATTCATTGGCCAAGCCGCAGTCACTGGCATGCTGAGAGTGTTGAACCTCGCAATTCTGACACGACTGTTGATACAGGAAGAGATGGGACAGATTGCTTTCCTGGGAATAATCTACGGCTTTATGCAGTTTCTTGGAGCACTCGGACTTAACCATGCTTCTCCACTGGTAATTCCAGAGGAGGAGGCGAAGGGGAACATAGGTCGAGTCAAGGGTTTTCTGACGAGGGCAACGGCAATCATCCTCGTTTCCTCGTCGGTAATGGCTATGCTGGTGCTTCTACTGACTCCTTTTCTATTTGCTTCGAGCGTGGTGTCTTTCGGCCTGCTCAGACTAGCCGTTATCATCGCTCCCTTTTCTGCCCTGGAAACATTCCTTGACTCATTTCTTTTGGCAAGATACTCTGTGAAGAACCTAGCAACTGGCCGAATTGTTTTCGACATCTCTCGAATTATCGGAACGGTTGGGCTAGTTCTAATTGGCATGGGAGTAGAAGGCGTGATGATTGGATGGCTCATGGGAGAAATAGTGGCTGTGGTTGTCTTTGGCTCAGCTGCCATCCGAGGTCTGAATGTAGAATCTATAGCCATCAAGATGACCCCTATTCTAGCGTTTGCCGTACCGAATCTAGCATTCCAGGCTATTGATGTGACCATTCAGAATACAGATCGGCTTATCCTGCTCTACCTTACAGACCTCAGGGCCTTGGGAGTATTCGATGTGATTCTGAGAATCCTATATATGTTGAGCCTGTTGTCCCTTACAATTGCATCTTCAATATATCCTATACTGACCCGTATCAGGATCCGCCTTGACAGTGATGATGAGGCCTGGGGACAGGAGATGGGCAATGTCATCTCGAATCTTGTCCGTTACATTCTGATTCTCGTCCTTCCTTTGGCTGTCATCGCAGCTCTCAATTCTCATATTATACTGGAGGTCCTATTTGGGACTCCATATGCCGTGTATCCAAGCGCAAGCCTCTCCTTCGCAATCCTTGTGCTCTCATACGCACTATGGGGGGTCATTCATGCAATTCATACATCGCTGCGGTCGATGGGTGAAGCCAAGTTCTTCATCTTCACTGGACTAGGAATCATCGTTTTCGAGATCATTGGAGCTTGGTATCTTATTGGGTGGCTAGGCCTGCTAGGATCTGCAGTCATTCGCGCTCTATATGTGACCATACTGTTCATTAGCTCTTGGGCACGATTGTACCAAAGAGGAGTGATTGGGCTCGGCTCTGTTAGCATCTCAGTCATCAGGATTGGCCTCGCGTCTGTTATGGCGGGATGCATTGTCTTCTTGGTTCACCCCGTTGGGATCATAGATCTGGCATTCTGGGTCTTGTCTGGAGCATTGGCATACATCTGTCTTCTCTTTGGTTTCCGAGAGGTAAGAGGCCTAGATTTCCAGATTGCCAGGGCAGTTTTGCCTACCAGACTTCATGGAGTGGTAAAGAGGCTAGAGCACATCTACACAAGGGCATAGCAGGCACCACAGGTACAGGTGAAGCACCTTGGAAATGCTCATAAGCCCGCAGAATCGGATGAGCTAGACACGCAGTTCTACATGTTTCTCCCATGGTGGAATGATGAAGTTGAGTGAGTCGGGCCTCAAGCTATTGATGTACAGTCCCCTAAGCCTAAGAATGGGCGCAGGTGGAGACCGATGGCTTGTGGAGATGGCACCTCGATTGATGAAGAGAGGCATTCAACCTACCGTGTTTGCTACCGATTTCATGGTAAAGAACTATCGCAGAAATCCTACAGATTGGTTTGTAGATCAACTGGTTGATTCTGGAATCCGATACGAGGAAGCCGCATCCAGTTCAATCTCAAGTACTGTCAACACTCCACTAATGGGGAGAGGGGCGTTTACTCAACTCTCCAGAGAGATGAAGAATCATGATATAACCTACTTCATGAATGCCTATTTCTTTCAGGATGTGTCAACTTGGATGGCCAAGCGGCTGGCCCATCCAGCGCCTGTGATAAGTGCTCAACATGCGACTCTATTTCAGGACAACCCATTTCACAATGCCTACATCCACCTAGTAAGTCGGAGCCTGCTCAGGGTATTCGATGCGTTTCACGTACTGAACAAAGAAGACTACTTGACCTATGGGAGATGGGGGTTAAGCCCAGCATTTCTTATTCCCAACGGTGTGGATACCACGACGTTCTTTCCTGCTCGTTCGAAAGATGACGAACAGTTCAATGTGCTCTATCTAGGAAGACTAGACCACCAGAAGGGTATAGATACACTTCTTGAGGCAATTCAATTCATCGAGAACAAGGTGGGCGACGGAATCGTCTTCAAGATTGGTGGGACCGGTCCATTCAGGGAGCATGTGCAGAGATTTGTCCGGAATCGTCCAAATGTTCAATACCTCGGCCGTGTGCCTGAAGAAGATCTCGTGCAGGTTTACAATTCAGCCAGCGTTTTCGCAATGCCGTCTCGTCGAGAGACCTTTGGTCTGGTAGCATTGGAGGCCATGGCTTGTGGTACTCCAGTTGTGGTGAGTGATATTCCGGGCCCAAGGAGTTTCATTGAGGAATCTTTTGCACGCAAGATGCCACCAACGAATCCGAAGCTATTGGCAGATGCAATTGAATGGTTCTATCATCTTTCGCTGGAACATCCAGAAGAGTTCAAATCCATGGCGAAGAACGCCAGAGCCGTCTGCGTCGAAAAGTTCGACTGGGAGCAGATATCTGACAGGCTTTCAGCCGTGATAAAGTGGGTAGTAGCGGGAAAGGAATAGGGAAGTATTGCAGATGAAACAGGTTTGAAATTGAGGGAACACCCCGAGGCGGTGCTATTCGGCCCCAACTATATCATATAACACAAGATGATTGATAAAACAGGAGATTTCCAGTGCAAATAGGAAACCAAAATAATAGAGCTGAGGACTCAAGATTGACCTTTGTCTACTTTCTATTGCCTGCCTACAACGAAGAGGCGAACTTGCCTGACCTTCTCACGGCAATAGATGAAGCGATGACTGACTATCATGTCGTTCTTGTGAACGATGGCTCGCAAGATCATACTGGAGAGATAGCCCGTGAGTATGCACAAAAGATGCCCATGACAGTCATTGATCATGAAGAGAACAAAGGTCTTGGCGGCGCTCTGAAGACGGGGATATTTTACATTATTGAGAAAGGGCAAAACGGTGCAGCCGTGGTCACTATGGACTCTGACCTCACCCACGATCCAAAGATGGTTCCATTGATGGTCCGTGAACTAGAAAAGGGATTTGATGTTATTGTTGCTTCTCGTTACGCACCCGGAGGAGAACAACGCAATCTTCCTCTTTCTAGGAGGATTCTGAGTTGGGG
>JBHLRP010000071.1:0-12782 GCA_048882485.1 Candidatus Thorarchaeota archaeon
GTCTATCGAACGTGGCCTCAGAACCCAAGAACCTTGATCACCCTGTTCCACTATCATTTCATTCGAACTAGTTGGAAACCACTCTGTGCCCCCAACTAGTTGACTGTAGACGTTTAGATCCGATGGATAGGCTCTTGCCATTAATGAATAATCGCTGTTGTAGTTCTCGTGTGTGTGTTGCAGACCAAATGCATGCCCCATCTCATGTGCAGTACGTCCCCAGATTGTTGATTCTGACTCAATTGGATTTTCACCCACAAGGGACGCTCCCACGACTTTGAATGGGAAAAATGGAATTGGGGAGTCATCCATGGTAATCAATACATTTGATCCAACTGAACTTACGCCTCTCCAGAATCCATTATCCGGAGCTCCAAGAGCTTGGTTTATCCAGACAAGTACATAATCAAAATTCCAGAAGTTGATATCATCGTCGGCTAAGTTAACTGCTTCTTGCACGATTCCTCTCCAATTGTCTTTGAGATTGTTCGGGTATGCTGCCCGATTGTTGCCTAGGTCATACCACCCTTCCACTTGGTAGCTTATCGTTATTTTTCCATAACTGATGTTGTACCACAAGTCATTGATTGTACTCATGATATCTTCAATCTCTGCACGAGTCCATCTTGTATTGGCTGGGGGAGGCAGGTCATGAAAATGAACACAAATGACAGCAAAGCTCTGCGCTCCAGTTCTTGCTCTTGCCGTTTCAAATTCTCTCTCACTCTGATCCAGAACTTCTGTATCTGGTTTCCATCTGCTATTCGAGGTGTCAAGACAATTAGATTCGTCTGGAAGAAGGAATTCGGTTCTTTCTCCGGACACATCAGTCGTTATGACTGAGATTGAGCTCAGTAAAAGTAGGAGAATGATGGAGATTGATAAGATTCTCAACCGAATATGAGAACACTTCAATTTCGCGTATAGATTCTTTATTTCCATTTTCTTCAACTCCTGATGCCGCAATCAATTGGATTGAGATGCAGCATCTCATCTGCACCCCCATCTAGGGTTCAGAAAGAGTTGAGGCTACGCGTTCTCGAGTTCAATGACTCTCAATTAGTTCGTTTGAACCCGGCTGTTGCATTATTTGTATATCTTTGAATTTAATGTTTCGGATATTTGATTATTCTCTAACCTTTCATCAAGTCCAATTCTACAGGAATGGTTTCATGGTTTCACTCCACAATTCTTTTAACCGTTCAAGAACGAACAGCCAACCACGACATGGGCCGGTAGATCAGCCCGGTTGAAACCCTGGTATCCAGGGTTTCCGGGAGAGATCGCCTCCTTGGCACTTGTGACGCACTTCGCGTGCATCCAAAGTGGAGGAGGTCGCGAGACTCAGCGTGAATTCCACGCAGAGCGCGAATTCGAATCTCGCCCGGTCCACCATCCTTTTCGTGGTTCCACGTTTCTATTGACTATTCTCGTATCATCCTCACGTTTTTCTTGAGCAGAACCGTGAATAGGATTATAGTTGCTCCTACTCCGATTGCAACTCCCAAAATGAGTGCCATCACTGGGTCGAAACCATGAATGGTTGTGCTTGCTGTTGTTGATGTAGTAGTAGCAGCTATCACTTCAACAGTAATGGAAACAAAGAGCGTATGTCCATAGATGTCACTGACATAGACTCGCAGTCCATAAGTCCCCAATTCAAGGATGCCAACTGTACGAATTTGTCCTAACCAATCAATTACAAAATGAATTGTATCATCTACCCACCAGTCTCCAATTCCTGAAGGGTCAGTCGCATCAAGATCGCACACATAGGTGGTGCCATACTCGATTGTCTGATTCTGCGGTTGCTCACCCCATGCGGGAGCCAAAGTATCGACTACTGTTATTGCGAAGAGCCCCGTGAGTGTATTCCCCCGCGTGTCATTGACCCAGACCTGTACTCCATAAACTCCAACCGCAACAATACCAATTGATGTGACTTGTCCATCATTATCGATTGCAAAGTAAAGCGTGTCATTCAGCCACCAGGTATCCAATCCAGAAACGTCTGTCGCATTCAAATAGTATCTAAGACTTGCTCCGCATTCGACAAGCTGATTCACAGGGGCTTCAAGCCAAGTAGGGGGAGATCCATCTTCGACGATTACAGTGAAGGTTTTTGACAGAGCAGTGCCTTCTGAATTGCTAACAGATACATGGATGCCGTACCTCTCTGGGAGGAGGATTGTCATGTTTGTAAGTACTCCAGATTGGTCGATAGCGAAATTGTCAGTGTCATTAATCCACCAATTATCCCAACCTCCGTAGATTGAGGCATTCAAATCATATCTTAGAGGCTCTCCAAAAGAGATCACTTGATCAACTGGAAATTCCAACCAAAATGGTGGTGAATCTGGTGGAGCCATAAGAGGATGCAAATCCTGATTTCCTGGAAAGGAGTAAGGAGTATCACCTACACCATTCTCATCTGTGTCATATCCATCATAGCCCGACCAGAAATTGTAGTCAAAGACATCGCCACTTCCCCCATCAGAAGCATGAGCAGCGGCGTTCGTTACGAAGACGTTCCACAGTATGTCGTTGAGATGACAAAATCCATCGAGGGAGATGCCAATGTTGTTGTTGTTGTAGGTGTTGTTCATCACTTTGTTGGAATCAGAAACTTGGATGTAGATGCCGTATTGACTATTGTTGCTTAAGGTGTTGTTCATTATTGTGTTGGAATGTGAGATTTGCAGGTTGATGCCGCTTTGACTATTGCCATTGCAGGTGTTGTTCATCATTATATTGGAATTTGCAACTTCAAGTCTGATGCTGTAGATGTGGTCATTGAAGTGGTTGCGCGCTATTGAATTTAATGATGAATACTGTAAGAAAATACCAAGCTGACTGGTGTCAAAGATGTTGTCTGACAAAGTGTTGGAATCGGAGTTATCGAGGTAGATGCCCACACTGTCATTGGTGAAAGAGCTGTTAGCCACTTCTATAAGTGATGAGAATCCAAGGTATATACCAGCATAGCTGTTGTTGCAAGTGTTGTTGACTAGCTTGCCGTAGGTGACATTCTCTAGGTAAATCCCAGCTCCGTTACCCGGTACCGAGTAATTAGCACCAGTGAGATTGGAATTACTTATAGTGAAGTTAACTCGCGTGTTACTGATGCTTATGCAGTTACCGAATGCACCACCAAGGTCAATGTCCAATCCATCGATTATGAACGGGTTCTCAGGAGAACCATCCCCAGGCCATCCCTCTAGCAGGACTGTGTCCGAGAAGTTGGCATCTCCATCTATGACAACGGGAACATGCGGTGTATCAGCAGGAAATCCCCTGAATTCCGGATTTGATACAATGACAATTGACCTAGTACTGTTATCATATAGGTCAGCAACATTCACAACACATCCTAGAACCAGGATGATTCCCAGAGATACAAACCAATAGGCGAAATACGCCTCACGCATGAACAGTTTCTCCTCCGTTGCGAAGAACGTGATGAGAGTCTTTTATGCATATCACAAATCCCGATAGCCAAGTGTTATCGTCTTCGATCTCTCTCGTGATATTCTCCGTACAATGCCAAAGTTTACTTATTAATGCCTAAGTTTGCCTAATAGTGCCAAGAGCCTATGGAGTACCAACTAAACAAATCTCGCCCGGTCCACCACTCTCTTTCGCAAGCCCAAAGGGGCCACAAAATCTGCATATAGACTCATTTGATTGCCCAAATCATCAGTAGGATGAGCAATCCAAATAGTAGGTTCAATACTATTTGAATATGGAGAAATGATAAGAACCACAAATCAAAAGGCTGGTGCAGGAGAAATCCAGAGACACCACCATAGCCCCATACCAAGTAGTTAGCAAAGGCATAGATAAAGAGAAAGGCAGTGCCCAAGCAAATTCTGAATGTCCTGCGCTCATTCAGAATCTCATCAACCAAGTGTTTTACTTGCTCTTCATTAATGGCATGGCTTCTTTCCCCGTCTGCCATCATACTCACTGAGTTCCAGGATGCAACTAGCTGTTGATGAGTTTTCCGTAATCAAATGAAACTGGTATTTGGCTACCATAGTTCTTGGTTAAACTCCTTTTCAAATCTCGCCCGGTCCGCTATTCATTTTCCAGAGAAAATATCCTGAGCAGAATCCTCAATATCACGCTTTGAGAAGACTTCTTCATTAGTGCCACCCCATGGTGATGATAACAGATTTGGACGTAGGAGAGGTATTAACAAAACAGCTAGAATTGAAACCAGTGGCAATGGAATCACAGCAGAGAAGTAGACCATTCCACCACTTGAAGCCCGGGGAACTGTCATCATTGGCAATGTCATCAGGATTGCCAGAATTGTGACGAAAGCAACTCCTGCTGAATACCGGCCAATACTGGAATATTTTCCCTGCGCAAATCTGTACGACTGATATCCTATGTAGACGTATGGCAGCCAATAGAAGATCATGATTAAAGCCATTGGAGTTGGTCCAATGTAAGAGACCCAGTCACTTTGGAGTGCAACCCATGTTGGTGCATAAATAGCCAGTTGCTGAAACTCAGCCTCATTCAACCAGTCAACTAGATATGGAAGGAATAGTGAAAGGCCAAAAATGATCTTCGAAATCTTGATTCCTCTGGATGTCGGTTCGAAAGGTAGTGCCCCACTCAAATAATGAATCCTCGTTTTAGAGCAGGAAAGAAAGGATATTAACTTTGTACTCAACTAGATGGATGGGTGTACCTTGTTCTGCTTCCACCATCATCTGGAGTATGCTATGAAGAAAGGAACTAACACGGTTGTGATGGTTGCCATTAGAAAGCGCACAAGCAAGAAGGTTGGATACCCAGCTTATGCTCCTTTCAGATATTTCTTGAAGGAATTCAAATCTCGCCCGGTCCACCACTTCATTCTGTATTGCCAATTCGTCAAAAGATCCCACTTGCTACAATGGACCGGTTTATGAACGAGTTGAGCTTGACGTGAAGGGTGGGAGATGTAAAGAATCTTGAAGATTGGCGCTGTCATTCGACCGGTGAATCAGAACTACAACTTAGAAGAGATCAAGAACTTTGTGAATGCAGTTGAAGAACTAGGATTCGATTATCTGCTGGCATACGACATTGTCACAAAGACTGAACATTCACCACCGCCAACCAGCGAACCACTTGTCTTAATCAGTTATCTAGCCGCACTGACGAGCAAATTGGAGTTTGCTACGGGAGTCATAATTCTACCATCTAGACAGACGGTGTTGGTGGCCAAACAGGCAGCTGAAGTTGATCATTTTACTGAGGGGCGATTAAGACTCGGTGTGGCAGTTGGTTGGAATGAAAGAGAGTATCAGGTAATGGATTCTGACTTCACCTTGCGAGGAGAGAGGATCGAGGAGCAAATCGCAGTGATGCGGGAGCTATGGACTAATCCGACTATCACTTTCAAGGGGAAGTTTCATGATCTGAAGGATATTGGAATTGAGCCGTTGCCAGTGCAACGCCCAATTCCCATTTGGCTGGGTGGCTACGCTGATGTTGTCCTTCAGCGGATCGCCAGAATCGGGGATGGCTGGCTTGCTCACATTACAACGCCTGAATCAGCAATCCCCATTGTGGAGAAATTACATAGCCATATGGAAGAAGAAGACCGGAAGAAGAGTGACTTTGGTATCGGGGTTTGCTTGGATATGCACTTCTCTCATGATTGGGGAGAGTACATTCAGGCATGGACTGATTTGGGTGCCACTCATTTTGATATTGATACTACAAGGGCGGGATTAAAGACCCCTAAAAATCACATCGAGATGGTTCAGAACTTCAAAGACGAGTGGTTGTAATTTCGTTCATGAATTCAAATCTCGCACGGTCCACCAAATCTATTGTTCAGTCCATCATCATTTAGTTCCCATTCCGCTTTCTCAATGGTATTTGCCTCAAACCCAATCGCATAGCCATTCAAAGCAGCAATTGAGGCGTCCTGAAATTCACAATCCTAATATCGGGGGGCAGTGCTCAGATTGGATAGGAGATTGGGCCCATGAGGATTAGAGTATTCGCTTTCATGATTTTACTATGTGCTTTGATTTCGTTTCCAATTACGGGGTATGCTGATGAGGTGCCTGCTGAATTGAGATTTGATGATGTTGCATCAGGACCTTATGTGGACAAGTTGGTCTATAGAACAATTTCATCAGAAAGCAGTCGTGTTCAGGCTCTACTGGATAACGAGATTGACATTCTGGATGGCCCAATTGATTTCTCCTATATCTCGACTTTGAATTCATCACCTGAGGTCGAGTTGTCTTCTATTCTCAGAAATGGGTATGGGGTATACACAATTAATTGCGCCAAATACCCGCTGAGTATCTCTTCACTTAGGAGAGCTTTTGCATTAGCGCTTGACAAAGAACGAATTTCTACGGAAGTCTTAGGCGGAAAATCCGTTCTTCATGACTCCTTAGTACCGCTCGTAAATCCCTTCTGTGCTGAGAATTCGTTGCCGGGCGATTACTATTCGAATTACACAAATGAAGCGAATCAACTCCTTGATGCTGCGGGATTCTTAGACATCAATGCTGATGGATTCCGAGAAGCACCAGACGGGACGACGTTCCAGATTACCATTGAATATGGTGTCACCCAGCCTCGGGCCGATTCAATTGCAGTACTTGCAGCAGATGCGTTATCAGCGATAAGCATCAATGTTGATATTTCGCCTGGAGATTCCTATGAGATCCTTTACCGACTCTACAGTCATGGGGATTTTGATGTTATTTTCGGGGGTCGCAATTTCTATGACTTTGGCCTTCAGTGGTTGGAGCAGTACTACGATTCCTCCCATAACCATCCAGGCGAGAATCCCTCTAACTATATCAACGCCACATTAGATGCCTACATGGATATTTTACTAACTAGCACCAACTATATGGAAATCTACGATGCTGCGGAAGAGATACAGAAGATACTCTTCGAAGATAGCCCTGAGATTGTCCTGTATGAGGAATTTTCCTACTCTGCCTATAGAAAAGACCGCTTTGAAGGTCACGTGGTTGATGTTGTCAATAATGTCGAAAATGAATGGACAAATCTCAATGCACACCTCACGCCCATAGATGGTGGCCCGTTTACAGGAACTCTTAGAATCGGCATGAGTGTCTTTCCGAGTACACTCAACCCAATGTTGGCGACTCATTATAGCGACATGGTACTTGACAATCTATTCGCGCATCTTATCAAAATAGGTCCAGATGGAGAATTCAGGACGGATCTAGCTGGAACCTATCTGATGGAAACTCATGCAGAAAATGCTTCAATTCCAGCAGGCTATATGCGATTTACATTTGATATTCTGAGTAATGGATCCTGGAGTGATGGGACTTCTGTGACAGCTGACGATGTAGCATACTCGTTCAATTATTACATGAATGCTGGTGGAGGGCAATTGGCTGGGTATCTTGAAGATATGACACTTGCCACTGCTCCAAATTCAAGCCGAGTCATTGTTGAATTCAACATTGAGTCATACTGGTATCTCTACAGTTTCGCAAACTTGCCCATCCTTCCACGGTCTATTCTGGAGAGCCTCGGGCCAACAGGATGGAGTTCTTGGGACCCAGTTTTCACCGATTCCTTCCTAACATGCGGTCCTTTCATTCCAACATCTTATTCCTTAGACAACTATGTTGAGCTATCTCAAACTACACTCTATCATCATAGAGTCCGAGGCACTGGATCGGCATTACCTTTTGCGTCAGGGCCTACTGATATGACAATCATAAACGGGACCATGGGAAGTTCCATTGGCTGGAGCATTTCTGATGATAATGCATTGGCTTATCGTATTTTGAAAAATGGAACTGCAATTGTGGGTGAATATTATGACACTTCCACCGTTGAACTGGACATTGACACCTATCTCACTGAATATGGCGTCCACAATTTCACTATTCAAGTTCAAGATTGGGATGCTCAGATTAGTATTGATACTATCCTTGTCGAGTTCCTACCGGACACATTTGCCCCTGATGTGGCTGGACCTGATGACTTCCTCACCTTCGATGTGTTCTCAAGCGGAACTCTGATTAGCTGGACTGTCTTCGATCATAATCCTGCGAGCTATAACATCCTAGTTGATGGTATAGTTGTCGCGTCTGAAGACTGGACAAGTGCGATGATTTCGATAAGTCATGATATCGGAGTACTCAGCGCTGGAGAATATAACTTCACAATCTATCTGGTTGATGACAAAGGTTACAGCTCAACCGACACTGTGATTGTGACAGTGGTTTCAGATGAAGTTCCACCTGTGATTGACTCGCCAGATGACGTAGTCATGAATTTTGGTGAACTGGACCAAAAGATACAGTGGAATGCAACTGACTTGTACCCCTATACCTTCACAATATACCTGAACTCTATCGTAAATGTCACAGGTCCTTGGGAATCAGGCGTACCAATCATCTTCAGTCTTGATGGACTTGAGGCTGGTTCCAATAATGTGACCATTGAGATAAGAGATGTTGTCAACAATGCAGTCGTGGATACAGTGAATGTACTTGTACATCCTCCAGGGTATATACCTCCCGAGGTGCTGTTCTTGACGATTGCAGGGGCCTCAGCGGTTGTTGTAATTGTTGTGATAATACTCAAGGTTCGGAAATGAACTAGCTAAACGGGGGAATGCTTCCTCGTGGTCGTCCCCTATTCTTGTCCAGTCCACCATCTCAATTCATTCGAATGGATTTAACATGCCATGACTCTTCATCAGAGCCTTGTGCTTGAATGCCATTAACCAAGAATATGACCAGATATCCCTTGCAAGCTGCATCCATGAAAGCAGTAACAGATTCCGAATATGTGTTCAAGATACATCATTTCGGAGGTTAAATCTCAATTCCACACCAAGTTCTTCGGTTTTTGGCTCCATTTGTAGATTTACAGTTGATTTCGGACCCAGTGAGTTTGCGCAAATAGATATTCTATCTGAGTGACTCATGCAATATTGAAGAGACCCAGAGGAAGATAGATGATGAGAATCACGCGACAAACGAGAGCACTCTTGGTAATGAGTTTGGCCTTCCTCTTGCCGCTTACAGCAATCAGTATCTTCTATTATCGTCCGCTTTTTGCACCGGTATACTTGGAGCCATCCGACTCGATTGATGAGTTCGTTGAACAATTGGAAACAAAAATCTCTGCGTTACTGGAAACAAATACTGTCCCTGGAGCTGCCATTGCTGTCATTTCAAATAATCAGACCAATATCATTACAGCTGGTAGGTCAAACCTGTTTACAAGCGAGCCGCTGACACCGCACCATGTTTTTCAAATTGCATCCATGTCCAAGAGCCAGTGCGCACTTGCGATTATGAAATTGATGCAAGATGGATTGATTCTACTTGATGCGCCCGTAGAGTGGTATCTGACAAGGTGGTCATTTCCGGATTCTCAATACAACACCTCAGGTGTGACAGTTCGACGAATACTATGCCATGCAGCCGGTATTTCTTTGGAGGGGGTCTCAGGAGGGTTCAGCCCGGATGATGTGCCTACAATTGAGGACGCATTGACTGATTCAGGAGTGAGTTTAATCTACGAGCCGGGGAGTGTCTTCTCATACTCCGGGGGCGGATATGGAATTCTGCAATTGCTCATAGAAGAGGTCAGCGGGATGAGCTATGACGAGTATCTACAGTCAGAAGTATTTGAACCTCTGAATATGTCAGATACTGCGACTGGTTGGGATTCATCTATTGAGGACCATCTTGCTGTGGGATACAGTAACATGCTTCTGCCTATTATTCGAACCTATCCTTCAATGAAGGCTGCAGCTGCGCACTACTCAAGTATCGAAGACATGGCAAAATGGGTGAACCATCTTCTTGTCGGCCAGCCAGTGGTTAATACAACAAATATGCTAGCGATGTACACACCGCAATGGGGTGAATCATGGGGTTGGACTCTGGGCTTCAACTACAAGATGCTTAGCAATGGAATACTCACATTAGGTCATGGTGGTGATAATTGGGGCTATCATGGTGCATATCGTTTCGCACCCTAAGATGGAGAGGCGATTATAGTTCTAACAAATGGTGATCGAGGGGCCGCATTTGTAACAGAGCTGTTGCATCATTGGGAAACTATTATTGAAGGAGGAGATCTGGAAATCCTGTGGGAAGACCAGAATCAAGCCTACGGACAGACATTCCTCTATGAGATGATTACAATAGTCGGCTTTGTGACTCTGTTGCTGCTTGCCTGGAATCGAGGTTTCATTGTTTTCTCTCGAAGTGCAGAACAAAAGAGGTCTGGAGAAAAGAAATGGTTCAGAAGAATTTTATCAGTCATGTGCGTTTTGGTGATTATTATATTCTTCATATATTGGGGATATACACCATTGAGCCCCATATCTTACGGACCCATTAGCTATGTCTGGACAGTCATTGCTACTCTCACATGGCTGACTTGGACATCAGTGACCTTTCAGCAATTCGATTTAGTTTCGGAAAAGACAACATTGAAGACATCGTAGCAACATCGAATCTCGCCCGGATAGTCACTTCTATTTCTTCGGATAGTACAATCATTTCATAGACTGTAGTCTTTTATCCATCGGTATTGTTCTGCATCTTGAGGTGTTCGGGTGGCAAGTGAAAGTGTGGGCACAAAGCCTACGAGGACTGGCAGAGATTATACCTATTTTGCCATTGTGATTCTCATAGGATCTCTCCTTTTGCTCAGCCCAGTAATTGCACAGTGGATGAATGCCAACGTGGTTCCTACCGAATATCAGGGCCTTATCCTATTAAGAGGAGAAGTTGCAAATTGGCACTCTGGAGCACTTCTACTCACCTATGATGATGGAATCAAGGACCGATGGACGATTGATGGATACCAAGACTATACGGATTTAGATGAAACGCATCCACTATACGGGTGGATATCGTGGGGCCGACCTAGCCGGAACTTCACACGTACCGAAACTCTCACACTGGAGTATCACTGTTCTGGATTAGGCATGACAATCGGACCTGTCACCTTCGAATCAGATTCGTCGCAGATACTCTATTCTAACCAAGACCTTCCTGAAGCTCCAGATGGGCTATGGATTACATGGATTACGTCACATCCATAGCAGCTGTGTGATCATCATTCTGAGGGGCTGGAGTTCAAATCTCGTCCGATCCGCCATCTCTATCCTGATCGGTTGATCTAATCTTGTCATTATTTGACTCCCGGCTTCCACAGACTCCACAGATAGAAACTGCTGTCCGGGGGCTGCGTATTCCACAACTCCTCCAACCATTGTCATTAGTACCTTTATGTCAGCAAGGGTGTTCTCGGGAACTGTCAGTGGATTATCTGAAAGGATTACTAGGTCTGCGAATTTGCCCACTTTAATGCTCCCCTTGATGTCTTCTTGAAACGTGCCGTAGGCTGCGTCAATTGTAATGAGCCGCAGAGCTTGTTCCACGCTAAGAGTCTGGTTTAACATCCAATCTGTGGGTGTAAGCCCCAGTCCACCAACCCTTGTGACAGCACTAGAGACCGCATACATTGCTGACCTCTCCATTGTCCCCGGAAACCAAGGAAAGTCAGTACTGCCTTGTGATGGTATTCCAGCTTCAAGAATATCTCTCCATCTACCTGCTAGGTGTGAGTAATTCTGCAGAGCTGGAGATGATTCTGCCTCATTCCAATCAGAGTTAATCCATGTGAATTGAAAAGTAGCAATAATTCCTAGATCAGCCAGCCTCTGTATCTGGTCGTTTCTTAGTAGGACAAGGTGTTCGATACGGTGGCGATACTGTTGGTTCGATTGCCCGTCCAAAGCCGATTCCAGAGCATTTAGAACAATGTCAGTCGCATTATCGACCAAACTGTGAATGGCAATCTGGAAACCTGATTCATGAGCCTCTTGCACTAATGAATCCAATTCAGTCTGAGAAAAGTAGGGAAGCCAAGTGGAATCATACCAACTGTCCATAAAGATCTTCACTCCTGCTATCCTCAACTTAGAGCTGTATTCCTGCCCGGGTTGATAGGCCTGATACCAATTGCCGAACCTATCAAACTGCCAGCTCAATGGAAGATAGGCATTAACGCGAATGCGAAGCTTGTCCTGTTGATCTAAAGTTATGAGCCCATCCAATCGTTCCTGATTCACAAAGAGTTCGGAAATGCTGGTCCATCCAGAACTAAGTACCGAGTCAATCACTTCATCTGCCGTTGATTGGTTCACATAACTCCGATCACCTATATGATGAGAATGAGCATCAATGAAACCAGGTAGAAGTGTCCTTCCTTCAAGATCAATGAATTGGGTATTTGGTCCTGCCGTCGCAAGGATGTCATTCTCATCACCTACAGCGATGATATTCTCACCTTGGATAGCGAGTGCCTCGACCTTTGCTGGGGATTGCTCCATAGTCAGAATTTCACCATTATGTATGATTATATCTGGTGAATCATTCCAGAATCCTTGTGAAACAAGATACAAGAGAGACACTAGCAAAATCGCGAGCACAACAGACGTAATTACAAGCAATCCGCGTCGTTTCATCAAGATGTCTCCTTGTTTCTAACCAAGCGGATTACTGGTATCCGAAGTTGGCTAATAATCATCCGTTCGAGTGTCCCTTGATTTCTTCAGAAAGGAGGCGGCATGAGTTCAAATCTCATCCTAGAATTAGGAGAATTTCAATTGCTTAGAAGAATGTGATACCCTGGCTAAATAGCCAGGGTATCAAAAAATGAACTATAGCGAGTCCGATTCACATCATTTCAACATGTTCAGGATGTTTGTCTCGCATATGGCGCTCCCAGTC
>JBHLRP010000072.1:0-12607 GCA_048882485.1 Candidatus Thorarchaeota archaeon
TGGGTCCGGTATTCAACCGTCTTCGACACAGTTTCACCATCGATTGCCAAGTACAACAGCACCTACCACTCAGAAACGGGGTACTACATGAAATCAATATATTCGATGAACATGACAGAGTACTGGTCCTTCACAGAGTGGCTAAACGAGAAGACTGTCTGGGTCTACAACTACATGCATGACTATGTCAAATCTCAGGTCCCACACGCGCTCGTTTTTCAATACATGATGATGCCTCCAATCTGGGGCCTGCCTGACCATCTGGTCGCCCCTTATGAATTGAAGGCAGACGGATATGCGATGGATTGCTATTATGCAGTGAATAATCCCTGGTATATGCATGAGGGTGTCCGTCTGTACAAGACCTCACTTCCGGGCAAACTTCTCCACTGGGACATCTGGGGCACCATCTGGGACTTCCTGAACGTGGCAGGTGATGGCCTCTACTACAGAGAGGGCAGCTACGAGCAGATTAGACGAGAAACCTGGATCTCATATGTATCAGGAGTCGATGTCCTGGGCTACTTCGACTGGGCACCTCAGAACAACGACAGCTTTGACTGGGTGTCTGGTCATGAGCGAACTGACATCATGGGACGAAGACTATGGAGATATGTTGATAATCTAGCAGGTCAACTTGCCAATCTCCCTGTGATGAGTCCCAAGCCAGAGGTGCTTGTTGTAGGGAGTAGCCATTCACCAGCGGTCCCTGAAACTGGACTGTTCACAGAGTTTGATGTAGTCAACCAGCGGTGCTTTGCCACGACTGATATTGACCTCTCTCAATACTCCCTGATTGTTGTATCAGATGATTGGTACCTAGACAATACGGTCACGAAGCTGAATGACTATGTTTCATTGGGAGGGAATCTCGCATTCCTGGGAGGAATCGGAGATAGGGAGGGTCCAGAGGGAGACCTCCCCTTCTCTGTTGAAGTTGGTCAGACTGAGCAATTTTATAATTATCCAGTTGATATGAACATAACTGAACCGAACATACTTGGACTCCATCTCGAGTATGAGGCCCCCTTCCATCAGACCTTTGCTCTGCTGGTGGAAAATCTTACTGCAGACCATCATCAGATAGGGGATTTCACCTTCTATGATGAGTTGGGAAATGTCACGAATATCGGAGCAAGTCCATTTCTCTTGTATCACAACAAATCACAGCCAGAGAGCGGATGGATGCTCTATTTTGGTGCACTGCACTCCTCAACAATTCCGGGCACAATTTGGGAGACCTATGACGCAGACAATGAGACTGACCTCTGGTATCTGTTCAGAGAAGTAACACGTGCATTTGCAGACTTCCTGAACATCACTAATTCGATCGCGACACCAGAAACCAAGGATGCACTCATAACACAGAGTCTGATTGATGCAAACACACTAATGGCTGGAGTAATCAACTTCCAGAACGCTGACCGTATGATACCATATATGGTTGATCTGAGTCAGTTCGGTCTATCAGATGGCAACTACTGGGTACATTCCTTGGACGAGGATTCCCTCTTGGGACAGTTTGAGTCGAGTCAGCAGATCCTGAGTTTGATGCTAGATGTAGTAGCAAATGGGACCAGACTCCTCCTGATCTCTGAAGAACAACCCACTCCAGACTATAGCATTGACATATTCCCCCGCATCCCCAGTGTTGCTGATGTCAATATGGCGACAACAACTCCTATTTCGACTTCAGCACCCACAACCACACCAACAGCGACTCCTCCTCCTACACCATGGAGTTTGTATGGTCTTTACATATTTGGAGTAGGAATTACAATAGTGGTTGTTACCGTCTTCATCTGGAGAAGAAAAGAGCCAAACTGATGTTTCAAAACATCATGGTTTATTCAAAAGGAAGATACTCCACCAAGATACGCCCTAATTAGAATTATGAGTTTCAAATTGGCGCAGTTAGAAAGATATTAAGTAAAAGGGAGTAGGCTTCTGTCCTGCGTGAGGAGGTCTTCAAATGGGTGAATCAAATCGACATGCAGTTGTTAGCGACTCGACTGATGAAGAGACGAAGAAGTTCCAGCAGGGAATGGAATCTTACAACCTGGAGAAGACCAATGGGGAGTTCAACAGCCCACAACCCTGGCACAATCTGATCTTGAAAGATGAAAAGGGTCAAGTCATTGGTGGCATCCTTACGAGTACACTCTACTGGACTCAATATCTTGAGGTGCTCTGGGTCGATGAAAAGCATCGAGGACTTGGATATGGACGAGACCTCGTCATAGAAGCGCAGAGATTGGCAAAGGAGATTGGATGCATATCATCCCATGTATACACATTCTCTTGGCAAGCGCCTGAGTTCTATCAGGCAGTTGGTTACGACCTTCTTGTGACCTACGATGGCTATCATAGCGGGATCAAAGAACATGTCTTGATGACCCGCCTCGACTCTTTGGATGACAGGCCATCTTCAAGGGTTGACCCAAATCGGTTTGCAATAGCATCAGATCCCACAGAAGAAGAGCTCAAAACGGTTCGTTCGGGGCTTACTCGGAACTTTGACAAGCATGTTCAGAATGTTATGAAAGAACATCCGCATACCGACTATTGTTCAGTGATAAAGTATGATGATAGAGAAGTGGTTGGAGGAATAAGTGGTTATACAACCCTTGGGATATTGAACATAGCTGAATTCTGGGTTGATGAGAAACATCGTGGTCTGGGATACGGAAAGGACCTATTGATGCATGCCGAAAATCTTGCCAAAGGAAAGGGATGCATAGCTGGACAGATTGCATGTTTCTCATTTCAGAATCTGGAGTTCATAAAGAGTCAGGGGTACGAGATTCTTGGTTTTTCGGATGCGTATCCGAACGATGTTAAGGAGTACTACCTAACCAAGATATTCTGATTCCTGGTTACGGTTTCTATGAGGGTTCATATTCTTAATAGCATGATTCATTTTGATAGAAACGCCAGAATTCAAAGTCCAGATTTAGACCCTGAGCAAGCCACGGAACGCCCTAACACTATAGAAGGAAGGCGCACTGTTATGATACACGAAGACATGGTCATATCGGCGATCGGCAAAAATCGCGCCGCCGAGTTTTCTAATCTCAGCAGGTGTTTTCACCCAACTCGACGTCTTTGTATCGAACTCTCCAAGTTCCTGCAACTCTCGATATTGCTCTTCCGTTAGAAGCTCAATGCCCATGGCTGTTGCCATGTCAATAGCGTTGCCCGCTGGACCACCATCTCCCTTCTTTCCCCCACTTCGCTTTTTCCTCGCCTCCTGCCCTTCGTGGTCGTAGCAAACATACCTTCGGCCTTCAGGGCTTTCTGCTGAGCAATCATAGAAGATGTATTCGCCCGTCTTCTTATCATGGCCAACAACATCCGGTTCGCCACCAGTTCTTTCCATTTCATTGAGTGACCACAGTTTTCCAGTATCAGCTTCCAGCCTTGCTCTAACTTTGGCCCATTCAAGACCCTTATGTCGGTTCATGTTCTCTTCAAAACGAGCTTTCAATTTTCTGAGTAGCTCTTCACGTTGTTTTGGTGACAACTCCCGCTTTGGACTTTCCATTCTCAAGTTTTGGGCCGCTCCCTTTTCTTGACAATTATTACGATGACCTGATCACAGTGGGCGTGTTAACTATTTTTAAGTATTGATTTGTGGTACGAAACAACTATAGCTAAAGCGGAGCCACAAAGATCCAATTCCAAGCATACCAAACAATGACCATGTTGAACAGAAGGCTAACAACTATGAGAAATCTATCATAAAGCCCTGGGTACGAACGCACTCCTGCGAGGTTGAATAGGAAGAGGAATATCGAAAGAATGATGTTTAGCCATCCAATGATTGGCATTGGTACCACTAAGGTCAGGAAGACCATGACAATTGGAATCAGCATTACTACTGCAGCCATCATCCACATACTCTGAGTCGCTTTCTGGCCTGCGATTTCTCCCGGCACAAAGTCACCACTAAAAATGCGGAGACTATCTCCTAGGAGATAAGTCAACATTAGAGATACCCATAATGCTGCTAGGATTATCTGCACATCTTCCATTATTCAATCACCTTCTCGAGTTTATTTCGTACTGAGATATAACATCTGCTGAATACAACATTCACAATATTGGACCTTGAGAGAGGAAGAATAACAGATATCATATGGATAAGTCGTTCTTCTTTTTGTCCTAGAAATGTCGACTTGTGGTGTGAAGCTGTGTCACGAATCATGAAATTGGGCTATCTGTTCTCCCCTTTTATCAGGTTGATTAATTCTCTAAGAAGGATTGCTTCTACACCTATCAGACGCTATTTCGAACCGGAACCATCAGACCACATTTACGAAATTGGCACGTGGAAAAATGAACCAACTGTTCAAACCAAATACGGCTTGGTCGTTGGTTTCTCTGACAAAGGCACTTGGTGCTGGAAAGGAATTCCGTACGCCACTCCTCCAGTAGGGCCGCTACGGTGGAAGGCACCACTTGATCCTATTCCATGGCTTGGTGCGCGTAAGGCAAAGAAGTTTGGCAGTTCAGCAGCACAAATAATGATGTTTCTTGGTCCAGGTGGGTCGGAAGACTGTCTCTACCTCAACATCTGGCGTCCAAAGAGCTCAGAACGCGATTTGCCGGTTTACCTGTATATTCATGGAGGAGGTAATTCCATAGGTTCCTCTGCCACTTCATCCTACTACGGAAATGCCGTGGCTGAAAAATCAAACTTGCTCTACATCTCTGTCAATTATCGTCTCAGCGCAATGGGCTGGTTTATCCATCCAGCAGTGACAAGCACTGGCTCTCCGGAAGACCAGAGCGGGAATTATGGGACTCTTGACCTTATGAAGGCCCTGGAATGGGTGCGTGACAACATCAAGGCTTTTGGCGGAGATCCAAGCAACGTGACAATCGCAGGTGAATCTGGAGGAGCTTTCAATGCCCTCTCACTTCTAGCTTCTCCCTCTGCAAAGGGGCTTTTTCACCAAGCTGTAGTTGAGAGTGGTCTGTCATTAATATGGAATCCTGATGTAGGGGAAAGTCAGAGCAACAAACTACTTGCTGCCCTCTTGGTGAAGGATCGAAAGGCCAAGAATGAGGATCAAGCCCAAGAGGTCATCAGCAAGATGCATGATGATGAGATAAACACATACCTCAGGTCGAAATCTGCGTTCACAATCATGAAGAACATCCCAGCCAGAGATTTCGGAATGGCGGAGTGGCGCACTATCTTTACTGACGGAACTGTGATACCCAAGGAGGGGTATGATATCTTTTCCTCCGTAGATTGGACAAACAAAGTTCCAATAATTATTGGATGTACAAAGGATGAGATGAAACTCTTTGGATGGTTCAGAAGGAATCCACCATTGAACACACGAGAATACGATCTTGTCTGGAGTTATTCTTCCATGCTATGGCGTGCAAATGGTGTTGATGAATTGGCCATAAAGATGACCTCTGGAGGTGAAGCGCCTGTCTACGTGTATAGGTTCGATTGGGGAAGTGTAGATGAACATGGTGAGAGCGTTCTTCCAGGAAAGAAGGGTCGAGAATTGGGAGCACATCATGCGGCTGAGGTACCTTTCTTCCTGGGAATGGGAGGAGGTGAAATAGCACTGCTGACAGGAAGGACACACAACAAACGCAACAAACCTGGCCGTGAGAAACTGACTGACCTATGCATGCAATACCTGGCCAATTTCGCTAGGACCGGGAATCCCAACAATGATGACTTGCCTGTTTGGTCAGTCTGGGACAGCGCAGACGGTGTCGATAAGGGCCTCGTACTTGATGCGGGATTTGACGATTTGAGAATATCTTACTTGAAAGAGAAGGTAACCCCTCAAGTTGTATTCAATCTGGTAAAGACTGAACTTGAGGGGTCCGAACGAGATTTAGTTCTGGCTATGATTAACGATGATTTCTTGTCTTTTGGACAATAGATGGTGATTCAGGGCCCCTCCACGATTCCAGTGATTAATTCTATTATATTTTCAGCAACACGTTTCGAGATCGCCTTCTGGATAGTTTTCTTCGCTAATCTGTAGGCTCCCGAAACCTCCACATCAAGGTCCAAGAAGACTCCAACACCTGACTCCATATCTTCGAAACTTAATGCATAGATCGTATTGATCGGAGTGGAGGGATCAAGCTGGAACTTTGTGGAGCGGTCAGTTCTGGGTCCTATCTCAATGGTGGAGATTTCTACTCCCTGCTCAACAGTGGTTCTTTGTACAATCCTATCCACAAGCTTGTCCATGAAATCTCCGAAATCGGATGGCGCTTTCTTCATCTCAAATATTAATTCCTTGCCATCCTCCGCCTTCTTTTTGCCTTCCACAACCACCCTCACACGACCAATGTTCTGGACTCGTGCATACGGAGTTTCAGGATCACCGTTCCGATGCAATGTTGCTCGAATCGCTGGGAAGTATGTACCGCTCCCAGAGAAGGTATAATCTGTCTTCACTTTCACATTGCTCTTCTTGGTGTCCTTTAGCTTCTGGACTACCGGATAATCGCCATTACCCTCGAAATCCCATTCCACACCGACTATTGTACCAGCATCTGGCGGTGCATCGATGACCGCTGAGAATTTCACTTTCTTCCCGACTTTGACCTTTGTTCGTTCTCTCCCATTTGCAGTGACGGTGATTACTGGTTGCACTCCCCTACGATCTGAAGCCTTATGAGGAACTTCCACTTGGCCATCAACAACTTTGTATGGTGTGCTAGCAGGAGGCGCTTCCCCTCTTTCAACCCACGCGCTCACATCACGTAACGCTTGCTGCAAGACGCCACCGTAGTTGATGACATGAGTAGTTACGACAGGCGGGGAGTCAAGTGGCGTGACTACTGGTGGAGTGTGTAATGCATTGTCGACAAACCAGAGACGGTAGTTATCCTCGAACTGCTCACCCAAAGCGTCTTTCACCTTCGAGCGATACCAATCAGCCTGCCAAGCATAAGCGATTTCGTCCATCAAATTCTGTACCACGATCATCTTGCCAGTAAACCGACCTGTTTGAATTGAGCCAGCGCCTGTTTCAGCTTTGAACATCTCGGGTCGCTGTGGATAAAGTAGGTTACCATCAGCATCTCGAAATTGTTCAAAGACATAGTATTCAGGTGGAGGAGTTTGGTGACGATGATAGGTTTGAAAAGCGAGATACACAGAGTTGTCAATCTCTACTTTATCACCGGCCTTAATATCAACCATCCGTCGAAAGTTATCCTCACCGAAGGCGATCATGACCATATTATCGAAAGCTCCAGCAATGTAAAGCACACAACCCTCCGCATCGCCGCTCTTCAAGAAGATTGAGGCTCCCTGAAGGTCCCCCTCTGGCAGATTCTCCATTATGAACGCTGCAGGGGGTTCTATGTCACCGGCAGCATCTGCCGAATACGCTACTGGAATGCCCATTTCCCTGAGTTCGCTAGGCATCATCAGTTTGCTGATGGTTGTCTCATGGTGGATCCGACGGCGTTGGAGTGACTCCGGTGGGTCGGCACCGAGGTAGCCTGGTTCTTTCCAAAAGTCTTCAACATATGTTGGGTCAGTCTTGATTATTTGATCGAATAGTGTAGTTAAAACCCCTGTGTAACCGAAAGCAATCATCCTGTAATGGAACCAAGCTCTTGGAGGAAAACCCATCTTAGTCACTTCAGTGAGCGCTGCTCGTTCCTCCTCATTTAGGTCAGCATACATGTCGCCGCTACCACCAGGCTCCACCGCATCGACAATAGCGGGCATCTTATCCTCCAACACGCGCATCGCATGAGCCTGTACGGAGAAGTTGTAGGGTATGCTGATTGGTGTAGCGTGAACAAATGGAATCACACCGTCCCAGACACCGTCTGTGTTCTCTATACAGCTGATGGTCTTGTATGCTCCGCCACTACCACCCCAGGCATAACCGTAAGTCCGATGGTCGCCATACATTTCAGCAGCCAAAACGCGGGTATATTTCGCCACTGCTGCACTGGTCCGATACCCACCGATGGTGGGATCATCGCCAGTGAACATATCCTTCCTTCCCAGGTTGGATATCACAAGATAGCCGCCGCTATCTATAGCAAAGCCTATCGAGTAGCTTGATGTTTGAGCCCCTGGTTTTTCCGCAGTATACTCGTCCCCCGATATTGGTTGGATATATTGGAAGAACCGACCTTCGTATTGCTCCTTTGGGGGGAAGTAGATTGAGAATCGGGCATCTGTGTTCCTGAATCCGCCATGGATATGCCGATGGCGTACAGGCTCGTCCCTCCATTCATCGACATCCACATATGGTTCGGTGAAAAGTGGATCGCTTGATTCAGTAGTCACTCTCGAGTTCATTATAATTCACCTACTCTCCTTCAAATCGAATAATCCGACCTTCTGAAAATTCCGTGACACTAGCGAACAGAAAAGTCTTGCTTAAGATAATAGTAACTATGAACATTTTGATTGGCAATGCTTTTTTCAATTGTGTGAGGTGTCTGTGGACAGACGTTGCAAATCTTCCAGAAATAGATTAGATATTTATGTGACCGATTTATGTTGTGTCTTTCATGACGATTCAGGATTATAGAGTTGTTCCTCTACATGGAGTTCCTTCTGAGCGGGTTGGAAAAATTAGAGATAGAATGCTATCTATGCCTAGAGAACTTGATATTGAACGAGCACGATGTTATACAAGAATTTGGAAACAGATGTTAGATTCACCACCCTGCATGCGGGATGCGAGAGCATTAGAGGAATTCTTACGTTGCATTCCAATTAGGATTGATGATGATGAGCTATTGGTGGGAGTAAAATCCAGTAAAATAAGGGCGGATCCATTCGAAATAGAACGTGGAATGCGTGTGAACATTCTTAGTGTAGTCCTAGACGATAGACTGAAGACAAGACTTACGAAGGGATTTCTTGGGCTTGTCGGAAAGGTCAACAAGAGCGCCAGTGCAGCAAGCGATTTGATATTTCACGCACTTGATCGTTATGTTCCTCTTCCGGAAGAGGAACTCAATGAGTTGAAAAACGAAATTATCCCCTTCTGGAAGGATAAGACACTATCTAGTCGAAAGTTAGAAGCACTTAGAGAAGCGGGGTTATACACCGACGCTACTGGACCTATGGCTGAAATGCTGAACAGTTTTCTAGCACAGAATCCGGATACGTATACACTAGCAGCTGATGTCCAAGGACATGTCATTCCAGGTTTTAGACGGGTTTTGAAGATAGGCTTTAGGGGAATAGAAGATATGGCTGAAAAAGCCCTCGCGAAACTCAAAGAAACAGATGAAAACTACGAGCAACGTAAAGACTTCTATGAAGCAGTTTTGGTGAGTTCCAAAGCTGTCTGTGATTATTCCAATCGGTATGCCGATCTCGCACTGGAGATGGCTGAGAGTGCAGCAGAGGAGAGAAAAGCGGAGCTCTCAGAAATTGCCGAACGCGCAAGGAGAGTGCCAGCTCTCCCGCCCAGATCATTTATGGAAGCAATTCAATCGGTTTGGATGACGAACGTAGTTATGGAAATGAGCTATGGTGACGGGAATGTTTTCTCTCAGGGACGAGTAGATCAATATCTCTATCCTTACTATGCCGCTGATTTAGCAGAGGGTCGGATTACCTATGAAGAGGCTTTGGAAGCCATTGAAGAATATTTAGTCAAACTTGCTTCTGTTGTAATAGCGGGACAGAATAACATCACAATTGGGGGAGTGGATAAGGATGGAAATGATGCCACAAATGATGTAACATACATGTTTCTTGAAGCTATTGCAAATGTAAAGAGTCTACTAAACACATTGTCAATACGAATCTCCTCCAAATCCTCACATGAGTTTATGAAAAGAGTGATTGAAACGTTTCGATATACTGCGGGAATGGCCATTCACAATGATGATATTCAAATACCACACCTTCAACAAGATGGCTATTCGCTAGAAGATGCCCGTGATTACTCAGTTGTTGGATGTGTAGAGCTTACAGGCACCGGAAATGATTTTTCTTATACAGGAGGCAACGGAATTTTCCTGGCAGTCGTTTTCCACATGGCATTGAATGAAGGACGTGTACCTATGTCAAGAGGACGACAAGTTGGTGCGAAAACTCCCGACCCCAGTACTTTCGAATCCTTTGAGGACGTCAAGCAAGCCTTTGCTGATCAGCTTGCTTATGCAATAGATAGATCCGTGAAAATGGCTGAGCTAAAGGATAAAGTATTTGCAGAACACTTTCCTTCACCCTTGATCTCTTCTACCATAGAAGGATGTCTGGAGAGTGGAATGGATATCACCCGGAATGGCGCACGCTACAATAATAGTTGTATGAACGGTCAGGCATTAGGAACTGTAGCTGACTCACTTGCTGCAATTCGATGGGCTGTTTTTGAGGAAAAAATAGTAACAATGGGCGAATTGGTTGAACATGTTCGTAATAATTTCAAAGGCGCAGAAGAACTCAGGGAACAACTAGTGAATAAAGCTCCCAAATATGGTAATGGTGATGAAAAAGCAGATGAACTCGCAAAATGGGTCGCAGATGTGTTTAGTGAGATGCCAAGAAAACACCATGTGAGGGGTGGTACAGGTATATACCGAGCCAGCCTTGTATCTGCCGCAGGATCACAGGTTAGCGAAGGTCAGATGATAGGAGCTACACCAGACGGAAGATTACGTGGGGAACCTGTATCTAACGGACTTTCTCCTGTAAATGGCACAGAACGGAACGGTCTTACCATGGTACTCCGGTCAGTCGCTGAAGCCTCACGAGATGCTCTTCTAACTGACGGAGTAGGAGTAAATGTGAGACTTAATCCAAGCTTGATTGAGGATGATGAGGGAAGAGACAAAATAGCATCTATAGTAGAAGCCTATTTTGAGCTAGGAGGGAGAGAGCTTCAAATCAATCCAATAAGTTCAGAAACACTGAGAGATGCACAGATTCATCCAGAAAAATACCCTGACCTTTCAGTCAAGGTGACAGGTTACTCTGCACGGTTTATTGACTTAACTAAAGCTCTTCAGGATGATATTATCGCACGAACCGTCTTCAATGGATGACAATCAACGAGTCAGACCCGACCGCTTTACATGTTCCACTCCAGTGGTTTTTGCAATATCCAGAAAATGTTCCATCTGATCTTTTGTCATCAAAGGCTCGTCTTCCAGAGGCCATGACATCCCTAGCCTTGAGTATTTTATTTCACAGAGTTTATTGAAGGCTAGCAAGTCCCAGATATCAGGAATATTGTTCAATTCATTTACAATGAATTCTCCAATCCCTTTGACATTCTCTTCAGTAGCAGTATAGTTGGGGATTAGTGGTGTTCGTATCCACATCACCTTTCCATTTTCTTTGACGTAACGGGCTATCCATTTGGCATTTTCCAAAATAGTGCTATTTCTAACTCCTGTATATTCCTGGTGTTGTACAGAATCGATGACCTTTAGATCTAGAAGAACTATGTCAGTATAGGGAAGCAAATCTTGGTAGACATTCTTGCTTGAGTAACCGCATGTATCTAATGCAGTAGAGATGTCATTGTCCTTACATAGTTTCAACAATTGCAAAAGAAAGTCTGGCTGTAATGTCGGTTCGCCACCAGAAGCAGTGATACCGCCATTAGTTTTCTTGAAGAAGATCTTTTCCTTCTCAATCTCGTGAAAAAGCTCTTCTAAGTCCCACCATTTTCCAAACATAGTCAATGCAGTACTAGGACAAGCCTCAACACATTCTCCGCAGCTGGTACATCTCTCTCGGTAAATATGCAAAACATCTTTTTCAAATTGCAGCGCCTTTTCTTGACAAGCCTCTATGCAACGTTTGCATCCAATACATTTATGGTCTATCCACTGAAGTTGAGGTTCTTTTGGAATTGATTCTGGATTATGACACCAAACGCAATTTAATAGACATCTATTGAAATAAATCGTCGTACGAAGACCAGGGCCATCGTCCGTGGTCATTCTCTCAATTTTGAAGATCAATCCCCTAGACTTTGATTCTATAACCGGCGCCACATTGATTCTGACTTGTACATTGCCTAATAAAGTTCCTAATCATCATGGATTATTCAGGTGATTATCTTGACTTTCTTTCAAAAGGTTTCCAATCAAAGCGCGGAGGTACTTCTCCTTTTCTTCTAGCATCGCATAATGTGCTGAGTTTTCGAATATGACTAGTCTCTTTCCTCCTTCAGCCTTTAATTGATTGAAGAACTCTTCCACAACGACTGTAGGAGTGATCATATCGTGTTTGCCTTCAAAGAAGAATATAGGAACTTTGATCAAATCTATCTCTGTTGTAAGATTGACTTCTGTCAGTTCCTTCCACAAAGCATGCGTAGTGAAATTTCGTCCTTTTCCCATTAGTGTTCTAATTCCTTCCATTAACGAATATTCAGGTGAAGTCAAATAGGGTAGAACGAGTCCAATCATTTGTCCAATGGCGAAATCTGCCATCATGCCTCCATATCGAACAATATAGTTGGCTTTTTCCCATAGCTTGTTGGGAGTTTCATAGGGTGGAAGTCCAATTGCTTCAATCGCAGCTTGATGTTTTGCATTACCTAATCTTTTAGCTTCTTCAATAATGAAATTGTAGTTTATTGTTTCATGCTCACAGTCGTTGATAATTTGC
>JBHLRP010000073.1:0-12590 GCA_048882485.1 Candidatus Thorarchaeota archaeon
ATGAACTCTCTATATGCCGGAACTGCATCTAGGACCTCATCAAAATTCAACAGTCCATCCTCCGCTGGTTGATGCTCTGCATGCAGAAACACAAACCCTCCTTATATTTGCGGAGTTTTATCTCGATTAGGCCACAAGCAAGACCGGAATCCTGATACGGTTTCTGGATATAGTCCACCCGGGAATATAGATTGATTGTAGTCTATCTGATGGTGCTAGGCATCCTGATTGGACTGGCTTTCTATAGCTACATCCGTTTCATCCGAGCATCAGATCGACCTAGTTACCAACCGACTGAAGTAAGTACCATGATTGGTGGCCGAGTGGAGCATATCACTACAGGAGCCGTACCCAAGCTTATGCCTCGTCACTTGATGAGTGAGTCGGAACGGGATGAAGAGTAGCAGCTCAAGCAATGGCTCCCAATGTGAGAAGTGGTAGATGCTCCATTGATTTAGTTTCTGAATCCTTCAGTGGTTTTTCAAGGCTAATCATCTGACCAATCTCCTAAGGATGTGTCAGCTAATGATTTTCTCTTCTGTCTACTCATGCGATACAGAATGACACTCAAAAGCATCGGCATCAGCACCATCAGGACTATCAACATCAGAATATTATCCATAGTGAGGGGCGAATATGGTGCCAGAATGGATTGTACTACGGCCATGAGCATAAAGACAGACACAAAAGCGCAGCATATGGAACATCCTCTATACATCACTCTGAGTGTCGCGTCCAGGCTTTCTCCGCTTCCCGTGGCCATGTCAATCCCACATCAATAGATTCTCCGCCTTTCAGATAGAAATTGTGGTTTCAAAGAAGATGGCTCTAATCTTAATTCTAATATGACATGCAATCCATGGTTGCCCCAGGAGTCCATTATGCAACTACGAAGAATGAAGATAACCGTAGTACGAAGGTACAGTCCAGAAGAAGTGTTTGGACATCCAATGACTCAGTCCTCGTCAGGTAAAACGATACCGGTCTGCCAATTCTTCGAAGACGGACAGGAGTTCATTGCTGATAACAGCTTCACGATGCCTGAAGGTTTCTGTGGATGGGCTTGGAGGGACTTGACTGTCCGATTCACTAAATTCGACCTAGTCGATATGGATTGGCCTGGTCCAAATGTGACGTATGTAGCATGTGGGGACGGCGTGAGGCCAGTCATTTTTCGACTGGAGAAGCTTGATGATTGATCTACGTCATGGAAGCGATTCACAGAAGGCGTTCGAAGAGAGCGATAACGGGTGACCGGGTATCGACGAGCTTATGTGAAACTCCATCACTCTCATGTCAGCGCTTGATTTGGGGATTTAGATTATGTACGAGCACTTCGAACCGGTCGACCGAGTCTTCGTTGACCGTGAGGAGCATCTTGATTGGATGTCAGATGCGTTACAGCGCTGCAAAGAACAGAGTGTTGTTCTTCATCTTCGCGGCATTGGCGGGATTGGAAAGAGCTCACTCTTGGACCACTGGAAGAACACGATTGACGATACTGTCTATCTTGACTGTGAGAGGTACACTGAGTTCTACGACCGTTTGAATGTCATTGCTAAGGGAGCTGTCCACCTTGGCGTGAATCTGCAGCGTTTCGACGTTCTGTGGCAGATTCGACTGCGGTTTGTCGAGGGACTAGAACCGGTCAAAGAGGAGGGCCGAGAATGGGCCAAGGAAATCGTGATGGCAATACCGTTCATCGGCTCTCTGGCAAGTATCGGCAGTGCTATTGGTGCAGTTGGGGCCAAGGTGGGTCCAAAACTGAAAAGAAAATATGGTGAGCTGGGAGAATGGCTCCAAGCTCGCCTTGGTACGGACTACATCCAGCGACTGCTCGAAATACTCTGGAAGGAGCCAAGACGAGCGGAGTTTCTCTTTCTTGATGCGTTGTTGGAGGACTTGAGCAAACGCAAGACCTTTGAGAGGCCGATCGTGTTCCTGCTGGATCACTCAGAGCGTGTCGACAGCGAAACATGCCGATGGCGATATCGTAGTCGAGATATCACTGAAACCGAGCTCTGGTATGTATTCTTGACTTCACTCCCCAATTGTGTCGGAGTAATGGCAAGCAGACAAGCCCTGACTGAGGAAGCTAGAGAGGAACTCGAGATTGAGGAGACCGAGCTCACAGAGCTTGGGAGAGAGAGTTGCGTCGAGCTCCTTGAAAAGCGTGGGGTGACGGAACGTGAGATTCAGGATAGAATCGTCAGTGTGAGTGGTGGAAACCCCTTTGTGATAGGAGCGATGTGTGACGTTGCAGATTCTGCCAACCTCTCCCTGAATGATGTGGAAGACCTGCGGGCCGATACCCTCGAAGCAGTGCGGCTTAAGACATGGAGAAGACTCTTCAGCGAAACACAAGATCTCCTGCGACTAGTAGAAAGAGCAGGCCTTCTCCCCTCTTTCAATCGAAGGACCATGACTATCATTGCACCAGACATGAGAACAGACCACTGGGATAGACTGATTCGCCTGAGTTTTGTCAAGTACAGAGATGACGGTACTTGGGTGCTGCACGACCTTGCAAAGGAGCTAATTGTTGCCGAACTTGGCCCACGGCTTCAGGAATCGACGGATGAGGTGGCCGAACTTCTCGAGAAGGCTTCGACAGATGAGTCGGACTACACCCTTCTAGGATTGGCTCTATCAATACTAGCACTAGCCGAAGAGAGTGACGCAGCGGCAAGGCTCGGCTCCATGGTTTCGGACCTTATATGGAGCAACGATTTCTCTGATGCTCTAACACTTGTTGACGCCGCGCGAATCGACACGAAGAGCGGCCAAGCGGTCATACAGGGGCTGAGAGGAGGCGTTCTGTGCCAAATGGCCAGGGTTGCTGATGGTGAGCATGCGTTTCGGGAGGCACTTGAGATATTTCGAGAGCTCGAGGAGAGGAGCCCTGATGATTTCCTAGTGCATTTTGCACGAACGCTGCATTTCCTTGGTTTATTGCTCACAAGAACTGGGAGAAACTCGGAGGGCATTGCCTCTTTCCAGGAGTCGCTAAAGATCTTCAGGAGCCTTAATGAGAATACACTGGGTTTCCATCCACAGGACATTGCTTGGACTCTCCAAACCTTCGGCTATGCCCTGATGAAAGTCCACAGACTAGAAGAGGGCGAGAACGCATTTCGAGAGGCACATCGCCTATTCAAGAAGTCCATCCCGACAGCATCATACAACCCCATGATAGGTATAACACACTCTCTCCGAACCATAGGTATAGTGCTATGCCTCACAGGTAGGCCTCTAGAGGCTGAAGAAATTCATCGAAACGCTCTCAAAATCTATAGGGAACAGATTAACAAAGGAATGGATGACGTTTCTCTCCTACGTCACCTCTGCTTCTGCCTTACCACATATGCAGACATACTGAGAATGATGGGCAGGCCATATGAGGCGATAGGTCCCCACCAAGAGGCAGTGCAATTGGCCAGAGATCTAGTCAAGAAGGAGCCAGAGGCGCTCGCGGTTTTGGTCCCATTCACTCTCGCCGGCTATGCGCTACCACTAAGACAGATTGGAAGATACTCTGAGGCGGAGGAGGCTTATCTAGAGTCGATTGAGATATCCAGACAACTGGTGGAAGAAGCGCCTGATTTATTCTTGAAATTCCTCGCCGTGACTCTCGTTGATTTCGCAGTTCTTCTCCGACAGACTGGCAGAGTATCAGAGGCCGAAGAGAAATATCGTGAGGCGCTCAGAATCCATAGAGAACTTGCCGCCAAGGAGCGGGGTCAGCACGACTACGAACTGCCTTGGAATCTGAACAATCTCGCAGTTCTTCTCAGAAAGACTGGGCGGTCAGCAGAAGCCGAAGAGACGTACAGAGAGGCGCTTGGCATCGCGAGAGATACCAGCCGAGAAGCACCGGAGGCCATCTTTCTCATTGAGCCTGTTGCCACCATTCTCAGCAACCTCGCAGTTCTTCTTAGACAGACTGGTAGAATATTAGAAGCCGAGGAAGCCATTCTAGAGGCGCTCGAGATCAGAAGACAACTTGCCCAGAAGTCTCCCGAATACTTCCTGCATCGTGTTGCCACGACGCTCAACAATCTCAGTGTCCTGTTGGCCGAATCAGGAAGGATGGTGGAGGCTGAGGAGGCGTTAAGAGAAGCACTTCAGATTCGCAGAAACATTATTGAGAAGTCATCTGGCCTGTACCAACCTTCTGTTGGGTCAACTCTCAACAACCTCGCTGTCCTTCTCAAGCGATTGGGTCGAACATCTGATGCAGAGAGCGCATATCGTGAGGCGATTGATATTGGTGAAGAGCTAGTATCAAGGGCACCGACTGTCTATAAACATGAACTAGGGAGAACCCTCAGTAACTACGCGCTTCTCCTCTCAGAAATTGAAAGCACAGATACACTCCAGAAGATCATGACGAGATTAGAGAGGCTTGGCATCAAGAGCTTGCCAGAGAGTGAGGAGTGGTCAGAGGAAGAGGAGGAAGAGGCTTGGGCGCCAGGGGCAGCCTGAAATACACTCGAGTTGTCACAGCTCATATGACATTCTCTAGCATGTCAGAGAAGAAGTGGTAGTGGATGAGTGACCATTTCATTATCTCTCTGAATTTGAGTCTTGTACCAGTTCTGTAGTCCATACTAACTGGATTTGTAGAGATCTGTGCTCAGGTACTTGACGCCTGAATCAACCAGCAACGTGACCACTGTGGCACCAGGTCCCAGTCTCTTGGCTATTCTGATTGCTGCCGCTACATTTGCTCCTGATGAGGTGCCTGCGCAGAGCCCCTCTTCTCTCGCCAGCCGTCTTGCCATCGCCTTGGCATCCTCAGTTGGAATGCGAACAATCTCGTCGACTAGACTACTATCCCATAGGGGTGGGAGAAATCCTATCCCAATGCCTTCTATATCATGTGAACCACTCTCCCCTCCCGACAACACGGGGGACTCGTCCGGTTCAACGGCGACAATTTTCACCCGTGAATTTCGTTCTCTCAATGTTCTCGAGGTACCAATAATGGAACCGGCAGTCCCAGCCACATGCACAAAGGCATCGACTAGGCCATTCGTCTGTTCCCATATTTCTTCACCCAATTGGAGATAGCCAGACACATTGTCCTTATTGTACAGTTGATTTGTCCAGTAAGTACCTGGTTCATCACTCAGCTCTCGGGCGGTTTCTATCATCTTCTCGATTAGTTCTTTCCTAATCCCAAGACCCTCGCTTGGAACAATTGTGACTTCTGCACCAAGAGCCCTCATATAGTCTAGCTTCTCTTGACTAAACGCATCAGAGGAAACGACACGAAAACGATATCCTTTGATAGCGCAGATGAATGCCAGCGATGTTCCTGTGCTGCCTCCAGTATATTCCACCACTGTGCCACCAGGACCCAACTTCCCGTCCTCCTCTGCTTTTTCAATCATGGCTTGAGCCATGCGATCTTTCATACTTCCCGTGGGATTCTCCCATTCTAGCTTGACTAGTACTCTACCATGGTCTTGAGGAACCACCTTTTTCAACTGCACTAAGGATGTATTCCCAATCGCATCCACGGCATCTTCGGCAATCTTCACGCCCATACCTCGCGGGCCTAATGTTTCTCCTGTGCTATATACTGTTCGAATCTGGCTCTAATTTACGGAGCAGCTAGACAGTAGTTCTGTTTTTTGCACCAGTTAGTTGATGAATGACTAGAGTGAATTCCTACCAAGTATCTCTAGTGCCCGGTCCTAAGTCTGTGCACTATTAGGCCCACATACATCACCACGCCAAGAACCCCCATCCAAACGCAGAGGCTATACACCTCCATTGAGAGAGCGGGATTGTATAACGGATTCGTTGTCAGCGGATAGAATGGACGGATATCACTGTATAACGGAGAGTCCAGTAAGACATGGAGTATGGTGCCCAGGACACCTGCAAGCACGAACAGCCTTAGACTCGTCCTGCTATCTGTTTCCAGCAAGAGAATCTTGTAGAGTGGATACAAGTATCTCTCAAGAAGTAACATGATATATCCAATCACAAGACTCACAAGGAACGCCAGTAGGAATGTATGGAAGTATCCATGTAACGGATATTCCAGTCCGAACATAATCACTAGGAATGGCTCAACATCAAGCATTACATTGGCTAATATGAAGGTAGGAGTGTGCATGTACTCTCTCAGAGGAAGCCCAAGGCACACTGCTGGACCGAGATGAAAGGGCGTGAATGGCATTGAAAACTCACTCCTTGACTCATCGATGATGCAATCCACAGCAAATGTGGCTTGCGCTCTCAAATACCTTCCTTTAGGCAAGTCTCTGTACCATTATGATGGTGAATGGTCAACGAGTACGGATGGTTTCAAATCAGGAAAGATGAATGGAAGTGATAGCGAGTATGATGGGTTGCATTCTAAAGTCCCTATCACCTACTCTCTCGCTTTCTGAGTCCTACCCAAAGCATCACAACGATGACAATAGCTCCTACTCCCATGCCGATGATGAACGTCATCAGAGGATCAGGGTGTTCCGTTGGAACAATCGCTGAGTTTGATGTTGTAGTCGTGGTGGTCGTAATTGTAGGAATAACCTCAACTAAAATTGCAGCCCATATTGTATTTCCATAGATATCATTGACGTACACCCTTAATCCGTATATTCCAGGCTCAAGAATGCCTATAGTGCGAACTCGTCCAGTCCAATCGATTGTGAAGTGAACTGTGTCATCGACCCACCACTCCGCAATACCGGATAGGTCTGTTGCGTTGAAGTCACAGATAAAACGTGTACCATATACCAGTGTCTGATTCTCAGGCTGCTCACTCCATATTGGCGGCTTCGTGTCGACCACCGTCACAGTGAAGATTGTGCTGATGATATTGTTTGATGTATCATTCACCCAAACCTGCACAACATAGGTTCCCACCTGTAAGATTTCTATTGCCATCATCAATCCACCCTTATCAACGGTGAAGTGCATGGTGTCATTAACCCACCAACTATCTAGCAATAGATCTGTGGCATTTAGGTCAAAGACGAAGTCGTTTCCATATTCAACAATCTGATCTTCAGGCACCTCAGTCCACACTGGTGATGTAGTGTCGACCACCGTTACTGTGAAGGTTCCATTGAGTGTGTTCCCCGATGTGTCATTCACCCACACCTGTATTCCATAGACACCTGGAGGCATGATTCCAGCAGTTGAAACTACTCCATCGGCATCAACAGCAAAATGCACGGTGTCGTTAAGCCACCACGTGTCTAGTAAGAAATCCGTTGCATTCAGCCTGATTACAAAGCTCTCTCCAACCTCAATAGTTTGGTTTCTGGGTGGCTCTATCCATTCAGGACGTGTAGTATCAATTACTGTCAGAGAGAAGACTTCCGATAATGTGTTACCTAGTGTATCATTGACAAAGACCTGTAGTCCGAACACTCCTAGAAAAAGGACTGTGTTATTTGCAATCCTTCCAATTTGGTCGATATCGAAATTCACTGTGTCATTCAGCCACCAAGTATCAAGGCCAGGTGGCGGTGCAGTTGCATTCAAGTCGTAGAGAAAATCGTCGCCAAGCTCTAGTAGCCTGTTGGCAGGAAGCTGCAACCAACTTGGAGGCGATCCAGGTGGTAGCATGAGAGGGTACAAGTCAACATTGCTGAGAAACGTGTAGGGAATATCTCCTACCCCATCCTGATTCGCGTCAGGGCCACTATAGTCTGACCAGTAGTTGTGGTCAAAGACATTGCTAATTGCATTATCATAACCATTGAGGGGGGAGTTATATGCAAAGACGTTCCACCGAATGTAGTTGTTCGCAGTATCTGAAAAGAGAACGATGCCATTGTCATTGCCGCTGAACGTGTTCTGAGTCAGGTTATTATTGTTGGCCATTGTGGCGTGAATGCCATAGTTATTACTTGTGCAAGTGTTGTTAATCATAGTGTTGTTGTTCGCATTCATAAGAAGTACTCCATAGTTGCTGTTGCTGCAGGTATTGTTCTCAACAGTGTTGAAGCTAGATGATTCAATAAAGATGTCATGTTGGGAGGCACCCCTACAGGTGTTGTTGACTAGAAAGTTAGAATCGGACCACCGTAGATAGATGCCGTTGTTTCCACCGCCAGTAGAATTATTGTTGGCAATGATGTTAGAAGTGGATGAATCTAGATTGATGCCATCCCAGCTATTACTACGGCACAGATTGCCAGTCACATTGTTAGAATCTGAAAAAGAGATTGTTATGCCATTACCATTGCTGGAGCATGTGTTGTTGGCGATAGTATTGGAAGTGGATGCATCCAGATAGATACCATAAGCATTGTTACTCGAGCAGATGTTGTCAGTCACATTATTGAAATTCGCGAAATATAGCCGAATCCCATCTTCATTGTCGTTACAGATGTTATTGATCACACTGTTGGAGTCGCCTTCTATGTAGATACCTAAGTTGCTACTAATGCAAGTGTTATTCGTCACTGTATTGGTGTTGGATCCTTGTATGTGGATGCCAAAGCTATTGCCAATACAGGTGTTGTTACTCACAGTGTTGGATCCAGCCCCATCTACCCAGATTCCTAATGTGTTACCATTACAGGTATTATTAGTCACAATATTGAAACTTGATGAGAATAGTTCGATACCATCGCTGTTGCCATTACAGGTGTTGTTGATTATTGTAATGGAGCTTGACATATCTATAGAGATGCCGCTAGTGTTGATGTTAGAGGTATTGTTGACTAAAGTGATTGAATCACTCATCTGCATTAAGATGCCTATAGTATTGTCAGTGCAGTTGTTGTTGTCTACAATATTAGAACTGGCTTCCAACAGATAGACACCATAGCTGTTTCCTGTAATGGTATTATTGATGAGTGTACCATTACTGACATTGAACAAGTAGATTCCTGCGCCTATAGTGGCACCAGTGAGAATGCAGCTGCGGACTATGAAGTGCACCTGTGTGTTGCTGATAGAGATACAGTCTCCCACTATCCCGCCACGATCAATCTCCAGATTCTCAATAATGAACGGATTTCCTACTGTGCCATTGCCAGCCCACCCCTCGGCAGACGCAGTCGAATTGAAGTTGCTGTCGCCATTAATACTGATTGGCCCATGAGGAGTGCCTGAACCAACTCTAATTCCTTCTTCTGGTCCTGAACTAAGCGCCGTTGATTGATGAATCGTTCCACCAAGACTCGCAACAGACGCCATGGTCAATAAGAGGGTCACTAATGAGCCTAAGACCCAGCGAGTTCCAGTCTTTCCATGCATAGGTGATTTCTCCTCAGCCGCGATGGATGCGTTTGAGGGTTGTCCATGCGTGTCCAAATACCAGAATTCAATGCAGCATTTCTTTCAGCGGTTTCCTTCGCAACTTCCTCAATATTTCGTCTTCTTCCACTTATTAATGAGCACTGAGGAAATCGCAACGCTGTTTCTGATTGATGAAGTGGCTACGGGTAGATGGCGGGCTTCGGAAATCTTATGTCGAAACCCGGCACATAGTTCTAGTTCAGAGTGTTGTCATAGCTATGGCACAGCTTCAAAGCTCTCTGTTCGTCTGAGAATGCAGCGACTTCTTACGTTCCAACACTAGTAGGAGGAGAATATGTGGGAAGAAACCAACTGACCGGCACCATATTGATAGTGGTTATGATTGTGGGAGCTGGCTCTGTCCTTGCCTTCGCCACTCAGCCTACTAGACCACCAATTGACTCGTATGTATATGAGATGGAACCATATAATGGGTACTTTATCGTGTCTATCGACCCTCACTATCATTATGGCGACGATGGAAGTATTGCAGTGATTGAACAGGTCTACGAAACCCTGTATACCTATCCATGGGGAAGCGGCGAACGTGGAGACCATCCTGAGAGCACTCCAACCATACCACTCTTGGCTGCGGGTCCACCGACGATATCCGAGAACGGTACTGTCTACACTATAGAACTGAGGCAAGGCGTCACCTTCCATGATGGGACTCCATTTAATGCCAGCGCAGCAGTGTGGAACTTCAAGAGAGCCATGAAGATGGGTCTGCGTTATGCCGAACTGATCAAGGGTGGGACGGAAATGAAGGATGTTGCCCGGGCATACGGCTCGACTTCAGATGAGTTCAAGGATGTGTTTGAAGCCTGGGAAGCCACAGACGCAGTAGAGGCTAGCGGTACATATGAAATCACCTACAGACTGGAAGAAGCGGTCGCATTCTTCATTCCAGTAATGACCGACCCAACTTTCTGCATGATGAGCCCTACCTTCACCGAGAAACATGCAGTGAATCATAGCGATTCATTCGGAGTAGAATATGGCGAGATATTCACCTACATGTGCAACCACACTTGTGGGACTGGCCCCTACAAGGTGGTTGAGTTTAAGAGAAGTGAGCACGTCCGCATGACACTCAACCAGGACTACTGGAGAGCTGAAGCGACTGAGGCTACGATTGCACCTCCACTCTATGCTGGCTCGATAAGGGAGATTTGGTTCAAGGCTAACGAAGACCAGACAAGCATGAACCTGAACCTCAAGAATGGAGTCGCTGACGACACTTACTGGCCGTCATCGCATGCAGACGAGATCTATGACAGCGTCACACTTGGTAGCAAAGACCCTAACATCTTCTTCAGAACCGGTGGCGTGTCCTCTTACATGAGTGGTTTCCGGTTCCAGATGGGAATAATGAACTGGACTATCGGGTCGAACACCTTTGAGATTTACTCCCCATTCCACTGGAGAGGACTCAGGAAGGCCGTGGCGTATCTCCTCGACTACGATGCCTATATCCAATCGGTAACCAGTGGCTGGAACGTCAAGGCACAAGGACCGATTCCGGCCTGGATGCCTTACCATAACTCGAGTCATTGGACTGAGCATTATGAACCAGAGATTGCAGTCGGGTATTGGAATGACGCCATGCAAGATCCCGATTTCGTGGCTGTCATGAACGCAATCAGGGGCAAGATCCTACTCCCCTACCATGTCTTCCAGAACCCCCTAGAACTGATCTCGTTGCTGCTGAAGGACGGTTTCGATGCCATGAAACTACTGCCTGAGATGAACACCACGGGATTGGACTACGAACCAATGATTACGCCTGCGCCCTCCTATATTGGCAGTCCTCGTGAAGAGCCGCTGCTACTGTCAGATCAATGGATTGCTAGGTACGCTGACCCTCATGACCTCGTATTCTACTACCTACACTCCAGTGGTTATTATGCGCCGTCGCAGGGCTACAACAACAGTGTGATGGACGACTTGATCATGCAAGGCAGGGCTGAAGCCGACCCAGTTGTCAGACAAGGCATCTACAACCAAATTCAGGAACTAGCTGCCTACGCCCAACCATTCCTGGGGCTGTACTCCCCCAAGGAGTTCACCACGTTCGGAGCATGGCTGAAGGGCATTGGCATGAGATACCAGCCAATGTCCTCGTACTACTACATCTACCACGTGTACAAGGATTATACGACAACGGACACGACGACCACACCCGGAGATCAGACCACAACGGGCACAACAACCTTCACATCGCCAGAGCTTCCCGACATCGGCTCACTAGTGCCTATCTACTTTCTAGCAGGACTCGGATGGGCAGTGGTGGTTGTTATTCTCATTGCATTTCTAAAGTGGGAATCTTGAGTACAAAGTACTGGAGCAATCTGAAATGCTGGAGAGGGTTTTGAGAAGAAGTGGTAGCGGGTAGATTGCAAAAGCGTTTAACGGAAGACTTAACTCAAATACCTCTAAAATACGGATTTGACCTATTAGATATCTAATAGTCTAGAGCTCCACCTGTCATCGGAGAACGGAAGCCCGTCACCCACTTTGTTCTGTGAAGTCCTAGGTCAGTAGAAACTAGGAGATTGGTAGCCAAGAGGGAGGAGAATAATGGGAAGAAATCAAATGATTTCCATAGTAATGATTGTAATCGTGATTATGGGAGTTGGGGTTGCCTTCTTCTTCATGCCTCAGCAGACCAGACCCGCTCCTGATGTGTATGTCTATGAAACGATAGACAATCCCCTCCATTTCGACCCACACATTGCCTACGACAGAGGGAGTGGTGAGATAATTGATCAATGCTACGAAACGCTCTATACCTACCCGTGGGGAAGTGGCGAACGTGGGGGCTATCCTTTAGTTGAACCGACCGTACCACTCTTGGCCGCAGGTCCGCCGACCATAACCGAGAACGGCACCGTCTATACGATAGAACTCAGGCAGGGCATCACGTTTGCGGACGGGACTCCATTCAATGCCAGTGCAGCAGTGTGGAACTTCAAACGAGCCATGAAATTGCACCGCCTCATTGACTATACTATCGCCGAACCGATAAAGGGTGGACTGGCAGTGGTAGCCGCTATTAGTTCCGGCCCGACCTCACCTGAGTTCATCGCTGCGTTCGAGACTTGGGACGCTACAGACGCAGTAGAAGCGACCAGCACCTACGAGGTCACCTACAGACTGGAAAAAGCGGCTGCATACTTCATACCAGCAATGACCTACAACGTTGGCTGCATGATTAGCCCCACATTTGCGGAGAAGCATGCATCGACTCCTGGAGCCAAATACGGAGTGGACTACGGCGAGAAGTTCACCTACATGTACAACCACACTTGCGG
>JBHLRP010000074.1:0-12051 GCA_048882485.1 Candidatus Thorarchaeota archaeon
GTTGGACAGAAGACAACTGCAGCATCAGGATTGACCATCATCATGCTATCCATCTTTTCCTTTAGAACAGAGAACGATGTGTCTGAGGCTTGCCCTCGGATGCCTGCTCCACAACACATTGTCTTGTCCATATACTCCAGCGGCTCCATTCCAAGAGTTTCAACCAGCTTGTCAAGCTTTACAGGTGCTTCTGGTGAGTCGACCTGCAGTATTTCTGAGGGTCTTAGGAGGTGGCATCCTGAATGGGTGACTACGCTCATACTCACAGGTTTGACAACCTTCTTGCCAATCTCTTCAGTCCCAATCTTGTCATGAAACAACTGGTGAAGATGAATGATTGATGAGGTACCCTTATACTCCGTCCCAACAGCCGCCAAGTGTTCATTTGCCAGAGTCTTTCTCCCTGGTTTGGTATCCATCTCGTGTTTTGCCATGGTCAATGACTCGTGACACCCTGCGCAGGCCGTAAGAATATCAAGACCCTGTTCCTCGGCCAGAGCTATGTTCCTTGCTGCAAAGACTAACCAGGTTTCATCTGAGAAGGATCGCACTCCATTAGGCTCTGGACAGCATGTGAACGGTAGGTCCACAACCTCGATGTCGAAATGAGGCGCAACCATTCGAATGGACTTTTCAGCAAAGGGAAGTCGATACGCCATTGTACATCCGACGAAGAACGCGTACTTCATTCAGCTACAGTCTCCTTTGCCAGGTTCTTCTCCAGAATTTCCATTGCACCTGTCCCCTCAAACAAAATCTTGATCTGTTCTGGGTCTGGCTTCGGAATCACTGGAAGTCCAAGTTTACTTCGCTTTCTATCTACTCCGGAACTACCCGGTGCTATCGCTCCAATAGTGAAGAAGGACTCCACTGCCTGCACGATGCTCATGGGTGCCTTGCCCTCTGCAGCTGACAAGTTCTTGAGTTCAATCAGAATGTCTGCCAGAGAAACTCCCATTGGACATCTTTGTTCACACATAAGGCAGTACGCACAAAGCCATTCATTGCCTTCCTCCGTCAGCTCTCCGGTTGATACCACTGCATCAACAGCTAGTCTCGGATTAACTCCTGGTGCCACCCTGAATACTGGACAGGATGAGGAACATATGCCGCACTGAAAACATGGCTTTGCAGCTTCCCTGAGATTTTCGATGCGTTTCTGTGCTTCGTCTGTCATCGTTCCACCTACTTCTTGGACTGCTTTTTCTTTGGTTTGGTTGCTTTCTTCGTAGTCGTCTTTGGCTTCGAAGGTGCTTTCTTCTTGGTCCTCTTCTTTGCCGCAGTCTTTGGCTTTGCTTTTGGCTTGCTCTTTGGTTCTGGTGCTGGTCTTTCCTTATTGTATCTCTCAACAACATCTGTCATGTCTTGCATTATGCCTTGCCACTTCTTCCCCTCACTAGCCGAAACCCAGTCTACTCTGAAGCGTTCATCTGAAATTCCGTTTCGTTTCATCCATCTGCGGATTCTTGATTCACGCTTTGCCATCCAATGGTTTCCTGTCTGGAAATGGCAGTCTGCAGGCAAATGGCAACCAGAGTACAGGACTGCTCCAGCTCCAAGCTCGAATGCCTTTTGAGCAAATTGAACGTGGTATCGGCCAGAGCAGATTGCACGTATCACTCTTGCATTAGTGGGATACTGCATCCGTGAAACACCAGCTAGGTCTGAGCCGCGGTAGGAGCAATAGGTGCATGCAAAGGCGACTATCTTCTCTGAAGGATTCTCCTTGAGTGCCATCTCTATTTGGGCATGCAATTGCTCATTTGTGAAGTTGGGCATGTAGATGGCGTCCTCTGGACAGTCACCTGCACAGGTGCCACATGCCTGACATAGAGCGCCTACTACAGTGTGTTTTCCTGCACCATCTACCGCAATAGCCCCATATGGACACCTCTTCACACATGTGCCACACCTAGAACACTTATCCTGCAGAATCTTTGCGCTTAGTGCCTCAATGGGGTACCGTCCCTTCTGCAGTATAATTGAAGCACGTCCTGCTGCGGCACTAGCTTGAATCACTGAGTCCCTGATGTCTTTTGGTGACTCTGCACCTCCACATATGAAGATTCCAGCCGAGCTAGTATCAACGGGTCGCAGTTTGGGATGGGATTCGATGTAAAAGGAGTCTTCAGTGCAAGATATCGGTAGTGGGAAATCTCCAGCGGTACCTTCTGCCCCCATCGACAGAATGACCATGTCATAGTCGACCATGAGCAACTTGTTGTGTGTCGTGTCCTCAACTGCAACTCTCAGATTCTTGGTGTCGGGGTACTGTTGGATTTCTCCAACACGTCCTCGTATGAACTTGACACCCTCTTCTCTCGCTTTGAGATATTGGTCTTCGAAATACTTGCCGTGCATCCTGAGATCCTGATAGTATATTGTGACCTCAGTGTCTGGATAATGTTCTTTGATGAGCAAGGAGCACTTCACTGATTCCGCACAACAGTAGTTGGAGCAGCCTGTTCTAGTGGATAGGCTGCGTGAACCGACACATTGAGCAATTGCGACTGACTTCGGCTTTGAAACATCTGATGGCCTTACTAGGTGCCCCTCAGTTGGCCCAGCTGCGTTGATCAGTCTTTCGAACTCTAAAGAGGTGATGACATTGGGATATCTTCCCCATCCTAAACGTGGAATCTTATTTGGATCTGCAGGAGAAAATCCTGTTGCTAATATGATTACTCCCACCTCAAACTCAATGATCTTGCTTCTATCAGAGGGAACTATTGCCTCCTGTTCACACCTGTCTATACATTTTCCACAACGAATGAGGTCCATTCCGAGACATGCATCAGGGTTGATGAAGTAGGATGAGGGGACTGCTTGGGGGAATGGTATGCCTATGGCCTTGTTCCATGTGAGATTCTGATCTGTTCGACTAGGTACATCTACAGGGCAGACCTCGACACAATCGCCGCATGATGTGCACTTGTCGGGATCCACGTATCTAGCCCTCTGCTTCACTCGCACATTGAAATTGCCAACATACCCCGAGATCTCATCAACCTCTGCCATTGAAATGAGATTGATGTTCGGATGCTTTGCCACATCAACCATCTTGGGTCCCAGAATGCAAATGGAACAGTCGTTCTGAGGGAAGACCTTGTCCAGAATCGCCATTATGCCCCCGATGGTAGGCTCCTTCTCGATTAAGTAGACTTTGAAGCCTGCCTCAGCCAAGTCTAGTGCAGCTTGCATACCTGCAACTCCAGCTCCTACAATCATTGCAGCTTGTGTGACTGGAACGTCAAGTTCTGGTTGGGCTTCCAAAGTTCTTGCCTTCGCCACAGACATAGCCACGAGCTCCTTAGCTTTCAGAGTGGCATGTTCTGGCTCGTGCATATGGACCCATGAAACATGTTCGCGGATATTCGCCATTATGCAGAGATAGGGATTCAATCCTGCAGCTTTCACAGTCTTCCGAAACGTGTCCTCATGCATAGTTGGCGAACAAGAGGCCACGACCACTCGGTTTAGTCCATGCTCCTTTATGGCCTGCTGAATCTCGTTCTGTCCGGGATCTGCGCAAGTGTATCTATTAGTCTGGACAAAAACCACGTTTGGCAGAGTTTCCGCGTACTTGGCAACCTCATCTATGTCTACAACGGCTCCGATGTTCTTCCCACAGGCACAGGGGAACACCCCTATCCTCACTTCTCCATCTGCAGAAACAATCTCTGCTTCTTCAGCAGTTTCAGTCTGGGGTTTAGGATCGCTTGTGGTCATTAATCCACTCCCTTGTTTCAAAGGAGGACAAATCTGTTGTCGCGCCTATTTCTAGTCTGGACAATTGTGAGCTAAATAAAGTTTGAGAATAGTAGGCAATTTCATTCAATATAGTTCAGAAACAAACGCCGTTAGGGATTATAATCAAGTATCAGCCCCATGTCCTGCACCCAAGACATGATAAGCCTGTACATTTGGCACTGAGGAATGACCTCGACATGACAGAGACCGCTGATGGCCCAAGAATAGCTAGAGAGAAACGCACAGTGGAGAAGATGATCAGATTCCATTGTGAACGAAAGCACAGCATAGAAGGTGGCAATCTCTGTGAGGCCTGCAATGACCTTCTTGACTACTCAATGCATAGATTAGACCACTGTCAGTTCGGCGAAGAGAAGCCGACCTGCAGAAAGTGCACTGTTCATTGCTATAAGCCATCGATGCGAGAGCAGATTCGTCAAGTGATGCGATTCTCAGGGCCACGGCTGGCTATCAGAATGCCTTTAGATTGGATACGGCATGCTCTTGACGAGAAGGAATAATGAGGCGAGCTGGGACACCAAAACCGTAAAAAGCAGGGCTAAACGTCGAGGTTTTGTTTCAAGGAGGTAGCCACATGCCTGGTAAGGTGTGGAAATACATCACGGATAAGCTGGAGAAAGAAGGTGCTTGTCATTTCTCCCTGCTTGACCCAGACCCTCTGGCAATGAATAATGAAACAGTTGTTAAGCTTGCAAAGATTGCAGAGAGTTCTGGTTCTGATGCCATAATGATCGGTGGCAGCACGATCTTTGGTGACATTGATGAGTCCGTTAAAGCTATAACTGATTCAGTCGATATACCCACAATTCTCTTTCCTGGTAACATTACTGGTGTCAGTGAGTATGCAGATGCTATGTTCTTCATGAGTCTTCTAAACAGCACGAATCCCTACTATCTAATTGGCGCCCAAGCTCTTGCGGCACCACGTGTCAAGTTCTCAAATATTGAACCAATTCCAATGGCCTACCTCTTGATTGAACCAGGCAAGACTGCAGCATGGGTTGGCGAAGCCAAATGCTTTCCCCGGGACAAACCAAAACTCGTCTTGATGTATGCTCTTGCAGCTGAGCTACTTGGCTTCAAGCTGGTCTACCTTGAGGCTGGAAGTGGCGCTGAGGGCGGTGGAGTCCCTACCCAGACCATTGCTACAGTGGCACAGTATTGTGACATCCCCATAATCACGGGTGGTGGTTTCAATAATGCTGAGTCAGTCGTCAAGGCGGTCGAAGCTGGAGCATCTATAGTGGTTCAGGGAACATATCTAGAGAAACATGCTCAGGACGACAAAGGAGCTGGTTTGAAGAAGATAGTGAAGGCACTAAAGGACGCAGGTGCCAAGAAGCTGTAGGATAGAGATTCGCCCTAAGTTTAAATACTCCGAAGGGTTTTTTGTCGAAGAGTAACCCAAGGGAGGTCCAGCACCGTGTCATCAAAGACTGAAATGCTTACTGAACTTCTTGAAGACCTAAGTCGCGCCTCCCAAGGTAATGTCCAGGCCAGTGTCATAATCTCCCGTTCTCAAGGACTACCAATCTGCTCTCATTTTCCTCCTACAGATGATTCGGCTATGGTTCCTGAAGAGGATGTTATCGCAGGCAGGGCTATACAGATCGAGTCACAGACAATCAAGGTCTTCAAGCAGCTCAAACGGGGCCCTTTTGTAAGGATGCTCATTGAGGGTGAGTCTGGGTATGTCATTGTTTGCGACGCAGGAGAGGATGCGATACTTGCCGTCCTGACGACCAAGGGTGCAAATGTCGGTTACATGTTCTTTATGATGGCACGACACTCAAAGCGCATTGCGAACATCCTCGGTGGATAGGTCTTCATTCCGTCACTCTTTTATTCGTCAGCATTGGCATCTGGAGGTGCGAGTGAGTAGATTGCCTGAGGAAAAAGAAGAGAAAACCGAGCAGAAAGAAGAGCCAGAGGATGAATGGGCTAAATGGCGACAAGCTGGAGTGGTTGCTCGCGAAGCTCTTGATATTGCACGACCAATGGTAAAACCCGGGACCAAGGTCTTGGACATTGTAGAGGCGGTTGAGAATTACATCCGAGAGAAGGCCACAGGTATCTCCTTCCCATGCAACGTTGCCATCAATAACATCGCTGCGCATTATACCTCTCCTTTAGATGATGAAACCGCTATTGCTGAGGGCGATCTTGTGACCGTGGACTGTGGAGCCCACGTCGATGGATGTATATCTGACAGTGCGTTCACTATTGCTCTCAATCCAGAACACCAAAGCATAGTGAAGGCATCTGAGGATGCCACCAAAGTGGCTATCCGAATGATGCGACCAGGAGCTAAACTGAATACCATCGGGGCATTGATTGAAGATACTATCAAGAGTGCTGGTTTTGAGCCAGTCAAACAGCTCTCAGGTCATCAATTGAATGAGTATGAACTGCATGGGGAGAAGCAAGTTCCATGTGTATCAGGCAAGTCAGAAGTGTTGGTAGAGGAAGGTGAGGTCTATGCCATTGAAACCTTTGCTAGCACAGGTTCAGGGAACGTGACAGATCTACCAGAACCGCTGATTTTCCAAATGCTGCCAATTAGAGTTCCTGTGAGATTCAAGGGGACAAAGAGGTTTCTAGGCATTGCTCGCAAGGAGTTCAAGGAATTCCCCTTTGCTAAGAGATGGATGGCGGAAAGACTTCGAAAAGCGGACCTGGAGCTCGGCATAAGAGAACTTCAGAAGAACGGGGCTTTGATCGCTCATCACATTCTGACGGAAGAAGAGGGTGAAATCGTATCTCAGGCCGAGCAAACTGTCATAGTGACTGAGAATGGTGTTGAACAGACCACCTAACGCGGTTTCTTGTTCTTTTCTTCCATCAGGAGCGAATCGATATCTGACCGACTAAATTTCCATACAATTAAAAGTCCTTTTTTCCTTCTGGATAAAAGGTGGTCCCGGGAGACTGTCTTCTACTGCAGTGATTTTGCTATGAATTCTGGCAGGCTCTTATCCATCCTGATTGAGACGGAGGAGCAGCTTTGGATCGAGCGCGTGGCGATGCTCAAGAGAGGGCTAGTCATAGTAGGAGTGAATCTGAAACTCAGACATGTCCAGAGTGCGGCTCAACAGGAGTCGTAGAGGACATCACTCGGGGCGAAAGTGTCTGTGGAGGATGCGGGCTAGTTCTATCTGACCATCGAATCGATACAGGTGCCGAGTGGAGGGCATTTAGCTCTGAAGAGGCTGATGCCCGTAGTAGGGTTGGTGCACCTCTGAGGTACACCGTACATGACAAAGGTCTCTCAACAGTTATTGATTGGAGGGATCGCGACACCTCAGGGCGAAAGTTGAGTCCTACTCGACGCTCTGAGATTTACCGCCTAAGGAAGTGGCAAATCAGGTCTCGCGTTCATAGCTCAATGGATCGGAATCTGGCACAAGCTATGTCAGAACTCGAACGACTTGCGTCTCAACTAGGTATACCGAAACCAATTCGTGAACTGGCTGCCCTATTGTACAGGAAGTCCATCATCAAGAAACTAGTGAGAGGACGATCCATCGAGGCCATGGTGGCTGCAACACTCTATGCAGCTTGTAGGATACGGAAAAAACCAAGACCGCTCGATGAGGTAGCTGACGCTTCACGTGTTGACAAGAAGAAACTGGGGCAGTGCTACCGCCTTCTTCTACGAAGTCTTGCCATCAAGATTCCTCTTAGCAGTCCAATCGACTATATCTCCCGCTTTGCTTCTCAATTGTCACTGTCGAGTCCCGTTCAGTTGAGGACTGTTGAGATCCTTCAGCGGAGTAGGGACATAGGACTGACCATCGGGCGCGACCCATTGGGTCTCGCTGCTGCCGCAATCTATGTGGCTTCAATCATGCTTGATGAAAGAAGAACCCAGAGAGAGATTGCAGAGGTTGCTAGGGTTACTGAAGTGACCGTTAGGAACAGGTACAAAGAGATCGTCCGCAAGCTAGGAATCGACTCTATGGCTCTAGGCTAATTCCAACTAGTATCAATAATTCTGTGGCTCACCCAAGTCTAGATCTGATCTGGGCTAGAGAACTATCGCCGTCTTCCACCTGTGAATGACCAGTCTACTTGAACCATCTCTTCGGGGAATCCTAGCTTCGCCAAGACATCAGTGATGATACCACGGTGGTCTCCTTGTAATTCAACATGGCCATGCTTTGCAGCTCCACCGCAGGCTAGCTTGCCTTTGAGCTTTGTAGCTAGGTCTCCAAGATCAATATTCTTGTCAAAACCTTCAATCACGGTCGTAAGGCGACCCCATTTTCTTCGTTCAACAGTCACAGTAATGCGGGCTTCTTCTTGAGCTATGGTCTCACAGACACACAGGTCAAGTGGCAATCCGCAATTTGGGCATATTCCACCTTCATCGCTCACGCAGTAGTATACTCCTGAAAGTTGGTTTTACAAAGATGGCTATTTTCACACATATAAGTTCTATGAAGGTGAACATGAATTAGAGGGAGAATCAATGTTATTGGTAAGAGTAAAGAACCTTCAGTATACCGATTTCAGCTATGCAGAGTGGAGTCTTAATTGTAGATGCGCTGAGTGCTGGAACAGGACGCCGAACCAGTTCACGAGACTCCATTGGCTGCGGCCCACGTTCAGTAGCAGGTGTATTTGAGCGACATGAGATTCCGTGCCGCATTGCAAGAGTAGAGAGCGTGCTTTCGAATCCCAGACAAATGAGAAGTTTCCATCACATTGCTATTAGTGCCATGACTATGGACCTGCCAGTTGTTAGGAAAGTAGCTGGGAAATGGAAACGAATGAGTCCAGAGGGGAGGCTACTTTTAGGAGGCCCAGTGACAGCCAAGCCAGTTGCAACCCTGAAGGATGTTAAACCCGATATACTGGTCTTGGGAGAGGGAGAAGCCACTCTGGACGAGCTCGTTAGCATCGGATTTCTTGAGGAAAAAGTTGACTGTTCTGTTGTTCAAGGAGTCGCATTCCTCGATGAGAGGTCCCCCAAGATTACTCCATTAAGGAGATTTCTCACCCCTGAAGAGCTGTCTTCGGTATTTGTGCCTTCTTCAACAAGAATTGTCGACTATGATGCATATCAGGCTGCTCGGGTTTATGTAGAAACTGTAAGAGGCTGTTCCAATTTCAGACGAACGACAATCGCACTTCCCAGCGGTCAAGAATGCACCGATTGTAGCAACTGTGACTCGCCTGACTTGGAAGCAAGACTCGACTGCCCCGAGAACATTCCTCCTGGATGTGGATTCTGCAGTGTGCCCGGCACTTGGGGGCCGCCAAGAAGTCGTACAGAAGAAGCAATTTTGCGTGATGTTTCCGAGCTGATAGAACTTGGAGTGCACCGAGTTGTCTTGGAAGCCCCTGACTTCCTAGACTATCATCGAGGTCAAGATGGTTTAACTGATCCCTGTAGTCCACCAGCTAACAGCGAGGCCATGAGTCGGTTGCTTCATAGACTGGCATCATTACCGGAAGTCGCGGAAGGCAACGTGCATCTATCAATTGAGAATATGAAGGCCTGCTTGTTCACCGAGAAGGTTGCAGCTGTCCTATCAGAATCAATGCAGGGCATCTCTCCAAATATTGGCCTTGAGTCAGGGTCTGACGAACATCTGAGAAGTATTGGAAAATGTGGAAGCTCAGGCGACGTATTGCGAGCAGTGAGAATCGCAAAAGCTCATGATATGGCTCCATTTGTGTATCTGATATATGGTCTGCCTGGTGAAACTCCTGAAACTGTGAAGGCGTCTGTAAATCTGATGAGAGAAGTTGCTAAGGCTGGTGCAGAGAGAATAATCCTGTATGGCTTTAGGGCTCTGCCTGGATCTGCATTTGCAGACTTTCCTGAACCACATCCAAAGGACTCGATCAGCGCGCCACTTCGAAAGGAGGCGGCTCGAATTAACCGAGCGCGCAAGGACAAGCATGTAGGCACTATTGTCCGTGGAGTAGTGGCTGAACCCTCTTTGACTCATCGTGGATATTCCATGGTGTATCCATTGAGTGAAGGACCCCTAATGACAGTGAGAGGTGGGTATTCCCCTGGAACGGTGCTTCGAGTCAAAGTGGTAAAGGTTCTGAGTAGCGGTCTGGTCGAGGGCATTGTGACAGAGGACCGCTAGGATTTGTGGCTATAGCCAGTCATAAGAAAAGCTTCATATGCAGAGAATTCCGGCGAGATGCTGAACGAACCACCAATTTTGTCAGGTTCTCCGAGGCGATATTTAATGGTCTACATTTGCCATAGCTGTCACAAAGAAGTCACTCCCGAAGGTTTGAAGACTCTTCCAGGTGTGAAATGTCCATACTGTGGAGGCCGAATTCTATACAAGATTCGTCCACCTGTTGTAAAGAGAGTAAAGGGAGTCTAATTCATTCTGTCCTGAATCGAGTTCAAGGCTTGTACAACAGGTAAATCGCCGCAATTGCTGATGCCAGAAATAGGAATATGAAGAGTGCAGCTCCAATCTTGAGTCTTAGTGACCGTCTCATTATTGCTCTTCTCCAATGAGAATCTTGCCTAGCTCTGTGAGCCCATCAATGCCTCGAATCTCTTTGTCGAATAGAGGCACTTCTGTTATATCAAGGTCCTTGTAGAGGTCCTTGATATCCACCATATTAGATTGTTGCATCTCTCTTCTTGTGCTGCAGAAGACACAGTCGGGATTGGGAGGTACAAGTTGATTCACAATTATGTTGCTAGCTGGGATGTTCCAGCTGTGAAGACTCCCCAGTAGTCTTTGGGTTTCAAACACAGCCATTGCTTCTGGTATCATCACAATTGCGAACTGAGTCATCTCAGGATCAGATAGCTGTATTCTTGCAGCAAGGATCTTGTCTTTTGTACGCTGCAACATCTCCCAGGATGACTCGTCCTGAGCACCACCTCCGAACATTGCCCTTAGTCCTGACATCATGGAACTCAATCTCTGTCGTAGAGTGAGCATTCTTCCAAGCCAGCTATCTAGTAGATCAGGCAGTTCTAGAAGCTTCAAGGTGTGTCCTGTCGGTGCTGTATCGAAGATTACTCTATCGTAGGATGTGTCTTCAAGAAACTCCAGCATCTTTCCAAATGCCATAGCTTCGTCTGAGCCAGGAGGCGACATTGCACCGATATCTCCAACAAGCTGTGATGCCATTTCCAATTCTGGTCCAGCCACGCCATCTCCTATTGAAGTCTGAAATTCCTGCATGCCTTTCGCAGTGTCGATTTCCATTCCCCAGAGATTCTTCACTCCCTTGATCTCAATTATCTCTCCGCCTGAAAGGTCCTGATCAAAGCTATCACTCAGACTATGAGCAGGGTCTGTTGACATCACTAGAGTTCGAAATCCATGTCTCGCTGAAAGAAGTGCCATTGCACCTGCACAACTAGTCTTACCAACTCCACCCTTTCCACCCGATAGGATGAACTTGATGTTATCATTGAAGACGATTTCATTTATTGTCATTCCCTGACCTCTAGCGGCACAGGCTCGTGTCAGTCTATTAATGCTTCCATGCATCCAGAAACACCATGCATAAGTATAAGCGCGCAATATCTAATGACGTACGACAAGGAGTCTCATCACGTCTGAGCCCCCCAAAAAGCGCAAACTCTGAGGATATCTCTATGTCATCTTTCCCACAAGTAAGGACTTCAGCACTCGAATTTCCATCCACCATTATTCGATTGATGGGAATATCTCCTCCTGAGGGAATGCCGCCACCAAATGCAGAGATACTTGCGAAGTTCAATCCCTCTGCAGTTGTCATGGTCATCATCGACAACTTTGGGCTATTTGAGGCAGTGGTCTACAAGCCTGAGGCTATGATAAAGAATCTAGAGGCACTTGCATTGATTGAAACTGATGATCCCTATGCAATCCCTCTGATGACAGCTCTGCTTCGCCCCTTGGATGGATTTCACATCATGAGGCATGCTCGTAACTACGGGAAGTCAGTCAAACTGATTTGCAGAGAAGAGGACACAGACATCCTTGGTTTTGATTCAGGTATTACCGTGCACAAGCGTGATGATATGGCGACATATGTGGAGGCGACAAAACACATTTTCAAGACAGAAGTGCTCTATCTCCACTTTCTCGACTTTGAGAGTCTCTATGCTCAGTATGGCCATAGAACTCCACCTAAGACACTCCTTGAGAAGATTGTGCGAAGAACTGACAACTGGGTGAAGGTGTTGCTAAAACAGGCAAGGGTTGGGACGTTATTCATCGTGATAGGGAATCATGGTAGACATCCAATACCCTTGGATTATGAAGGCAAGCTAGCAGAGTGGCGGAAGGCCAATGC
>JBHLRP010000075.1:0-12035 GCA_048882485.1 Candidatus Thorarchaeota archaeon
ATATTCGTTCTTCAGTTCGTGATGATTGGGACTGGAAAGAGCGTAAACGAGGACTTTGTGCGTTCAATGTCAAGGAGCGGTGACCCAAAGGAGCTCCTCGGCGGCACTCTGTACTACGCATTTATGATGGTCGTCATTGGAATCCTCTGGTTCTACGTTCCTGCTGACGGTAATCTGGCCAATGCTACTCCATTGGCACTGATCGTCTTTGGATGCCTAGCAGGAGGAGACGGATTCGCAGATGTTATTGGCCGAAAGTATGGAGGCGACAAGAAGTTCGGAATTGGTGGGGCTGAGAAGACATTTGCAGGTTTGATAGGGATGTTCATTGGGTCATTCCTGTTCAGCTTTGTCCTCGTGTTCCTGTTCTCAATCGAAGTGGCGACATTCTCAGTTGTCGACCTAATCATACCCATAGTAGTTGTGAGTCTTGTGGCAACCATCATTGAGGCAATAACACCGAAGGGCCTTGACAATCTGACCATCACCATTGTGGCTATCATCATGGTGCTTCTGCTACCCTTCATAGGCCTATATTGGCCGTTCCCAATGTTCAGTCTGTTCTAACCTCTATGGTGGAGCCAAATGAACAACGAGCTCACAGTCATCAAGCTTGGCGGTTCACTACTGACTGACAAAACGAAACCCTATACCTATAGGAAAGACGTGCTCGAATCTGTGTCACGTGAGATCAGGGAATGTCTTGATGAGGGCTTAATTAAGTCGCTTGTCCTGCTACATGGTGTGGGTTCCTACGGACATCCACCAGTTCTGGAGCACAAACTCCACAAAGGCTTCTTGGGCCCTGATCAACTTCTACCACTCTCCAAGACACAAGAGAGTGTAGCTACCCTTCGGCACATCATTGTAAAGGAATTTCAGAATGCGGGAGTTCCGGTGTGCCTAATGTATCCCTCTTCGATGGTGACATCTGAGAAGATGCAGATGACCAATTACTTCCTAGAGCCGCTGAAGGGCTTTGCCTCGCTTGGTATGATTCCTCTATTGGGAGGGGATATCTTAATCGACTCCGTCATGGGATGGAGTGTAGGCAGTGGAGACCAGCTGGCTGTCATCATTGCGAAGGAGCTAGGAGCCAAACACCTGTTCTTTGCATCTGATGTAGCTGGACTCTACGATACAGATCCCAAGCTAAATCCAGATGCAGCTACCATTGATACAATCAACCTCAACAAACTGGAGGAAACCCTGCAGAGGATGGGTGCATCTGGAATTGATGACGCAAGTGGAGGAATGAAGGGGAAGATCAAGTCCTTAGTTCCAGCTAAGCCTCTGATAGAGAAAGGTCTGGAAGTTGGACTGCTTTCCATGATGAGCTATGGAAACTTGAAGGCCTATCTTAGAAACGAAGACTGTCAGTGTACACGAGTTGTTGTAGAATAGACATATTTGTGGGGTTCACAAAGCCCCACACACTCACTTTTTCTTTCTATCAATCAGTTCTTGATAGATTGTCAATAGCTGTTTCGCATGCTGCATAATGTCATATCTCTCCCTAACAGACATGAGTGCGTTTTGTGCAATTCGTTTCATGAGTTCATCGTCTGAAAGGAGCCTCTCGACGGCATCAGCAAGCGCACGAACATCATTCGGTGGCACAGTAATTCCATCATAGTTATTCCTGACTATCTCCCGTGGACCAAACACATCTGTGGTCACCACTGGCACACCGCAGGCCATTGCTTCAACTATTGAGAGTCCAAATGGCTCTCTTCTTGATGGGTAAAGAAAAATCCTGCTCTTGTTTATCAGAATAGGGACGTCCTCAGTCTTAACGACGCCTTGATAGTCGACCATAGACGTGATGCCTTGTTTCTCGAATTCCTTGAATAATTCCTCTTTGAGAGACCCCTCGCCGGTCATCACCATCGTTAGATGGGGAAACTTGACTCTAAGGAGAGATAGCATCTCTGGAAACAAATCGACAGACTTCATTTCTTCGAGTCTACCCATGAATGCCAAGTCCCACTGTTTGTCCATATCAGGTATTGGTCTAAAAACTGAGAGGTCTATCCCGCTGTATACTGTACGTAGTCTGTTGTGAAACTCCCCTTTGAGATACTTTTTGATAGTGCCTGCGACATTCTCGCTCACTGCTACAACAAGGTCGAACACAAATTCCTCGAAGAGCTCATCGTAGTCGGTGGTTTCTCTCCCATCTGGCAGAATGAGCGGCTTCGGAAGACCATGTATTGTCAATACTACTGGGACCTTGATTTCTGATTGCAGCCTCAGATTTGACAACACTCTGTTGAAAATCACATACGTACTATGTGCATGAATCACATCTGGCTCAACCTTACAAATGAGCTTCTGGAGCTGGTCTGTGAGTCTATCAACGTTCTGGGCGATGTCTGTTGATTTGAAAAGCCTCTTGGCTGCTTCTGCCTTCTTTTCTTCAGGGAGTGCATAGAACTCCCATTTCCTAGCCTCAAGCAAGTTTCCAGTCAGGTGAAAGATTATGTAATGCTCCTTCTGAACTGACTCTGGAGAGTCTCGATACGGTGACTGTGTGACTACAAACGATTCATGTCCCAATGAAGCCATCGCCTTTGAAAGATAATGGATGATGGACTCGTAACCACCAAGACCGGCAGGGTTAAGGCTATCACAAAGGTGGAGAATTCTCATTCACAGTCACAATCAATCTCAGTAGGAGGCCCCTAATCTATCTAACGAGGAGCACACCAGTGAAGTCTGATGAGGAAAAACATCCAGCATTGGTTCCCCTTCCGGATAGAGTACGTGATCGAGATGTATTTCATGATAAGGTTGAAAGGGTCTATGTGACCCTCGGCTACATACAGCCAGAAGACAGAATCCTTTCGTTCTTCAAATACATTCCACATCCAGAAGGAAAGTGGCGAACAGCAGACCAACGATACAAGCGTATCTTCTGGGGAGGGGGTGCATCAGCAGCCGAGGGTATGACCAAGGTTCCAGATGACTATCTTGTACACGATTCGCACTTCGGTAGTGATCTCCTTGAGGTTCCTAGAACAGATGTTGAGAAGTACTTCAGTCCTGAGATTCGTGTGAAAGAGATTCTGGAATCTACATCACGTGATCCTCTTGAGGAGAGTGTCGCCCAGATGACTGAAACCCTCCATGACACACTTGGTATCCCCTTCGAAAGACTTGGCGTCACTGGCAGTATTGTATGGAAAGCGCATAACCCAAGCTTTTCTGACATCAACATGAACATCTATGGCTTTGATAGAGCCTGGCATCTACAGAAGGGTTATGATGAAGTTGCAGAGCGGAACCCTCACATGCGCCTTCGACAGATGCATGAATGGAAACGGACCATGGCCAGAGTCGTGGAACGTATTCCTGTTCTTCCTATCGAATCCATGAAAGAGCTGTTCACAAGGAGAAAGGGCCTTCTCTGTCATGAACGATCAATAGGAGTCATGCCAATACTTCTCCCTGATGAGGCTCCAATAACTCATGGTAGTGAGTCGTATGCAACAATAACACCTGAACCAGTGCGAGTAAGCATGGAGATATCCGATGAAACATATGGCCTGTTTCTTCCTGCAATCTATCTGGGCGAGTCCCAACCTATCGAGCTTTTAGCTGACGAACGCGTCACTAGAATCATGGTCTATGAGGGGTCATTCCGTGGGCTCATTCGGAGTGGTGACAGAGTTGAGGTGTCCGGGATTATCCAAAGAGTTACACCCATAGATTTGGACACTGATCCATTCTATCAATTAATGGTTGGTTCAAAGGCTGGTGCAGGGAAGGAGTATATCAGACTTACAAATTCCTAGAACTCGACGGTGTCAATCGTCTTGAGGACATTAGCCTCCCATCCCAGCGGATAGCTCAATGCGATTTGGTCGTACTCGGTTCTTCTCCTTTCAACATGCTCGAGTATTCCGGAAACTATCACCTCTTCATCTCTAAAGGCCATCATCCTGAACTGCTCAATATAGTTGAGGACTCTTGTTGGAGAGGCGCTTGAGTCGCCTTCAATCACCTCAAGTGTTTCAATTCCATACTCGCTGGGCATGTAGTAACTATCTTTGTGGTCTGTGATTCGTGCCCTGACGGTGATACGCTCACCCGGGGTCATTATTGCGTCCTCAGCAAGGTTGTCAATCTCCTCAAATCTGCGAATTGGTTCAAACTCAACCTTCAGAAACTGGTCACGGACTCCAGGAAGGACTCCATAAATCCCTTTTCGTCGGTGGTGAGCAATAATCTCCTCGCGGGTTATCGCGGTGAATGGAGAAGGCTTCTCCAGAAACTGCTGCACTTCAACAATGAACTCATTGGCAAGATATCCGTTGGGCTCCGAATACCACTCGAGCAGATGTGGACGAAGCCGTTCAAAGGTCTTCCTTCCGTAGACTGTTATGTCCAAATCTGAGAATTGAGGATGATATATTCCAGCCAGAAGACTCCCAAATATGCCTAAGTCAGCCCTCTTTATTGATGTGTTTTCAACGAGGTAATCAATGAGTTCAACCAAGAGATTCGCAAGCAGGTCATCAGGCGGCGATTCAAGCATCTCCCTCAAACGAGCATCAGTCCTTAGCTCCTTTTGGATGTCATGATGTGTCACTCCAACAAGGGTTGTTTTCAGTGGAGAATAGGGGATCATGAATTGAGGATACCTCTCTGTGACGAACTCGATACCCTCCGAGCCATAGAACTTACAGTACCCTTTCTTTCGAATTCGTTGGTCAAGGAGAGTCTCTGAGTTGAAGATTGACATGGGTACATATTCAGGGTCACAGACATAGCCTGATGATGGATGCCAATAGCCATAGACCCGAAAGAAGATTCCAGGTTCTGTGAGAATGAGATCACGGTCTCGGAGTGTATGTTTTGACAATATTGCAGCCCCTGCTGAAGAGAAGTCGCGTTTACGCCTGATGATAATCCTTGCCCTCGACAGCCAGACTCATTAGGCACGATTGTTAATTGATAACCGTGTCGTTCGATAGACCTTTCGTACGAACAAAAGAGCGTGATGGAGAGAAGGCTAGACAGGCCCTTATTGACGCAAAACTTCTAGATACTGAGTGCAAGATAGCAAAAGACGAAGACTGGCTATACTTTCCACTGACTCAGAAGAAGACAGAGAAAGGACTCAAGAAAATCCTTGGGAAAATAAAATATGAGATTGGTAGGCGAGAGTTCACACCAGTATTCATGGGTCCCAAGACCCTTTCAGAAGCACTTGTAGGTCTTATTCCTTCAGATCTATTGGAATTGCTCCCTCGTGCGTACGACCTGATTGGCGATATCGCTGTCATAGAGATTCCTGATGAACTCACAGACTATGATCGCCAAATTGGTGCAGCTCTCAAGACAGTCCACAAGAATTTCAATACTGTACTCGGTAAGAAGGGTGCAATATCCGGAACAACACGAGTACGTGAATATGAGGTGCTAGCAGGCCAGAATAAGACAAAGACCATTCACACAGAGTATAATCTTAGGATTGCGGTCGATGTCGCGAAGGCCTATTTCAGCCCAAGACTGCTTGAGGAACACAACAGAATCGCCGACTTGGTCACAGATGATGAGCTGGTCATTGACATGTTTACGGGAGTTGGACCCTTTGCATTACATATTGCAAGACGCCACAGGGTCAAGGTCTACGCAGTGGATATCAACCCGGATGCCATTGACCTGCTTCAAGAAAGCTTGGAGCTAAATCGTTTCGCCGGAGAAGTCATCCCAATACTAGGAGATACCCATGAATACATTCAGAGCGGCTTTGATGGTGATGTCGACCGCGTGATTATGAACCATCCTTCAGGGGCATTCGAGTTTGTGGTGGATGCCTGCAAAGCTCTGAAACCGGAAGGCATCATGCATTACTATGAGTTTATTGGAGGGGACGACCCCGAGGGCAGCCTGACCGAGAGGATTACTAGTCTTGTCGAGGAAGCTGGCAGACAGGTTGCTCGGATTGAAACGATTCGTAGAGTGCGTGATAGCGCGCCTCATGAGTACCAGGTGGTTGCTGATGTTGTCATTCGGTGACAAAGAGGATCTCACATTGCAATTGCGTTTTATGATTCCTCAAAGCATCAACGAATGAGCGGTCCAAATCAACGGCAGCCTTGTCTGCGCCTACCATGAGTGTCCTATCACAAATGAATGAGCTTTTTCTTGCCACCATGCTGACCGTATCTAAATATGTGAGTCTTGGATCCCCTCTTCCTGTTATCTCCTCCATGAGATTACCCACCTTCAACTTCAGAACGATCTTGGTCTTTTTTGATGCCGCAAGTGCCTTTATTTTGGGGGGGACCTCATTCAATGATTTGTCAGCTCGGACCCCTATGATGCATGTGCCCCTCTGAGTGAGAAAGTCTTCAGTGGTGATCTCCACTGTGGTCCTGTGATTTGCAAGCACATTTACATGCCCACAGGCCTGAAAGTGCACACTCTGCATAGCGAAAACATGGCGGTCAACGCTTTTATCATTGCATGTTCATTCGTGTATTGGTAATGATGCGGGACAGCTCACTAGAAAAGCAGAAGGAAAACCTCGCTCACAGTCTTCAACGCAGAGGTTACCTCAAGACAGATGCAGTAAAACGCGCATTCATGGCTGTCCCCCGCGAGGAGTTTGTGCTACCAGAGTCCAGAAAACATTCCTACCGCGACTCGCCCCTCTCCATAGGACTTGGTCAGACAATCTCAGCTCCGCACATGTGTGTCATTATGTGTGAAGGCCTTAATCTGACTGAGGGGCTTAGCGTCTTAGAAGTGGGTGCAGGTTCTGGCTATCACGCCGCTCTATGTGCTGAGATAGTGGCACCACCGAACTCCCCCAATCCAGGACACGTCTATACCATTGAGATTGTCAAGGGCCTCATTGACTTTGCACAGGGCAATCTTGAACGTGCAGGATATGCAGACAGAGTGACCCTGATTCAGGGTGATGGCGGCAAAGGCCTGCCTGATGAGGCTCCGTTCGACAGAATACTTGTTGCGGCCGCTGCCCCAACTGTTCCCCCGCCTCTGATAGAACAGCTCCGACCTGGAGGGATTATGCTAATCCCAGTAGGATCTCGCGGGTTCTATCAAGAGCTGATGATGGTTCAGAAGGATGAAGACTCGAAAGTGACGAAGAGAAGATGGGGTGGGGTGGCTTTTGTGCCTCTCACTGGAGAGTTTGGTCACTAAAATCAGGCTTTGTGCAGCGGGACTATTGTGAGTGTTATTGAATCGTTGTCCTTGAGCTTCAGCTTGGCCCTCAGGTTGACCTCCGAGATGACCTCCAAGATCTCTTGTCCATGGTGAGTTCTCTGCGCGATGACGACAGCGCCATCAATTTTCTCGTTTATTTTAGCACGATAGCAGACTACATCACCAAATGACCGACCCTCATGAGTGAATCCTGGCACGATAAGCGGGGGTGTCTGCTTCATTCTGTTTATCGCACTCCGTGAGTCATCATCAACAATCTTGACATTAAGGGTGCCAGAAAATGGCTCGAATCCAAGTGCATCATAGAATCTAGGAGCATATGCATCGACATAGTACGCGCCTTGCCCAAGGCCGTGCACAACCCGCCCAGCTATTACTATCTCCTCCTCAAAGGGAACAAGCGCAAGTTCGAGGCCTGTCCTCACGCTCTTCAGTTCCTTGACGCCTTTTTTGGATATCTGAATAAGCATCCCATTTGCCGTATGTATTCTATTCACATAGCCCTCATCAGCACAGTAGGTCACTCTGCGGGATGCAGTCTGCTGGCTAACTCCTAGTAAATCACCAAGCTTTCGAGTTGTCAGGACGGTTCTCTTATGAACTGCACCTTCTTTAGCCAGTACATAGAGAGTGAACCAAACATCAGGTGCAATCATCTTACTCTGCTCTCCTAGCTCTCTCTTATTATTGATTGCCTCTCAGTCGGTCTTCAAAGCCTCTGAGTTCCTCCACCAGTTTGCTCTGTTGAATCGCTGAAGTGATGTCCCCACGGGTCCGTTCAATGATAGATCTGGCCACATCACATTTTCTCCTGAGTTCCGGTACTAGAGCATTTGGAAAATCAAAAGTGTGTAGCTCGTCAAGTATCTCCTCCATGAAACCAAGTAAGTTCACTGCGGAATCGACCTTCTCCTCTCGAAGTGAGTCCAATACTGCTCTTCTCAATTCGCCGACAGTATCTGCAAGGCCAGTTAGATAGGCTCGTGTCGGAATCCCGTACTTATCAGGTGGAGTAAAGGCGCCGTCTTTGAGGAGGGCTAATAGATTTGCTGCTTCTGCTACCTCTTGATAGGCAATATCTAGCAACTTGGAGCGGGACACGAATTCGCTCCCTTTCATTTCTTTCATAGCCTGCTCTATGATTTCTTGAGCCTGAGATAGAAGATTCTCGGCCGAGTCGAAGTTCCCCCTATGGGTTTCTTTTATTGACTCACTACATTTTCTTACTGCAGACCTTGACAATGGGAGTACTTTCTCTCGAACTCCATCGTCTGTTTCAATTTCAGCCCTCATGGGCTTAAGAATCTCGGAAAGCTTCATGGCTGTCGCCATCACCTTGATTATTGTGAATCTTCTTTATGTGTTTCTTACTAGATAGCAGAACGACTCTGCTTTCGACCTGCTCGTTTTGAATATAATACCCTGTTAACGATGCTAGCTTCTCAGAAAAGGCACGAATCTCTCGATGTGAAGGTGCATTCTCTTGGGCCAGTCGTCCCCTGGATGAACCCAGATACATGAACCCCTTTACTTCGATGAAATCGGGTTCTCCCCTAAGAATCATATCCGCGTAGGATCGAACTTCATGCATGTTCTCTCCCTCGACCATTGTGAGTCGATTCGTGCGCCGACATGAGAGTGAATGAAGCAGCTCCTGTGTTTCGTTCAGTCTTTTCCAGCCTTCAGAAATACCCGGCCTACATAGATTTCTGTACACCTCTTCATTTGGTGCTGCAAGTGTGATATACAGCTGTGTGGGGAGTGACATCTGAGCTAGCACTTCTGGTTGAGTGCCATTTGTTACAAGAAAAGTGGTCATATCACGCTCTTGTGCTTCATCAATGAGTTCGCTTAGATAAGGATAGAGGGTTGGTTCTCCTGCTAATGAAATGGCAAGATGCTTTGGATCTCTGGCCTCCTCGTACTTCTTGGCAGGAACACTTGGAGTAACATCAGGGTTGTAACCTCCTAATGACCTAAGGTTCGCCATGAGAGTCTGGTCTAGCAATTCTGATGGAGGAAGTACATCGTCTTGTGTAATAGATGTCTGATCCCATCCCACACCCACATCCGCAGGTGTGACTCGCCAGCAGAAGTCGCAGTTCTGAGTGCATTTGTCAACAACTGGAGTCATCTGCAGGCATCTATGGCTTTCAATCCCATAGAATCGCTGCTTATAGCAGACATCTCCATACAGCAGGCTCTTTCTCTGCCATTGACATGCCTTGAATGCTCCACGCTCTCCTAGAAGATGATACCCCTGCCGTTTGAGCTTCTCTTGCAATTCAGTAGGCATGTCAGAACTCAATGTACATTCGGGCAGAGTCCGAGGGGCTGTCTTATGAGGGTTTGGCAATAGCCATTACATCACTCGGGCGAAGCCAATCTTGTTGCCAGAGCTTCTTGACTGCTCCATGACCCAGTCAATATACCCCTTCGAGAGAGCTCCCCAAGTGCACTCCTACTATCTTGGTCCAGTCTTCCAGGTGACATGTTCTCAAAAGCACTCCCTGGCAAGGGCATGAAGACATGGCCGTGGACCTTTGCACCCATATCTGAAAGCATCTCGCACATGTCTATGCTATCATCAAGTTCTTTCCTTGATTCACCAGGAAGTCCGAATATCATGTCAACATGCGGCGTGAAATCACAATCAAGTGCAATCTCAACTGCGTCTAGCCCTTCCCGTACGGTATGATGACGATTGCTATATTCGAGAACTTTGTCACTGGCTGACTGAAGCCCAATCTGGAGCGTATCATTCGCCACATAGGTCCGCATCATCTCCAAGACTTGTCTGGTGACAAACTCAGGTCTTACCTCAGATGGAAACGCTCCGAAGAATACCTCCTCAAGTCCTTCCACTGATGCGGATTCCTTTAGCAGACGCTCTAGCTTATCGGGTACCACACTAAGTCCTTTTCCACCATACGATAGGGCATTAGGAGAGAGGAACCATGTTCTCTTGAAGCCTCTTCTTTCAACCGCTTGTTCAAGCCAATAAACCACCGAATCCACGGATCTGTGTCTTACGCCCCCGCCGGTGAGGAAAGGTGTACAGCAGAATTTGCAGGCAAACGGACACCCTCGAGTCACTTCTACTGGTCCCAGGATATTCAGACCTAGAGCAAACGGTGGGTAGTCATCAAGCGAAACCGTGGGTCGGTCTCTTGGCTTCGGGATGGAAACATCCTCTTCTGTGACCACTCCATCTATTTTCGTGGGCTCATCATCATTGATTAGACTATACATCAAATCTCTGAATACCTTCTCACCTTCGCCAATCACGACGAAATCAAAGCCCGTTCTTATCAATTCCTTGGGCCTTGCACTTGCATGAGGTCCGCCGCCGACGATTATCACGGATTCACCAAATCTGTCCCTTATCCTCTTAGTCTCATTATAGACTCGATCTATCTGGGTGCTCATGACTGACTGGGCAATGATGACCTGTCCCCGCTCAGCCTCTCGTTGAATCATGTTATCTGAGAGTTCAAGAGGTGCACTCACCTGAAGGTCATTCAACCGATGGTCTGTTTCTATTGACCCAAGAAGGGCTGCTACGCTATAACGTGAAGAGGAATGTGAACGGAATATCAAATGATGGGATGCCAAACAATGCACACGCACTAGTTGTCAAAGACCTGTTCAGTGACCCCATCCTTGGTCACTGTCATAACGCGTATAGCTCCACCAGACTGTGCATCTCTGGCAATTCCAGCCTTCACTGCGTCGACCGCAATCTTCTCAGCTTCCTTGACTGTCAGGCCTTCTTTGTAATCTTTCTCAAGGACACCGTATGCTGTCTGTGTACCACTCCCTGTAGCTGTAAACTCATCAGGGATGAGTGATCCACCCATGTCTAGGGAGTAGAGTGCAGGGCCGCTTTCATCAACGCCGACAATCACTGTCTGTACATAAAGGGGTGCCATCTTCTGCTGATAGAGAGTATTGGAGATCATCTTGGAGAGGGCCCTCACGCTGATGGTCTTCTTCTGATTCAGCTCGTAGAGCTTGATGTAGGCCTGAAGCCTGTTCACAAGCATTTGATAGTCTGACGTTAGTCCAGCAGAGGCCAAGACTATGGAATCAGTCAGCTTGAACGCCTTGACGCCTTGGTCTGTGAGAATGAAAGTGCCCCAGCTAATCAATGAGTCAGTAGCGACTACGGCACCATCGCTGCATTTTATTCCGACAACAGTTGCACCAGTAGGAAGTGACATTAATACAAGACCTCCGTCGGGACTCACGTCCCAGATTAGGGTCAGGAAGGTTCTGTTTAAAACGTTTTGACCTGTTCCTTTTGTACGGACAGTAGCTTTCAGGAAATGGTAGTCGGAAATGAAATGGTTGAATCCCTTTGTAAAGATCCCAACAATCATGACTGCAGAGGAGATTATAGACTTCGCCCATAGGAAGTCAACAAGACTCAGCATGAAGAGCTCTCTTAGATTAAAGCGGGTTGAACGCACTCGCATCAGAGAGATATCTCGCCTTCAAGAGTTCACAAAACAGGTCAAGACGAAGCTGAAGAACGCGGTAGAGGACTTTCCTACTCTAGACCGACTTCATCCATTCTACTATGAACTGGCCGAGATTCTAGTTGGCACTGATAGACTGAAGCAAGCCCTTGGTGCAGTCTATAATTGCATTCCTCCCATTGACGACATCACAAACAACCATATCCAAGCATTGAAGCTCGCAGACGACTTCCGGCAGATGAAGAAGACACGCAGGGCTGCAAAGGGGAGGATCTCATCCATCCTACGAGCAACTGCGCCCAATCTGGACTTCATTATTGAGGCAAAGATGAAGATGGCTCGTCTTCCTGG
>JBHLRP010000076.1:0-11339 GCA_048882485.1 Candidatus Thorarchaeota archaeon
TCCCATTTTGGCACATATAGAGATAAGCGAAGGATTAATATGATATAATAGTATAAAGTTTAATGTATTATTATTGGACATAAGGTATTATGTGGAGTGTAAGGTTGACATGAAGGTCCCTGGAACTACCATGGACATAAGTCTCAATACTAACAGAATATTCGCTGTTGATCAAGGAGTCATGAAGCGAATCAAATACGCTGGACGGACCTTCATGGAAGTACTCGAAGAGCTTCAAAGATTCGCATATCTAAGGGGATACAACGCTCCAACTACTATACTGAAGTTCATTCTCAAGCGAATTGGCCTTCCTGATGTTGACGTGTTCCCATCTGAAGATGAACTGACGAAAGATGATATCGTTGAACTCTCGAAAGCACTTAATATTGTTGACAGCCTCAAGGATGAATTCCTATCTGCGACGCCACAACCCATAGTGCCTGAGGATCTAATGAATTACACTGTCATAAAACCAAAGCAATCAGACGACTTCACCCTGGAGGGTATAGCTCCAGATGACGCTATGCCTATAGATGTGACTCCTGATGCTCCTATTGAAGCAGAGGCTGCTGCAGAAACTCCCGCGTTTGATAGATCCTCTATCTGGGATGATGTGCCTCAGAGTGAGGAAGCTGTGAAACTAATCTATAATTTCCATTGGGAGAATCTTCCAGTAAATACCCCCACACCCAGAACCAAATCCTATGAAGAAGAACCCAAGAAACCGAAGTTCATCTGGGATGATGAGGGTGAGTTGGAATCTTTGGAGGATGTCAGGCCAACTGAGGAGCCAGCTCCCGAACTCCTCGGAGACTCCCATGAGCTAAAATCTCTGTTCCTTGGAGAAGCACAAGTAGGTGTGAAAAGCATACTCTTTGAATGCAACCTCAAAGAAGCAGAAGATCTATCCTTTGTCTATCGAGATGTTGTTCAACACGATGAGAACCTTGTCGGGGTAAATGTCTGGACCTTTGAAGGCTCGCAGGCGGCAAGAATCCCGCGCCAGGAGTTCTTTACTGGTACGGGAATTGCAGTCATAGTGTATTCAGTAGCTGACAGATGGAGCTTCGATAGTCTTGATTTCTGGATTAAAGAACTAACCAGTGTCTTCTTGGTTCCGCCTCCGATGATTATCGTAGGCAACAAGACAGACCTCAGAGACCATCCCGTATACGGTGAGGAGGATGAGTTTGAGCCTCCAGTTACCACAGCAGAGGGCGAAGAGTTCTGCAAGAAAATGGCAAATGAACTGGGTGAAAACGGTGAAGCTCATCCAATAGTGTTCTTGGAAACTTCCAGCATTACAGGTGCAGGTATCTCTGACCTACTAAGCACGATGATTGATCTTTGGCTGACAAGTGAGAGACCCAGCATGCCCGCAATTGAATCGCACGTTATAAAACGCGAAATGTGAAGCTTCGGGGACGCGCTCATTAGCAAATCGAATTGAGTTTCAAATGAAATTCGAGAATGCGATAATTTGAGGGCCTGTGCAGTTTTCGTTTCCTAGTACAGTGCCTTGACTACTTCTTCTCTGAATCAATGCTCTTTAGAAGCTCATCAACTAAAGCTGCGGGTAGGTTACGTGCTTGTTTCAAGATGGATTCAATCTCTTCCTTCGGGAGTCCTCTCTTTTTCAGTTCCTCTTTAAGGTTCTCAATATCCATTTCACTAAGCCTATCTTCGAATTCTACTACATCTTCGTCTACGGGGGCAAGTCCCTCCACCTCTTGAAGGAATTCCGAAACTAGGTCTCTTGGAACCTTCTTGGCTTGTTCAATGATATTCTCTATCTCTTCCTCTGGTGTTCCCTTGATGAACAACCTGCCTCGAAGCGCAACCAGCTCATCCTCGGTCATCGTTACAGGAGGTTCTGGCTTCTTCCTAACTTCGTGATCCTCTCTAAATCCTTCCAGCAGCTCCATTGCCAATGCTCTGGGCACACCCCTAGCTTGCTCAAGAATCTTCTCTATCTCTTGGAGCTCCGCTCCTTCTTCTCTAAGTTGCACCCTCAGCATTTCGATTTCTGAATCAGTTAGATATGCTACATCCTCTTTTGTTTCATGCATGTCAACAGCTTGCCCTACACCCTTGAGTAGCATTTCCCCTACATCCTTGGGTAGCTGTCTTGCCTGTTCAATCAATGAATCAACTTCATGAATTGGAAGTCCTCGAGCTATGAGCTGAGAGCGCATTTCGTTGAGTTCTGACTCTGTGAGTCGCTCCTCCGGTGCTTTCTCAACTTCAGCCCATTCAGTTGGTTCACTTATGCCATAGATTTGCGCAAGAGGCCTGCTGTCTGTCACTTCTCCACCAACCAAGCTAATCCTCTGTTGACGGACCTCCTCAAGAACCTCTTCCACAGTCGAATTCTTTTCTTGGGCAATTCGAACAGCTTCCTGTGCAATAACTTCACGGGCAAAGGAAACTTGTTCGCTTCCCTTCATTTTCGATATAGCTTGTCTGAACTCCTCAAGCTCTTCTGGTGTCATATCAGTGAGTATTGAAAGGTCGATGATCATTTCCTCAATTACCGGAATTTCAATGACAATAGGTTCAGCTGCAAGACCTTCAACTCCCCTAGAGAGACCTATAGGTTGACCCATTTCATTGAATAGCTTAGAAACAAGCTCATGTCTGCTTTTTATCGTCTTGTCTGATTTGGGTACCTTCCCTCGTGCCAGCTCTCTTAGCATAGCGGAGATTTTTCTGACCATTTTCGGAACCTTGAGAATCCTCCTCCAGAACACACCAATCAACGCGAGGGCGATAATGAACACAGGCCCAAAGGTCATCATGTTCTGAACCAATATGTCGGTGTCAGATGGGCTTACAGAAATGGTGAATCGTATGAGCTGTGTTTCGAAGTTGGTCTTATTGACAACAACGTCGAACTCAGCAGTGCCTGTACTAGTCAATGCAACAAGAGTGATAGTATAGCGGCCATCAGGTCCAGCTGGATCTACACTTCTGATATCTAGATAAGGATCAATGTTGCCCGTGATTGCAACTATGGCATTAGTTATGCCCTCTGAATTATGACCTGGCCATGTATCGTAGTAGATTACTTCAAGGGATATCTCTTGGTTATACAGGACTGATAAAACTGGGCCGCCAATTACATCCAATCCTGTTGGAATCTCAATGATCTCAATTTCAAAGACTAAGCTAGCTGAAGTTCGATTCTCAAGAGATAAGGCAATGGTGAATACAAACTGGTCAAGCAATTCCCAATCATTTGAATCAAAGTTGAAAGAGTAGGTTCCCAATGGTGAACCTTGAAGTTCGAGTTCCCTCTCAAAGAATCCTGGTCCAGAATAATGGGCGGTAACAATGGTTGCACCAGCAATGCCTTTATTCAGGTATGTATCGTTATAGAGAATAGAAACCATTAATGCATCACCATAAGGAACATGCAACGAAGCTCCGCTCTCATCTACGAAATAATAGGATGATGCAACTATCACTGCTTCAGTTGGTGCAGGTTCGACACGAAAAGTGATGCTAATCTCTGAATCATCATAGTTGAGCTTACTAAATCCAATCGATATGCGATAGGTTGCAGGTCTAAGCAATGTCGTGTTTATAGGAATACTATAGACTCCATTGCCTTGATGTTGAAGAACACCAGAACCAAGAGCCCAAGAGAATGATGAGTCTGCATCAATAATGCCAACGTCGTTATACAGGTCTTGATACGTTACGTTTATGATGCCATTCCATCCCCAATTAGCACTCATATAGCCTGGCGCAAGAGTTGTGGTTGGCAAATTCCTAATGACTAATACAAATGAATACATAGCTTCAGTGAAGTTGCCACCTATGGCATTGGCAATTATCCTGAAATTGTGGATAGTCGCGGTTGTGAGTGATGTATCGAAGTCGAAGTAGAAATATCCTGGCCCTCCAATTGATGAACCATTTATGAGGGTTCCATTTGCTGCTAGTTCAGGGGAATACCAAGTCACAAAACATGTTGGGATTGTTATATTCAGATCTGGAGTGCCAACATAGACTCCAATCCTCACAGTTTGAGACCAGTTAATCGATGTGTATTGATACATGCTTGTGAGGGCATCCGGTTCGAGCTCAAGTAGTATTTGTGTGACAGTCATTGTGAGAGCAAGAGAAGCTGACGTGTAGTTTTGCTTTGCGGCACTGATAATGATTTGATAAGATATCGTTTCAGCAAGCTTGGTGGATATAGTAAACCAATAGTATCCCGGCATACCTGATACATCAGCTAGATTGATGTTGCTACCAAAGTCCCAATTTGCATAGAGGGTAGCTCCATCTACAAATGCATCGGATAGCGTGTCTTTCAAAAAGACTGTGATGTTCTTCGCGCTCTGTTGATTCACATTGAAAGAATACTGAGAATCCTCGGGTGCCAAGTCCATGGGTCTTGTAAGCAACCTGAATACAATCTGTTCTGTTGCCTCAAGATAGTTTGGAGCTCTTGCGCTCACAGTAAGTACAATGGTGCCTGTAGTTGAACCATGAATTGTGTCAATCAAGCATGTGTAGTTGCCTGGAATCAGTGTACCGGAAAGGCTACCATTTCCTCCAATCCACGAATAGGTCACTTGCGCGCCTGCAATCAGGACCCCACGCAGAGTGTCATTATATGCTGCATATACCTCCAGCATCTCACCCCAGTAAATCTCAGTTGGATTGTAGGATCTTGGGCCAGTCCAAGAAATTGCTAAGTCTGAGGGTACGCTTTCAAGAAACACTGACATACGGAGTGTTTGGATATCAAAATAGGCAAGTGTAGCTGTTATATTCAGGCTCTGAGTGCCGTAGTTCAGATTAGTAGTATACAGAGTGATGTTGTATACTCCATTTCCCAGACCAATCCAGCCAACTGTATCACCCCAATCGATTTCCAAGTCTGCACCATCAAGAGGTCTATCTCCTGCATCAAAGTCGGAGATGTTGACGAGAGCATACGTGGAGTATCCTGCATAGTTTGTAGGACCAATGACTCCAGTCAAAATGGCATTTCGAAGTCGAACTTGTACTGGTGCTTCAAACTGGAAACTCTGGTATGGCATGAAATCAATTCTGATGACGAATGTCTGGAGTCCAGGAGCCATCAAATCAGACATATTCGCCGTTATATTGTACAAGCCGCCACCAAGTGGGATTACATTCCAAAACTGCGGCTGAAGACCAGTAGATTTGTACTCCAAGGTGATGAAAGCTTCAGCGCCGTCAATTGGCTGGGCATGATCTATATCTGTAAGATTCAGCACAAAAGAAACATTTTCAAGAAAAGGCACTACCGATGGTGAGGGAAGGTCGTAAGATACTGATGCATATACCAACCTTACTACTCCAGTCATTCTGATTCCGGTTAAGTTTGCATAATAGGGGCTGGTGCCAGGGTTCCAAGACACGTTCAGCAGGAAGTTGAATTGTCCAGTCTGACCAAGTGCTAGGCTATCCACATGGACCGTGTAAGTTCCTTTCTGTGGTCCAACTCCTTCAAGAATCCAGTAATCAATTCCCTCTACAAGCCCGGGTTGTTCAATGCATGAGAAGCCAATTATCGCACCCGAGATAGCTACTCCAGTATCTCTGTCAGCATATTCGAAACCTAGAGTGACGTTATCTCCCAATGGCGTTGAAATCGTTTGAGATGTGCTTACGATTCCTTGTCTATTTGATGTTGTCACAAGAACAGCAGTCCTATCATTCAGATAGTACGGCGACGTTCCATTCCAATTCACCAAGACTGTAACATTCCATTTGTAGACAAGATTTGAACTCAGAACTGTGGAATTGATACTGATTTCAAAGGCTAATGCTGCCTTGGTAATCATGTACTCAGAGGTACCCAGCAATACTCCTCCACTGTAGATTTCGATATCATTGGTGGAGATTGCAATCGCTTGTCCTAATTCAATATCAGTATAGGCAAAGCGAAATGTGACATTATCAAGGTACTGAGTTTGAGATGGCGGAAGAATGATTTCCACATTAGTGGGTCTTCCAGTCACTGATAACCCTACATCGAGAACTGCTGCACCGTAGTATGGAGATCCGGATGTCCAGCTAGCTGTCACTTCAATGCTTTTTGCTCCAGGAATTCCAAGGGATGTAGTTAGAATTGAGATGAAGTATTCTCCATTCATCAAATCGATCGCATCGTAGTCTATTGACTCGATTAGCTGCGTCATTCCATAATAGATTATGATTTCTGCTCCGGAAATGCTTGATAGAGATAATGAATCTTTGAAGACTACTGTGAAATTCACAAGATCAAGGTATGGTGTGGGTGCTGGGACTGATTCCAAAGTAAGCTCTGTGTTTCTAAATGTCAGCTCAAATGAAATATCGATGACTGCCCATGTATAGAAAGGCGTTTGCTCTCCATAGCTGAAGTTTAGTGAAAGGACATATGGTGTCTGAATATCAAGACCCTGATTGTAAGTTTGAATGATAACCAGATAATCTTGGAATGACGGACGCCATGTGGAAGTGAATAGCCAATCTGTGCCGTTCAATATGTCGATGTATGTTGGTTCACCAGTTACATTCGCTATTGAGGTGAGAGTGACTAGATCCTGATACCGAAGGATGACATGAATAGGCTCTTGGAATTGCACAGGATTGACTGGATCCGATATTAGTATTGTAGGCCGATATGTGACAAAGAGAGTTTGCACACGAGTCTTATTCTGCAAATAGAATGAGCTGGAATATACAACTGCAGATAGACTGTACTGGCCTGGCCCGCTGAAATAGGATGTGTCTAGTTCTATCTGATATCTCCCATCTCCAAGATCAACAACATGATGATAGCTTAGGGGGATTATAGTGGATTCGTTCATAAGCACGACAGCAGCCCCAGGAATCCCCCTTGTGGTTGCTCCTGTAACATCAAGATAATGGAGTATGAATGTCGCATTCTCAGAATAGGGCGTGTCAGGAGGCGATGGATATGATAAGCTTGTCACTCGTTCAGTTACGACCATTGTGAGAATCCTGCCAGTATGGTTTGCATAGAATGGAATTCCAGACCATGTAATGTTGAGTGTGAAGCTTCTTTCTCCTAGGGGTGGCCCGAATTGGCTAGTGTTAAACGAGATTGTAAACTCTCCAGACACTTCATTATAGGATAGAGAGAATTGTGACAAACTGACTTGAATTGACATTGCACTCTCATTGTAACCAATTGTTTCCGATGTCCCACCTGTGACATCTTCATAGGAAAATGAAAAGGTTGCATTCTCTCCATAGGCAACGCTTGTGGGAGGTATAACTGACAACAATGTATCTCTTTGCAAAACTCTGATCGAGATGACATCAGTTCGATTTGTATAGTAGGGAGAAACGCCTTTTGACCAATTGATAAACACATTCATTGAGAACAGCCCTGTTGCTTGTAGGACTGTTGTATTGAATCGAACTGAATAGTACCCAGGATTAGCTACTCTGTTGGTTTCCCACACATCAATCTGAGAGTCGTCGAAGACTAATCCAGAGAAAGTAACTGCAACAAACACATTCCCGGTTTCATTTGTGATTCCTAAGCCTGAACTTGAACTTGCATAGAGGAAGGTATAGCTCATGTTTGCGAGACATGGTGAAGGCAAGGCGGCATCAATGAGAGACAAAGTGGAGCTTTCGCCTATGATCTTGGCATCAACGGTTAGAAACATGTTTTGGTACTTCTGGATGCTTCCTGTCCAGTTGAATAGAATTGTAAGATGCTGAGTTCCCAGACCACCAAATTGGGAGGCATCAATGGTTATATTGTAGAAGCCTGCAGAAGTTTCGTTGCTCCATTGCCGTAGAACCACTCCTGTATCATTGAGTACTGTGCATTCAATTAGTGCAGATACAATTCCTATGTAATGGTCGCGATCACCATAATATACCGAAATGTAGATTGAACCCATTGGAGTAGTAGGCTCAGGTAGCGTAATGAGACGAAACTCTGTCGTTATTGTCCTAATCGTCACAACGATGCTGAAATGACCAACCTCCAAGTTTGCATTCTTTGTGAAGTTGAACAGAAGCAGATAGTCATCTAAAACGTCTGTGTCAAAAGTATTGATTGTAATCTTGTAGCGAACGCCAGTCCATTCAATTGAGTAGTGAGCAATCGTCCAATTACATACTCCAGTTGCAGATTCTATAGCAACATTGTGATCCATGTCAATATAATCTACATAGAAGAACGCTGAGTCGCCGACTGGAATGTCAAGAGTTCCGACAGTTCCAATTGCATATGTTCGAATGATTCTCACTCGAACTGAGATTGATATATTCTGACTCTCATAGTCTGGAGCGGATGCTGTGAAATCTACTCCATAAAGCCCTATGCTCCATGAGGCAGTATCAAGAAGGACTAGATAACCTCCATCTCCAATATACGTGACACTGATTATTGAGGCACCAGTAGCATCAATGGTTCCTCCCGATATCCCTTGAGCTCTGTCAATGTCCTCGTAGATTATTGTCACGCTTATGTTTGAGCTGTATGGCGTGGCGGCTTCAGGGTAATCTGGTGATGAAACGTAGCTTCGTGCAGCTCTGTAGGTGAAAGCAATGATCGGGGTCTGAGTACTTCTGTAGTCTTCAGTAGGTGCATAGGTCAGGAAAATACGAATTGTATAATTATCACCAAGGAAGTTGGACTGGTCGATGGTCAACGAGTAACTTCCAAATCCCAAGTCCGTGAGCGCTTTAATGGAGTATGGTGTTCCTGATTGATCCTGAGCTGAGAAGTATGCAGAAGTCAATCCTCCGATAGAATCTCCATGAAACTGAGAAGTGGGGTCACTGACATTCAATTGAAGGATTATCTCAAAGTCATCTCCTATCGGGAAGGTGTCGATATGCTCCCAAGTCATGGAGACATGAAGCTTTCTTATTCTGACTTCAATCGCTGTCTTCGCATCGAAGTAGAATCTTGGCGAGCTGACTGTTTCCAGTGTTAGATTCACGATATGATTACCTAGCAGCCAGGTATCCGTTTGAATCCAGAATTGCTTCGTGGCGAAAACTGCATTACCCCCAATCCACTCGGCTGCTATTTGAGAGAAGTTGCTTTGAATCAGTGCTCCTCCCATATCATGGTCATGGAAAGTGACTGTTACGTATGTATCTGCTCCCATGGGAACGGAGCTGTTGTAAGTGACTACGATGTAAGTCCTGTGAGGGATGACATTAACCCATACTCTAACACTCGCACCATAATAGTTGGCTTTTGAAACTGAGTAGTTAAAGAGATACAATCCCGGGTCGTACGCGCTAACGTCAATTCTGATGCTGTAGTTGCCGTTATTGAGATCTGTCCAAGCCAGAATTAAATCTCCTGATATAGTTCCTCCGTCAATTCCCAAGAGCGAATGATCAGTATCGTACCACCCAAGGGTGATATTGACATCCTGTCCCCAAGGCGCATCAGCGGGATCGGTGCCATGCGAATTGAGAATTGTTTCTATCTTCTCAACATCGAGGCAGACAATTTGAGAACTCCCAAGCAGATATGTTTCGGATGGATTCGCGCTGAGCTGGAAATAATGACTTCCAATTCCATATCCTGAACCATCGAGCAGAATCCGGTAGGTTCCGTTATTGTAATCTGTTATGTCAAGAATTGAACCGTTTGATGTAACCACAGCTCCGATAACAGGTGTTGCATCAAAACTATCCTGAACATCAATCTTAAACTCAAAATCATCACCATACGGCGTCTTTGACGTGGTTCGGGGTATGATTAGGGTTTCATGTTGGATATCTAGATCAAAGGAAACACTGGCATTATTGTAATGTTCATGATATGATGCTACATTGATTCTCCATCTACCCAGGGTTTCAAGGTCTGAGGTGTTCAAGGCAATACCATAGGTGCCAGTTCCGTAATCATTGAGGGGGATCTGTGTTGGAACGCCTAATATTGTCCAATTGACCAGCACAGCTGCACCTACAACCTTGTTGGAAGAAATGCCATCTTCAAGCGCAACCTCTACAAAAAGAAGATCTCCAACAACTCTTACTGAGAGACCATCTCCGATGGCATCTGATGGAGCTTCCAGTGTCATTGATGAACCATGCCTAACAATAAATTCTCGCTCAAAGATGCTTGTCAGATAGCCTGCATTGACACCAGTTGTGTTGTGGAATGCTGCGATGGTCCACAATCCAGCAGGAGCGGAAGAGTCGATGATTTTGCGCATGGAAAGTTCAGAAGTTGGCCTTGTCGTTTCAGATTCAATGCTGTAGAATGCTGAGGGATTGTCTTGGTTAGAATGCTCTGTGGCAATCCATTGTGGGGATCTGACTACGTCGGCCATCCGTATCTCATCAAAAGTGGCAAGAGCGCAGCCCTCTGGAACATGTGGACTGTTCCCTCCCCACAGCCAATCATCGATGTTTGCCAGCTGGGTCCAACCCGTTGGAATGAATTCAAAGAGAAGCGGCAGTGGTACTCCATCCATATAGAGTATAGCTTCTTTTGAGTTATAGTCCATTGTGACAACAACATGGTGCCAGACGCCATTGTTGAAGGGAGCTGTAACATAATTGTAATTACTCTGATTGCCACCCCATGGATAGAAGAAGTAGTTTCCGTCAGGACTTACTCCCCATTCAAGCCCATCGTGGTGTGTATTGGGTGACTCCAGAAACCTATTGCTTGTTGTCATCAATCTCTGGTACGTTCCATCTGATACATTTGCCCAATAGATCCAAGTCTGAAGAGTTGCTATATCACTTAGAGAATCGAGGCTGAAACTTTCGGGTATCACAATTATGTCATCAGTCCCATCTAGTTCCAATCCATATCCGACCTTGGCACTCACAGAGTCCTGACTATTCATGGATCCTCTTGTGTAGCCATCATTGCTGTTAGAGGAGCTGTCTTGAATCTCATCAGCAATTCCGGATGGAGAATCTGCAAGGTGCCATACACCTGTGTATCCATTACTCCAAAGCGCCTCCGGATTCTCCTGAGAGTCAACATATTGATTGCCATAGTACATCTCAATTGGCGTATCTATGGATGCGGATAGATTCGCCTTCACCCATGCAATAAGACGAGCATATGTGGCATCATAATCTTGGACAAACAATTCAATCTCATGAGCCAAGAATATACCATCCTGCATGAATATGATGTCATCTCCATCAGATTGGACTTTCGCAGGATTGTGTAGGTCTGGATCAAGGATGTCGATTAAAACCGGGAATTCATCAAAATCTGCAGCAACTTGGGTGTGATCGATTGTGATGACCTTTCTGTACTTGAATGATGGTACAGCATGGGATGAACTACCAAGGGTGGTGTTCGAAGTCGAGTACCAAATCGAGTCATCCGGCGC
>JBHLRP010000077.1:0-11204 GCA_048882485.1 Candidatus Thorarchaeota archaeon
GGATTCAGGCTTGGGTATGCTATCGCGGATTCTGATATCATCAAAAGGATGGCGGCTATTCAGTATCGACAGGTGACTTGTGTACCAGAATTCATCCAGCACGCTGGAATCGCTGCACTGGATTGCGAGGACGATGTTTCACGGAATGCATCAATAATCGAATCGCGCCTGAAGACTGCTAGTAGGCTCCTTAGGCCCTTCCCTCTCACCTTCACTGAGTCCGAAGGAGGTTTCTACATATTTCTCCGTATGGCTGACGAATCAATGAGCGGGTTAGAGTTTGCGGACCGATTACTCTCAGAGAAAGGCGTCTGTCTTCAGCCTGGGGTAATATATGGACACGAGTTTTCCTCATACTTCAGAATATCAGTCTGCACTTCCGACGATAGTCTTGTCGAGGCAATAACACGCATCGGGGAGGTCTTGGAGTGAGAATTGCCATCATCGGTGCAGCTGGACAGATGGGGATGTGGCTCATCAATCACTTCGTTTCCCAGGGCCATATCTTGGTGGGATCAGACTCTCGCAGTGATGAGCTTCGCGAGTTGGCTGAAACACATGACCTAATCCTTGCCAGCAGCAACTCGGCAGCTGTGAAAGATGCGGACGTCGTAGTAGTTTCTGTTCCAGTTACAAAGACCTCGGAAGTGATTCAGAATATAGCACCACAGATGAAGCCAGACGCAGTACTATGCGAGATATCATCAGTGAAAGGCAAGATTCCCATGACTCTTCAAGAAGCGTCCAAAAAGGGAATTCGGCCACTGTGCATTCATCCGATGTTTGGTCCTGGTACACGCTCTCTCAAGAAGAGAATCATACTGATACCAATTGTGAATCTGGCTGTTGAGGATGGTATTGTAGAAATCCTGTTTCCCGATTCTGAGATTATAGTGGCAGACCAAGAGGAACATGATAAAATCATCGCCCTCACGATATCACTGCCATATTTCGTTAATATGATCCTCGCCTCTGTATTAGCCGACGAGGATGTCAATCTGCTGGAGCGACTCGGTGGAACGACCTTCACTATGCAGCTCATGTTAACGGCGAGCATTATGTCGCAGTCCCACACCCTCCATTCGACTATGCAGTTTGAGAACAAGCACGTGCTTAATTTGCTACAGAAACTCCAGCTTAGAATGAGGGAGAGCATTGCCAGTCTTTCAGATATCGACTTTGGCAGATTCGAACAGATATTCTTGGAAGCTAAAAACGGGCTTGGCGAGGGAGTTGACCTGGGGCAGAAATACAATGAGATGTACACGGTACTTGAATCCTTGAGAGGAGAGAATGGGATGGTGAAGCAGTGATGAAGGTCTCATTCGTCGTCAAGACAAACAGCAGAGAATATCCTGTGTGCGTTGGTCAGAATATTCTCCCCCAAGTCGGTGATTCTGTATCGGAAACTGCAGATCGGATCATCATTGTTACGGACGAGGGAGTTTTCGATATCTACCTCGACATGATTACTAAGGGTCTAAGCAATTCGGGGGTCAACGCAGTCACAAAGGTCCTTCCTGCAGGAGAAAACATCAAGTCGCTGGCTATGGCAGAGAATCTATACAAGTTTCTTCTCGAAAATCAGGCCTCACGGTCTGACACTATTCTTGCTCTTGGTGGTGGAGTCATTGGTGATCTTGCCGGTTTTGTCGCATCGACATACAAGAGAGGGATGGGTCTGATACAGGCCCCAACCACTCTACTCAGCCAGGTCGATTCGGCATTGGGAGGGAAGACTGGAGTTAACTTCCCTGTCGGAAAAAACCTGGTCGGGACCTTTTATCAGCCAAACGCCGTAGTGGCAGATGTTGCAGTCCTCACAACTCTCAGTGATGATGCTTTCATCTCAGGACTTGGGGAAGTTATCAAATATGGGGCAATCATGGACAAGGAATTGCTCAACATCCTCATGGACAATAGATATGAGATTCTTGCAAGAGATCTAAACATTCTGTCCCGGATTGTCAAACGATGTTTGAGAAACAAGGCACGTGTGGTGGAGGAAGATGAGAGGGAGGAGAAACGCAGGAGAGAGGTTCTCAATTTTGGCCATACCATAGGCCATGCCATTGAAACCTGTTCTAAGCACAAAGTACCTCATGGCTATGCAGTAGCAATTGGGATGGTTGAGGAGGCTCGTTTCGCTATGAGGGAAGGTCATCTTGATGAGCAATCCCTGGATTCACTGGTTTCTATTTTGGAGGCTTTTGGCCTCCCCACCAGAATTCCTGCAGACGTGGATATGACTGAATTTGGAGATGTTATCCTGCAAGACAAGAAGATTCGACAAGGTCTGCTTATACTCCCAATTCTAATTGAACTCGGTAGCACTGAACTAAGGACTGTGGATGCGCCACGCGCTCTAATCCCCAAAAGAGGAGGAGATAGATAATGTTAGTAGTAATGTACAAAGAAGCGACAGAAAAGCAAATACAGAAGGTTATCGACGTAATTGAAGAACTCGGATACACGGCAATCCCCAATCCTGGGGTAAGTCGAACCGTGATTAACATCACAGGAGAAGTGGACTTACTCGACTCAAGTAGGCTAGAGGGGCTTCCAGGAGTCATGAATCTCATTCTTGTAACCAAGCCGTATAAGCTGGCAGACATTGAGTCAAAACTGGAGGGGACGGTAATTGAGGTAGGCGATGTAGAGATTGGTGGGGGTCGCCCCATTGTTATCGCAGGCCCCTGCAGTGTCGAATCGAGGGAGCAGATTCTCAAGGCTGCTGTTGCAGTGAGAGAAGGTGGTGGAGATATGCTCCGGGGCGGTGCATTCAAACCTCGGACTTCCCCCTACTCCTTCCAGGGTCTTGGTGTGGAGGGTCTCAGACTTCTCGATGAGGCTCGCAAGGAGACAGGTCTCCCAGTAGTTTCCGAGGCTGTCGATGTTGAGAGTTTCCCCGCTGTGGAAGCCATGGTCGATGTCATCCAGATAGGCGCCAGGAATATGCAAAATTATTCCCTTCTAAAGCGCGCAGGACGAGCTAGAAAGCCTGTGTTGTTGAAGAGGGGGTTGTCTGCAACACTCTCTGAGTTGCTTGCTGCCGCTGAGTATATCATGGCAGAAGGGAATCATGACATAATTTTGTGTGAACGGGGTATCAGGACCTATAGCGATCACACACGCTTCACGCTTGACCTGAGTAGCATACCCGAACTACGAAGGCTCACGCATCTCCCACTGATTGTTGACCCAAGCCATGCTGCAGGGAAAAGGGACATGGTTATTCCTCTGGCACGCGCTGGTCTTGCAGTTGGCTCGGATGGCATCATAATTGAGGTTCATCCGAAGCCCGAGGAAGCACTTGTGGATGGCCCACAGTCACTCACGCTTGATATGTTCCGTGAGTTCATGGAGAATCTTCCCAAGAATGGACTCTTGACACACAGCACGAGACAGGTGAATAAGGGGGTCAATGACACCCCAGTAGCATCTTGGACACCAAGCGAATCCAATGAGTAGGATGGAGTTGGGCGGTTGAATGAAGAAGATGCTATGCGTTTCGGTGACGGGGCGCTCCATTGAAGAATGCTCCAAGACCATAGCCTCGACTGATGCTGACTTAATAGAGCATAGAATGGACTTCATGAATCGAATCCAGGGGCTAACTGCCATCTATGATGCAGCCAAGGTTCCAATTATCGCCACATGCAGAGCTCCACACGACGGAGGCCATTACAGCGGCAATGAAGAGAGCAGAATTGGATGTCTCATTGAAGCAATCTCGGCAGGAGCATCTTATGTTGACATTGAACTAGAAACGGATACAACTCTGATGAGCATGATTCGTGAGAACGCTGATGAAGCCAACTCCAAACTGATTGTGTCAAAGCACTATGTTGATTCGACCCCTAGTGTTTCAGAATTACAAAGTGTACTCGACAGACTCGTTATTGCAGGGGCAGACATCATGAAGCTAGTCACTACTGCAAACACCATGGATGATTGCGGAAGAATATTGCACCTCTATCACACAAACTGTAAACCAGCGCGCCCAATGATAGCTTTCGCGATGGGAAACCTTGGCAGGTTCACCAGACTTACTGCGCTATATCTGGGCGCTCCTTTCATGTATGTGTCTCAGGATCTTGGTGAGAAAGCTGCTCCGAGCCAAATCACTTTGTCTCAGATGAGAGCCCTCTTGGAGGTGCTAGAGTGAAACGAGTCGTCATTGTTGGATATCCTTTGGGTCACTCGTTGAGCCCAGTCATGCATAATGCAGCGCTGACTGAACTTGGTCTAGATGATGAGTTCAAGTATGAGGCTATGCCCCTATCCAGCAATGAACTTCGTGGATTCGTGGAGTCCATTCGAAGGCGTGAGATTGAGGGTGCCAACATCACAATTCCTCACAAGACAAAGGTGATGACGTATCTATCAACCATATCTTCGGAGGGATTAGCTGTGGGCGCAGTGAATACACTTCACCGAAAAGATGGCTTAGTGATTGGGAGTAACACAGACATCCAGGGATTTACTGAAGCCATTAGAGAAAATGGGCTAGATCCTCAAGGCATCAATGCTGTTATTTTGGGTGCAGGAGGTGCGGCTAGGTCAGTGGCATATGGTTTGACTGAAGCTGGAGTAGCAAGATTGGGGATCTTCAATCGCACGGTTGATGCGGCGAATCGGTTGGCATCAGTGATGCCTCGTGGGAGGCTATTGGAGGTTCGTTCAGGAGCTAAGCCGACAAAGGATGACCTTGAGCACTCCGATTTGCTTGTCAATTGCACTCCAGTCGGAATGGCTGGTTATTCACCTGAGGAATCACCTATAGAGTCATCTTTGCTATCTAGCAGCGTAGTCGTGATGGATCTAGTATACAATCCTCTTCGCACGAAGCTACTAATGGAAGCTGATGAGGCGGGATGCAAAACAATTGACGGAGTTGGAATGCTTGTTCATCAGGGGGCCATAGCATTTCAGCTATGGACCGGGAAGAAAGCACCTGTTGAGGTCATGAAGGACACAGTGCTACGTGCATTAGTGGGGAACGATCGATGAAGAAAGCCCAGAGAAGCATCAGTCTGATCGGTTTCATGGGTACTGGTAAGACAACTATAGGAAGAGCCCTAGCCAGTTCGCTAAAGCGAGATTTCATTGATACTGACCCACTCATTGAGAGCCGTGTGGGCAAGTCCATCTTTCGTGTCTTCTCCGAAGATGGAGAGGCCTTCTTTCGTGACATTGAAGCCCAGATCGTAAAAGAAGTGTATGGAATCAGATCTTCCGTTGTGGCACTGGGAGGTGGTGCAATTCTCAACCCGGAAATCGCCACTTTGGTTAGGGAAAACTCAGCAGTTGTGCTTCTTAGATCATCTGTTGAAACCATTATCTCAAGGACATCTTCCAATAGGCTACGCCCACTCCTCAATGTGACAGCTGAAGACCTCAAACAGAGAGTCACTACGCTTCTTACAGAAAGAGAGGCTGCATATTCTGATGCAATGGATATCGAGATTCATACTGACTCAATGAATGTTGGTGAGGCTGTATCTGAGATAGTCCGGAGGTTGGAACTCTGAGGGTCATAGTATATAGATCCACCATCGATGGTACTGTGGATGCACCACCCTCCAAGAGTTACACGCATAGAGCTATAATCTGCGGCCTGCTCTCTAAAGGGACAACGAAACTTAGGAATGCGCTATTCAGCGATGATACTAGGACCACACTGAGAATATCCGAGATGATGGGCGCCGAGGTTCGTCAAGAAGATGATATTGAAATTACGGGTCCAGATGAGCTAAAGGCACCTGCCTTTGAGATGAACTGTCATGGTTCTGGCACGACACTTAGAATATTTACAGCATTATCTGCACTCACATCAGGAAAATGTGTGCTTACAGGGAATGAATCATTACGGAGAAGACCCATCGGAGACCTCCTTGACGGTCTGCGTCAACTGGATGTAGATGCCAGATCCCTAGGCGGCAATGGTTTACCTCCCGTGGAGATACGCGGGCAGGGTATCAGAGGGGGCATAGTCAGAATCCGTGGTGATGTGAGTTCTCAGTATGTAACAGGCCTTCTTTTTGCATGCTCAAAAGCCAATAAGGCCTCAAAGATTGAGCTCACGACGGAGTTAGAGTCTCGACCATATGTTGAGATGACACTAAATGTCATGAGCCAATTCGGGGCTGAAGCAGAGCCTTCCAATGATTGGAGAAAATTCAGTATACCAGGAAACCAAGATTTTCAGTCACAAGATTACACAATTGAGGGGGACTTCTCGTCAGCTGCATTTCTAATGGCAGCAGGTGCTCTCACGGGAAGTGTGAAGGTGAAAGGACTCCGAATGGACTCAATACAAGGCGATGCCGCTGCGGTCAGTCTTCTGAAATCAATGGGCTTAGAAATCATTTCTGGCAGGGATAATTTCAAAGTCAGCCACAACGAGATGCAAGCCATTGAGATTGATGCATCAGACATCCCTGACCTAGTGCCAGTGATGACCGTATTGGCTACTCAGGCTAATGGCATCACGAAGATATACAATGCAGGACGGCTAAGGCTCAAAGAGAGTGATAGGCTTTCAACAGCATCTCAGGAACTGCGGAAAATGGGTGCAGAAATCACAGAATCGAGAGATGGTCTGACTATTAGGGGTCCTACCGCTCTTAGTGGCGCAGTTCTTAACTCCCATAAAGACCATCGCATAGCCATGGCAGGCGTGATAGCAGGACTTGTTGCAGAGGGTGAAACCGTGATTGAGGACATCAGGTGTGTCACAAAGAGCTATCCTGGTTTCGTAAAGGACATGCAATCTATTGGTGCTGAAATAGAATTAGTTTCAGGAGGAATTACATGACGTTCATATTTGGAAAGGACTTCAAGATACAAGTATTTGGAGAGAGTCATGGGGAAGGAATTGGAGCGGTTATTGAGGGTTGCCCACCAGGACTCGAAATTGACCAGTCTAGGATTCAGCTCGAGCTGAACAGACGCCGCCCAGGAACAGGATCTTTGGTTTCTCCACGGTCTGAACCTGATACCTTCGAGATCAGAAGTGGCGTCTTTAAAGGAAAGACTACAGGTGCGCCCATATTGATGACAATTTCCAACAAAGATGTCGACTCATCATCATATGAGGAGATCAAAGACACGCCTCGTCCAGGCCATGCAGACTACACTGCTCGAGTTAAGTATAGGGGCTTCAACGACTATCGCGGTGGAGGAATCTTCTCTGGACGACTCACTGCCGCCATGGTGATGGCTGGGAGTATTGCTCAGCAAATCCTGAACCAAAAAGGCATCGAGGTCCTTGCTCATGTGATACAGATTGGACCTGAACGTGTTGGGCAAGAAGTTTCCGATGACGAGCTGCGGTCAAATGTCTATTCCAATCCTGTTCGATGTGCTAATAGAGAATCAGCAGAAAGGATGGAAGCTGTGATAAAGGATGTGAAGTCTGAAGGTGACTCCATTGGTGGTGTCATCGAATGCCGAATCATTGGAGTTCCTGCAGGAGTCGGGGAACCAATCTTTGACTCTGTAGAGAGTGTTCTTAGTCACGCCATGTTCAGCATTCCAGGAGTAAAGGGGGTCGAGTTTGGTTCTGGCTTCAAGGGGGTTTCGATGCGCGGCTCTGAAAACAATGATACACTCCTCATAGTTGATGAGAAGGTGGGATGGAGCAAGAATGATGCTGGTGGAATTCTTGGAGGAATCACTAATGGCGCTCCGGTGTTATTTAGAGTCGGTTTCAAACCAACATCAACGATCGCAAAGGACCAACGTACAATAGACCTCGCCAAAATGGAAGAGGTCCAGCTTCAAGCAAGAGGCCGACATGACCCTTGCATTGTACCCCGAGCAGTACCTGTTGCTGTTGGACTTGCGGCAATCGCAATGGTTGACCTGCTTAAAAGAAACTCAGCAACAATCTAGTTGATGTACACAAGTGAGTACGCCTGAGCATACTCGGAAACATCGGGAAATCGCTATATATTACATTTTACGCCACTTGAATTGCCAAACGAAGTCATGTAGTAAGAGAAAGAAATCAAGAGAAACGGCAATTCCGCGTGAGTGGTCCATCCATAGAGACCGCTATGTTGACATGCCAAGGTCTGTCATATTTTAGACCTCTCGAAGCAACTACTATTCGTGTGGCACCCGTCTTTTTTGAGATTCTTCTCTGAGTATTTAGCTGCATGGCAGGGATAAATTGGCTTGGAGGCTAAGAAAATGAAACAAGAGAAGACTATACGAGAGATAAACGAGAGAATTAGAGATGGATCTGTTCGAGTTGTGACTGGCTCTGAGATGACCGAGATAGTTGCAGAGATTGGAGCAGACAAAGCAGTACATGAAGTGGATGTAGTCACCACTGGTACATTTGGTGCTATGTGTTCATCAGGGATCTGGATGAATTTCGGCCATGCTGAGCCTCCAATAAGAATGACACGCGTATGGTTGAATGATGTCGAGGCATATGCAGGCGTTTCAGCAGTAGATGCATACATCGGAGCCACACAACTGTCAGAGTCACTAGGAATGGAGTATGGTGGAGGCCATGTGATTGAGGACCTAGTCCGCGGGAGGTCTGTCCATTTGCGCGCTGAGTCATATGGTACTGACTGCTATCCAAGAAAGAGTCTCTCAGTTGAGATTCGAGCGGATGAGATGAATCAAGCTATAATGTCTAACCCGCGTGTCGGAGCTTTTGGAGCTGTGGCTACAAATTCGTCTCAGAAGACGATTTACTCATATATGGGGAAACTGCTGCCTGACTTTGGCAATGCAACCTTCTCTGGGGCTGGAGAAATCTCTCCAATTCGAAATGACCCACAATTCCGCACAATAGGTGTCGGAACGCGAATATTCCTTGGAGGAGCTGAGGGTTATGTCACCGGGAGCGGGACGCAACACAGTCCTAGTACCGGCCAAGGGACTCTGAGGGTCGAGGGTGATTTGAGAGAGATGTCCTCGGACTTCATCAAGGGTTGTATCTTCACAAGATATGGGGTATCACTTTACGTTGGTCTTGGGGTGCCTATTCCGGTTCTCAACGAAGAGGTTGCCAAGAGTACAGGAGTTTCTGATCAGGAGATTGTGACCAAAGTCATTGATTATAGCGTGCCCTCACGTGCCAGACCCAAACTGCGGAAGGTTTCCTACTCGGATCTGAAGTCCGGTTCAATAGAGATAGATGGACGAGAAGTTAGGACTGCACCCATTTCAAGCTTCAGAGTAGCAAAAACTGTGGCGAACGAACTGAGGCAATGGATTGCGTCGGGTAAGTTCTTCCTAGCAAGTCCTGACAGATTGTTGTCATCTTCTGAAACCTATCGCCATATGGTGCAGAGAGAGTTGACGGCCGCCACTTCGGCAACACGTGCGAAGTTCCAACCCGAGAAGGATCAGTTTGTCACTCTGAACACGGATAGATGTGTAGAATGCGGTCTCTGTATTTCATTCTGTGAACAGGATGTCTTCGCATTTGACGATGAATTGACATTCACATTCAGTCCAGAACTCTGTTCTGAGTGTGAGCTGTGTGGTGATGTCTGCCCACAGAGAGCAATCTATCTTAAGAGCTGAGGTGGTGTTGCTTGTCACGACATTATCTGAGAATCGGTGAAACAATTGCCAATGTGGTAGCAGACGAGGAGTTCTTCGAAATAGCTGAGGCTGCTGTAAAGCAAGCAAGGAAGGACATCCTTCAGCACATCAGATTCGATCCTCATTTCCAGTTCAGCATGGAGCCAATATCGGTTCCTGAACATTCTCCTGACATCGTCAAGAGGATGGCTGCAGCTAGTACGCGAGTTGGAGTGGGACCGATGGCAGCAGTAGCTGGTGCAATCGCACAATATGCTGTCGAAGTTATGGTAGCTAGGGGCGCAACTCACATTCTGTTTGACAACGGTGGCGACATCGCCATGTACCTAGATCGGCCGGCTGTAGTTGGCATCTACTCCGGAGAAAGTGGTGCTGACAATCTAGGAATACGATACACTACTTTGGGTGAACTGCAGGGCGTCTGTACGTCCTCTGCATCTATTGGTCACTCCCTCAGCTTAGGAAGAACGGATGCATCCATTGTCTTCTCAAAAGATGTGGCCCTTGCTGACGCCGCGGCCACAGCTCTTGGTAATTCTATCACAGAGGAGGACAAGGACCAAGTGTCACACGCATTGAGGACTGCAATGATTGAAGACATTGATGGAGCCATAGTCATCATTGGTGATACAATCGGGGCAGCAGGAGAGATTCCTCAGATTGTCCGAGCCAATGTCGACTTCAATCTCATCGCTAGGGGGTAGAAGGTGAAAAGATGAGTAAGCTGAAAGCTTGTGTCATGGGAGCAACTGGCATCGTGGGGCAACACTTTGTGAGAGCCCTAGACGATCACCCCTACTTTGAACTGAGTCTAGTCACAGCGTCAGAGCGTTCTGAAGGGGTGGAATATGGTGAAATTACTGATTGGATAGTTTCTGAGAGAGTTCCTGATGCAGCTCGACAATTGCAAGTCAACAGGACAGACGCAGAAGCAATCGCTTCTAACGGGGTAGATCTCGTCTTCAGTGCGCTCCCCTCTGGGCGCGCGTATGACATTGAGGCGGAGTTGGCTTCTCGTGGTCTACCAGTGTTCTCAAATGCCGGCGCCCATAGGATGAGTGCCCACGTGCCAATCCTCATTCCGGAGGTGAATCCTGAGCACTTGGGTTTGATAGATTCTCAGGAATACGATGGTGGCTACATAGTCACAAACTCAAACTGCTCAGTTTCAGGTCTTGTATTTGGGCTGAAACCACTTATGCCGTTTGTAATCAAGACAGTGACTGTTTCGACTTATCAGGCACTATCGGGTGCTGGACGGAATGGTGTCGCATCGATTGACATCCAAGGAAATGTGATTCCATTTATTGCAAACGAAGAGGATAAGATGCGAATCGAGGGACAAAAGATTCTGGGCACATTTCAAGATGGCTTAGTGAAGCCTGCAGACTTCAAGGTCTATGCGAGCTGTGCTAGAGTCCCTGTGATGGACGGTCATCTAGAGAGTGTGGTAGTGGAGTTTGATGCTCCGATTGATGTCGATGAAGCATCGCAGATCCTTTCCGTGTTCAGTGGGCCACCACAGGAGCTCAGACTGCCAACAGCGCCTGAGAAACCTATCACCCTACTTGAGGAACAAGATCGACCACAGCCGAGGCGTGACATCTCGGTGACAGAGGCCGGCAAAG
>JBHLRP010000078.1:0-11188 GCA_048882485.1 Candidatus Thorarchaeota archaeon
GAACTGGAATCATAAAACTGTACATGGACTTCGGGCTGCGCATTTAAAGATTACCTTCCGGCGGCAGTCGGTAGAGCCTGAGGCGATTTGTATGTCATAAAAACCTTGTCTAATTGACAGTGATTTCTAAGGCGCTGGGCGTCTAAGCACCACATTGTCACCCTTGTTCGCAGAGGTCGCTCTAGAGATGTGAGCACACTTTCCCCTCGTGACATAGTATGTTTCTATTCCAAGTTCCCTTTGAATTTCAGGGAATGACTCAATATTGGCCTGTCCTTTTGAAATGACTATGTCACTATTCTGCACCGCATCAAGAAACTCCTTGCTTACCAGCCTCTTGGGAACACCGTAGGCCCAGGCGCCAGTGTCAATAATCTTCGATAGAAGCTCTACTTCCGTACCCTCGACATCTGATCTAACTGCATCATTGGCGAGTGGCTTCCCTTTTACTGCATAGCTAACCTGCCATCCACAATCATTGATTATTCGAAGCAGTGGAATATCAAAGAGAGTTTCACCTGCATTATCACCCAGAAAGAGGACCTCCCCTTTCCTAGAGGTCAGAGAGTGCCATAGATACTCAGAATGGTCGACTGCAAATCCTTCTTCAAGTATCTCCTCGTAGATTCTACTGAGCGTTTCAAGATTAGGACTATGACCAGCTGTGTTGAAATCGATTACATTTCCTGCAATAGCTCCCGCCAAGGCAGCCCTGAGTTTCTCGTATCCCTCTTTTTCTGATATGGACTTTTCAACAGCTGGAAGGGCCTTCTTTGCAGCCTCGATGCTCCTCTTCTTAATCTCAGCATATGGATCCTCTTTGCCTGATCTTTCATAGAGTTCTCTATAGAGATCGACCGCCAGCTCCAGTGGAGGTTCTCTTCGCTCGTAGCCCTTTGCGATTCTGCGGTAGGCGTGGTTGTATAGATTATATTGTTCATCTTTGTCTTCCGACAGCAAAGGAATCAATAGACCAAGAGAGTCAACAATGCAAGCGGAGCATTCGGGAACGAGAGGAACATGAATCTCGTTAGTATTCATTGGAATCTGCTTCCTCATTCGTGCCTTCCCTTTGTCGAACCATTAGATATGCGTCTTCGCCGTCACGGTAGTAGCCCTTCAAGACACGTCCAACTTCGAAGCCCAATTTTTCGTATACTGTCACAGCTGCCACATTGCTCTTTCTAACTTCTAGGAAGAACTCTGTTGCACCATAGCTGACCATTCCATCCATCCCGAGCTTTATGAGATCTGTCCCGATTCCTCTATGCCGGTAGTCATGCATCACCGCAACAGATACAATGTGTCCCTTCTTCACGGGAAATGCCCTCTTGAAGCTTGAAATACCTCTCTCAATTCTGCACATGATATAACCAATGATTTTCTGATCTTCAAGGGCAACAAGAAATGCCTTGGGGGCATGCGTATGAAGACCTAGGAAAAAAGAGCCAGGATAGTTTTCAGGCAAGCAAGTCTGGTTTATTCTCATGACTTCATCTATGTCTTCCTTCATAAATTCGCGAACGACATAAGTTACTGTCACAGTTTGCCGGCTCCCAGGTTATCTTGACTCGGTCACAGAAATTCAGTCTTCTTTTATGGCTTATGCCGCGATAAATTTGAGCTCTGACTCCACTGTTTTACCGATTGTCTTCGCTCCATCGCCGAATATCTTCAGGAGACAGCATAATGTGTTCATTAGCTGCTGTGATCCAATGGCGAGCGTTCCAAATAGTGAACTCGTGGCCCTCGGGCACCCGGATGGTTCCATTCTCTAATGCCATCTCAATTCTCTTGATGATCTCTTCAGCATCTGACATCGCTAGCTCAAGCACACTTGTCATGCCAGCTCCCATGAATATAGCAATGGCATCAGCCACCCATCCCGCAGCTTCACTTAGAGTAACTTCACACGCTTCCCGAACTCGTTCTGGACTGGAGAGCGCAAGTTCCTCCAGATTGGTAATTCCAATCTCACGAAGTTTCATTCCATATGCCTTGCCTATCCCATCGACTACCTCAACGGGAATATCATGTTCAAGTCCTGTAGACACTCCATCTACTTCATCTACCGGGATAGCATAGCTTTCCTCTGGCTCCTCATCTTCCTCCATCATCACAATCTCTTCGAGAGATTCCCTCATTCGCTGCTCAAGTAGATCTATTCTCTCAACAGACATCCCATCCCATCTTCTCCGCCTTACTCTAGGTGGTGGCTGATTCAATGGGATGCTACATAGCGTATATACAGCTATAAACATAGCTGAGAATAGTACAAGCATCGCCGCGACAGTATTTACCCACCAGAGTACGCTGGAAGCTATGAGCAGCACTGCTGCTGCTATGAGGAACATGCCTCTTCGCCTTTGCTCCGGACCAGCGGCTCTATTCAATCCCAATGCGACTTTGCTCCTTGAGTTCTACTAGTCGCTCTCGGCTTATAAGCGCAGTTCTTCGGGATGCAAATTGGCTTAAATTGGACATCGCCAATTCGTTCATAACTCATATCCATCTTCAGGAGAATTGAGTGAACCTGAAATGTCTGCTATTCTTGTCGGCGGCACGCCAGGCACAGGGAAGACAAAGGTTGCCAAGATGCTGGGAACTAGACTCAGTGTACATGTTGTTGAGCTTGGAGAGCTTGCGGAGAAAGCCGGGTGTATCTCTGCTCAAGACAAAGCTAGAGATTCAGGCATTATTGATGAGGACTGTCTAGTAAATGCTATCCAAGTTGAGGTGGCTGATATCACGAGGCAGGTTATCATTGTCGGCCATTACATCGACTTGGTGCCATATTCCTCAATCGACCATGTCTTTATACTGAGAACTCATCCCGAAACTCTAAGACATCGTCTCTTGGCACGTGGGTGGTCTGAGCCAAAAATCATTGAAAATGTTGAAGCGGAAGTGATTGGCGTATGCCAACTGGATGCGTTCGAGTCTTTTGGAGAGGACCTAGTGAGCGAAATCGATACAACCGATACAGCCCCAGCTGAAACAGTTGATAAAATCCAGAAGATGCTGAAACACCCCATGGAATCTCCGAGAATTGACTGGTTGCGCCAATTGGAAGAGGAAGGCCGACTCGACGAGTTCCTCTCCAAGTAGCACATTGACACTCCAGCTATATTCTTTCTCTAAGTAGAATCGAAAGAAGCGATAACACTCCAATGAGGAGCATAGTCATAGGTGTAGCTGTTGCACTAACAGACGCTGATGGAAACGCCTGAAGAGCAACGGATATCCAGAAGTAGACATTCATTCCAGACATTGCCATCATCATTGCAGGGAACACCGACAGGTATGTCGCTTTTGGATTTGCATATGCGAAGTATCCCAGAGCAAACAGAATTGCTCCTGAAATGAGTGGGAAGATGAAGAAGATATTGTAAGCCTGAAGTGATCCTGATCCGAATAGAAATACCTCCCAAAATGTGTCGAATCCAATGCCTGGATCATGATACATGACAACTAGAAACTCCGTCCAAATGGACAGAATGCCTGTGAGGCCCAACACAAGCGCTGGCCATTTGTATTGAAGAAGGCCGAGTTCTTTCCTCCGAAGCTGCTTCTTGAGTTCCTTCGCTTTCTTTCTTCGCTCTTCTTCTATCTTATCTTCGATTTTCCTCTCTCTTTTTGCCAAGGCATCCTCTTCGTCCATATCCTCCTCGACAGCATCAATTATCTCAGAAGCAAGCTCGTTTGAACCTACATCATCATCGGAATTCTCTTGGTCGGTCATCGAAGCAATGGCAGCCTTGGCATCTATTTAAGCATCGGCATCAGGGCGAGTCTTCATGACTGCATTCTTGGTCCTTTTTCAACTAGCCTGACCATTTCATTCTCATTTACTATTCCAAGAGACTCTACCACTTCTAGACTTGATAGCGCGTTCACCATTTTAGATGAAGCGATTGGCTTCGAAAGCTCGGATATCGCCCTTACTATCGTGTCTATGAGATTGGTTGAGTCAGTCAGGTACATCTCATAGACAAGGGCATTGGCGACTTTTTCCAATAGAGCAATTTCATGCTGGGGCTTTGTCTGCGATTTCCTATCCTTATGCAAATCCTGTAATGAATCGAAAAGCTGCTTGAAGAGTGTCTGGTCCTTTGGCACAATAATTGGTATCTCTTCCATAATTCCTGTATTGAGGCACGTTGTAAGCATCGAGTAATTAGTCAGATACTTGATACAGAGATATCTCACCATGCTCGAGTTGAGAATAAGACCCAAGGCTTCAAGCAGAATGCCATCCCGAAGTGGAATAATCTCCACTACACCTCCACCATGAATTATTCCGGCCTGTTTTATTGCGCATCTTGGGTATGGGTAGTTCTTTGTTGCAACGAGCAGATTGCTTCTGTGAGATTCTCTTAGTCTCCTATCTTCCTTGTATGTATCATCCGCGTAGAGTAGATATTGAGAATCGAGGTGAAATCTCCTTACGCTTCGTCCACTAGTAGCATAAGGGACTTGAAACTTCTTTGTCCTCTTCTTGCTAACATGTGATTTCGATAAATCCCGTCCTCTTCGGGCTTTCGCCCATCCTTTGGATGCTCTATCAAGTATTCCCTCCAACAGTGCATCATAATAGATTGGAAAGACCTTGCTAGATTTCAGAATTCCAAGTGGTACACTTCCCTGCCAATCAATGCCAGGCCTTCTTGACTCGACCTTTATTTTCCTGCCGCTAACCCCCTTCTCTGCTTTGCAGAAGATGCTCACCATTTCCAGCGTGACACCTTCAAATGGACTCCCTTCGTCGATGATCATCCAGAGCGGCATATCATCAAGGAGAAATCTTCTAACCCGTCTGAATTGCCGAGTCCTAAGAACACTGTTCGGTATTAGAAAGCCTAGGTGACCTCTGGGCTGAAGCAAGTCATGGGCTCTCGCGATGAAAAGAGCGGCTGCATTCCATGTCCCATTTCGACTTCTGCTGACATCGATATTCCATATTTTGCTAATAATGCGCCTTTCGTCTTTCGATAGAATATTGCCATAAGGTGGGTTGCCTAGCACGATATCAAATCCCAACCCCTTGCCCATCATTTCTTCAAACTCAACTGGCCAATGAAATGGCAAAAGTTGCATCAAACTCCTTTCAGACAAGGTGTTCAATCTATCAAGCATGACCTCGTTAAAGCACTTCAAATCTGCTCGAACACATTTCTCTGGAACCTGCGCCCAGCCAATTAGACTATTGCCATGCTTGAAATTCCTGCAACGAATCTCATTCGTGAGTCGTTCAGTATTCTTCACCCCAGTCCATGATGCCAATGTTTCAGAGCAGATGGAAACTGCATCCTGGCGGATATCGACGCCAAATAGATTGTGTTTCACGATATCTGACTTCATTCTATGTGCAGGTCGGTCATCGCCAAGAAACCTTCGTGCTCTCAGTAGCCATTCGGCTGCACCTTTGAGGAATACTCCTTCGCCAACTGCAGGGTCCAGAATTGCAATATCTTGAAGGCGGTCCAACATTTCCTTCTTGGAATTGCGACTTAAATCGCCTAGAAAGGGATTAACTTCAAGAGGCTTGCCAATGTGACTGTTGAGAAAAGCCCCAAGAGTTTGACTCGCTATATCAAAGGCTAGATCTGGCGGCGTATAATATGTACCTGTTCTTCTAACCCTTGTGGCTTGTTCTCCTTGTCTTAGCATTACATCATCACTATCTTCGAAATTGAGGTCTAAGATGGTCTGTCATTGGTGCCATATAATGCCAGTGGAGAATGTATTGGCATGTTCACAGGTCAAATGTTAATAATCGTGGGCCAATGCTTCTTCCATCTGATGTGAGGGTTCTACAATCGCCAGAGTAACCATTTTGGTTCTGGATTTGTATCTAGTTGGAATCCTAGCCTGCTGAAGGTCTTTTGCCCCTCAATCGTGGCCAGACGAATATACCAATGATTATTCCAAGATATACGCCAATCCCCATAATCCCAAGGCTCGCAGACAAATCCAATTGTGGTTCAGTTGGACTTGTAGGAGATGGAGTTGTGGTGGTTGATATGTCTTCATTATTGAAGACGAACACAGCCTGAACTCTGTTTCCTGCAAGATCCGTTGCATTTACGAAGAGTGCATGATAACCCGATTCCGCAGGTGAAAATGTCACAAATGGGGAACTCCATTCATTCCAAGATCCTGAGTCCCATTTATAATGTACAGACTCTAAATTCAAGTCAGAAACGCCGACTGTGACTTCTGTGCCAGCAGATATGCTGCTCCCCTCGAGGGGGGAAATGAGTGTGATCTCAGGGGCTGTATTATCGACGATGAACATGAATGAAGTCGAGGCTCTGTTCCCTGCTTCATCAGTTGCATTCACAAAAAGCCAGTGTTCATTCTCCGATGGCGGAGTATAGAGGACTACACTAATACTATCATAGCTGACTGGAGCTGATGAGTCCCATTGATAACTTACATTCTTGGGATGAAGGTCTGTGATTATCAGATTCATTGATGAAGCTGATTTAAGAAATGTGCCATTTTCCAAGCCCAGCAGCGAAATCGTCGGAGCCGTATCATCTGTAGTGAATTGATAATGGGCAATTCTGTAATTTCCTACAATGTCAGTCACATTGATATACAAATCGTGGACGCCTTCGTCGGCTGGTAATGTGGCTTCGAATGGAAGAATGAGTTCGGTGTAACTATTCAGATCCCAATGATATTCAGCTGATTCAAAATGCATGTCATCGATATCTAATTTGATCGTGGTGTCGCTCATCAGAACTGAACCATTTGCTAAATCTGCTAGCGCAATAGATGGACGTGTATCGTCACAGGTGAACGCAAATACCCTACTGTTCATATTTCCGGCTCTATCAAACGCGATGACAGTGAAAGTATGACTTCCATCACCGGCAGGCAACAATGCATGATAGGGAGCCGGGAATACTTCCAATGGGTAAGAGTCCCATCTCCCCATTACACTCTGAAGATGGTCATCAATGATGTCAAAATCAAGGAGTGTGTTGCCCTTAAGCACTGATCCTATTTCATGGCTTACTACTTCGATTAGAGGTGGAATCAAATCACATTCAATTGAGACGTTTGCATACCCCCGTTGCCCATAGTTATCCTCACAGATAATTCGGATGGTATGATTTCCATGTTCTAACGCAATTGAGTATGTTTCTGAAGATATGCCAGAAGCATTGAGCTGTCCATCAACAAAGATAATGTAGGATGGTTCATAGAAAGCCACAGGTATCGTGGAGATAGAACTCCATTCTAGGTCTAGTGGTGAGTTCACGAGACTTCCATTGCTAGGTGCAATCACATTCACTTGGGGTGGATGATAGAGGCCAAAATTAGATAGCGTTCGATTCAATAAGTCGACACGACCAGATGAGTTCGAAATGGCATCTAGTGCAAATCCAAAGAAAAGGCCGTTTCCTGATGGGGAAAGTGTCGCCGCATACTCATCATATCCGCTGCTCTGATACGCGATCACTCCTTGGCTGAATTCCATAGTTCTGACCCAATCAGCCCCGCCTCCGGCCCTAGAGCCATCTCCACCGCCGTAGGTATAGCTGACACCAGCATATGGGCCTCCAACACTTCCCACAAGTGTTTCCGAATTGCTACCATCTCCAATGTAGCCATTGACTCCGAAATTGCTGCTGAGCCAGGTTTCGAAAGACCCGAAATTGTAGGCGCTCCAAGCTATTTCAGTACCTGTCAGCAGCATCTTTCTATCAGTAGCGTCCAAGAGATATGTTTCAATGTCATTGCGCTCGTCTAAGGAGAGTGGGTTTCCATGATCACTAGTGAACCAAATCACAAATTGATAGCCAAGCAAAACAGTGTCATCGGGCGACCCAGAAATCTGAGTTCGCCACAAATTGTAATCTGAACCATTAGAGAAGCCAAGGTCCTCAAGCGCATCTGTGTAGTAGCTGGTGACAGTTTCGTTGCCGTAGTCATCAACAATGAGGATTGGAGGTCGATCCCAGTCGATATAGGCTTCAACAAACGCTTGGGCCGTTCCATGCGAGGTCACTTGTTTGACTTCGAAAGTTGTGTTTCCACTTGGTAAACAAGATACATCCATTGGATACTCGTATAATCGAGAGGTTGAGTTGTACAAATCCGTGATGTTAATCCAGGAATCGCTATACCACCTCAGCATCACACTTGCACCAGCGATCACGGTCGCATTCACCTTGATTGTGATGTTCCCTGAGAGATGTTCGCTTGACACTGGCGAAGTGAAGTTTATTCCAATCGGTTCTTGGGCCAGAGTAAATGAAGACACATCAGGGAATTTTGGAGCAATTTGCACTCCATTACTTGTATTCCCTGACAAGAAGAGAGCAATTCCAATAGCCAATACTATGAGCAGCCGCTTCAAATGCGTCTTCCTCCAAAGCCAATACGAATACCAGAATTCTCATGCTCTGCATACACATAAACTTCGTGAATTCAGGAGATTTCGAAATAACAATCATTTACTCTTGCACGCTGAGTTAGTGCCTGCTCTCATTGAGCTCAAAAAAAGGGATAGTGAGTGGGATTGCACCCACTCCACTTCTATTCTACCCTATCTTGGTACCACAGTTCGGACAGAACTTGGCTCCATTAAGCTGATTGCCGCAGTTGGGACAGAATTTCGCTCCTGCAGGAGCTCCTCCACCGCCAGAAGGCTGCTGTTGTCCGCCGCCCATCATTCCGAATGCGGCTCCAAATGCAGCACCAGGACTCTTCCCTAGCGACTCGGCAACACCTCGCTGGGTTTCTGCACCCATTACTTGTGTACCAGTTGCACCACCAGTCCTCAGCCAGAATAGTCTCTCACGGTATTTCTCAGTGGTATCTATGCCCTCGAACTTCAAATCTACCAACTCAAGGCCTAGCCTCTCAAAGGCCATCCTGACCTTGGTCTTGACTTTCAATGAGGTCTCATCAAGCTGAGTGAAGACGGCTTGCAAATCGTAATGTGCAAACTCGTCGATGACTCGCTCGTTCATGAACGACCGCAGGTAGTCATTGATCTTCTTGGTGCTGAACGCATTCTGGTTGCCAACAACATCTTGAACGAAGATGTTAGGCTCCTTCACTCGGAAGAAAAATACGCCATGAAACATCAGGGGGGCCAAATCACTAGTTTGTCCCCTACCACCGAACTTGCCTTGGAATTGCGAGCGTGAGATGAAGACACAGGTGGCTTCAAAGACATCACCTTTGACCTTCTTCTGTAACCATCCAACTAAACCAGGCATGCTGCTTGTAGTCAGCTTGTGGCGCCCAGCTATGAAGGTGTCCAGAGCCTTGCCATCACGATAGAAGATGGCGGCCTGGTTCTCCATTACGATAAGCTGTGAGCCCCACTTAACTCTATTATCAGGGTAACGCCAGACGATGTGGTCTGGGCTGGCATTTGTCCACTCTATAGCGTCTGCCAAATCAGAATCTCTCCTATAGTCGAGTTCTGTTTGGTCTAGGGTCTTCATAGGTTTTAAACGTTCACATGGTGAGTCCCGGAGAGCACTTTTCGCTTAACTAATATCAAAACCATGAATATGCCTGATAAATGAGCTTCAAAGCGCTATAGTCATCAGGTCTCTGGCAAGCATAACCTCCGCATTTGTCCTCCGACCAACTGTTGCCAATACCTCCTTTTCTTTGGCTACTACCTCAGGAGAAACGTGAGTTATCACTATCTTTCTGGGTTCTGCAAGCTCAACAATTTCGGCAAGCTCACTGGGACTAGTATGAACCCCTCCTGGGTGGTCTCCATCAAGCCAATTGCATTCATGGATTAGAACATCGGCTCCAGTAGCCAAATCCAAAACTTCTGGGCATGGCGCGGTATCTGAGGAATAGACAACCGCCTTTCCCTTATGCTCTACTCTGAATGCTCGGCTTTCGAGTGTACTATGAGTCGTTGGTGACACAGATACAACCACGGGGCCAAGATGTACGACATCGTTCTCATTGAGGGTTCTCTTCTCAACCAAAAGCTTCTCTCTCAGGTATGGGAAAGCAATATCATATACCCCTCTGGACCACTCCCATAGTCGCTGAGGTGCATAGAGCTCCAAAGTCTTATCGTAACCAAGAAGCCATAGAGTCTGGCAGAATGAGAGAAAATCTGAGCAGTGGTCAATGTGAAAGTGACTAATGAAGACATGATTGATCGAGGTGAGGTCAACATCTGTTTGTGTCAGACGATGCAAAACTCCAGACCCAATGTCGAGAAGCAAAGCTGTCCCATCTGCCTCAACTAGTACTCCTGATTGTACCCTTTCAGGATCTGGAAGGGAGGTACCAGTTCCAAGAAGCCTTACCATCATTTCAATCGGATTCAATCTCAGCTGGCAGGGTAATCAGTCTTCCCTTGTTCCTATCTGATCCTAGTGGGACAAATGAGATGCTTAATTGTGTTCTCAAAAACTCTAAGCTCTTTCGTTATCTTTCTGCGCTGCAGTACTTCCGCCTGTAGCTGGTCACTCAGGTCAAAGCGGGCGATATCTCTGAGGGCCCTCAAAAGAGCAATTGAATCCACACTAACTCGACCAGCTTGAACATCCCTCCAGAGGGTTTCAAGAGAATTCACAAGGATCTGTTGATGTCTCATAAGACCAAGCCTGTCATCTGGATAGGGGTCTTGGTCCAGCATGGCCGCCATCTCATTTATCGAATTCAAAACAAGTTCTGAAGGAGTGAAGACAACTTGCTTCTGTGGTTCTGTTTCTGCCTGACGCGCCCTGTTCCTAAGCAATAATTTCCACCAATATTCGGCGCAGGCTTTGGATATTTAATGCCCACCAAAGTCCAGCGTCATGGTGGCTGTCTTCTTCTCAGAGTGTCATCCACAAGCAGATAGAGACCGAGGAAATCTGCGGCAATTATGCCGCCTGCGAGGGCAATGTCTGCAAGTGACATCGATGCAGCAACTAACAAGACCGAAATAGAAAGCCACAATGTGAGTGAACCAACAAGTACTGTAGTCCAAGACATGAGTGCTATCTGATCTTCACCGGATGACCATTTTCGAAATACGAAGTAGAACAAATAGCCGACGAGGACAAAGAACTGGATGCTTATTGTAATTGTGAGATATGCTCCTTGCATGGTGTAGCTTGTCTGTTAATGCAGTTAGTTCTTGCGATATGGGTTATGAAAAGAAGGTGAATTCCGGAGCAGAAGCCCCGGAATGGTGTTA
>JBHLRP010000079.1:0-11025 GCA_048882485.1 Candidatus Thorarchaeota archaeon
CGTCAATGGGATCAAACTGCGAGCTTCCTGCGGATGAAGAACCAAATCGGTACTAACTGGATGCAGTTGGCAGACTCTGACATCGTGTACCTAAAGGGTCATGAATACTGGATTGCTCCATTGACCTTCGACTATGCCACTATATCTGACAACTTCATCACACAGCATCTCATCTACACACACACTGAAGGAATGGTTGTCCTTGATGCCTATAGTGGCGATATAATCGAAGAGGATAGTTTCGTTGCTCTGATGAATAGGACTGCCGCCGTCGATACATACTATGGTGAGGGTGTTGGATTCTCCGATGTGGTCTTCGTAAATGTACCAGGGTTTGATGAGATTGGCAATACAACTTTTCCGGGGCAGCCTGACTACACCCTCAGCGGTTTCGAGTCGTTCTTCTACATACTAACCATGGGTCCAGAAGCCTGGTCTTTCATTGGTCGCGACATGGACATGTTGGTGCAACGGGACGTGGTTTCGAGAGTTCGGTCAATAATGCTTCAAGGACTCACAGTTGATACCGATCCATACATTGTAGCTGCCCCAGACGGAACTCTGTACTATGCTGTGTCAGTCTTCATTGACTATCCATTGGCGACAGGATATGCACACGAGAACTACGTTCGCTTCATGGGTGTTGTGTTGGTAGACATCCAGACTGGAGAGCTTGAGTTCTATAAGTCTCCCACAGCAGAGGGGGGTTTCTTCCTAGACAGTACATATGATGACTACTATGATTGGGCGCCTGCTCCCGAGTGGCTTCAGTCACAAATGAAATGGCCTGAAGACCTCTATGAACGTCAGCTAGAGATTGCCTACATCTATCACGTCAATGATGGTATCGTCTGGCGCGGTGGAAATGACTTCCACCAGGCTCCAGAGGGTTCTGACACTAGGTACATCATCATGCGAATCCTAGGTGAAGAACGCTTTGTTGCAATGCATAACAGCGAGTTCTTGGACTCAGCTGGACGAAACCTTGCAGGGCTATATGTCATGGGTTGTGGCGATAAGGACTTCGGAGTATTGCGTTTCTACAAGGCGGGAGAGCTTGGATTCTCGACTCTTCTGGGACCAACAGCTGCTGTACAGGCGTTCGAAACTAATGATGCAGTACGGACTCAGCTGCAGCTCTGGGGTGAACACAGGTATGGAAACAGACTGCTGTACCACCTCGGAGGCGATCTGTTCTTCGTGGTTCCTGTGTTCCTAGAGGTGGAAACATCAGCCAATAGAGTCATTGAGAAGCTTGGTGGAGTAGGACTCGTTGATGCACAGACTGGCGAACGAGTGACTCTCGGAAACAATGTGGTTGAAGCGTACTACGAAATGTTTGGCTTACTTAATCAAACAACAGTCGGAACTGGAGAAGTGGGCTTCGACAGCGCTCTGTTCAGCCCGATCACAGTCAGCTCGGGCGATGCTGCTAGCCTTGTGACATTGCTAAGGAACAATGACAATATGAGTCATGACTTGACTCTAGACATTGTGATAACCGCTGGCAATTTCTCAGTGAACTGGCATGGAATGGATGTGGTTCCCACTGAGTATCCCGCAAACACGACATTCACACTCAATATTGGCAATGTTGGTCAGGGCGACCTCTATGGGACAACGCCACTGGTCACTGCATACTTGCCCCCAGGACTTGTCGTGGCTCAGTACCTGGTACAGCTAATCCTGAGGACTGAAGAGGGAATTGTAGACACAATCAACCTGATTCTGACGGTGACATGAACAGGGGTCTCTAAGTGCTGAGATAGTTTCGATACCAATCCACAGTGCGTTCGAGTCCATCATCTAGGGTGACTGATGGAGTGAAATCCAGGATTTCCTTGGCTCTCTCTCCTGAGCCAATACTCTCCTTGATATCACCCTGTCTTGCGGGTCCATGAACAATACTTGATTCAGATTCAGGCACGAGTGCTAAAATGCGGTTCGCCAGATCGAGTATGGAGATTATGTCACCGCCTGCCACATTCAGTGTTTGGCCCACAGCTCGATATGACTCTCCTGCGAGCCGTGTGATTTCTACAACATCGTCAATATGAATCAGACTTCGGGTTTGAAGTCCATCCCCATCCACGATAATCGGCATGTTTTGGATAGCATTATTGATGAAGATTGAAACAACCCCACTGTATGGTGAGAAAGCCTGCCTGGGCCCATAGATGTTGAAACATCTCAATATCACAGTTTCAATTCCATAGGTGCTGTGAAACGCCCTGAGATACATCTCTGCAGCAAGCTTTGATGCTCCATAAGGGCTCAGAGGCTCGACGGGTGATTTCTCACTAACCGGCATCTTTCCAGGCATTCCATAAACTGCGGCACTTGAGCTGAAGACTATTCTTCTGGCTCGATTCAATCTCGCCAAATCAAGCATCTTCAAAGTGCCAGTTGCATTGATATTATGCACAAGGAGTGGTTCTTCCACAGATTGCTTGACTGATGATATTGCTGCCAGGTGGTAGATGACATCTATTTCGAAATCAAGTTGTGAGGCTACATCATCATCCATAATACTGGCTGTAATTAGCTTGAATCGAGGATTCATCAGGGCTGATTCAATATTCGTTTCCAATCCGGTGCTGAAATTGTCAATGCCTATGACTGAGTAACCTATATCCAACAAGTGATCTACGAGATTGCTGCCGACAAATCCAGCACAACCGGTCACAAGAGCCATTTCAACCATAGTTCTCGCTTCGCAAAGAGGTGCTCACTCGCTATAGCCCTTTTCCCTAACACTAAACCGATGTGTTGATGTGTTAGTATTGCAAGCTCCTATATCAACATGTCTGAACCTGAGGATGATATGACTGGCCCATTCTTCGTCTATATCTTGGAGACCGCGGACGGCACATTTTACACTGGGCAGACCAACAACCTGCATCGTCGTTTCACTGAGCACTTGTCCGGAAACTCTAAGGGTGCCAGATATTTACGGGCTCACAAGCCAGAATTCTTGGTATATTTGGAAGAGTTCGAAACGCGAGGAGAAGCAATGAAGCGCGAACATAGAATTCAACGGAGCAGAAAGTTGAAAATTAGTCTGGTGGGCCCGCGCCGCGACATTCGTGAGGTCATAGAATCTGAAAGGAGCTATCAGTAATATCACGAAGCTTTCTTATCATGGATTCTCCCCCGAATCCAAGGGGGTCTTCAATGACAGAACTTATTCTTGCTATTGATGCCGGGACCACTGGCGTCCGCTCTATGTTCTTTAAGCCCACAGGTGAGGTGGTCGCTAGGGCGTATGAGGAGTTTGAGAATCACTTTCCGAAGCCCTCTTGGGTTGAGCAAGAGGCATCCGATTGGTGGACATCCACATGCAATACGATATCTGCTTGCTTCAAATCGGACCTAGCAAAGGCTGAACAAGTTGTCGGTGTTAGTGTGACTAATCAGCGTGAAACCGTGGTTCCAATTGCTAAGAATGGTGCCGCGTTGAGAAAGGCAATTGTTTGGCAAGACCGTCGCACAGTTCCAGAGTGCGAATGGATAAAGAGCCAGATCTCAGAGGATGAGATCTATTCCATAACAGGGCTCACCGTGGATCCTTATTTCACAGCACCTAAGATACTTTGGGTCAAGAGGAACCAGCCTGAGGTCTTTGAAAAGACTCACAAGTTCTTGTTGGTGCATGACTACCTTGTCTACAAACTCACTGGCTTGACAATCACTGATCACTCTAATGCAAGCAGGACCCTGCTCTTTGATGTTTCCAAGGGTACTTGGTCTGGAACAATGCTTGATTGTCTAGGCATACCAAAGGATAAACTCCCTGATCCCATTGGTTCTGGAATCAAGGTTGGAGAAATTAGTGAGCAAGCTTCGAAAGAGTCTGGACTTATCCCGGGCACTCCAGTTGTAGCTGGTGGGGGAGACCAGCAATGTGCTGCTCTGGGTGTGGGAGTGGTACGTCCAGGCTCATTCAAATCGACTACAGGCACTGGCACGTTCATGCTTGCATTCTCTGACACTCTGAAACTTGATTCCCAGCGCAGAGTTCTCTGCAGTAGACACGTGGTGCCTGATGCATTTGTTGTAGAGGCATCAATGTTCACCACAGGCTCAGCACTACGCTGGTTTCGTGACCAGCTTGGAAGTGTGGAGATTGCAGCCGCCGAGGAACAGGGAATGGATCCTTATGAAGTAATAACTGAGGGTGCAGGGCAGATTCCTGCTGGCTCTGAAGGTGTCCTTCACATTCCTCACTTCGTGGGCGCAGGAGCACCATATTGGAATCCGCATGCAAGAGGGGTCTTTGCAGGACTCGCTCTCGGACACACACGACATCATCTAATGCGTGCAATCCTTGAAGGAGTCTGCTACGAGATACGAACCAATCTAGAAGTGATGTGGGAATTGGGGCTCTCTGTCAATGAAGTTCGTGTCACAGGAGGCGCAGCTAGGAGTGAGACTTGGATGCAGATACAGGCTGATGTCCTCAACATTCCTGTAATTCGAACGAAAATGGAGGAGTCCACCGCATTAGGTGCTGCAATATTGGCAGCGAAAGGAGTTGGGATATTCAAATCAGTAGTTGAAGCTGCAGAAGAAATGGTCTGTCCCATCTCACCTCTGACTCCTACTGACGAGAATAGGTCTGTTTACGATGATGGATTCGAGAGGTACAAGACCCTCTACAATTGCCTATCTGGGATTACATGGACATCAGACTAGGAGGAATAGACTGCCAGCTTATTGCCCTTATCGAGCACGAGAATCTTAGTTTTTGGATCCTCTGAAATCCATGCATCAATCACAGATTGAATATCATCCACCTTCTCTAGATGCGCAGACTGAACGGTATCCTCATCGAGAGTAGTATACATCTTTACGCCTGAAACACGATTCAGCAATTCCGCAAATTTGTAGGCCTTGTGCTCATAGAGATGATATTGTCCACTGATGGATGCGATGACATCATTAAGTGGAGCTGCGAGTTTATTATAGAAATTCTCAGTGGCCTTTGGAGGTGCAACACCATCACGGCATTCAGCTACGAACAAGACTTCTCCACCATCAGCTACTGCGTTTTTCGTTAGCTCCAAACCTCTTTGAGCATGGTATAGGCTCTTGTCCTGTGGATAGCCTCCCGGGGACACGATAATCCTGGACACAGGATCTACCGTGAAGCTAGCAGTTTCATCTAGTACCTCAATTCCTCTAGCTATTACTGGCTCTAGTCGTCCTGCATCTGCCCAAACTAGACTCTTCCCACTTGTGATGACAGATAGTGTGAACACCTTTGCATTCTTAGTCACAATCTCCATGGCTTCTTTCATATCATCAGCCAAGGGATTGGTGCGCTTGGCCGGATCAGGATGATATGGATGTCTGCCAAAGGTTGAATTTGGGTCCAATGCCATCGAGTGATTAGCTTCAATAGTCTTGAACGCACACACGCCTGGAAGGAAATTCTTCAATCCATTTGAGTAACCAGCAAAATAGTGTGCTTTCATATCTGTTAGGGACACATAGATATCATGTTTCGTTGCGAGAGCGTTTACGACAATAGGCGTCCCTCTACTCGTGACGCCAAGATCAACAACATCTTCGCTTTGACAGTCATGTATGTGAACATCAAATTTGCTCAAGCCTCCATCACGAGCCACTCGTTGAATCATGTCTACTATCTCGAGGTTGGCAGGATGATTCACTTCATGTGACCCTGTGGTAATGATGAATTGTACATTGTTTGCATCCGTGAGTAGTGGGACGACTGCACTCACAAGTTCCCGATGTGGAGATTCTCTGGTATGGTCTTCGACAAGAACGCAGACATTCCTACTCCGCACAAGTTCTTCAAGGTGAGGCCCGTGAGGATTTGCTAGCACACGGGCAAGCTCTGCCTCAAAATCAGATGAAGCAGCCACTTGCCTTGGAATAATCATCCCTGCAAGATTCTCATCCGGTATGTCAAACTCAATCTTGGATTCACCGTATGATAAGTCCACCTTCATCCTAGTGTCCTCGTTCATCTTGGTGCCTTTGCTACAGAAAAGCGTTGACCCTGCTGCACATTGAGCTTCACCGCGTCACCAAAACTGATATCCGACTGATTTGGTTTGAAAGATTATGAGCAATTCGGATGATCAAAGGAAAACTGGCATGGCAGGAATGGGTCGCTGGTTGGCAGTAGGCTCTGAGTTGCCTTGTTCTGTGATCATCATGACATATGTTGGATCTTTCCTAGGCACGGCCTGGTGGGGGCCTCAGGGTGCCGTGTCTGGAGGAGTCCTGGGTTCTCTAGTAGGATTTGTGCTGGGTGTCTTAAGCGTCTATAAGACTGTGGAGTACTATGACCGCTTAGAAACTCAGAATCAGACCAGACGCACTTACATGCCGCCGCTTGAAGAAATCTACGAGGAGTTTGATCTCCCCGGAAAGGAAGATGAATAGCTAGCCACTTTTTCAAGTGACTTTCTCGCCTAGACTGTAGTAGTTGAAATCGCCACCGGTAGCCCAAACAAAAGTATTTGCTTTTCTCAGATTCAGTTTGCCATCGTTCAGACAATGGGGAGTGACATATGAGCCGATGACTTCACCAATAATCCCTTCATTTGGGTCGTAGTCCAAGACTTCTGTGAGTCTGCATTCCATGTTTATTGGACACTCCCGAATCATAGGGGCTGTTGAGATCTTTCCGTAGAATGTTTCGAACAACGATGACTTGTCAAAATCTCGTCCAGATTTGCTACCACATATTTTGGTTTCAGGCATTAGGTCTACTGAAGGTATATTCACGCTGAATGTTCCCTGTTCATGTATTCCAATCCTTGTGTGTCGTTTTTTGAACAAGCTGAAGAAGATGTGTTTTCCAAAATTGAAGGGGGCTATATAGCCGATAACAAGATAGTTTGGTTTTCCATTCACCAGTGCTCCAACTAACGCCACGGGCAAAGGATTGAGAATATTACCCCTGATTTCTTGCTTCCCCAGTTTCTCAATCGATGATGCCATTAGCACATCAACTCAGTCTGCCCTGATCTAGGAAAGGAGTGCCATACTTCTCTGAATATACAATCTCTCCAACATCTATCCTAGGTCGTTGCCTTGGATCTTCATCCGCAAGACCCAGCGTCACCAGCGCAATGATGTCCCCATCAGCTGGAATCGCCAATGCATCTTTTACAATCCTTGTCACCTCGTTGGGCGCAGACTGGAACATTGCAATCCAACAACTACCATACCCAAGTGCTGTTGCTGCAAGTATTAGATGCTCAGCGGCAATCATGGTGTCCATTGCATGCCATTTTGCAGGATTATTGGGACAACACGAGGCTTCCTGCATTGCAAGTACAACCACCACTGCATTTGCTTTTGCAATGAACTTTTGTCCTCCTGCTGCCTCAGCCAGTATTTCTTTCATCACGGGTGTCCGAACTACTATGAAGCGCCAAGGTTGGCTATTGTTTGTAGATGGAGCTAACTGTGCCGCTCTGAACATTCTTGCTATGTCATCATCCGGAATCTCGAATTCCCTGTATTTCCTAATGCTCCGCCTTTCCTCGATGACCCTGAAGAATAAATCAGCGGCTTCAACTCTTGTTTGAGCCTTCATATAGAACCTCCAGTTAATATATTGGATGACCAATAGAATAAGTATTGGTTGTCCAATATAAATGCATGTTACAGCGCAAGAGTCACCTGGCCCAAATTCCGTTTGTGAGGAGTTTCACAGTCAGCACAATCTTTCTTCTATCTGAGAAACTCATCATCATCGTCTGCATCAAGTACCTCAATGATGACCTTTGTGGCACTTCTACCCACGCCAGCTATAATAATCTGGACTAGGAGTGCAATCATGAATGCTCCAAGTGCGAAGCTGAATATTGCTAGCGAGAATGACCCTGCAGCTGTTACCCATGGGCCTACATAGTACAGGTCCACGAGATACCACATGTAAAAACCAGTTACCGCCATCACGACAACCAATATTCCGTAGAGCATCACTACTGTCTTTACCTTCGGCGTATCAAACCTGACCTGTTCGATTCCTGGACCTACCACGGCGTTGCCAATCTTCCTAGAGAACCTCACGAATGCGCTGATTGCGGCAAGGAATAGGACGATGAAGATAATGATGATCACTAGGAGGAGAAGCGGCTTCAACGCATCATCGAGTGTGAAGAAGAGATCTCCTATTGCGTATGCAGTGAGCGATCCTACCATCACTATGATGGCAACTATTTCTACGACAAATGTGATGGTGGCAGAGTTTCTAAAGAGGCTCCCAAGGTCGAAATACTCGTCGCGCCTCGGTACGAGATCGTCAGTTCCTTCCGTCATGGCGACCAACTTGATTGCACGAGCCTTCCCGGTTATTTGAATTCTTCTACTATCGTCAGTTTCCTTCCCTTCGTCAACCTTTATATCCCGCATGCATTGAAAAATCGTAATCCCGCCGACCAAAAATCACGGTGTTTCAAAATGGGCTCAAGGGCTGCGAATGAATACGGCTACATCAATGCAAGAATCAGAGGTATGAAGTCTCGATTTCTGACAGTAGGCGACTACGAACGACTTCTGCAGTCTGCAAGCTATGAGGACTTCATGAGGAATCTGGGTGGGACCTATTATGGGCCCATAATTAATGCAGAGTTTCCACGAGAGGTTCCTGACCCCGCTGACCTTGGATTAGTACTCTCCAAGGATTTCGCAGATATTAGCTATAGGCTCATTAGGTCACTCACTGGTCGTGTACGCGACTTTACTGAAACCTATCTCAATATGTTCCTAGCAGAGAGCGTCAAATCGATCCTCCGTGGACTTCATGTAGAGCTTGAACGTGACGAGATATTGAGATTTCTTGTGCCGACTTCTCCAGAACAGGCAAGCGAGTTCGAACAGATAGTTGATTCCGGCTCAGTCAAGAAAGCTATTGACATCTTGCCCTACTGGGATGTCAAAATTGCCCTTCTTACGAAGCTTCCTACTTACGAGGAGTATGAATCTACAGCTCCTCTTGAGGTTGCAGTTGAGGAATGGTATCTTCGAACCGTCATGGACGCTCTAAAAGAATTCTCCAATGAGGATCAGAGTCGCGTTTTGGACGTTCTTGAGGCAAGAGTTGACCTCAGAAACATCTTGACAATGATCAGAGCACTTGTTCTGCAGCTAGAGTCAAGGGTCATTGAAATGTCTCTTATACGGTTCACTAGGAAGTCGCAGGCCATAGTTGAGCTCATCAAAGTTTGCTCGACTTGGCATGAAATCTTCAACAAGATAGGTTCGACTAGATATGGTCAGCTTGCGGGAAGGCTGGCAAGGATCTACGAAGAAACAAATGATCTCTCGGAGGTCGAGCTGGCAATCGAAGACTACATTGCAAAACGGGTGAAGCTCCAACTCACAGCTTTTCCATTCCACATTGGAACAGTGTTAGGATTCTTCAATCTCAAGTACTATGAGATTAGGAATATCCGATCCATTGCGGTAGGTATCGAAAGGGGTGAGGCCCCAGAAAATATCAGACGAATGATTACAATATGGTGACCGGAGGGCAACATTTAGAAAGAGGAGAATTACCCGAAAACGTCAGAGAATGATTACAATTTGGCAACTGGAGGACAACATTCAGTGAAAATCAATACATGGAATACCAACATATTGATGCTAGGATTGGGAGCAGTTGTATGCGCCATCTTTGCAGCAGCGTTCTATGCACCTACCCCTGTCAAGGCACTTGGTGTGCCAGGTTCTGGATTTGTGCCACTGCAAACCACTGAGGGTGCTGGTTTGGCCATTCTTGGTCTTGCAATCGGTGCAGGTCTTGCTATTGGCCTTGCGGGTATTGGCGCTTCCCTGGGTATGGGCACTGCATCTGCAGCAGCATTAGGCGCAATCACAGAGAAGCCAGAAACCTTTGGCAAGAGCATTCTCTATGTCGTGCTCATTGAGGCTGTTGCTATCTACGGTTTCGTCATTGCGTTTCTACTCATTGGGTCGATTTCGGGCCTCATTGGTTAAAAAAACAACTCTAGTAGAGGATGGATGGGAGTAACCCATTTCCTCTACTCAGATCCCTTCTTTGGAAAGAGGGCGGATGCTACTCGATCCCTCAATGAGTCATCAAACCGTTCTTTTCTGGCGTCGTATGTATTATCTACTGATTTTGTGCTATCTTTGGTTCGAACAATCACTCCGCCAGTGGCTCTGATGGTGTCCTTTGAAATGCTCACGTTTGTCTTGACGCCTGTTTCTTTCGAGATTGTCTTTGCGAGCTCATCCACACCGAGGCTGACCTTTTGTCCTACAGGTAGGACTAGCTCAATGTCTGGCTCCTGAAGAGAGCCAGCACCATCGACAGCTAGGTTGAAGACAGTCTTGTCGTATTTCTTTTCGAGAACACTCTTCTGAAGGTTGTCCCACGCAGCTTCGAAAACCTCGTTCATGATTGCCTCTTTGCGTTCAAGAAGGCGGTATTTTGCCTGGAGCTTGGCACTAGCGTGGTACTTGGCAACTTCTGCATCAGTTTCGCGCTCAGCTCTTCCTGCAATCTCCTCAGTGATTTTCTTGGCACGATTCCTCGCCTTCTCAAGGCGTTGCTTCTTGAATTCCTCGGCCTCAGCGATGATTCTGTCGCACTCATTCTTGGTTTTGGAATTGATTATCTTGATGATGTTGTTGACTCCTTCCATGTTATCATTCCTCCCCCGTAACCACCTTATAGACAATGTCAACGGCTTTCTTAACTTGGCCACGAGCTGAGTCCTCAATCTCTGAAATCTGCTTCTCAGTTTCTTTCTGGACCTTCTGTTCAATCTCCAATCTTCTGGCCTGGAGTCCATCTCTCGAACGCTGAGCAGCTATCTTCGCCTCCTTCTCTGCGTTCTCAATTATCTCCTTCGCTTCTTTCTCCGCGTTCTCTCGAATCTTTTTCGCGCGGGCTTCTGCTTCTTTCAGCTGCTTGTTCGCAGCTTCTTCAGCCTCATGGATTTGGTCAATCTCTTCGTGAGCAGCACTCATTACTGCATTCCTCACCTTTAGCAGGGTGTCGTTTTCACT
>JBHLRP010000080.1:0-10995 GCA_048882485.1 Candidatus Thorarchaeota archaeon
TTTGCCGCACAAAAGATGGCTGAGAATTGGACAGGAGATGGAACGGAAGAACATCCCTACATCATTGAGGGTTACAACATCACCTTCAGCGGTTTCAATATCCTGATTTCCAATGTTACAGTATATTTCGAGATTCGTGACTGCTTACTCATCTCCACTCATTACTTACCCCAGATGAATGAATACGATGAAGGCATTTGTATCGTATACTCCACAAATGGTGTGATTTCGAATAACGAGATAAGGGGTGGTGACGCGGGGATATTCACCGGGTGGTCCACTGATATTGAAATCATCGGGAATCAAATTAGCCGCTCAGACCGCAACTGCGATCGAGGGATAATCCTCTACAACTCCACTGGTATTGCAGCTGGTAATTCAATATCCGACTGTGATGTTGATGGCATATGGGTAACAGGGTCAAGTGATGTGAGAGTAGAATCAAATATCATTCATGAAGGAGGAACAAGCATTGCCATAGAAAGCTCAAATAGCATTCAAGTTTCTCGCAACGAGGCATTTGATACTGGCGGGATTTGGATTTACGATTGTTATATCTGCTCCATAGTTGATAATGAAATGTTCAATGGACCTACAGGAATCAGTCTCGTTGAATCCAGTAATGTTTCTGTTTTGAACAACAACTTCGATAGGACGGATCCATATGGCATACACATTCAGAATTCTAGGAGTTGCTTCTATGATGGAAACAGAATCACTAGATGTGATATAGGGTTCTTCATTGAAAATGGTGCTTCCTCCACCTTCTCATTCAACTACATCGTGGGAAGCTACGATTCAGGCATCGTTCTGCTTTCAGGATATAACAACATCATCTATGGCAATCTTCTGGAAAATGGTTTGAATGCATTTGATAATGGTGAAAACAATCAGTGGGACGATGGTGTTAGTATCGGGAATTACTGGTCTAGTGACTTTGGGCTGGACCCGGTTTCAATACCTGGTGATGCTGATAGTGTAGATTCCTATCCGATAGAAATTCTGCCTTTTTCCACCTACACCATTGGATCAATACCTGCTATCTGCAATCCACCCATTATTCAAGTGAGTCCTGTTGACACGGCAAGTCTCAAGTGGGTTGCATGGGGCGTTTCCGATTACGTGTACACCCTAACCAGGAATGGGTCAGAGACAGATTCCAGTATATGGACTGGATCTGGTTCCTATACGATTCTTTTATCGAATCTTCCTGACGGGGTATACTCATTCCGTTTTTCTATTTGGGATGGCAGTTCTCCTATTCACAGTGATGCAATAATCAGAGTACCTGGATTTGAGCTGCTCAATGATTATGATGGCGATGGGATGCTAGACCTATGGGAATTTGAATATGGCTTCAATCCTGCATATGAAGGAGATGCCAGCGAGGACGTGGATGAAGATGAGTTGACCAATCTACAGGAGTATAATCTTGGGACAAATCCCTATAGCGATGATTCGGATGGAGATTCCATCTCAGATCTCTGGGAGGTCAGCAATGGCTTTGATCCTACTAATCCCAATGTTCCGCTTATCGAGATTGTGCTGTTCTTTCAAGCCTATGTAATTGGCGTCCCTTCAGCTTTTCTGATACTTGGGGGAGTCGCAATGCTACTAAAAAGCCTGCCAGAAGAAAAGAAGTCGCGATTACCCATAAAAGGACCAATTTCGTATGCATTATTGCTGAAGGTCATAATTGCATTCTTTATCCTCCTCCTAATCCCCTTGGAAATCGATTTCACGGAGGATTATACAGCGGGGGCTCTATTCTTATACTACTCACTGGCCTCAGTCTTCATCCAACAAAGCAGATTGCAGACACCTGAAGAGTTGGCTATTTGGTCGGCGTCTACAGAATTGATGCAGCCCATCACTCTGCTTGCTGCAATTGCCATTCTCATACCATCTGTCTATCTGATACTCAAACTGAGAAATCATCCCGGAGATCAACCGACTCTCAACATGACCACGGCGACTCTATTTGCTACTATCATTTTGACCACATTTTTTGTGGAAATGTTTCCACCTTCGGAACTCTTTTGGATTTTTCAATCAAATCCTGCGTCGATATTGAGGAGATTCGGAACCCTTGTCATCTTCGTCTTCATTGTCCTACCAATTCTCTCTCGAGAAGCTTTTCTTTGGGGAAAAGACAGGCTCCTAGAGAAAACGAAGACCTCCAAGTCAAGGATCCCGTGGCCAAACAGATTCTCAGTTATTGGTTGCCTTTGGGGCTTGATGGTGTTTCTCATTCCTAGTACTGCAGTCGTTCAGATATGGAATCCTACAACGACAACGCTGGGAATAGAATCACCATTATATGCGATTAGACAAACGATAAGTAACGCTCCAGCGCCGGGCAATGTCAATGACTGGATGGTATTCTCAGTAGATATCTATCCGGTTTTCGATTTCATCACTTCTCTCGCGTTGAGTGTCTTTCACATACTATTTGGGTTCTATGTTCTGAGATACCTTCGTGGCATGATTCGCAGAAAAAGAGTCATTCAGTTGGGGATTCTAAGTGGTCTAGCACCTATCCTGTATTACTTCATGGCTTCATACAATCTTGAGATTGAAGCGATAATTGCCATTCCAATTCCCATTGCCTTAATCTGTGGAGTTGTAGCAATGGTGATGATTGTACCGAATGTACCAGAGGTGAGGGTCGAAGAACCTAAAGAGGAGGGTATTATCCCTTCACCAAAGATCCATCATCCGATTCCGCCGGAGGAACCTAGTATCCAAGTTCCTTTCATCTATTACATGAAGAGTAAGCTGAGGGATTTCTTCAGAAGGAAAGCTGAATCTGAAGCTCCCTAGCAATAGAAGCAATGCCAAGCCTCTCAGCACATTTATATCTAGGTAGAATTCTACGTAGTAGGACTCTACCTATCGAGGTGTTGAATTATCAGCATCAGACCTTTCCTACCCACTGGCGGCAAGCTCACGCCAATGCAGTTGCTGATCTTCATTCAACTCCTTGAAGGACCGAAGTACGGATACGAAATCCTGACGAATCTTCGTGATACATTTGAAGGGGTATGGGTTCCGAAGACAGGAACACTCTATCCAGCACTCAAGACACTGGTGAAAAAGGGATTCATCTCAGTGGAAACCGTAAAAGACACGATATATTATAGGCTGACTGAGAAAGGTCTGGATTACGTTCGGGATACGAGGGACTTTGTCAAAGAGTATGTGCTGTTCAATTATCAGTTCATGACTGTGGCGGCCAAGAAACTCCCCGCTGAGTTCATGATGGACTTGCTGCTTAATTTGCAGGAATTGGGAATCGACGACATTATTCCTGAGAATACGATCATTGAGGCGATTAGGAGCATTCCGGACCTCGAGGTTCAGAGGGAGCTCCTTGAATTGAGAAAAAGGGTTCTCTTGGACAAGGTGGGTGTGATCAGAAAGGAGCTGCAGTTGATTGAGAAAGAGAGTATAAAGAAGAAAAGAGGGTGAGAGTGTGGTGGTACGCGATTACGACGTTGTCATAGTTGGAGCAGGGCCTGGAGGATCGATTGCAGCGAAGGAAGCCGCTGAGAAGGGCCTTAAGACCATATTCTTCGAAAGGGGGAGGAAACCCGGGGAAAAGAACTCATCTGGCTGTGGCTTGGGACCCCGGATGTGGCTTGACTTTGACATCATGAAAGAACTGACCCCCGAGGCCTGTCCCTCTATGCGAGCAGGTGCAGCGGCGCGCAATTATTTCGTTAACTCTGAGAATATTGTTGCGGGCTATGTCATGACGCGGCCAACCGAATCAGTCTCATATGAACCTGCAAAGAGCTTCATCACAATGAACGTGTATCGAAGTGAATTTGACCCTTGGTTGGCTGAATTTGCCACGCAAGCTGGAGCTGAACTCAAGACGTCCACTCTCATCACTGGGCTCATTAAGGAGAATGGAAAGGTCATTGGAGTCATTGACGAAAGAGGTGACAAGTATAGGGGACTCGTGATAGGGGCTGATGGAGCTGTTTCGACTATTGCACGAGATAGTGGTCTGAGATCACGTTGGGAGCAGGAGAATGTAACTTTGACAACCCAGTACGATTTTTCTGTGGACCCTGACAAGATAGATGATATCATGGGAGATGAAGCACTTGCTGTGTGGTGGTCAGCTACATTTCCTGCAGCGTATCAAGTCTTCTTTAATGACGGGTTCCATATTGGTTTTGGTAATTGGATGAGATGGTGGGACAAGAACCCACTCCATTATCTCAATCAGGTGGTCAGTCTAAAATACTTCCAGCGGTTGATGAGAATTCTGGATGCAAAGCCTCGTGAGTTTCAAGCCCACCTACTCCCATGGCAGGGCTATCCAGAGAACACACACACTGACAATGTAATATTGATTGGGGATGCAGGTGGCTTCCCATGTCCGCTCGAGGCAGAAGGAATCTATCCTGCTATGATCACTGCTCGCGCAGCTATAGAAACAGTAGCTGAAGCAATATCAGAGGGTGATACATCAAAGGAGTTTCTATCTCGGTTTGACACAAAGTGGAAGGCAACCAGTGTGGGGGAGGAGTTTGAAACTGGTCCTGAGCTTGCTAGCATTTGGAAGGCTCTTCCTTTCAGTCCAAGGAAGACCATGAGCTGGTTTGTGCCATTGCTAATGGAGATACTTGGCGGAATCATTGATTGGTCGCAGCCGCATTCGAAACGAGTACGTGAAGTTGCCAGAAGAATCAAACACTATCTCCCGATTGCCGCTCCCTTCATTCTGAAGGAGGTTCTACCTCTGCTGTCCGCAATACTTGGCGACAAAATGGATCTCCTGACAGACCCCGCGAAGCTCATAGAGTCAATGCCTGAGCTTGAAAACGCAATAGCACAAGCATTTGGATATGAAGAGGAGGGGGATGAATGAAGAAGATTAGAGTCGAAGACCTCGTGAAGAGAGTGCCGGGCACAGGTGATTTCATCAGTATTGACAAAGAGAAATGTTCCCTCTGTGGTCGCTGCCTAATCATTTGTGTCATGAATCTATGGAAGAAGAAAGGGAAATCAGCATACATTGTTGATGATTATCAGTCGAAATGTCTGGAGTGTGCCGCGTGCTATCAAGTATGCGATGAGCGAGCAATTAGCTTCCAATATCCTATTGGCGGTACAGGTATTGTGTTTGAGAGGGGTTAGAGAACAGAGGATGTAAGGAGGACCAAGATGCATTGGAAAAGAAAGTCATAGACAGATTGACGGCCATCGTTGGCGAAGATAATATTGTCATAGACACAACTGAACTGAGCGAATACTCTGGCAATCCAGCATGCGTTGTAAAGCCTACTGAAACTGAACAAGCGCAGCAGATTGTGAAATTGGCAAATGAACACAGACTACATGTAATTCCAACTAGTTCTGGATTACCTAGGTTACGAGGCCAAACATCTGCCAAAGGTGAGGACACTGTGATTGTCGACCTCCGACTAATGAAGAGGATTCTCAGAGTTGACACCAAGAACCGAGTAGTCACGGTTGAACCGGGAGTTACATTCGAAGAGCTGATACATGAACTCGACAAAAATGGTTTGCTGCCTCTTATGCCTCTATTGCCCAAGGCGTCGCAGTCAGTGTTAGCTAGTGCTCTGGACCAAGAACCTATCACAACTCCGCGGTTCCATTGGGACTCTCCAGACCCTCTCCTTTGCACGGAAACTATCTTTGGAAATGGAGATTTATTTCGAACAGGTTCAGCTGCTGGCCCAGGCACATTGGAAGAACAATGGGCCTCTGGGCAGGCTCAAAAGAATCCAATGGGACCATCACAATTTGATCCATACAGGATTATCCAGGGATCTCAAGGCACAATTGGTATTGTCACATGGGCTTCAATAAAATGCGAAACTAAGCCGAAGAACGGCCAACTCCTATTAGCACCACTTGAGAATCTAGAGGACTTGGTCGAATTCACCTACATCATGCTTCGCCGGAAGCTTGCTGACGATCTCTTCATTATGAACGCGCTAAGCCTGTCATCAGCAATGAATATGACTCACGAAGAGATTAGCGAAATGGAGAGGAAACTACCTGAATGGACGCTGATTCTTAGCTTCGCCGGGAGAGGATTAATGGCTCAAGAAGAGCTTGATTACAGGGTGGCAGATTCGCGGGATATTGCCACAGCAAATGGTCTGACTCTCACTGACAGCTTCGACGATATTCCCGCGGAAGAAGTCAAGAAAATGATCGGGGTCCCTTGTCCAGAGCAATATTGGAAACTCCGATACAAAGGGGCGTGCAAAGAAGTCTTCTTCCTCACCACACTAGATCTGACAAGCTACCTATACTCTGAGTTTCTCAATGCTGCAAGAGAGAATAGGTTCCCAGCTGATAGTATTGGTGTTTATTTGCAGCCCACAATTCAAGGCACGAACACGCATTGCTTTTTTGACATATATTACGACTCGCAAGATTCCAATCAATCAGAGGCTGCTGAAGCCCTCTTTCAAAATGGCAGCATGCTGCTAATGGACAAGGGGGCATACTTCAGCAGACCGGTTCCAGCCATCGCTGGGTCTGTCTTCTCACGTTCTTCACCTGAAAACATCTCAGCGATGAAGCGAGTGAAATCGATCTTCGACGCCAATCTCGTAATGAGTCCTGACAATCTATGCTTTGAGGAGGTGCGGGAATGACCCTTGGCGATTTCGAAGATATGATGGACAGTTGCGTCCGTTGCTCCAAGTGCAAATTTCTGCCGCAGCTGCAGATCAAGAGTAAGAGGTTCTCCCATATCTGCCCGTCGATAGAGTACTATAACTTCCATGCGTATTCGGGAGGGGGGCGAATGATAATGGCAAACGCTCTGCACAAAGGACGGATTGAGTTCTCCCAGGGATTGTTAGATGTTCTCTATAGATGCACAAACTGTGGAGGATGTGAGGTTTCTTGCAAGTGGGTATATGACCTTGAACCAAACGAGGTCATCCATGAGCTTAGGACCAAAGTGGTGGAATCAGGAGCTGGACCAATGCCTATGCACAAGAGGTACATTGAGCTAGTGGAAAGAAAACAGAATCCCTACGGAGAGGAAGCAGAAAGAAGACCTTCATGGCTCACTGATGAGGTTAAGATTGATGAGAATTCCTCCACCGTCTATTTTGTTGGTTGCACCGCAGCTTATCGGCGCGAGGAGATTGCTCTATCAACAGCTCGTGTATTGAATGCTGCCAAAGAGCACTTCCGAATACTTGGCTCTGATGAGTTCTGTTGCGGGAGCCCCGTCTACAGAGTTGGTGATCGAAGCAAAGCTATTGAGATAATGAAGAGCAATGTGGAGCTCTTTGGGGAACATGGGGTGAAGTCAATCATCACAAGCTGCTCTGGCTGCTATAACATGTTAGCAACTGAATATCCTCGCTTCGTTGGGACTGACTTTGAGGTCATTCATATCTCACAATTGCTGGAGTCCTCTATTGAAGAAGGAAGACTGGATCTCAAGCATAAGGTCCCAATGAAAGTTACCTACCATGATCCATGCCATCTGGGAAGAATGGCTGAACCCTATGAACCGTATGAGGGCGAGAAGATTGAGATTCTCTCTCGGGTCTATATCTGGGACCCGCCAAGGCAAGAACGACGAGGCGCAGGAGGAGTGTATGATGCTCCACGAAATGTGCTGAAGCAGATTCCAGGTGTTGAGCTCATAGAGATGGAAAGGATACGGGAGTACTCGTATTGCTGCGGTGCTGGAGCGGGCGTGAAGGCAGCATATCCAGACTTTGCCCTGTGGACAGCCAACGAACGAGTGTATGAGGCGGAGTGTACAGGTGCTGAGGCTCTTGTTTCGGTATGTCCCTTCTGTAGCACGAATTTCAAAGATAGTCTGAGAAACAGGGAGAGTCCATTGGAGTATTATGACCTGACAGAGTTGGTGATGAAGAGTCTGGAGGGAGGCGAATAGATGCTGGAAGAAAAGGTGTATAATGCACTAGAACAGGTTGTTGGTAGATCCAACATAACCAGAGCTCCAGCTATTCTGGACACCTATGCCTTCCAGTGGTGCTTTGAGGTTGAGAGCGCTCAACGAGGAGAAGAACCCTCTAGGTTCGGCACAAGACCTGCTGCAGTTGTTCTCCCTAGGACGACCGAAGAAGTTCAGTCCATAGTAAGAATCTGCAATGAAAATTCTGTCACGTTTAAAGCATACAGCACGGGAATGGGGCCATGGGCAGGAGTTTCGAAGCCGAGGGCGATTCAGATCGACCTGCGAAGGATGAATAGAATCATTGAGGTAGACCCGCAAAACATGTATGCTGTCATCGAGCCATACGTGACAAATGCAGAGCTGCAGTCCGAGTTATTCCAATATGGGCTCATGCATCATGCACAAGGTGCTGGCCCACAGACCTCTCCGCTAGCCAGTCACACCTCATTCGTTGGTCCAGGATTCACTTCTCCTTATACAGGATTCAGCGGGCGAAACCTTCTGGGTGCAGAGTGGGTTGCTCCAACAGGAAACTTGTTGCGGTTAGGTTCCTGCGATCACACAGGAAAGTGGTTTTCAGGGGATGGCCCCGGATTCAGTCTCCGAGGAGTGATCAGAGGATGGCTAGGTGCATATGGAGGGCTTGGTGTCTTTACAAAGGCTGCAGTCAGACTGTTTTCTTTCCCGGCTCCTAAGGACTGGGAATGGAAAATGACAGGAACGATTCCTCATTACGAGTGGGAGGTCCCACCATTCTGGAAATTACTCGTGCTCAACTTCCAAGATTGGGAATCCTTCGAAGGTGCATTCTACGAAGTCAATGCATCTGATGCGGTCATGATGGCTACAGCCTCTTCGGCTGAAGGGCTTGCGGCTCTCTTCACGGATACCAAGATGGAAGCCATTGAGACAATCTTCGCTCAAGGGCTCCTTGAGCGAACCAAGAGATACTTCATTGTACTCATTGCAGCCCACACTGAGAGAGAGTACAACTACCGACTCAAGCTGATGAGAGCGATAATGGAGAATTACGGCGGTGAGGACCTCATTGAAGAAGGACTCGTTTCTCCAAGATCGTCGCACTATGCGGAGTCAATCAGGAACATGCTTGGTGGACATGCATTCAGATTCTCCAACTGCTTCCAGAGCACTCACGGAGGAATGGACACTATCGCGTTGGCTGTGAGAATATCACAGATTAACCAACCAATCAAGGACAAATACATCGAGAAGGGTGTTATAGGAGATGACCGTGGCGAAGGTGTCTGGATTACAGGTTACGAGGCTGGCCACATGGCCCATCAGGAGGTCCCAACAGTCTATGATGCCGCATCCAAGGAGTCATGCCTAGGCTATGCAGAATATCAGGATGAGTGCAATGAAGTGGACCTTAAGAACGCCCTAGGCATGCCTTTCTTTGTAGTGGGTGACTCAGTCCATGACTATTTTGGGCCACGAACCATGGACTATCCAAGATGGCTCAGAAAGATTAAATCAACCTTTGACCCGAATGGGGTTTCTGATTCATCCCACTATATCTCAGGTACAAGAGACACAAACTAGGAAGTGAAACAATGACATTCTTTGAAAGCAAAGAGCAATATATCCGAGTCTTTGAAACATTCTGGTCTCGAGCAATCAAGATTCAAGATGTCTATGAAAAGCTCCTTGAGTCACGGATCCTCGTGAGATTCGATGTGACCCAGCCTGATGTCACAATGATCATCGACTTCAAAAACGAAGGACCTGATGGGCAAATTGGCACCTTGACATTCGAACCAGGAAATGAAGAGCCTGACATTGTTGTATCTAGCAAGTCAGATGTTACAAACAAGTTCTGGCAGGGTAAATTGAGAACTTCGGTAGCAATCGCCAAAGGCGATGTGAAACTCAAAGGATCTGTGCCGAAAGCCTTGGGTCTGATTGGCAAAATCAAGCCACTCGAGGCGATTTATATTGAAGTGCTAAAGGACTTGGGATACGATCAGCTCTTGATATAGGTGCCGCTGGATGGCAAAATAATCACCAGTATGAGGACATGGTTGGATAATCTATTTGTATCGAGTCTATGACAGGAAGTGCTATTTTCGGAGTTTTGTCGAGGATATTCGGTAGCCTTGACCGTCATAGATCCTACGAGCCCTATGCTAAAAATCGCTTTATCGACTACGAAATCCCAGTATGAGTTTTTCAAGAATATTGCTGAGGAGTCTGAGATAGAAGAGGTCAAGGCACTACTGATGCATCTCGTCGATTCTGAATCAAGAATGATTGACAAGATACAGCACATGATGGTGACAGGAATAGTTGATGAGTTGGAGGAACTCAATGCATCTGATGACACTGTTCCTGATCCAACGCCATTTGATCCATCTAGAGCTCAAACAGATCCTAGAATCTATGTCTGTAATCAGGTTCTGGAAAGGAGCATCAAGACATATACACTGTATCTGAAACTGGCAACTCGAGCCAAGTCATCACTCATTAGTCAACTCCTTGAATACCTAGCTCAGCTTCAAAAACGCCAAATCGATGACCTGCGAGAGTTTTGTAGGTGCTACTAGCGCGTTGAAATCAGCGCAATGAACAAGATAATAAGCAAACACTTGGGACACAGGAGTGCAGGTACACCGACTACTAGGCGCAATTCTGATACGTGGTCTAGAGAGAGGGGTCCGTCCCGAATCGTACATCACCGAGGAACACGCTTGTTTTGAACGTCCTGCAATACATTCGAGAGTATTTACTATGAGTTACGAAAGAGAGCCGATTGAGGCTACTATCGCCGAACTTCGGCCGAGAATGAAGAACATCACCATCACCTTCAAGGTTTTAGAGAAAGGCGAAGAGCGCGAGGTTTCATCCCGCCGTGATATGACCACACACCGCGTCCTAGATGCGATTGTTGGAGACAGCACCGGGACAGTGGCGGTTCCTCTATGGGACGACACTATCGATGCCCTCGAGGCTGAAAAAACCTACCTTCTAAAGAATGGGTACACGGGCTTATTCAAAGGAAATCTAAGATTGAATATTGGCAAATATGGTGAGCT
>JBHLRP010000081.1:0-10817 GCA_048882485.1 Candidatus Thorarchaeota archaeon
GGAGGGACTGGCAATGAGATTGCACAAGTCCAAGTAGATGTCACTCGTGATATACTGAATGCAATTGGCTGGAAAGGAGAACGTGTCGATATGTTTCGAATGTTCAGTGCTGAGCCTGAGAGATTCACAAGTGCAATCAGTGAGATGGTTAAACGAGCCAAAAAGCTCGGGCCGACACCAGTGCATACGGGAACGGCTGGCAAATGGATGGAGGTGACCGAGTGAGCGAATCCAAGCGCCTGTCCGATATGGCACCAAAACGAAGACGCATGATGGACATGGTCTTGGCGCTTGGCGGTCTGAAAGAAGAAGCCGTTATCCCCCTCAGCAAGGTTAGTGAGGAGATAGCCACTCTGAAGAGCGAGCTAGAGCCACTTACTGCTGAGATTCTTGCATTTCCCGATGAGTACTTCAAGAAGTTCCTTGACGCCTCTGAGAAGTCTGACATCATCAGTCGAATAACCGATAAAGGGCTACTGAGCCAGGCCACCAGCAACCTTCAGGAGGCCGTTTCTCTCCGTGACACACAGGGCACTCGTGGCCTCCTCAATTTGATAAGTAGCGCATTAGAGGGTCTAGAAGTCACAGATGAGATTGAAGACACTGCAACGGTCGATATCGAGTCAGTTCTGAGTCCAGTATCTGGTCTAATCACACAGATTGAAGAGGCAGTCACAGAGTTTGAGGTTGATGCCGAAACTGCTGCGGAATCAGCTCGATCTGAGCTGAAGTCGCTGATTGCCTCGATATCAAAGGCCGTTTCAGGAATCCAAGATGATATCACATCAGCTTTGGACGCTCTTCAGAAGCTAGGGACGAAGACCAGATATGGGCCATTTCTTAGAACCTCAGCCCAAGTGAAACGAGGGATTCGCGAGGGGCGTATTGATGAAACACGCGCATTATGGTTAGTTTCCGAGAATATCCTGACTGAACTCAGACGTGGAGTAATCATGTTCATCCTTTCCAAGATGGGCTCTCGTACGGTCCTCGAAATCAGCAGACTGATGGAAGCACGTTCATCCGACATCCAAACAGCCATAGTAAGCATGATTCAAAGAGGCGAGGTTGAGATGGTTGGCCTCGACGAGGACGCGCCTATATTCTCACGAGTTCTTGAATCCATCCCTAGTTCTACATTAGTATTCAAGAGACTACTGCAACAACTCAATGGCATAGGAAAGTCGCTTGAGGGTGATGTACAAGCCTCTGTCAACCAATCGGTAGAAAGAATGGAGCCTTTGCTTGGTAGGCTTCAGAAGCTTGGCCAATACGATGAAACCAGTCTTGCTGAACCCATGAACAACCTACGAGAAACTATCGATCACGCAACTGAGGCCGTTCTGAAATCAAAGCCTGCAGACAGCTCTGAAGATCTTCGCCTACTTGTTTCTGCAGGTCTTGAGGCCTTTGCCAGATTCAGACTGAAGATTACACTCGAAAAGGGTCCTAATCTTGTTTCTGGGACCAACGTCTATGGGGAGAAACTAGACCCAGAAGTCTATGAGAGAATGATGTCCAGCTATCTGGATAACGAGATTGAACGCGGAACAATCCTCATTCTCATCCGTGAATTAGGCGCAATGACCGCCAAGGATCTTGGAGAGAAGACCAACATCCCAACAGACCGGATCTTGCAGCATCTGCTTCGCATGAAAAGGGACGAGCTGCTCACCTCAGCAGGTGAGAGTCACGGATATCTTCTCTATGATGTTCCTAGGACCCCTACAGAGGCTGAACTCGCAATTGAAACAGCAAGTTCTCTGGCACTTCAACTCAATGAGGCGTCATCTGCACTTGAGGCCCTTCTTCAAGAACTGAAGGCTGAGGACATTGGCAAAGTCGTTATTGCTCTAGAAACCCTGTCAAAGGGTCGTGACAAGTTGATTAAGCTCACGATTGAGGGAACTGTGGTGGGAGAGGAGTTGCTCATGGGAATCGAGGAGAAGATACGTTTAGCTGTATCCCTTTCCTACCGTACACGAGCTAAGATTCCCAGTACCCGTCCAAAGGTGACATTGGACGACTTGGCAGAGGTGGATGTTCCATCAGTTCTTGATGAATACAAGGCAATGATGGGTTATGCTCCCTTGCTTGGCTTTGGCACAATCGAGTGGGACATCTCCAAGTGTCTTGGTTGCAAGTCCTGTGAAATTGCATGTCCTGAGGACGCAATTGAACTGAAACCTGTGGTCGAAGTTTCCAAAATCTTTGACATCTCCGATGAGGCCCTTGACAACCTGCCCGTAAACAGATCGCTCTTCTACAAAACCGTGAAGGGACTTGCAACTCAGAGGCCAACAAGTGATATTGTTCTGGCAGATGATTCGCCTGGCTTTGGCAAAGTCGAAGTTGACCTCTGGTTGTGTGTCGCGTGCCGAACATGTGTAAGACGCTGTCCAGGTCCTGATGAAGGTGCACTTGAGCTGGAACTCAGGTGGAGTCTTCCAGAGGTAGTTCGTCAGATTACAAGCCAGACCGATACCTAGCCAGCTCTTTGCCATTTGGCAATGGCCTTATACTGTGCAGTCCTACCAATTCAAGTTTCAATATCAATGAGGGAGAATAATGGTCGATTTTAATCTCACGAAAGAGCAGACTGATTTACGGGACAGAGCACGCGAATTCGCTCAGGAGTATATGATCCCATATGCCCATTACTATGACAAGACAGGTGAGTTTCCCCGCCCCATCATCAAGAAGTGTTGGGAAGCAGGTCTCATGAACTTAGCTATACCAAAGGAGTATGGCGGTTTGGGTTTAGGAGCCATAGAGCAGTGCATAGCAGTGGAAGAAATGGCTGCAGGCTGTGCGGGAATGACCACCAGCATCTATGTGAACAGTCTTGGTGCTGAACCGATCCTTATTGCCGGGAACGACGAGCAGAAGGAGAAATATCTACGCCCCCTCATAGAAGACCTGAAGTTTGTGAGCTTCGCATGTTCAGAACCTGGTATGGGCAGTGATGTAGCTGGAATCAAGACACGCGTAGAGAAGGATGGTGATCATTATGTCCTCAACGGATCTAAGTTCTGGATAACAAATGCACCTCATGCTGACTACTTCACAGTCTTTGCAAGTCTAGACCCTAGCAAGAGGCACAAGGCATTATGTGCTTTCATTGTTGATGCAGATGCCCCTGGAGTGAAGACCGGTCGTCCGGTAGAAAAGATGGGACACAGAGCATCCACGACTTCTTCGGTCATTTTTAGAGATGCGAGAGTTCCTGCCGAAAACCTGCTAGGTGAAGAGGGGAAGGGCTTCAGAATTGCAATGCAGACCTTCAGTATGACGAGGCCATCAATAGCAGCCTTCGCAACTGGACTGGCCCGGTCCGCAATGGAGTACGCTAGAGAATATGTCAACAGAAGAGAGGCATTCAATCAGAAACTGAAGGACTTCCAAGTCATCAGTTTCAAACTGGGTGATATGTATGCCAAGGTCGAGGCTGCACGACTTCTATACTTGAAGGCTGCCTGGGCTGCTGATAATGGAATGGATCCCACAATTCCGGCGAGCGTTGCGAAGGTCATGGCGACAGAAGCCGCCATGGAAGTGGCTCATCAGGCTGTACAAGTTCATGGTGGGTATGGATACATCGATCAATACCCAGTGGAGAAGCTGTTCAGAGATGCGAAACTCTACGAGATCTATGAAGGTACCAGTGAGATTCAAAGGCTTGTCATTTCCCGCCATGTGTTGGACGGCTATAAACCCGCAATGGAGAAGATTCCCAAGTGGTATAACAAGAGCCCTCCGGACTTCTAGGAGGGACATACTCCAATTCCACGTCAGTATTGTTACACAAGATAAATACGTCTGAATTCACAGCCAGCAATTGAGTTGGATTGCATGTGGATTAAGCGGTTTGATGACTGTGAGGAGATAGTGGCCCTGGATGGGACAATACTTCGAGAACTTCTCAACCCTCGTCATGACAAGGAGGACCTGAAGCTCGACTATAGCATTGCTCATGCTATTGTAAAACCAGGTGAGGCATCCTTTCCACACAGATTCTTTGAGGCCTCTGAGGTCTATTACATTCTGAGTGGGATAGGACGAATGCATGTCGACGAGAGTTCAACAGAAGTAGGCCCTGGAGACACAATGTATATCCCACCAAAAGGAATCCAGTACATCGAGAATAATGGATTAGAGGACCTAGTGTTTCTCTGTATCGTGTATCCATCGTGGCATCCAGATGCAGAAGAGTTGGTCGAGTAGATTCTCACCGCTTTGTCGCGCCATCTTGAAACTGCACCCCCGTCTTAAAAGCCCGGAATTCAACCAGACCTAGAAAGGTCTCATATGCATAGAATAGCTGATTCGGCAGAGGGCATCCTCTTAGATACTCTTTTCATATTTTCACTATAGATGTATCATTCCGGTTGAAAGGGGACACAGAGAGATGTCGGCGCTCCAACTATTCTCTTCACCTTTTGCATGTTCAGAAGGACACCCCAGATGATTAGGAAGAGAATAGTGGAGAGGAATGGTAGCATGTTTAGGAAGGCAGTTGGCACACCTACCCCTTGAAAAGCGTACCGAAGAACACTGAAAGCTCCGAAGATATAACTCCCTACTAGACCCCCAACAGGATGCCATAACCCAACAACTACCAACGCAATGACAATCCAGCCCCGTGCAGTTGTTATGCCTTCAACCCACATTGGAATCCATGCAAGAGTCAGGTATGCTCCACCGAGACCACACATCATCCCTCCAAAAACCACGCTAAGGTATCTAATTCGGACCACGTTAACGCCCTGAGTATATGCAGCCATTGGATTCTCTCCAACGCTTCGTATCATTAGACCATAGCGTGTCCTGAAGAGAATAAACCAAAGAACTGGGACCATTATATACGAGAAATAAACGAGTATGTTCTTGTCAAAGAAGATTGGGCCAATAATCGGAATTGCACTCAGACTAGGAATTGCAATGGACCCAAATGGCACTATTGGTATGCCAATTAGACCAAGGCCTAGAATGCTACTCAGCCCTGTTCCAAGGATTGTCAGTGATATCCCTGAAACAACCTGATTTCGATTGAAGGTGATGGTCACTATTGCGTGAACGAGTGCTAGTAGACCACCTACTAGTGCTCCAACTAGTGCCCCTATCAAAAGACTACCTGTTGCATGTGCTGCCGCAAAAGCTCCGGCTGCCCCTGAGATTACCATTCCTTCCACACCCAAGTTCAATATGCCAGAGCGTTCGGTCACCATCTCACCTAAAGTTGGAATCAGGAAAAAGGTGGCAGTTATCACAATCTGGGAACCTGTATGTTCAATCGTCACGACGCAACCTCCCTTCTACTGTAAATCTAAGAAAGAATTCTGCAACAAGTACAAAGAACAGAATGGCACCGTTGAATAGATTCACGACACCAAAGGGCATTCCTGCAGCCTGTATCTCAATACCCCCAGCTAGAAGTGCTGCGAAGAATAGCGAGCTAAAGATGACTCCAATGGGATTGAGTCCACCAAGCCATGCTACGGCAATTCCTGTAAATCCAAGCCCTGTGGATATTTCCATCCGTAGCCGGTAGAGATTCGGATTACCCGCAACCTCACTCACTCCAGCAAGACCAGCTAGACCTCCAGAAAGCAGTACAGTTATTATCGCAACTTTGAGAAAACTCATTCCCGTCGCCTCACCCGCCTCCGGGTTTTCCCCCATCACATTGATCTCGTAGCCCAGTTTTGTTTCTGTGATACCTTCTTTGGTTCTCACAAGATATTGGTAGATCAGAAGCGTCAACACGACCGCCACAAAGATGGTCAGATGGATTCTTGTTGTGCCGGGGATTAACGGGATTCGTGCTGCGTCGGGTAGCAATGGTGACTGAGGAAAGCCCCAACCCTCTCGATCTCGCCATGGACCGGTTACAAGGTATTCTACTAAATATAGAGCAGGGAACACCAATAGAAAACTGATCACTACATCTGATCCCTTGAACTGACTCTTTACTCTGAAGATTGCTATAGGCAGTGCCCAAAGAGCGCCTGCTGCAAAGCTTGTCAGGAACATGAGTGGTATCAGAAGTGCGCTTGGCAACTCCGGAAAAGCGAATGCGACTCCCGCAGCTGCTATGGCTCCGACGATTAGTTGGCCTTCTGCGCCAATATTGTCAATCTTAGCTCGAAATGGTATTGCCAGACCTATGGCCACCAATAACAATGGAATGAAACGGGAGAGTGTCCCGATTATTCCATACCTAGTGAAGAACGCAACTCCAAAGATTTCAAGATAGAGCTCTAGCGGGTTTTGTCCATAGGCAAGAAACACAAAGGCGACCGCTAGCAGTCCGAGAAACAATGAAATTATCCTAATCCCGACTGCCCTCTCAAAAGTGAGTCTAGAAGACCGCTGCTTAAAACGAATCTCAAAGGGCCAGAGTTTCTTTTTCAGATGGCCTAAAACATCTTTGAGTCTATTCCAAGCAACACTGAGAGTGGTCAAAGAGCCCTCATTGCTCATGCTGGCTCTCCTCCATTGGACCCAGGGAGTCAGCAACATATCCACCCATCATGAGACCGACCTGTTCTCTAGTTGCATCTTCCGATGAGAGGGTTCCAATAATCTCACCCTTGTAGATAACACTGATTCTATCACTCAGGGTTAGAATCTCGGTTAAATCGCTAGAAACCAGAAGAATAGCAGTTCCCGAGTCACGTTGTCTGAGAAGCTCTTCACGAACAAACTGGGTGGTCGCCACGTCCAATCCGGATGTTGGATTCTCAGCAATTAGGAGATGTTTTAGGCCTTGTTTTGGTTTACGTGAGATCTCCCTTGCAACGACGACCTTCTGCTTATTTCCACCTGACAAACTTCTCATTGGCGCCAACGGACTAGGGGTGTCTACTGAGAACTGCTCAATGAGTTTGTCTGTTAGACTGACAATTGTCTCGTGATCAATGAGGGGCCCTTTCGAATCGGAGTAGTAGCTCATCATTAGATTCTCTCTTACTGAGAGATCTAAAACCATTGCCTTCTTTCTATTCTCGGGAATGTATGATACACCAAGATTCCTGATTTTGGCAATGGACATGTTAGTGACATTCATTTCGCCAGTATCCGAATGTAATATGACCGCACCGGATTTTATATCCCGCATATGCACAATGGATTCGAGCAGCTCCCTTTGACCGTTACCTGCAATCCCGGCAAGACCGAGGATTTCTCCACTTCGTACATCGAGGCTGATATTGTTCACAACTTGCATTCCCATATCGTTGTCAACACAGACATCTCGGACCTGCATCACAATTTGCCCTTCTTGCAGCTTTGTTCGTTTCAGGTCATACAATGCGTCACGACCCACCATTAAGCGAGCAAGCTCTCGAACACCCTTACTCGGATTGGCCTTCAATTGTTGGACCCATTCTTCGTCGAGCGTGTCAACCACTTGACCTCGTCTTAGAACGGTTATCCTATCGCTTATTCTGATTGCCTCCTCAAGGTGATGAGTAATAATCACTATTGCCTTTCCCTGAGCTTTCAATGACTCAAGAAGTGCGAAAAGGCCATCAACCTCAGGTGGAGTCAGCATAGAGGTTGGTTCATCAAGAATGATTATTCTTGGATCGGTTATTAGGGCCTTAAGTATCTCAACACGCTGTTTCTCTCCGCCTGAGAGCTTCCATACAGCCATTTTTGGGTCTAGTTCACCTAGGTCAAATTTCTGCAATGCCTCTCTTACTGCATCTTCTACCGCATCTATGGATAGAAGAAAGCCCTTTGTTAAACTCAGGACATTTTCTGCAACAGTGTGTCTTTCAATCAGAGTGCGGGAAAGGTCCTGATATGCAATCCCTATCCCATGTTCAAGAGCGTCACGCGGTGTCTTTAGATCGAGTTCCCTACCTTCTATAATTACAGATCCACTGTCTGGTCTTCGACACAGATTCATGATGAGTGTGCTTTTTCCTGCGCCGTTTTCACCAAGAAGGGCATGAATCTCTCCCTTTCTAAGCTTGAAATTGACATTGTCATTGGCACGGATTTCTACTTCACCCTCTCCGTAGAAGGTCTTGCAGACTTCTCGCATCTCTAGTGCAGTTTCCATGGGAGCCTCCTCTGTGTTCTTAGGATTTCTTTACGGGAAGATGTGATATTTCAATGATAGGCTTGGACACAGCAATTGCGAAAAAGAAAGAAACGGGGGATTGCAATCCCCCTACAATGCTCACTAGGGTGCAACTGGTATGGTTCCAATGACCCCTTCGACAAACCAGTCTATTGTCAGAAGAGTCCCCATGTCAGCACGTTCTCCATCTGCCAGCCACTGTGTTCCATTCTTGTAGTTCATTGGTCCAGAGTATGGATCGAAAACAACATTGGGATTCTTCATCTGTGCTATCCTTGCCATGACAAGGTCGTATACGCTGATGGTGCCTAGAAGGGGATCTGTCACATCGATGGCCTTGAGGGCATCCTCAAACAAGGGGTTGATTGGGACTCCAAACTCGCCGCCAAGATCGATACCGCCCTCTTGTAGCAACCAGAGATAGTCGACATTTTCAAGATTTGTGTTAGTGTATTGACCAAGGTATATCTTCTGGATTATGTCATCGTAAATCACGCCCCAGTCAGCCAACTGACCACTAATGGTGCTCGTTGGCGCATAAGACTGCATAGGTGAATAGTGACTGAAGACATACACACCATCTGTCCCGTTTGCTACAAGTGGCACAGCTGTGGAATCCTCGGTGAAAGCAAGCATGTCAACACCATCTCCCACGAGTTCATTGGCTGCAGTGGTGGCTGCCTCTGGATCAAACCAGTCTGTCTGAAGCCATTTCACATCAACTGTAGCCGAGGCATTGACTTCTTTCGCGCCAATAGCGAATGCGTTGATGTGTCTGATAAGCTCCGGAAGCGGAAATGCTGCAACATAACCTAGTTGCCCTGACTGGGTGAGTGCACCAGCCATCAGTCCGTTCAGATAGTAAAGCTGATAGAAGTCTGCAAAGTAGGTACCTACATTATCACTTCTTAGATACCCCGAGCAATGGAAGAATATCTTATCCGGATGCCGACTTCCAGCTGCAATTGTTGCATCCATGAAACCAAAGGATGTCGTGAAGACAACATCACAGCCTTCATTTTCAATTAGAAAGTCTATCTTTTCTCCTGCTTCAGCCTCATCTACCGATTCCAAATACGTTGTGTTGAGCCAATCGTACTTGTCATCAATATATCGTCGTCCCACATCATGGGCATTGGTCCAACCATAGTCGCCTATTGGTCCGACATAGATGAAGCCAGCCTTCAGAGTTTGCATAGCAGGTCCCCCATCACCTCCATCATCTGGGGGTACGCTGAAAACAACAAAGCCAGCTCCAAGACCAATGCCGACACCCACTATTAAGAGAATGATGGGCACGACAACCGTTCTTGTACTACTCATTCAAAATCACTCCTCTTCATGCACAGCATGGACTGAGGTCTTGTTTCTCAGAACAACCTCTAACAAACCATGGCATCTCACGCCTAAATATCTTGTCAGAACTGCTCAATCAATCATTTGAATGAAAGAAACGACTGAATCCCCAAAACGCAGGAAAGCCGCTCAAGTCTTAGCTCCAACAGAGGTCGATTCTTCTCGTCCAGTCGGGCTACCTTTTTCGCGCCTTATACTATCGAACTAGTATTTCGACACATAGCCTAACCATTCGCCAACCTGTTCTTGTACCGTCTTTATCGCTTGATCACTTTCGGTTGGGTCCGTGACCTAGCTCGGTACGAAGAGCCCAGACGCTATTGGTAGGCGCCTCTTGAGCGGCTTAACTATAGTAAAGCAACTTCCGCTAATAAGGTCTGAGATGTCTGCACATATCTGAGTTTAGGTACTAGAATTACTCCATTTCGCAAATATCTGAACATTGATAGGATGGACATGTAAGTTCCTGATCGATTTTGATGAAGGTCTTCAAACCTCTGGTTGCATTTCTGACTCTGCTCGTCATAACATCGATAATTGCTGGACTGCTATTCCCAGATGTTGTTTCGGTTCTGAGCTATTCTTCAACGATGTTTCTCATGGTATGCTTTGCCAATGCGGCACACTTCCTTGAAGAAACCTACACAAAAGCATGGGAGGTCGAAGGTCAACTCAGAATGAACCCCGATGGCACTCCAAAGGAATCACTCTATGACAAGGCATTCTTTGTGACATTCTCACATTCCATTGTGCTCCTGAGTTTCTTGTTCTATTTCCCCATTGCCAATGGTGATTCTTGGGCATTGCTATTCGGTCTGGGTGTATCATTCAATGGCATCCTCAACGGAGCGGTCCATCTTGGAATCCTTGCTAAATTCAGGAGGAACACAGGGGTGGTTTCAGGGCTTTTTCAATTGATATTTGGCTCCTTAGTAATAGCTTCCCTGTTTATTCCCATTCTGTGAAACAGCACATCATGTCCGCTTTCAAGGTTCTCCCCAAAACTCAAGTCATTTCCAGCTGAAATGACACCAATTATGTCGATTCATGACTTGGATGCAGAGGAAATTGACCTTGTTGAGCCTATCTGTCTTGACCCTAGTGTTCCCAAGAAGTGGAAGGAAGCCATGGCTCCGTGTATGGAGCATAGGAAGGATTGGCTCAGAGATATGATGAAACAGAAACTTGGTGTGACCATCGCCCTTGGTCCCAAAGGCGGAAAGAAGGGGCTGATAGAGTATTGTCCCCTAGAGCTTGCATCAGAACCTATCACAAAAGGAAACTCACTCTTCATAAATTGCATGTGGGTCGTACCTCCATCATGGCACAGTGGAATCGCAAAGGCTCTGTTGAGTCATGTCATTGAGAA
>JBHLRP010000082.1:0-10763 GCA_048882485.1 Candidatus Thorarchaeota archaeon
AGGTTGAGAAGTTGACAGAATCGTTCGAATTTCTCTTCACTCATTGGATTACAGAGTACATGATGCTTGTGTGTAATGTCATAATACTTCCATTTGTCCATTTACATCAACTCCATACCTGTTGACTCGAAGACGCTCTTGGAAATAAATATTCGAGGATTCAAATCCCACCTGGCCCGCCACCAATCCATTTTTGCTCAATTTTGATTACACGGTAAATTTACAGACCCATTGCTATGAGGAATACTAGAAATGGGAGATTCACACAATACATGAAGAAGCTACTTGCTGGATGAGTGGTTGGCGTCCTGCAGACCAACCTGGCGTAGTCTGCAATTTCTTCAGTACTTGAAAAGAGAGCCAATGGCTCAAGTCGATGCCTTACATTTTCGATTCTAATCTGCTTCAACTCATTTTCTTGTCGCATTCTCCAAAACGATGTGGGCAAAACCATGACTGAAAAAAAGAGAGGGCCTAATACCGATGAGTCTAGTCCTGATGGAGCGAATGCCACCAAGTAGATTGAGATGACGAGAACAATCAGGGGATACAACCAGGGATAAAAGAAATCGTGCATAAAGTACTCACGATATGATGCAAACCCTGACCTTGCTTCTATTTGACTTGCAGATGATGCAAGGCAGAGCTTGACGCCTGAGTCTAGATCCGTGTCCCTTAATCGAATCTTTAAGATTCCTTCAGCATCAATGAAATAATCACATGAGCGCTTTCTAAGGGAGTCGACCTCTTCAAACTCAATCTCAACCCCCTGCAGTTTAATATCTTTGTACTCCTCTAGCCCCATCTCACGACTCTTGTTGAGGACCATCTCTTCAGATGCAATCTTTAGTTCTCCATCTGAAAGTGCAGTCACCTCTTACATGCCTCGAATCTGAGTTCTTCAAGCAACCATTTGCCTTAATCAAGATAAACTATAGCAAGGATGTTTTCAGGTGGTTCAACCCCTACCTGTCCCACCATCTGATTTTGAGTAGTTCAGCTTCTTTTGGGGTATGGAATCATTGATACTTGTACAGTCTTGAATCGACCTTTCTCCATATGCCGGTCTGGTTGCTGAAAGCCTTTCTTTCTTCTTCAGTTGTGGGCAATATATCAAAAGTACAATTCTCATCGCCACAGGCTTCGCACGTCAGATGAATCAGTTTCGTTTCAGGACTCTCTGCCATGCTCTTAGCTGCATCCATATAACAATACAAATAGCCCACATCAGACGCATCCTGCTCTTGGAAAACCTTGGCTAGATTACATCCTCTTGCGAAATAACGTCCCTCTTCGTCTTGGCCTGAGTCATCATAAACACCGAAAGATGGTAGGTCGGGTAGGCTGCTCTGAACTCTTTTTGCTATTCTCTGACCATAGTCAATGATTGCCTTGGCAACCAGATCCTTTCCTCTTTCTTCACTTAGCTCCTGAACTATGGTCTTCGAGAAAGCTATGTGAAGCAGAGCTAGCCTCGAAACCAAGCCCTCAACAGCCCGCTTTGCTTCTTGCATTGATATAGTATTGAATTGCTCATTCATTGGTAGCTGCCACCACTTGGGTAAACAAAACAGATGAGAATTCCTGACAATTTATCTGTCTTATCATCCTAGTATTCAAATCCCACCTGGCCAGCTTTTCCCGCGAGATGCTCCTCGAAGTGCTCAGCTTTGGAGCAAGACTCATTACAGAGTTCCTTTCATCACTGTATTTCGGAAATAGGGGGAGATCAACCTGTCTATTCCCACCGAAGTGATGCTTGTCCTAATGGCGATAACGATTGCAATCTATCTCGTGGTAATTCTAGGTATCATTCTAATTGTGCGAAGAATCACTCGTCCTCCAGACCAAGAGCTCTTGGCAGGAGTGTCTGTTCGTGTTGCTGCATTTGGTATCGATTTTGCAATCATAGCAGTTTTCCATGAGATCCTGCTGTCTGTAATAGCCGGATACCCCCCAGTAATTCTGTTTTCTTTTCTCTATATGGGACCATACGCTATTTTTTCATTTCCCATAATGATACTAACCGTCATGTTTTCCTATTTGTTCTTCTTTCTCTATCTTCTCTTTCCATATGGGATAATCTACTTTGGGAGTACATTCTATATCATGGCAGTTGGCTTCGGGTATTTTCTCTTACTCGAGTCGCTTACTAGAGGAAAGACAGTGGGTAAGGCAATACTGAGAATCAGAACAGTCAAACGTGATGGCAAGAATCCAATCTCAGTAAGAGAGGGGGTCATGAACGCGCTTGGGAAATCTGTTCTCTTGTGGGACCTAATAATTGGACTAGTGGCACGTTCTATGCACGCATCTCGCGCGGAACAAAAGCAAATCCGAGCCACGCAGCAGCTTTCAGATGTGGTTGTGGTAAACACGCGCCTCGATAGCACACAACAAGTCCAGTTTGAGGGACCAGACTGGTGGAAAGAGCAAGACTCCAAAGAATCGGATATTTGGGAGGATGAGAAAGGTGGTTGAAGAACGCGGACCCCGTTTGGGAAATGATACGAGAAGAAGATCATTTCTCCTGACGATGTTTGGAGCCATCCAGTCATTTGTCCTGATACCTATTGCCGCACTATGCTATGCTGGTGGGACCGAGTCCAACGCGAGTTCTCCCGGATTTTCAATTACTGAGAATTTTCTGAGCGACTTGGGAATGATCACAGCTTATTCAGGTCAGCCAAACCTCGTCTCATCACTTCTCTTCAATATAACATTGTTCTTGCTTGGAGCCCTTCTAATTCTCTATTTTCTTACCATGCCCAACTTCTTCAAAGGGCATAAGGAGGCTAAATGGCTTAGTATCGCGGGCTCCGCAACTGGAGTTTTCATGGCTGCTACATTCATAGGGGGAAGTCTTACACCTGCAGATATCTTTCGGCCAATTCATCTCATGTTTGGCGCAATGGCATTTGCATCCGCACTTCCTGTGGTGATATTCTATACATTGGCAATTCTCTTGGATAGTGATTATCCCAACTGGAATGCGATTGGATTTGCACTTTTGGGAGCTGTTATCCTTGTCTATCTGGTTCTTTTGCTGAATGGGGGAGCGTCAGGTGAAATCGCGATTTACTTCACCCTAGGACAGAAGATAGTGGTCTTCTCCATCCTTCTATGTTTCTTGATAGAGGCTTATGGTGCATTGCTAGTCACGAAGGAAAGCTAACGCAGTCTTTTCGTCACGTGGGCTTGAAATCCCACCTTGCCCGCCATATACTACTCAACCCTCCAGGCATAGTATTGCTGAGTGTATTGTTCTTTGAAACCAAACTTTGTGTACAGACCAATTGCTGGGTTGCTGCTCTTGTCCGCTTCAAGTGTAGCAATTTTGATTCCATCTTCTTGAAGTCGTTTAAATGACTCATGGAGAACCGATTTCATTATTCCTTGTCTGTGATGTTTTGGAACAACACCGACAGGGCCAAAGTGTGCACTATCCTCGTTCACTCTAACGACATTGAAACCTACCACTTCATCATCTTTCATTACAAGAATCGTAGATCTATGAAATGGTTGGCTTCTTCTAAACCAATAATTGAATACGGTCTTTTGTTGGGAACTTGTCAAATCCACGAATGCTCTATCTGATTCTACTGAAAACGAATCTAAGACTGGTGACTCAAGATCATCATTGGTAACATTATCTATGCTTTCGAAACGGAATCCCTCTGGAAGTGAAGGTTGAGCAGATGGTAGTTGATGATTCTGTATATCCACCTGCATGAACACCTCTTCAGTTGTTCTGTAAAGACCAGACTTCTCACACCAAGACTTGTACTCCCTGTAAACCTCTGCATGTTCTTGTTTAATTGGAATAAGGTTCATTTCGAATCTCCTGAATCCGTTTTCCTTAGCGTAGTCCTTGCAGAACTGAATCATTTCCATTGCAATTTCTTCTCTTTTATCACCATAATGGATTCTTGGATGCCAATTTCCTGCTAGGACCATTTCTGGAAATCCAGTAAAGATTCTCAATACTCCTACAATTTTCCCTTTGGCTGTCGCAATCAAAACTAGTGCATTCTCATTATTCACCATTCTCTGGAATGATTGTTCAAGACTCTCTCTTGTTCGATCCTCTCTGTGAAAGACTGTATCTTTTGCAGCTTCGAACATGAATGAAGCCAATTTAGGAATATCCACATCTTTGAATTTGCTAATTGTAATTTCGACCATAGGTATCACGCTCCTACTCGAGTAGGGACTGATTCAATAGACATAGGATAACTTTCTGAAACTGACTGCACCTAGGTAGATGAATGCAGCTTGAAAAAGTTGGGGTTCACTCACAACTTGGAGATAGTATCAAGCCAATGATAGAAGTAACTATATTCCTACGTAATGTCATTGTCTTCAGCATACCATTAGGGGTTCGAATCCCACCTGGCCCGCCATATACTTCTGAAAGTTATCAATAGACTCCGACGAAATTCTCAAAGCAATATGATGCATATAGAAACTAGACGCTTGAATGGAGGTTCGCAATTGACCGGAGACGGTGCAGAGGTTGATGCAGTCCCTGACGAGGTTGCAGCACTAGCCAATCTGTTCCAAGTCTTTGGTGGAGTATTGCTGATTCTTTTCTCTATGTTGCTTTTCATGACAACCGGTCTCCTGATGAATTGGATAGGAAGGACCTTCTTTGGCGTAGATCTTATACAAGCGCAGTATCCTTCAATATTAGAGATATCAATCAGCATTGTATTCAGTATCGGTTTGTTCGTTCTGTTTCTAATGGTCATTTTCTGGGCCCTTCCAATCAAGATGCATCAATTGAATGATAGCTTGTTACAGGGCACTGGGCTAATTCTTCTTGTTTACCCATTGATGACTGTTAAACAGGTTATTCATTATGATCTGCCCGCAATTTTCACCTTTGGCATAGAAACACCCTACTGGTTTGTCTACTCGATTATTGGATTCATTCTGCTTTTGCACCCAATGATGATGAAAAACAATCGTTTGAGGAGAGAGGTTGATTCAATTTTGCTTGTTTTGCCAGTGGTTCTTAGTATATTGATTGTCATCTTGACTTTTCTACAGATTGCGGAGGTAGTCATTGCTGGGGCGATTTACACGGCTTTTCTAATCATCTCCCCCCTCGCTGTGATTTCCTCCACAATCATGCATATTCTACTTCCTGATGAACTTGGTAAGAAGACATTCTCAATGTCCTAAAGACCAGATGGAGCGAAATTCCCGCCTAGCCCGCCATTTCTCTGAATTTTCAGTTTCTCAAGCAACATCTATAGGCTAGTGTGTTTCGAAGTTGGTGCATGAGCCTCTCAATCAGGAAAGGTCTTAGTTTTGGTCTGACATCTGGAGTCATAACAACACTTGGAATGGTGGTAGGAGTTAATGCGAGCACGAGTTCACGCCTAGCTGTGATCGCTGGCATTGTTGCGATAGCGATTGCTGATGCATTCTCCGATGCGGTCGCTATGCATGTGTCAGAGGAATCGGAAGGTGGTCATTCCCGACGAGAAGTCATGGAGGCAACAACAACAACATTTCTCGCCAAGTTCATATTCGCTATGACATTTGTGCTCCCAATTTGGTACTTGCCACTTGATGTAGCAGTCATGATAGATATTGTCTGGGGACTATCAATTATGACAGTGTTCAATTTTCTGCTAGCACGTTCACAGGATGAAAGCAAATTCAGGGTAATCGTAGAACATTTGGCAATAGCCATTGTCGTCATTTTGATAACATATATCGTGGGATTATCTCTTTCCACAATTATCTCAGACGCATGAAAACCTGTTACCACAAAAACTCTTCAAATCCCACCTAGCCCGCCATCAACTCTCTTTATTCATAAATACCGGCGAACCCGCTTCTTGTATGCACGATAGTCCTCACCAAAACGGTCCTCAAGGAACTTCTCTTCTAGTAGAATTCTGAAATGTTGATTGACGAGGAATATGACAAGTGCTAGGCCTGTAAGAAGACTCGGGAGAATGAATACCCACCCAATCATCGCAATATGTATGCCCAGATAGAGCGGATTTCGAGAGTGAGCATACCACCCATCTGTCATCAGCCTCGTTCCCTCCTCCTCTTCAGGGATGAGCAATCTGATACTGCTACCAAGATGGAAGAATGCAGTCAAAAATATCAATGTTCCAATAAACGTCAATCCAGCACCTACAAGCCTCAAGGCCTCCAGTATGCTTGTGTCCAAGGGCACCATGATAAAGACAAAGTCGATTGCGATTGCTGGGACCCAGATGTAGAGTACCGTAAGAGCCGTAAGATAGAGAAAACTTAGCAAAGCTAAGGGTATGACCACATACCCCCACTTTGGAATATCACTAGGCATTATTCCAACAAAACTCGAAATACCGTCGAGTCTTCTCTTAATTACAATTAATCCAAGGATTGTTGCGACCAACCAGAATAACGCCAGAGAGATTCTTGCAATCAACGCTCTCCCCAATCTTGGTGGTAGGCCATAGTGCTTATACATCTAATCATACGCTGTGATCCAATCTCGAATCTCACTTGGCTCGCCATTCTACTTTGAGCTATGCAGGGCTCAAAAACTGTCATTCAAAGGATGGTCATATTTCTCCAAAAACTCTGTCCTTAGAATGTCCATGATGACAACGTCATGTCGTTCCCCATCGCGGCATCCCAGCTCACGCAGTCTGCCCTGTGACTTGAACCCGATATTCTCATAGAAGCTGATTGCCCCCTTATTGAATGCTTCAACCCACAGGTAGACACTATGAAGTTCCAACACTGAGAAGGCCATGTTTAGCAAGACCTTCAATGCATCTGCTCCATATCCTCTGCCTCTGCGCTCTAAATCAAAGATCGCAAAATGACCAATCTCGCCAAATCGACTAATCCAACTGATGCTTGCAAGACTTATGACTCCTATCAGCTGATTATCTTCTAGAGTTTCAATCCCAAATGTTATCATGCTGCTATTTTCAAACGCCTCGTTTATACTCTCGATATACCTGACCATGTCTTCGTTGCTCATAGGAAGGGAAATGGGCAGATACCTATCCAAATCGTAGACATTCCAGTGGGGTAGGATTGTGGGCGCATCGCTCGGATTTAGTTTCCGGAGTCGCACCACTTTTCCTTGATACATGCGCTATCGCATATACTTCCTAGTGAACGTATTTAATGGTTATGAATCATGATTCTTAATCATTCAGACTGGCCGTCCGAATTCCAATTGGCCCGCAATCTAATTCTCTCAGGTCTGGTTCTGTGCCAAGAATGAAGAAACATCCACTTGGGAGGGATCCTCTATCTTTAGTAGAGCCATGAGGAGACTATGAACGAATATCTCACTCATCCCAAATGTTGGGCATATTACGAAGACCTCAGAGCCTTCAAGATTTGAATCAATCCAGAACATAGCTGTCAATAATAGAGGCTCTGGTTTAAACAGCAGCTCCCACTCCCATATTATTAGATGCCTACCATCTATACGACGATTGACCTTGGATTTCATTGTAAGTCGTGAATTCCATGATCGGCCTCTGACTTTATTCCAATGAATTGGAACACTGACAAGGTTCCGGTCAATTTGATCCAAATCGACGTCTTTGAGTGTAAGTGATATCATACGCAAATTGGAGTCAGACTATGCAGAGATAAGGGTTAGCACGAACATCACCTTGATACGGTTCGAATCCCACCTGGCCCGCCAACTTCTTCTAATTATGCCTCATCTAGCAAAAAGAGATAGGGAGTTTCCCAAAGATGCTCCCTTTATCGAATTGTACTTCAAAAATGCTCAGAACAATCAATCTTGGCTGGGCTGGAATCTAGTCCGCATTACGCATCGTGGTGTAGGCATCGATGATACGCCACAATCCATGCACAACTACGAACGCTAGCACACTCCATGTTATCATATTCGCATAAGTGCTTGTTGTAAATAGTGTGCCACCAATTTCGTATATGTATGGAATCACAGCAAAAATCAGGATAATTTCCAAAATTCCCATGATTAGTTGACCTACAAAACGTGGTTTTGCTACTCCTTTCTTCATTTTTCCGAAGACCTCCCCTTAGGGTGTGTATTCGTTCATTAACACGTATTTAACTGGTATCTCTGCTTTGACTATTTGCTCAAAAATCCTACCTAGCCCTCCATCAAATCTCGATTCTCATAGATACGATTTCAATAATCAAACTAGACACCATTCTGTTTGAATCCCCTTTCTACTCCTAGAATTCGAGTATCAATCTGGCTGGCCATCTTATTTGGGAATCTTGCTTAGCCTTAAGATTACTTCTTCGGCCTCACTCATCACTCTGTCCAGCAGTTCCTTGACCGTGGGAATATCCTTGACCAGGCCTACACCTTGACCACAGGCGACAACCCCATGGTCGATATCCCCTTCTCTGTACATTTCCTCTGATTTGTCACCAGATGCAGCCTGAATGAGTTGGAAAAGAGGGGCTCCCTGCGCCTCTAGTTCAAGCACTTTCTGTACTGCTTTATTCTTCCAGAACCTGTGTGTATTTCCAACAGAACGCAAGGCGAGAGTTGTATCGGTTTCCGCTGCTTCGACGAAGGCCTTTTTGAGATTGTCATGGATGGGACACTCTCTAGTAGCCAACAGTCTTGTGCCCATAATCACTCCTTCAGCACCAAGTGCCAGAGCCGCTGCGATACCTCTTCCATCTGTTATTCCGCCCCCAGCAATTACAGGAACATCCAGGGCATCAACGACGGATGGAGTCATCACCATTGTTCCAATGTCTAGAATCCCAGTAGCTCCACCATTCTCATATCCAACAACGGTCACTATGTCGGCACCCAAGGACGCTCCTTTCTTCGCATATCTCACTCCGGCGCACTTATGAATCCAGATGGCACCTCCATCCCTAAATTTGGGGACCAAGTCCTCTGGCGCCTTATGGCCGCTCGTTTCAATGATTTTCACACCCTCAGCTAGTGTGGCATCCACGTAGTCCTCCAGCTTGTCCTGAGGCATCAGAGCAGGAAACAGATTGATGTTCACCGCAAATGGGCGATCTGTAAGAGATTGGGTCTTTTTGATAGCATCACGCAGGTCATCAGGTGTCTTGAAGTTCGCACTGGCTAAAACTGCACAGGCACCAGCATTACTTGCTGCGGCGGTGAATTCGGGACTAGAAATCCTTGCCATGGTCCCTGCTATGATTGGATACTTACACCCCAACATCTCAGTTACTTTCGTCTTTATCATTTGGCCTCACCCACAAATCCTTCGACCAGTGACAATATTCCCATAGATAAATCTCATCATCAGATAGAACAATCACAACGAAGTTTGACCGCCATCGTTTAGTTCGAATCTCACTCAGCCCGTCAACCTTGTTTTCTACTCTCTATTGAAAAGGTACCTTAGCGTAGCTACTCGATGTCGTAGCTTTGATAGCAACACGTACGTGTACGGTACTACCAGAGCTTCCACTTCTTCAGAATATTCAATGTCTTCATAATCACTACTACCTTTAGCTGGTTTCTGATTTCGGGTGTTACATCCCCTAGCTATTCCCTTCAAACTGAGAAAGATGGTCTGAGTTTCTTCTATTTGAGAGGGGGCATCATGACTATTACGACAGAATACAAGAACATCAAAGATGGAGAGCCCAAGGTAGACTTCTGTTATACACATCAAATCAAAACCCAAAGTGATTGCTGATGCAATCATGAATGGGAGAAGAGATACTATGAAAAGCTGATGTCTAATAATGGGATGCCTATTCTTCTCAAAATGTTCAGCTGAGTGATCACGAGGCCAATCAGATACTCCCACATCTGTGATATCCAACCAATCTAGCGCCTGCGAGCCATAGTTTCGATTCTTTCTGGCCATCAACGGTGATCAAATCCTTGTTCTCAGGATTGATTCTTGGTGACACTCCAGCCATAAATTGCATCATAGTTCAACTAATGAACTAGTAACAGTATTTTTTCGAATCCTGCCCCGTGTGTCAATCCTGCCCTCTCAATGCTAAGCTTTTCGCAGTTCTATGAGCAATGCGAAGAGGTTCAGGATATCCATCAACATAGCAATCTTTCACAATCTTCACAGAAGTAGAGAGCGTGATGTTATTCCCCACCGATACGAACACAGGCTTCACTTTTCCCAGCCAGACAGCCATGCCTATAAGTTCATCTTCGTCGCGGATGGTGGCCTCATCACCATCGCGAAGGCCCATGGTACCAATATGAAGGCTCTTTGCAACGCCAATAGTCTGAGTATTCGAAACCACGCCAACATACGATGCCAGACCTAGTCTTCTGGGATGAAGCACTCCATTTCCGTCGATAAGCACAGGTCCTGTGACATCCAAGAGTTTCAGAAGGTCAAGTACGATGGGCCCTTCTCGAAGATAGAGATATCCTGGGATGTAGTCAAACTGCACTTCTCTATCCAAGGTCACAGTTTGAACTGGCCTCAGTGTTTCAACGTCTATTACAACTGCACACCCAAATGCGAGAAAGCCATGATAGTGTACATCCACTCCTGTCACTATGCCCCTATCGTAGGGCGGCAAGTCTTTCTTGACAACCCGTTTTGCAAGATCTACTTGTTCTCTGGACGCATTTTTCAGCTTCGTTTGATTATCCATAATGTATGATTCCACAAGGGGGTCATTTCGGAACCTGATGAACCTGCTGTTCAATCAAATTGACGACTAATAGGAGGACACAATCCAGTCATCCTGTGGGACTAGGGACGTACCCTCTGTGTAATCTGTGTGATATACCCCTCCTTGTACATCAC
>JBHLRP010000083.1:0-9876 GCA_048882485.1 Candidatus Thorarchaeota archaeon
GGGCTATGGGATGCTGACCTAGGCAGCCACCTAGATTTCATTCTAGAAGGAATAAATCATCGAGTAATACCAGCACCATTGAAATAGGGTATCGTGCGGTCTTCAAATGGAAGGAGGACCTCTTCTTACTCTCTCGCGCAGGTCGTCGATTACTGCACGCATTCCATTGATATTCTCCAGCCACCATGTTGAGCCCACTTCTACCCATGATTCAATCGTTTCTCTGTCTGCTGAGGAATCTGTACCTGTAGTTTCACCGCAGACAACAACGTCGTAATCATTCAGATTCCCTCTCTCAGTATGCACTATCTCCAAAATCTGTGTCACATGTTCTGGTATGAGAGGTTCTGGCCAATTCGAGTGGATGGGCGAAACTCCATCATACCGAGCAGCCCTCTGGAAGGGTGCCTTGTGAGGATAGCTACCGCCAACCCAAATTGGAATCCCTGACTGTCGGGTTGGCTTGGGCAGAAAGGTCATCTCTTCAAGTCGATAATGTTTGCCTTGGTAGGAGAACTTCTCACCTGTCCAAAGGCCTCTTACGATGTCCAGACTCTCATCTAGCATCTCCGCTCGAATCTTTTCATTTGACACCTCTCCAAAATACTCGAACTCAACATCAGTAGGTGCCCCAATCCCAACTCCAAGAATCAGCCTTCCCTTAGATAGGTGTTCAACCGTCATTGCCTCCCTAGCAACCTTCCAAGGTCGTCGTCGTGGAAGTGGAGTGATTAAGGGGCCAAATTGCATCCGTTTCGTATTGCACGCAATAGCAGCTAGCGCGATCCACGGATCGGCAAATTGCAGGACCGTATCCTCTTGCTTGAAGACTAACATGTGATCCCACAAAAAGAAGCCATCCCAGCCTGCGTCTTCAGCATCCACGGCAATCTCAACTAATGTATTGATGTCCCCAAACCAGCCAAAGTTCGGGATGTTAATCCCATACCTCATCTCTTGCTCGCCACCGTCATTCGTGGACACACATCGATATGGAACCTCCGCTCGGAAGCAATGAGTGATGATGGCTCGATCTAGGTCTATCTAGAATATAACCGAAGCTTTGGTATCCCATCTGGTGTAGAGTCTAGCATCGGGTTGAAGTATTAGATATCGAGGGGATTCTTGTTCCCTAGAAATCATACAATCGTCATTCCAGACAATCCCCATATCATGCGAGTCGTACTTCCAAACTCCCATTGGAAGCAACTCCAGTCGAGTGTATGCCCTACTTGCGAATTCCTGAGCAAAATCATCATACCTCCTTGAGGATAATTCATCCGCACCAATGAGCTTCTTGAAGGAAACTTGGTCCGGCTTCCAAATAGACTTCAATTGATTCAAAATTTCATCTAACTTGAACTTGTCAAACCAGTTCGTCATGGCCACAGATAGTCTGAGAGTAAATCCTTTGGATTGAATTCTTTCTGAAAGGGCTATTGGATCATAATCGTACCTAGGAGGCACTCTCATTATCTTCAGAATCTCATTGGTATCCAAGGCGGGGATTGAAAGGGAGATAACTCGCACGCCCAATTCATAGAAACAGTCAAGCTTCTCTTCGGTCAAGCCAACACCACTCGTCTGAATCTCCACGTGTGAAAGCCAAGGGGTAGTCCTGTTGAGGAGATTCATAATGTCCTCGATGTACGCCATGTTGAGAGTCGGTTCACCATGGCTTGTGATCATAACTGCCTCTACTCGGTCAGCCGCGTACCTGAGTCGCCTAAGTACCTCTCTGTGCCATCTCTCATGGTCGCTCCTCCAATCGGTCTTGAATTTCGTTGCGTGTTGTTTGTAGACACAAAATCCACAATCATTCATGCATCCTGCGGGAACTGCGATTTGAAGTGATGCAATCAATGCGGTGACTTCCCTCATGTAAAGACGAGGGCATTTGGACATTTAATCATGAGATAATAGACAAGCTTTGCCTATTGGATGGATTGGCGGATGAATAATGCCGTCAATGTATCTGCATATTCTCCAAGATATCTGAGGCAAACCATATGCCAATTCAGAGAGAACTAAATACTGCGAATGGGGGCAATCTCTCACATGTTGGAGATCTGAATTTGAAAGAAGGATCCAGAAGTGTCCTAGGAATTGTAGGCAGTCCACGACGAAATGGAAACACCGAGATTCTTGTGGATGTGGTGTTGGGAGCAGCTGAAGAGAATGGGGCAGCAATACATAAGGTCATTTTGAGTAAGCTGGATATTGGACCTTGCAGAGCTTGCGATACCTGTAGGAGGACCGGGAAATGCGTCCAGAAGGATGATATGGAAGAGCTTGTGACGAAGATAAAGAACTCAGATGTTCTGATATTAGGGACCCCAGTTTATTGGTGGGGACCCACAGCTCAATTCAAGGCATTTCTGGATCGATGGTATGGCGTGTATAATCAGGGGATATTCAAGGAGAAGGAAACGGTTCTAGTGATACCGCTAGAAGACACAAAGGAGTCTACATGCAAACCGATTCTTGATATGTTGAAATCAATCATGGAATACTTGAACATGACCCATGTTGGAACGGTACTAGCACCCGGGGTGTATGAAAGAGGGGCGGTGCGCGACCATCAAGAATTCCTAGACAATGCAAGAAGGGTTGGTAGCAAATTGGCGTCCGTCAAAGCATAGTCTTGAACACGTCTTTCTATTCTTGTTCGGACAATGATTGCGTTGAGTAAATGTGAAATTTGTACTAGAAACTACCTTTCCTCCAGAAGAGAACTCCTGCAGCAAACATCCAGAGAGATAAGACAACTCCAGAAATATTGACTATCATTAGAGTAACGGAGAATATTGGCTCTTCAAACAATAGGCCGAAATAGCCAATCCCGAGAACAGTCAAAATCAGGCCAATGAATCTCTGAATTCTCAATTTTGAATTCGCAAATACTCGGAAGGATATGATACCTATTCCAAGAATGAGTGTGAGAACTCCTCCCACAACCAAAGGTATCATTCCATTTGCGATTGCTACTCTTGCCGAGGCTGAAATTCCTGGAAGAGCCGCTGGAGGGGCCTCTGGGAAATCCATAGCAGCATATTTGATAAAGCTCAGGTCGGAAAGCGCTTTGACTGCAACTAGTGAACCCAGATGAACTAGGAAAATCTGAAGCTTCTCTCTCCTACTCCAAATATCTCTGGATTGACAATAGAGTGACGCAAGGGCCAAAAGAACCATGAAAGCACTGATTGTTGATAATAGCAAATGCAATGTTTTAACATTCGCAGCACTGTTCCAATCGAGTAGAAACTGAAACAAATCTGCTTTTGGGCTTGATAACGGAACGGCCAAGCCAATAAGAGCCGATGTCAAAACAAGAATGCCAGTAGCAAGGAACAGACTCCCTCTCATACTGTTCGAGCCCTCGTTGCCAATTAGAGTCAAGCCTGCAAGGAACAGCCATTCTATCAATAAGAGAAAACTCAATCCAAATATATACTGAGAGGGAACCAGGAAAAGCCTCAAGTTACTCAGCGCATTGAGATCAAGGATTGGAAGGTTGCTGAACCAGAAGGCACCCAATATTCCTACGATTATTCCAAGTAGCCTAATTGGCTTGGAGAAAATATCATTTGGGTTCTGATAACTGATCATTCCAACCCCGAAAATTGTGACTAATACACCACCAAAGACCAACAATGTTGCTAATGGTGGAATCACAATATCCGCTACTCCACCAATTGCGAACGCGATAGCAAATGGGATTGGCTCTTGTAGCTGTGTTGCATTATCGATGGTGAAAGCAAAAACACCTAGAACCGAGATAATGAAGGCCACTCCACCAACAATTGCAGATAAGGTTGGTACTAGTATTTTCTTGTCCTCAGTGTCGTAGATTCTTCTGCCAATTCCTGCGAAGAAAAGAACCAGAGAGGATGTGCCGATAAGTGCGGCCATACAATAGAGTAGTTTCAAAAAGATTCCCAGTGGAAATAATGTACCCGAATATGTGATTTCAAACCACTCTTCTACAAACCAGTATCCCTCTACTGCAGCTACGTTCTCTCGGATTACCGTTAATGAGAAAGCGGGAGATCTATTAATTGCAAAGGCCAAGAGGTATGAGAGAGAACTAAGTATAGCGAAGTATCCTAAATTGTCCTTGATATTTCCACTCAATGGTGAACACGCCCAGCTATCAGGCTAAAGAATCCGAGCAATAAGTGATTTGTTTGACAGTTTTGTCAGTAGAATAGGAAGAAAGTGTTGGCAGTGACATACTGCCAACTAATTGTCAGATAACTCCGTTGACTCACTTCCTCCTTCTGCAGGCTACAGCTACCAAGAGCAGGAAGATCACAACACCTCCTGCGATAATAGCAGTTTCGAGCGGGAACTCATACGGTGGAGGAGGCCCGGTCGAAGTGGTTGCCGTCGTTGTGGTTGTGGTGGTGGTTGGCTCCGGATTATTGACGGTGAATGTAGACTCCTGAGATACTGAATTCCCAGCACTATCAGAGATCACGAAGGTCAAGTTGTACTTCCCATTAATCCAGTCAGTTGTGTTCCACAGAAATGTACTAGGTACATTCGCATCAGTGAAAGCAGATGAACCATTTACGAAGACCTCAATCCCTGCAATGCCACTGCCTTCATCAGAACCATTGATGGTGAACTCAACTTGCCCTTGTACGACTGAACTTGACGGCCCTGTGACATCTAGCGATGGATCAATATCATCACCAACAGTGTAGGTTTCTAAGGACGATGCAGTTTCATTTCCCCCATAATCAGTCGCATTGACATAGTATTCTACAATAGTGCCGTATGGAGCCACAGGGATGGTAGCCTCATAGCTAATGCCCTTGGTCATTTCAACAACATGCCATGAGCCATTGTTATAGGAGAGAGTCACGTCAACTAGCTCAAAATTATCTGTCACATTGGCAGAAACCGTCACAGGCGTGTAGTATGTCGGTACTGCGGGGTTTCTCAAAACTGGGGAAAATGCAGGACCATGGGTGTCTCGAATAAAGTTGATATCATCGAAGATGACTGATATGGCGGCCGCACCATTCGCTCTAGCAACTAGCTCTATTCTGGTTATGTTCCAGTTTGACCCTCCAAAGACAGCAGAGATATCAGTCCAGGGATTTCGGACCAGGTTCAACCAAGTTCCTGTTGTGCTATAGTCTTCCGCGTAATACCGTGCGATAAGGGATGTATTCGCACCAGCGGCCGTTGCACTACCACCCAGATAATACTCGAGATGATAGTCATTGTCCAACGTAAAGTCAACTCTGGCATAACATGGCAGAGACCCTGAGGGCACAACTGAGTCCAAGCGATACCAGAAGGAGGTATAGATGCTCTTCTCAAGCTGCAGAAAGGTATTGCGTCCAAATCCAGAAGTAACAAAGTCAGTCACTGATGCATTCGCTGCCCAATTACCGGAGTGCGCATCGTTGGTGCGGTCTTGCCATGGATAGGGATTGCCAACACGTGTCCATCCAGTGCACACCTGCGCGACATTCCAATACCAATCTTGTTCAAATCCAGCATCATGAGCTGGATAATCCATGAAACCAAAGTCATCTAGAAGCAGAAACACAAATGAACCAGCATTGTCACCTGTTCCAATATAGAAATCGAGATATTGAATCGTTACATTCGTGATGCCTAATTCAGTGAAGACATCATCCAAGTTAATTGATTGAAGCTGCCATACATCCCGGTTTCCGAATCCTGAGGCGGTAAAATAGAATGCAGTGCTACTGTTTGTAAACGATGCATTATCGAGGTATCGACCGAGATACCAATAGAAGTCATACAAGTGAGTGGTATTCCTCGCATGAATGTAGAAGTATGCCGATTGATTGCTGTCGGCAACCGGAGCATCATTATATTTCCAGTCAAATTCCACCAATCCAGTTCCCTCTCCTGTAACAAAATACCCTGCGGGATATCCGAACGTGTTTCTTAGAGTCAGTTCTGAACCATCCAAATCTACAAGTGCTTTTGCAGTTAGGTTGGCGGACCTCAATCCTTCAGTCTTGTCAAGGGATAGGAGGGCACTACTAGGATTGCAGCGATAATCTTGGAATCCACTAGGTTGACCTGATTCAAAATCGCCATCAGTGATGAAATCATATCCCGTTGCGTTCTGCAATGTCATATCATCGATGATGAAATCAGATGGCGTATCCATGCCTTCCGGCGACCACACTGTTATTCCCATAGTGGATATACGCAGACTTGAATCAATAGCTCCGAAAACAGCCTCATAGTCACTTGTAATGTTTCTAGCTAGGTTGATCCAAGTAGTAGTTGAACTATTCAATTTGAAATTCGCTTGAAATGTAGAATTGCTGTAGCTGAAACCATTTTCGTGAGAGAGAAGATAATTGATTGTGAGAGTCTGAAGGAGGTTATTATAGATTTTAACCTCAAACCTAATGAATGCATTATAGCCAGAGGAGGTGCTTGGGATAGACTCTATGAAATAGAAGAAATCGATAGACAACTTCTGGTCCAGATATGCGAGAGGTATTGTGGAGAGAAATTGGCTATACTGTGCACTTCCGTAGAATTGAGGGCTTCCTTTCGAGTATAATCGACCTGCATATGCACCTGTATGCGTTCGATCTTGATACGACCCGTTCTGTTCAACATAGGCACATCCTATTTCGTCCCAGTATTCGGGACCGCCGTAGGCATCAGTTTCTTCAAAACCCCCGTTGCGAATAACATTCGTGATTAGAGGGTCTTCACCGCCAATGTCTGATGCAAGATATTGGTCCGCAGGCGATTCCATGAGTTTCATAGTCTTTGCAGTATCAGTGGCGAATTCTGGTATTCCAGGTATTAGTAGAATGATAGTGAGGAGTGTAAGAATGTAGTATTTGGCGTTCATAAGCAATCAACTTCCACAATGCAGAGTTCAGTAAAGGTTCTTGAAGTCATCAGAATCCAAAGAAAAAGCTTGTTCGGATAGTTCTCATTAGGTTTCCAAAATATCAAGACTCAATGGAACCAGAAGGTAATTGCTATGGGCTCACCTTCAGGATGGTGATTTCGGAGGAGATGAAGAGTGTATGTGAACTGTCACATAGGAGAAGGGAAGGCTCACTGAATTGCCAGAATTATGGTAAGCAAATGGAGTGACGGTTCTCATCTTGACAATCAAAAATAAGTGTATCCAACACAACCTAAATTGTGTGAACGAGATTACTATTCGCGGAGCCCGAAGAGAGGACATACCTTCCATCGTGGAAACTTCGTGGGCATCTACAACTGAAGAAGAAATGGTTGGATTTACAGCACCCGAGTGGGGAACATTTCGAGATGCAGAGAAGCTACGAAACGAATGGATAAAGGAAAACAAGCTAAGGGACGACTATGAGGTCATCGTGGCGGAGAGGACAGGTCAGATAATTGGGTATGTTGTGTTTAAGAGAGAGAAAGAGTTCTTGTATATTGATCTCATCCACGTCAGAAAATCGCAGCGGGGAAAAGGGTTTGGCAGAGCTCTTGTAGAGTATATTGAGAGGCTGGCTATTGAGGGCGGGCAGACACGTATTGAAACGGAAACAACCGAAAATGCACAAGGGATGCCGTGGTGGTCATACGGCTTTTGGCTAGGAATGGGATTCTCAGATACAGGCGAACGTGTGACAACAAAGTGGAATTTCAAGCTAATCCCTTTTATCAAGCGGCTCAGTTGAGTGGTGTTGTTGAAGGAACTAAATTCATGCCAAATTCTGTGTTCAATTGCCACTAGTGTATTCCTCATCCGTTACTGGTCCAAGCCACTCTGATTTCCCCTTGTGTCGATTGGTGGGTATAGCAATATGTACAAACCAGCTATCTGCTGCTGCCCCATGCCAATGTTTGACATTGGGGTGTATTTTTGCCACATCACCTTTTTGAAGTGGTTGCACTGGCTTGCCTTCTTCTTTGAAATACCCTTTACCGCCAGTAACAAGCAGAATTTGGCCACCAGGATGTCTATGCCAATCGGTTCGGGCGCCAGGGGAAAAAGTCACATTATATACCCGGCAATTGAAGATGTCGTCATTAGGAACCAACGTTTCGACCCACGCAGTCCCAGTAAAATTGCCATCCGTGATTTTATTGCCTTTCGGGAAAATTACGCTCTCACTCAAATCGCTTGGCATATTCATTTTTGTCCCCTGTACTTGATGTATTGCTCATATGCCATCTTGAGGATTTTCAACGTTTCCTTTTCTTCGATTCCGCGAAATGGGACCTCAACTTTATAGTCTGTCACAATAGAATCAGAGTAATGAGTTATATTACTCCTGAAAAAGAGCCCTATGGGAAGGCATCGTTTCTGGTAATCTTCATCATTCTTTGGGTGGTGATCTTTGCTCTAACCTATTATGGCTCATCAGCTGTATATTACGGACCTTTCGGAGAGTATCTGCCGCTCGAAGGACCTGTTATCTTTAGTACATTGGTTGCAGCTCTGATTGCATGCTTTTGCTTTACTGCTGGTGGAGGAACCAGAAATCCAAAGGAACTTGCTGGTGGTATTACATGGGACCACACCTGATGTTTTATTGAGAATTAGCCTCCCACGCTTGAGCAATGGACTTGATTCTGATTCATGCTCTTGAAAGAAAAAGCGGCTGGACTAAAAGAGAAATTCCTCAATTCGCGTTGTTCGAAGGATTGATGTCTAAGAAGAATCCAAAATCTCTCGAGGCAGCCTGAGTTGATAGCAGACTTACCTGATGGACTTAGAGAATCTGGTGCAATCGAAGTCAGAGAAAAACTCGGAACTATCTCTGGCGGAGATATCCTTGACGTAGGCACACAGGAGGGTGACTTCATTGACACGTTGATGAAAACTCTGAAGGGATACAATTCATTTGTAGGAATAGACATCTCAGCAGATGACTTGGAGAAAGCAAGAGAGCAATTCAAAGACGCTCCAGTGGATTTGATGGAAATGAATGCTGAAACGATGACATTTCCAGACAATCATTTTGATACAGTGTGCATCTCATACTCAATCCATCACCTGGAGAATATTGACACTGTACTAGCTGAGATGCGTCGCGTGTTGAAACCCGGAGGCAATTTCATCATCCAGGAATTATATTCTGATGGAGAACAGACTGAAGCTCAGCGATTGGACAGGGATGTGCATAATCTGAATGTAAAGATCGATACCATCTTGGGCATCCCTCATTTCGAGGCCTTAGCTCGTCAGAGATTGAAAGACTCAGTCAACAAGGTTGGTCTGAGTGCTGTAGAAATCTATGAGTCCTCATGGGCTGTCAAATGTCTATTCTGTGAAGATGCTTCCGATTGTGAACACCCACTCAGAAAGGAGAATGTCGATTTTGTAATAAAGGAGATTGATGCTGATTTGGCTCGAATAATTGATCATCCGTCTTATGATGAATTAAGGAAAGAGGGAGAATCACTCAAAGAGAGAGTCAAAGTTACAGGGTCATCTGCAGCATCTGTGATGTATTTCTTCGGAAAGAAGTAGTGTCAAAACGAAATATGTGTCAATGATTTTCAGATTTCATGCCTGGAGTTGCATGAATTTCTCAAGCACGGGAAAGATACGGAGTGGACATTTGACGAAAGAAAAGATGAAGAGGCAGATATCGTTCTTCTGCAGCAATTTTCATTTTTAGGTCCCATTTTTCACTTTCTTGATATGTATCGTGCCAGACATGTTTCTGATATGCCCACCGCCTGATATGACATTCCCTAACTCATATAGACCGCTTGCAGAGCCGAAACTATCATAGAATATTGCCACATCTCCCCATGGCGCATAATATGCAAGCGTTCCGGATCGTGCATTTGCCAAAGGCGTATCGGTTGTATCAAGTTTCTCTGGAGGATAGAAGATTTTTTCATTATTGCTGTAATCTTCAA
>JBHLRP010000084.1:0-9694 GCA_048882485.1 Candidatus Thorarchaeota archaeon
TCCGTGGAACTGAGAATTGACACATTTCGATGCCAGATTTCCTCAATGAGTGTCCACACATCTTTCTGCGTGATGGACTCGACACCGCCAAGCGCCTCCACTTCATTGAGCCGAGCCTTTAGAGCCATACAGAGACTCCCACGATGACTCTCAGCAATTTGGATTAGCCGGTCGATCTCTGGTCCGTGTTGAAACAAATCTGGCTCTTTCTTCTCCTCCAATCCACATACTATTTTGATGAGGGCTCTGGCGTCGTGAGAAAAATTCATTGTCTTGACTTCCGCTGAAATCAGCACGGTGGATGGCCTCCAAAGCAGTTTGTAATATACCCGGAACTGCGTTCTGGTAGAACAATAAAAGGTCCACAGAGAGGTCAGACTGGCTGAGAATCACTCCATAGGGATTCAAAGTAGGCTGATGCCATTGCTGCGAATACGGGTGCTGAAGAATAGATTCCCAAAAACTCCCCTTCAGTGTCACTTGCCGCTAACATGATTAATGTCTGCCTGTTGTCGATGACTAATCCAGCTCCAAACACTCTATCACGTGTTCGGACCTCAAAGCCATTAGGGATGATTGACTTGAGAGACGACTCAACTCCAGATGTGAGGACTCGCACACGACTTGCTTTCACAGATAGCACCTTGTCAATTACAGGGGAAATATCCTCAGCCTCCAAGGCGAGGGTTGGAACTGACAACAAGACTGAGTCCCGGGATGAATCGAGCATTTCTAATGCCTTGGCTAGAATTGACGCCCTTCCATGCAATAACCACACATCTCTGGTGGTAGCAGTCGTTTCTTGCTCAAAGAGGGGTTGGAGTTCATCCACAACCTGCTTGCTTGCTAGTTCTATTCTCCGTTCAATATCTAGTCGCACGAGTTGAACAATCTCGGTCGGGGACTTTGCAGTATAGAGCGTCGGCCGTCCTTTGCTGATGGTTATAAAGCCCTTCTCCTCAAGTCGCCCAAGCACATCATATATTCTTGAATAAGGCACCTGAGACTTGGAACTGATGTCAGATGCAGCCATCTGAGGCCCCCCCAAAATCATAGACAGGTAGGCATTGGTTTCATACTCTGTGAGACCCAGCTCCTTCAGTGCCTTCAGAGTTGCATCACTGACCGACATTATCACCACTATGAGTGGTAAAATAATGCGCCCTATTAAGTGATTCCAAGCATTCGCCACGGCTACCCAAAAACACAAGGAAATTGCGGTCTGGATTCACTGTTGCCTGCTACATCAGTAAATATTTCGCTTTAAAAGCAATAATCTTTAAATTTGGGGCTCACAAGATTGCCGAAGGAGATGAAAATGTCTAGAAGGGATTGCCAAATCATCGATTCAATCTAAAACCCTTTCTAGTAAGCTTCACAGCTCCCGTTCTTTTGTGAATAGCCTCACTCGCTTAGGCATGATGATTTCCCGTTTTCTGGAGGTGCAACAAAAATGAGGGATTGTCAAATCGCAGTACACCAGAGTTAATGCATTTCTAGAAACCAAATGGCATCCTACAATAGAGAACCTTCTGCATGAGTTGGCCTTGATTGAAAGGATGCCTACAGAAAGAGATCTGTTAGAATTTCATAACGGATGCTCATTTGCGATCAGGAAAAAGCCCGAAGAACTTCGACTGCGAAGAGAGTGGTGATTAGATGAAAATAATAAACCTAGTATCCATAAGTTTCCCCGGCAGAGACCTTTGTCTTGGACCGGTTAGCATCAAAAACTACGCATTGAAAGATGATAATGTAGCGAAGAGATACCAGATCAACATTTACCAATATGATCTTGGAACGGCGATTGATGACATTGCAGAAGTGCTCACTAGAAACAGAGCAGATATTTACGGCTTCACCGCATATGTTTGGAACATTAGCGAAATTCTTGAGATCTCAGAACGTTTGAAGAGAATAGAACCAGATGCCCTTGTGGTTCTTGGGGGTCCAGAAGCCAGTGGAATGGCTAGGACTCTTCTGGAAGATTGTGAGTATCTCGATTTTATATTTGTGGGAGAAGGAGAATCTTCGTTCAGGTCATTTCTATCGGGAGATAGTCTGAGTGATGTTCCAGGTCTGGTATATCGAGATGGCTCTGCCGTTATTGAGAATCCTGAACCTGACTACGTAAATCTTGATGACCTCCCTTTGCCGTATGAATGTGAGGATTATCGCGACTACCTAGACAATTCCCCAACAACAGTCAGAGCAGCACTCGAAACCTCAAGAGGATGCCCATTCAATTGTGGGTATTGTACATGGGGTCGACAACGAATGCGATACTTCAGCCTGAAGAAACTGAAGCCCGCATTCGATTACCTGTTTAGGCACCCCAATGTTCGCACCGTATACATAACTGATTCCAATCCATTTCTACGAAGGGAACGAACGATTGAATTAATTGAGATGATAATCGAGCTAAATATTCACAAGAAATCGGTGACATTTGAACTGAGTCCAGAATACGTGTCAGATGAAAGCGTACTGGACCTCTTGCCTCAACTCTATAACGATGAGTTTGCTCTCGGTGTTCAGTCTACGTCTCCCCAAGTACTGAAGCTAATGAATAGACGATTCAATTCGGATCGTTATCGACAGAATATCAAGTTGATGAAAGAGAAGAATCCAGATGTTAGGCTTTGGTTCAGTCTGATAATTGGATTGCCAGGAGATAATTATGATCAATTCACTGACTCTCTTGATTATGTAATCAATCTCAATCCAGAGGGAATCTATGTACATGAATTGCTCTGTCTTCCTGGTTCTGACTTCTACAAATATCCAGAAAAGTACGAGATCGAGTTCATGAGAGAAGCACCACACAAGATTCTCAAGAACAAAACGTTCCCTCAAGAGGAATATGATAATGCCAAGCTGTTGTCCTATTTCGTCTACTTGATTCATCAGTTCGATGAGATGCGAAATGGGATCTACGAGTTAAGGAATAAGCAAAATGGTCTGAGGCTAGTCGATTACTATAGTAGATTTGAAGCATTTGTGAATGGCAAAATCGATTATCTTGCGGGTCGAGCCATTCAGAATGTCACGTCTTGGTTCTTTGAGGCAATAGCGAAGGAATTCCTGAGCGACAGCAGTAGCGTTGAGATAATTCAGGATTTGTATCACCAATTCATGAAAGAAGAGGCGTGGGAATAATGGAGGGATATGTCAGACACGGATCTCTTGTTGAATCGTTGGGAATCAGCCGAGTCTTCGCACATGATATAGATACCTTGAGGGGATTTGGTGATATATTGCATCAAGTTCCTGGAATTAGGAAATATGATAGAGCAATAGCAATAGCAAGATCAGAAGATGTCGTGTTTCTAAAATCTGCTCCAGATAAAGCGTATCTTCAATGGCTTGGTGAGGTAGGATTGGGCTCTAAGAATCTAGTGGTCATCTCTGGAAACGAGAACAAGTCTCTACCGGAGAGAATCATAGAAAATGGTGGCAGGAACCAATTGGATATGATTCTCGGTGATTCTCGTGCTGATGCCGTATTCAGTCCATATTACGGAGGAAGACTGGAGAAAAGGGCGAGTGAATATCTCGGTCTTTTCATGTATTCTAATACAGAATTAACTGAGATTATGGATAACAAAATCGGTTTCAAAATGCTCTGTCGAGAATTGGGCATTCCAGTCTTAGAAGAATCAATTATTGATACTGAAATGACTGAGTCAGAGATTGCGCATGCTATTGAACGATGGTTTGACAGGACCGGCAGAGTCATTCTTAGAGGCGAGTATGGAGCATCGGCATCAACAACACATATTCTAGATCAAATAGACAGTTCTTTTCTCCACAATCTTGTGAAAAGATGTCCATGCAAAACTCGATTTCTTGTGGAGCCATTCTATGACACTATCTCTTCGCCTTCATCTGTTTGGTTCATTAAGCGAAGCGGGTCAATAGTTCATCTTAGAACTTCAAATCAAATATTGGAGAATGGTATATCGCATTTAGGAAATGAATTTCCAGTTCAGTTTGATGAGGATTTTGTGGACAGGATGTCTTTTAGGTTTGCTCAGCATCTGGCAAGTAGAGGATTCATTGGTCCGTTTGGTTTGGACTATATCGAGATCGAAAGCGGGATATTCGCGACCGAGTGCAACCCGCGAATGACTGGATCAATATATCCTTGGGAGCTTGTTTATCTGCTGGAACAAAACGGTCCTGTGAGAGCAGCTCGTTCAGAGAATATCACTCTTCCCTCTGAATACAGAACGTTTGAGCTTCTTAGACAGATATGGACTGATGTGCTATATGACGGTAAGTCCTCGGAGGGTATCATCATACCCTACAATGTGGGTCCTATTAAAACTGGAAAGATTACCGTGCTCTGTACTGGGTCATCTATAGAAGAAGTCATGAGTATAGTCTCATACATCAAATCTAAGCTGGAGTGACTATGGAGCATGCAAGTGATTCCAGACAACTCTCAATATTTGTCGATGTACCATTCAAGGAACTTTCGAAAGGCCTCGGTCCGATGAGACATCTTGATCTTCTCATCAATCGACAGTTGAGCATAGGTCCTTGTTTCACCTTCAGGGATGAATATTGGGTCGTAGCCAAACCCATTTTTGCCTAGAGGAGAAGTTGCTATATCACCGTATACAGTGCCTATGAAGTATCGAAAGACCCATCCATTCGCAAAACCAACTCCAGTGTCAAAGTAGGCATCTCGGTCTTCAACTCCATCCATCAATTTCAATACTCCCTCTATTCCGATTGATTCCAAGACATACCTTGCCGTCGGACCTGGGAATCCATTCAACGCCTCGATAGTTAATGAGGTATCGTCAACAACTACCGCTTTCTTGAGCTTGCTGTAAGCGTACTTGGCGGCTTCAAGTGCTACATTTCCCACGCTGGGTGAACGAACCTCATATTTAGGAAGGTCATTTGTTTCAAAGGGAACATCATACTCCTCAAAAAGCGGGGTGAGTTCACGTATCTTATGCTCATTCTGCGTCACTAAGACTATACTATCCCTTGACATATGCCAATATCTCCTTCAACACCTTGTACGAACTTCGAACACGCTCAAGATCGAACATGCCGGTGATGTTCCAAAGAATAATATGATTCATTCCAGCCCGTGCATACTCCTCGAGCTTCTTGATTATTGTTTCTGCATTTCCAGCTATATAGAACCAATCGAGGACTTCCTTTGGGACCTGTTCAATAGCTTGCATCGTTTCCTCTCTGTTGTATCGCATTGGAATGTAATCGGTGACTGCGTTGAAGTCATCTCCGAAAGGATGATCATATCCCAATCGTTTCCACCCTTCCAAGGGCATTGTCAGCGCAAATGCCTTCGCAATTGGATTCTGTTTCAGTTCTTCGATGGTGGAAGAATCCTCATCTAGGATACACCAGTTCCAGAGTGCCGCTGTAAAGGGTCCGTTCTTATCGAGCTTCTTTCTATGGCTGTTAATCTCGTTGAGCCTCTTGCCATACTCCTGAGGTGGCAAGACCGCGGGTATCCATCCGTCACCAAACTCTGCAGTAATCTTGAGCATCTTAGGTCCGTGACCTGCAATCCAGATTGGTGGAGGACTGTCAGGGTCGAGGGGACGGAGTGACATCACCGCATCCTTCATCTTCCAGAACTTTCCATCGAAATCGAAGGGGTCAGAGGTTTCCCATACCCTTCTGATGATCTTAAGCGCTTCTCTGAGCTTACCAACCTGGCCTGAATATCGAAGTCCGTACGGCTCGATGTTCTCAATCTCACCAGCACCTATGCCCAAAATGGCCCTGCCATTACTGATGTGGTCCAAGGTCAGGAATGCCTGTGCTAGGAGCATCGGATGTCTTCGAATTGGCTCAGTGACGGATGATAACAGTTTGACATTCTCTGTGGCTGTTGCACAGGCGGCCATGATAGTGAATAGTTCATAGTATGTATGGGGAGACTTCTGGAGGAACGATAGAGGCGTCACATCTCCAGTCCAAATGCTCTCTGGAACGAATCCTGCAAAATGGTCGGGAAAAGCCATGCTAGCATATCCCAACGAATCTATTGTCTTGGCATTTCTTACCACATTCTCATAGGGCGGAAGGAATGGTCCTGGTGCCCCAATCTCCAAGTCGTGTATGTCTGTCATCTAATCACCTCTTTCAGCAAAAGCGATGAGTGCATCTTTCACACTCTCATAGTCATAAAGGTGCATGAACTCATCAAGCCCATGGTAGTTGTTGTCATCTCGTAGCGTCCCAAAGCAAGCTGTTGGAATACCGACCTCCGTAAAGAAATGACCGTCATTTCCACCAAGATCGGCCGCTATTGGAATCTCAGGGTCCACTGCCTCCCTAACGGCCTCATGAAACCTTTGGATGAATTCATTCTCTGGATCTGAACTCCATCCATGACCATTCATCTTGAACTCGATACTGGCCTCTACTCCGGTTTCTTCCTTTGCCTTCTCTAGAAACTCCTCGATGCTCTTCTTGACCTCATCAGGGTCTTCTTCAGGGACCAATCTGCAATCGAATGTTATCTCAGCCTTTCCGGGTATCACGTTTGATTTGCTGCCCGATTCAAACATTGTCATCGAGAACCGTCCCCAGAGGTTCTGATGGGGTGTGCCTGGAGGCGCAGGTAGTTGCGATTCAACTTTTCGTCGTACATCTACATAATCCAGCATTACAGTGAGCAAGGGTATAGAAAGATGAATTGCATTGGCATATGCAAATGGATAGCCAGCATGACCCTGGCTACCACGAACGGTAATTGTACCTGAAACGATTCCACTGGCGCCAATGCTGACATACTCTGGCCCCGAGTCAACAACTATTCCAAAATCACCCCTAATCTTTGGCTTGTCATTGATCAGGTAATCTATGCCCCATGTTCCTCCAATCTCTTCATTTGGCGAGATGAGTATCTTCCAGTTGATCTTCGATGTCCCCTTCTTGATTAGCTCCTTTGCAGCACTGACACACGCCACAATGTTACCCTTATTGTCAGACACTCCACGACCAAAGGCTTTCCCCCTCTCGATTGTGAGCTTGAAGGGAGGTTTCTTCCAAGACTCTATATCACCTGCTGGAACCACATCATAATGTGTGCACAGAAGTGCAGTTTCCTTTGCACCTGCATCAAGTGTCGCAACAATATTCGGCTGAGATACCCCATCATGATTGGAATCAAATACTTCTACAACCAAGCCCGCCTCTTCACAATACTTCGTGACAACTTCGGCGCATTCTGAGTAGTTCTTTTTCTCGTCACTATTTGTGTCCAGTTCCACTAACTCGCGCAGAAAGCTCTCTTCCCAATTATCCATGTGATTTCAGTCTCCGGGGGGCAAAAGAATGGAAGACGTTCTGATAGATTAGTATTCCGTCTCACTTCTGACAGGTTTGGCAGTAGTTTGTCTTAAACCGATTGGCCCTGACCTCCGACACTCGGCCTCCGCATAGAGGGCACATCCCCCCGCCTTTGTTATGGATCATGAGGAAGTCGCGTTTCTCTGTACCGAGTTCATTGAAATCTCTATTGGAGATGATCTCGAGGACTCTTGCCAGAACCGTCTTCATGGCTTTGAATAGTTTCGCGACCTCCTCATCACTCAAAGATGATCGCTTTCTGAAGGGAAGAATTCCTGCATAGAGCAATATCTCATCAGCGTATGCATTCCCTATGCCCTTCACAAATCTCTGATTTCGCAAGACATTCTTGATCTGGCCTCTGTGTCGGCGAAGGCGCTTCTTGAGTTCTTCAAGCGTGAGTGTAGGGTCCAATGGAGAAGGCCCTCTTCCTGAGAATCCAGCTACATTCGAGTAGTCGCCTTTCGAAACGAGGTAAGCTCGACCCATCCGTTTTCGATCATAGTACCATAGAGTACCTGAGCTAGTTTCTACCGAAAACATGTCAGTCTTTGTAGGTGTACGATGCTTTTCCAGTAGCCGAAACCTACCCGTCAACATCGGATTGACGACCAGGTCATGTTCATCCATTTCCATTATGATGAACTTGCCATCAGGTCTGAATGACTGAAAAGATTCACCCACTGAGCTGGCCTCGAATTCACTAGCCGTCATTCCATGAATGACAATATGGTCATGTACTTTCACACTCTGAACCCTCGAACCTGCAATTCGCTCAGTGAGTCTGTTTGCAATCACTTCAAGCTCAGGAAGTTCTGGCATTCTTGGCACCAAGGACAGACAATTCGTTTCAGATGGCAATACTCTCTGATATAAACGTCAGCTACGGAGTCTAGCACTTGGCATTTGTGGCTCCTCCTACACAGGAAAAGGGAAAAGCAACAGGGGCATATGATATGCAGCGTGGTGTTGTTCTGATGGAGTCGAAGGGAACTGCTGTATTGATATTGGTAGTGACAGTCGCCGGCCTCTTCTTGGCATATCCATTGCTTATTGGTTTGGGAAACGGAGGAGATGGGAACAGCACAAATGATACAGGGATTGTGTTCATCTCTGTGATTGGGAATACCACAGACATAATCTATCCTGAGCTAGGCGAAGCTCAGTTCATGCCTGTAGATCTTGGCGGGTGGGAGATTGATGTGGAGATGGTTAACGACTCGCAAGGGTTCGAGAATGTCAGTGTCTACTCTAGTACATTCAATGCCGATAATGAAGAAATCAATCAGATTCGCAGCGCATTGTTTCTTGCACTAAATAGTTCGCTCCTTTCTGGGAGGACAGCCTATGACCTCCTGAATGCCAATGCCTCAATTGGATTCCTAGTGGACATGATATTTGACGACAACACATGGATTAAGGTATACACCTTTCAGGGACAAACAGATTTTCTGCTGTTGAACGATTCGTATACAGGCACATTTGACCATCAGGCAGAGTTTCCTATCTGGAGCATTAACAGAGATACAAACATGCTCAATGGAATATGTTTGGAATCGGTCTTTGTTCTCGACTCTTTTGTCGATATCCTACGTACTTTCTTTTCGAATTATCTGGGATAAGCGATTGAGGGCTTCATGCAGGATTTGATTCGTACAGAATAGGGCTATCTATGCACTGATAGTCTAGTTTATCTTGAAACCACTAGGCCGCCCGCTCGATTTCATAGAATAGCCAGAAACGGTAGTGAAAATGAATGGAAAGCGAAGAAGCAATGTTTTCGAATCATAGGTGGTTCAGTAAGATATCGCAATGGATTTTCTTAGTTGTGTCATTGATAGCATTCCAATTGATTGCTGGTGGTCCATTCATGCCTCATATGGCTGCGATAGGAGCGTTAGTTGCAGTACTGGTCAGTATGGTGTTGATGGTTTTCATACGTTTCATAGAAGAGCTTCTCCTCCTATTCTCCATAGGCGGCATTTTGGTAGGTATCTTAATGATAATGGGATCCCTATTGGGTGGGTTCATGATGGTGATTCTAGCCGCCATCTTGATTTTGGGAGGAGGACGCTGGGTTGGAGTCCTTGTGCCCGACATAGTCCTATTCTCTGGACAGTATTGGATTCTGATCTTGGCATTTGCATTTGAGATTGGCATGGTGATCTGGAATCTTGATTTCATCACCAGGGTCATAGGCGTGCGTCATATGACTCGTTGAAACGCTCCAAATCATAACAGATTTGTCTGGAAACGTGCGTGAAAACCGCACCAGACTGTGTCACGAAGGCATTCGCGACTCTCCGTGAAAGATGTAAGCTGCTAGGATTCCAAGTATGATATTCAA
>JBHLRP010000085.1:0-8768 GCA_048882485.1 Candidatus Thorarchaeota archaeon
TGAGTGCAAACTCAATGGGCATAAGGTCTGCCTCATAGGTCAGAGATACCCGTTCTCCTGCACTTGCATCGACAGTCTCTTTGTCCACATGACCCGGTGACAAATCTGCTGATCCTGCTTGAGTGTGGCGATACCCAGAGCTGGGGAGTGAAAAGCCAACCACAAACAGATATAGAATGACGAGAGCTAGACAAAATATCTCTCCAGATCTGCCGTGCTCTCTATCCTGACTCATTGAGAAGGACAACCATCATCATAATCCACGCAACTGCAGAAAAAACTACTCTTCTTTCAGTTGCTGAAGCAGATGGAGCTGCAATTCAGCAACTTCATCCATTCAATGAAGCGGATGAATTAAGCCCATGTTGTGACTAAAACATCACAAATCTATTTCAGAGGCACGTAAGCGCTGCTTTGTGTGGCGCGAATTCCAGGGTTGCCATGTCGCACCTGTTTCATAGGGTTTAGACTACTGATTTCCTAGGAATCATAGGAGCGCCAGATTAGCAAAAGCAATATTACGAGTGTTGGAACAATGATGAATTGCTATTCTAATTCTGAAGCGATTATGTACGGATGACCATATTATGTTCATTTGAGATCTCCTTTTGGATCTCCTTCTCTGTCAACATATGTTACCTCGCGTTGAGCATGGGAATCCATCCCAATTTTGAATCTCGGATCATCTAGAATACCGTCTGCACAGATATAACCTTCAGCCAGCGCACCGTTCTTTAGCAACGAAACTCTCAATGCCCTTTCGGGAGGTATTTGCAGTACGCCCAAGGGGGAGAGGTCAATTGCCCATATGTGGTTCCATTCGAGATTAATCTCGGAGAGATTATCACAACCTTCTAACTGTGAGAGGTCAAGATTACGAGGGTCTTCAAGGTCGCCAATTCTCCCCATGAGCCGGGTTATAATGCTGTTCCTCGAAAGGTCTAACACTTCAAGTACAGGATTGGATGGAAGAGTCACGTAATTTGCCTCGGTTGAGCTAACCTTTATCCTCTTCAGCTTCTTGCATACGCTCAATGGGCTCAGGTCTATATGAAGCAGATGCGGACTACGAGGAACGAAACTCTTCTTCATTGTGCCCAGTATCTCAATCGACTCCAAACGTTCACACAGACTTAGTGCTGAAAGGTCGAGAGTATCCATCCGCAGACTTCTCATCCCGAGATGCTTCAAGTGCTTCATCTTGCCTATGGCTGTAAAGTCATTTACTCCTATACGTTCAAGAAATAGCGTATGTAATGAATCAATCCGAGAGAGGGCATCAAGTGAAACACCTACCCATCTATTGCTCATCTCTAATCGATGTTTATGCTCTTCATTCAATGGAACACGGTTCCTCTGCGAATCAAGCTTCCAGTATATTGAACCATTTTGTCCTATATGAAGCTCTTCTGTCCCTTGTTGAATTTGTTCAAGTATCTCAGGTGTGTCTGAAAATATGTCAATGAAGAGCATTTCATCCTCTCCAGCAGAACACTTCTTCATTTTCTAATGTATGTATCTCAATTAGTCAATGTGCCCGTATAGCTTTCACGAAAAACAGTACAGGAGCTTGATCTATTTTAGAGGCACGTAAACGCTGCTTTTGGTAGCGCCGATTCCCGGGTTGCCGTGTCGTACCGATTTCATCGGATTTGAGAATTCTGGTGGACTTCCTCCTCCCACATACGCACCCAGACAACAGTTTCTTATGCGACAGACTAGATGACAAACGACCTCATGCCCATACTATGGAGCAAGACGAGCACCTGACACACATTACTGCTCTCGTTGTGGAAGTGCTTTTGGGGAAGGACCAGCGTTTGAATGAACCAATGGAAAAGAAAGTTACTTCCTTTGGAGAAACTGACACGCTTTTAAACTTAACAATAATGAAGAGGTGTACTTTTCTAACATTAATCGAGGAAAAAGCCAGAGAAGGTAATAAAATGAATCGGGAAAAAGCAGAAGCTTTCGCAGAACGAATCATTCATGACGTGAATTCAGCGTTCAGTTCACTAAATCTCTACATTGGTTATCGATTGGGATTGTTCGATGCTCTAACCGAATCGGGTCCAATAACAGTAGAGAAACTCGCTAGAAACACCAAATATGCTGAGCGGTATCTACTTGAATGGTTATCTAGTATGGCTGCAGGAAACTATATTGACTATGATCCCAAATCAAAGCAATTCTCGTTGTCTCCAGAACATTCCATGTGCCTTGCTAATCAGGACAGCGCAGCATATACTCTGCCATTTGTTGCATGGATTCCTAGTGTCGCACGAGTGCTGCCAGGCCTTATGAATTCATTTCGCAATGGGGGTGGAGTACCTTACGATGAATATGGAGATGACGCTCGAGTAGATGGCATTGGAGTAGCTAACAGACCTCTCTTTGTAAATGAATATGTGAGTAAATGGATACCAACAATGCCGGATATTGAAGAACGATTGATGAATGGCGCCCGAGTAGCTGATATCGGGTGCGGCATTGGATGGTCGAGCATTATACTTGCACGAGGATTCCCCAACATCCAGATAGATGCCCTTGACGGAGACAAAGCATCGATAATTGAAGCTCGCCGCATCGCTAGAGAAAATGGAGTAGAAGATCGTGTAACGTTCCATGCAAGTATGATGGAGGAGTCGAACCTTCAAGGGCCCTATGCTCTAGTCACAGCATTTGAGGTGGTTCACGATATGCCATATCCTGTGAAGGGGTTGAGTCGAATGCATGAAATAGTTGCAGATGATGGTGCAGTTCTATTAGCAGAGGAAGCTGTTGGGGATACATTAGAAGAAAACCAGAACTTCTTGGGGCATTTGATGTATAATTTCAGTACTCTTCATTGTCTACCTCAGAGTATGGCATTTGCCGATTCAGCAGGAATTGGCACAGTCATGGGCCCTTCAAAGGTACGGAGATACGCAGAGGATGCGGGTTTCTCAAAAGTAGATATCCTTCCGATTGAAAACCCCCTGTGGCGGTTTTATCGTCTAACGCCTTAGAGGTCTTTTTCAGAAGATTTTTCTTGGAAAATCAATCCCATCCCTTAGTGAAGTTTCCTCCTTCCTAGAAGGATTTAAGAAAAAGGGCCCATAATACCTCTTTTCCGATAAAAACATCTAAGGTGCCTGTATCTCTATTTTAGAGGCACGTAAGCGCTGCTTTACATAGCACCTATCCCAGGGTTACCTTGGCGTACCTGCTTCATCGGATTTGAAAACTCGCCTGTCAAGGAGGATGACACACAATCCTCACGATTTCCGAATAGTGCACCTCATCTTGTACTTTGTATAAACGACCTTTGTTTCTCCTGCTGCTTTTCCCACTTTTTGCGTTCTGAACGAAGTTGGAAAAGGTGCACATCCTTGTAGATTAGACCTTCCTCCTTTGCTGGTAGACTTCTCTCGACACGTTCCTTTTCAGGTGTGTAGATGAGAGAATCGCCAAATTCTGCAACATTGGCGAAGAAACAATAGGCGTAGATGGATCTGCGAGCATCAAAGTGGGCTGCCTTGAAGTCTGCTGTAACTGGGGTGAATGCTGGATTGAACACTATGTCCACTGGAGGTTCAAAGTTCTTTAGCTCCACCCTCAGGTCCATATCCAGAAAGTCCCGACATATGGCAATTGCTATCCTTCCAAATTCTGTGTCGCAAATGAAAGTCTTCCTAGGGAGTGTTCCAGGTCCTATCCCCTCTATGAACCTTTCACCCTTGTGTTGTATAGTGGCTGGAATGTGCTTTTCTTGTTTCCAAAGGATTCCATCTGGTCCTACCACTACACAGATGTTCTGCTTTGTTTCATCATCGTGGTACGAACCCGGTATGATGTACATACTGTGGACCTTTGCTAGACGAGTCATTTCTTCGAGTAATTCGTTGTAGTTGAGGTCGATGGTCATTTCTGGGAAGAGCAGGATGTTGACACCTTCTTTTTGAGCTAATCCTATCATACTGGTGACTCTTGACTTTACTGCATTGACTTTGTCATGTCGAAGACCTAGAAGGCCATTAGCCTTCATCTCAAAGAATTCGTCCAGGATGTTGTTAGTCTGAGATACTCCTATCTGGGCGATGCCAATCCTACATTCCATTCTCTGAGTCATTGAGTGTTCTTTGAGCAGATTCCTATACACGAGTTCGTATTTTTCCTGACTCCATTCTTTTCTGACCCTTGTTGCTCTTTCTGTGAACTGACGAACTTCACTTATTCTTGGTGAGAGGCTGGTTTCTACAGGACAGGAAGGGGCGACAATGCCTAATGTGCTTCTGGAGATTGATGGTTCTGTTATGGTGTCAGAGGCTGAAACTAGAATACGCTCTTCCTTTTCTACCATCTCTAGGTGTCCCAGAATCTCTCTCTCCTTTTCTTTATGACCCGATTTACTGAAGAGTTCAGATGCTGACTTCAGATACCTAGACGCGATTCTGAGGAGTTTCTTCCTCTTGTCAATATCCAACTCCTCGTCTGTTTTGATTAAGTGCCATGCAACATCGAAATAGGTTGATGTTGCCAGAGCCCAGTCAGCTCCGCCTTCATAACCACCCTTCCGATAGGCTGATGCTGCCCTTCTAAGCATCACCTTGATCTTTTTGTAGAGTTGTGCTTTTGCATCTGTTTGTGTTGACTCATCAAACTTGCATCCATGTTCCAAGGCTCTACAAAAGGCAGAGTTACCTGTCGCTAGCAACTTCAGCTTTGCGTCGGTGAAAAGCTTGCTGGCCTTGGTGAATAGGTTTGCAGCTTCTGCGAATCTCTCAGAGTCGTCGTAGTTTTCTGCAAGCTCCATGCTTTCCCAAGCTCTGCAGAGGTTGTACACAGCTTCCAATTCCATTCGTTCCGCCTTGATCTTGAATGGAGAGAGAACTTCCTTGAATTCAGAGGCCGCTGAACCGAATCTCTCTGCAGCCGCTAGGTGTTCGCCCTGCTTTCCGAGGATTCTTGCTCTTTCGATTTCAGCTCTACCGGAGCAGTAGTTCATTCTCACCTTGGCGACTCTTTTGAGTTTCTCGACTCTTTCTCTCTCCCACCTCTTTTCCAAAGAAATGAAGGCATTTTCCATTGATATTATAGCGCTGTCAAAGCTCTTTCCGGTTTCTTCATATCGTTCCAATGCCTCCTTGTGTTCTTCTTGTTTGCTGAGCTGTTCTGCTTCTTCCTGCAGAGCCCAGGCGGAGTAGTAGTTAGCTTCGTAATAATAGCTTGGCAGTTCTTTCAGAATCTCGCATGCTTCCTCGTAGTGTTCCTTAGCTTTTTCATAATCTGACATTCTGTGATTAGCTTTAGCCTTCTCGATTAAGTTCCACGCACAAGCGTACCTTATTTTCTCCTCAACTCTCTCTCTCAAAGGCTTGTAATCAATGGTCTTTAAAGACTCTGTATGGGCCTCCTGAGCCTTTTCGTAGTGCTCAGCAGAGGCAAGGTGATTACCGAGTCGATCTTCGATGTGTGCGATATATTCGTGACCCGCAGCAGCATAGAAAAAGTGACCCCTCTCGTTGCTCTCCTTGATTACTCTTAGGAATGTTTCTTTTGCCTTTCTAAGCGGTTCGATCTTTGTAGTTAATATACCAAACTCTTCGTAGAGAAGTCCTAATCGCACCTGAGCCGCCACGATACCTGTACGACTTTCCACTGAATGCTGATTGTATTTTCCAGCGGCATCGATTGCAGCTGACAGATGTTTGATTCTGTCTTTCTCGTTTTCTGCAATGTCTGCAAGAGTCTTGTACGCTCTATATGCGGAAGAATACCCCGCAGCTCGGGCAAATCCTCCTTTGTATTCCTCTCCTATTTTTTCAGCCTGTTGGGCATATTGCAACATCTTCTGAGCGTTTTGATTTCGCTCTTCCTTAGTACTAGCGATGACAGCAAGTTGTGAGTGCGACCAAGTTAATATCTGATATCCCCAAGTAGAAAATGGCTGGGAATCCAACTTCTTCAAAAACTCGCCGGCATATTCAACTGCCTTCTCAGCAAAGGATTTCCTCTGAGCAGTTGTGTAAGAACTCCTATGAGCAAGGTTTTCATAAATGAGCGCAGGTATTCCTTCTCCAACATGAAACCAAAAGCTGTTTGATTCTGCGTATATTAATCCAATCTCTTCCATAAGCCAGATGTCTTCAAATGTTTGTTTCTGGAGGTACTCGTGTCTTGCTGTAGATAGGGCGTTCCAGTTCAACCACCATAGCGACGCTAATATCAGAAGTTTATTATCTGCCCTCTTTGCGAAGACCAGAGCCTTTTCCGAAAACTGAAATCCCTTCTCGATGTATTCTCTCTGCTCTCTTTCATCTTTAATGAAATGATATCCAAAAATGTAGTACAAGGCACCGGTCACAAGGTGAACCATACTTATGAATAGAGGATTGTCGCAATCCTCAGTAGCCTTTATACTTTCATCACTCTTCAATAGGAATTTCCTAGTGTACTCCTTCCAATTCTCATCCCACCTAAAAGGTGCAATAATCATATGAGTATAACAAAGCCACAATTCAGCAAATAATGATTCAGCAAGAGATTGAACATTTCCAACGTTCTTTGAAAGCTCCCAAGATTCTCCTGCAGTGGTTATGCCCTCCTGAATAAGCTGTTCAATCTCTTGTCTATCACTAGATTGAGTAATTAGGTGGAATGAAACCATCGCGGCACGACTTAAAGTCCGGGCTTGGCCCTCTCGATCATTCTCTTTAGAATAGAGTTCGCTTGATTCAATGAAGTGATCATGAGATTTACTAAACGCTTTCCTACTTTCCACATTGGACCTAGCTACAAACCCATTGAAGAAGAAGGCTTCTCCAAGGCATTCCAATTCCTCCCTCTTGTTGTTTGTTTGCTTAAACAGACTCGCAGCTTTTCTGTATGCACGATTAGCATTTCTGCAATTCTCTATGTTTTCTGCGGCAGTTTCAACTGTTTCTGCTAGCTGTGCATAAACGTATCCCAGTTTCTTGTAGGCTCCTGCAGCCTCCTTCATCTTTTTGAGATTCAGGTAGGACTCTGCCGCCTGTTTGCAAAGCTTAATCATTTCTGTCCAATTGCATTCCATCTCTTCAAAGTCTATTCCCTCTGATGGACTCTCATCTCCTCCCTTTTTCATCATCCATCAAGCCTTACATACTCGCTTAGCTGTATGTATGGAATGCAATGAGTATGAATTTTTCTACCCCCAGACGTTTATATCGGAAATCATTCCTACATGTGGAATCGATAATAGAATGAGAATATGAAACAAGTCCACCCCTAGAATCTTCATGACACTGCCATCTAGGAGTTCATCAAAGGAGCCATATGAGCCGGAACTACGTATCGATTTTGTAGATATTCCACAATATTTGGGGACAAATAATCCCCTTTTGCCTTCAAGCCCAACTTTAGAGGCACGTAGCCGCTACTCTTGGTTGCACCTATCCCAGGGTTACCATGTCGTACCTGTTTCATCGGATTTGAGAGAATGGTTGTTGGTTTACGGATTAAAGATATTGTCATGCGAATTCTCAGAAACATACGGCATGCCAGTATTCCCCTCAATTATATTCCCAGTAAATGTGTTATAAGAGGAATAACGGATATTGAATCCCGGTCCGGTGTTGTTGCAGACTGTATTATTAATGAAGAACGAATGATGAGTGCTGCTGACACGAACTCCATACTCCCCATTGTTGTTGCAGATCCAGTTGTCTTCAATCACGCAGTTCTCTGCTTCGTGAAATTCCATTGGCCCCCTGGAGGTCCCCCAGACACTATTGTGGCCTATTATCCACCCGTCTGAGAGCTCTAGGCGGAGTCCAACGAAGCTATTCCAGGATGAATTACCTGACAAATTGCCACCATCATTTTGGCCGTGCAAAGAAGCAAAAATGTGCACTCCGTATCGATTAATGTCATGTAGACTGTTGTTCAATATAGAACTCTCAGGACCACCGTCAAGCCATATTCCGTCCTGACAATAGAAAATCTCGTTCTCAATAATAGATACCCCCTAGCCTGAGAAGATTGCTATCCCATCTTCGAAGCCGGCGATTCTGCAGTTTCTAATCTCCGCCTTTGAGGATGTGTAAATGTCTATCCCCGGTCTAAGTCCATAGATTGAACCGGTATATGGTGTGAATTCGAGAACGCAATTCTGAATCATGAGATGAACGCTTACATTTCGTATCTTGATAGCCGAGATTCCTTGGTTGTCTGTCAGAATATGCAGGTCGCCAATAATGTAGGGAGAAGCTTTGGTGCCATTTCCAGGCCAATTGCCATCGGCGAAATCCTGGTCAGAGGAAATCTCGATTGGATCATGCCTCATATAGGAAGCATCAACAGGTCCTGCAGGTCCTACTTCAGGTAGAGAAACTATCACTAGTACTCCAACAACAAGTAAAACGATTATAGCAGCAACGCCGAGTTGCTTCTTCATAACTGACCGACCCTAGGTCCATCAATATACATCACTACTTGAGTGCTTTGATGATTGGTATAAATCGGGGGACAATCCTCCTTCTCGGCGGAGGTCCCAATATTTCGTGAATCTACTTCAGAGGCACGTAAGCGCTGCTCTTGGTAGCACCAATCCCAGGGTTGCCGTGTCGTACCTGTTTCATTGGACTTGAAAACTCGCCAAGAAGGTGCCCAATCATCTGCGGAATGATCTTGACACGAACGAAATCCTTGCCGTTGTGAACGCCAATGGTGAGGTCTACCATTTCAGGAAGAATGACCATGTCACGGCAGTGAGTCTTGACGATCACGTCCTTCCCCTTCTTTGCCTG
>JBHLRP010000086.1:0-8767 GCA_048882485.1 Candidatus Thorarchaeota archaeon
AGGTCCTGGCTCGAGAATCAATTATAAGTGACTAAATCAGCAGCCACAAGAGTTGCTGTTGTCGCTGGAAGGTAATATCAAGTTGGAAGAAGTATCTAATGGACAGTCGCTACTCTCAAAGCACGAGCTAGGTTTCAACTATGTGCTCTATGGATTCTCAAATGCCGCCATCTTTCTTACTAATGCAGTAATTGCACTGAGATATCCTCTCGGCGTCTTTGGAGCATTTGCTGTGGTCATAGGTTATGCTCAAATCGCGTCGGCTTTTTCCACTCTCGGTCTCGGCTTTACAGCGGTGCGATATATCCCCTCCAATCGAGAATACGCTCGTTTCTTCCGATTGAGAGGTGCCCTGCTGATTGCCATCGCCAGTGTCGCGGCTATTCTCTTGGGATTTGTGACAATGCCAGTAGTCGGTATACCTGAGGAATTCTATCCGACGGTCTTCGTGACCTTTCCAATGGCATTCATATCCTATGGCGCGAATTTCGCCAAGGCAAACGAGCGCCCATTGTTGAGCAATGCTACGATAGGTTCAGGCTACTATGCCATCTGTGGCTACGAGTCATTGCAGTTTCTTTTGGGTGTATCACCAAATGCGCAGATCCTAATTATAGAAACAATGACATCTTTCGCATTAGGGTTGGCAATCGCCTTTGCTCTGTTAGTAAGATTGGGGACATACAAGTCCTCTGGCATACTAGACCCAAGACAGCTGACACGGGATACTGCAAGCTTTCTTGGCATCAACGGTTCAATGGTCTTCTCCCAGCAATTCGGAGTCATTGCGATTGGGATGATCCAAGCATTGGAAGCGAGTGCAGTCCTTAGAATCCTAACTATTCTATCAATGCCGTTCACTGGACTTGTCGCCGCATATAGCTCCATAATGACGCCGCGGTTCAAATCTCGTAACATCCATTATAGGAAACTAGTCCCTCAAGTAGCAGCGCTGGCCATACTCTCTGCTGCAGGCTATCTGGCGTTTTCCCAGGTAGCTCCGTTCATACTTGGTGTTGAACCCGGAGTTGAAAATGTCCTTCTCTATTGTGTGATTGTTGCGGCCAACTCCATTGTTCTGCCATCAATTATCCTAACATATTCCGCAAAGCTTGGAACGCAGAGCATTGCGTTGACAATTGTCAACCTGTTAATATTTCCACTATTAATTCTCAGTCTGGGGACAACTCTGCAGCTTGTGGGAGTTGTGATGGCGATGGTAGCAGCTTCAGTCATAAGGCTCTTGGTCGAATCGTACCTTGCTACGAGGACGCTTCGTGAGGAAGCCTGGTTTCTTAACGAAGACGGGGGACAGACATATGGCTGAGCTGCCGCTTGTGACAATCATCGTGTTGAATTACAACGGACGTGGTATGCTTCAGTGGTGTCTTCCCTCAATCTTGAAGACCGACTATCCGAACTACGAGCTTTTGCTGGTTGACAATGCTTCATCGGATGACAGTGTTGAATTTGTAAGAAAGAGATATCCCAGTATCAGGATCATCGTAAATGAGGAAAACCTGGGCTTTGCTGAGGGCAATAATCGCGGCATTAGACTAGCACGTGGGAAATACATCGCATTGCTGAACAACGATGTGCTGGTTGAGCCTGAGTGGCTTATTGAACTTGTTAGAATAGCAGAGCAGAAGACGCAGGTTGGAGCACTTGCACCAAAGATTATGGCCCTCAAGGTTGACACCGCGAACCAGCCGGTCCAAAAGACACGGCTGATCTATAATACGGCAAGCTGTCAGGATATCGTCGGTTTTGCATACTCAAGAGGTGATGCCCACATCGATAGAGGACAGTACGACGATGTTGAGGAAGTCTTGGCTGCATGTGGAATATGCATGGTCAGTCGCAAAGCTCTTAGAACCGTCGGATTCTTCGATTCCACCTTTTTCTTTTCCCACGAGGACATTGACCTCAGTTGGAGGATGCGTCTTGCTGGATTCAAGGTCTATTATGTTCCCACTTCCATCATTCATCACCGCTGGGGAACAAGGGGCAAGACTCTCAGGATGTTCAATGCACTGTACCATGAAGAGAGAAACAGGCTTACCACGCTGATGAAACTGTACTCTGGATTCTCTTTGGCCATCCAACTTCCTCGCTATTTCGTCCTCAAAGCAATACAGGTTGCCTACCTACTGATTATGAATCAACCCTTTGCTAGAACGGTTCTATCTGCGATTTTTGCATCAATCAAGGGACTCCGACGAACGCTTAGCCAACGCATGATGGTCAAGTCCTTCAGACGAGTTCCTGATAAAGAGGTGACTCGGTTCATGACTCCGTACTCTGTAGAATTGGCTAGTTTCTTCTCACCCTCTTCGGGGCGTTTCATGACCTCGCTCATTAGAGAGGGGAAAGTTTCTAGGTGAGTCCGTATTGCTTCTTGCCTACTGGTTGAATGTCAGAACATCATATCCTCCTTGAGCAAAGACCAGCTCGAAATCTGGACTTGAGTAGAACTTCATGATTCCTACTGGAAAGTGCTCTCTCTCAAGTGGTGAGATGACGACGAGTCTAATGTTGTATTCCGTGAACAAGGGCATATATTCTGATGACTCAGTTGAATTGTACATAGCAATAACTGCCTGATAGTTCGAATTGTTCTCGTCAGGAGTGCGGTAAGCGCTATAGAGAATCTGACGTCCAATTACAGCAGTTATTTCCCAATTATATGGATCGATTAGGATGGTGTCATTATAATTGGTATTCTCATATATGTACAGGAACATATCCCGCTCATCAGGATAGATGGAGGGAACCACTTTATAGAATGCAAGGTTGAACTCTCCTTCATTTGCGTACAGAGACCAACCAGCTGTCATCCCAGCCAGAACGACTACTGACAGAATTGCGATGCTCGTTATGGCTTTCCTATGATTGCGTTCCATTTTCATGGCGAATCTTCGTATGTTCGTGAATGGAGTCGTCTGGGACGCATCCGCTATGGCCTCAGATGCCATTCTTGATTGAGTGTGGAATCCGAACCCTAGCAAAAAGCAGAGGATGAATACCCCTTGGAGAGCAAATAATGGAAAGTAATCTGATGGCATGACTCCAATTCCTGAATCTCTCGAAGAAGAAAAGATGAGCACCATCAATAGAATGAAGTCAATAGACGTGATGACAATCCACTTTGGAATCGTTCTGTCGCTTTGGTAGACCCATAGATATCCAAATGCAGTCAACACTATAAATGGACCAAGATATCCTAGCAGTGATAGCACAATGAGCCCTCCCGTATATCTGGGTGTCATTACGATGAACAGGGAAACGATATCACGCATTAAGAAGAAACCTAGGACTGCTGCTCCAGTTAGTAGCTTTAAGATAAGAAACCTGAGCTTCACGTTTTCCAATCGAAGTAGCTCAAAGATTAGCAGTCCAAAAGCGGCAATGATAATGGCCAAAAGAAAGTAGACGCCAATGCCTAGATGAAAGAAAGGGATCTCAATTGCAGCAAGGAATGCAACGAGATATGGAGTTTTGATATCTTTTCGTCCCGGCAGTATCAAGCCCATGAAGAAGAGAAACATGATTAGGGGGAGGTCGTGATGAAATGCGGCAAAGAATGCGTCGCGTCCGTAACCTGGCACGAAGAATGTTGTGGCAACACCATCTGGTCTATCAAAAGGAAAAACGAGTCCTCGTAGCACCAATGCAGTTTGAAGTCCCAGGCTCTGGAGGACTGGAGCAAGGTCCATTCCAACACCTATTCCCAATGATGCAACAACAATGACCCATGACTGGATTCGAGGGGAAATTGCACGGGCCACATAGTATAGAAGAGGCACAACCAAGGCGTGAATGTACGCATTGACAATAACAAAGAAGACATCACCAAAGGCCTGTAAGCCTGTTACAGACATGAGAAGTCCGGAGAATCCGAGCGAGATTGTCACACTCAAGGGATTCACATTATAAGTCATCCCGTACTGTGTGAGATTATTTAGCGGCTGCACACCATTGGCTATAGACTGGATAATCCCAAGGTGACTGGTCAAATCATTGAAAAGGAACACCTGGCCATCGAATGAGAAGTATAGTGCACGAACTACAACCAGCACATCAAGTATAAGAATGGCAAGCCAAGTTGCCAATACAATCATGGCCGTTCTTTGGGATTCCTGATTAGGCGATGAAATGCTGTTCTCAGAGTTTTCACTTGAATAACTTCGAAAGCCGCTAGTGATTGCAAAGCCTATTGCCATGATTAGGACAAGGGATGGAAAGTTTGTAGGAACAAGAAGGAAGGGGACGAGATAGGATATGGGAGCTAAAGCGAGCAACGCAAATCCATTTGCTTCAGCAAATCCACGCAATGCCCCATCATACGATGCGAGTTGCCAATCAGGCTTACCTAGGATTGAGATTCGCAGGAAGAAACCCAATGCGAGAATCAGGCCAAATCCAGGAATTATACTGACTGGAACGCCTAGGAGTGTCAGGGAGAATATGGCAAGAACAACCAGCGAATTCCTAACCGCGCATCTTATGGAGCTTGGGATTTGGCCCCCTTTGCTCAGGAAATTGTACCGGACTGTCAAATTCTCGCTCCTCTAAACTTTTCTCCATGATTCTGCCGCCAAATCTCGTCACCCTTGATATACATGTTGTCGCATCTCGAAATGGATAGGAATGGCTCCCATCTAACATCGTCTGATCGGGCTTTCAGCAATGAATCTATTTGACAAAAGCCTTAATTATAAGCAGTTGTCGAGCAGCGACGCCTAAACACCTTACTCAATAGGCAATTGGGAGTAGAATGGAAGTGTTAGAGGTCCTAATACCGCTGTTCATCCTTGCATTCATTAGTGAGTATGGGGCGGCAACATTAGGAATGGGCTATGGTACGACTCTTGCGCCGATTCTAATCATCGCAGGGTATGAACCTTTGGTGATTGTGCCCACAATTCTATTCAGTCAGTTCTTTGCTGGTTTCATCGCAGCAGGATTCCATCATAAATTTGAGAATGTCAATTTCAGGGGCGAGTATGAGAGGACCGCGCTCACTATCTTTATTGTGACAGGGATAGCTGGCGTAATCGTATCGGTCTTTGCTGGCGTATCACTTCCCTCGTTCATTGTAAAGCTCTACATTGCACTTGTGGTAATGATTGCTGGTCTTCTTACACTCATGAGTGGACGTGCTGAATCTTCATATTCATCGAGGAAATTAACTGGTATTGGTATAGTGGCCGCTTTCAACAAGGGATTGTCCGGCGGCGGATATGGGCCAATTGTGATTTCGGGCGGGATGCTGTGTGGAATCAAGCCTCGCGCAGCAGTGGCGATAACCGCGTTGGTTGAAGGGATAATCTGCGCAGTAGGTGTGGTCTTGTATTTTCTCTTGGCTGTGCCTAGCGACATAATCCTTCTGATTGGGATTACTGCGGGAGCGATAGCTGCTGCACCGCTCTCGGCACTTACTACGGCAAAATTGCAGCAGGAGCAACTCAAGAAGATAATCGCTTTTTCGATAGTTATGATTGGCATCGTTGCTCTGATTGCAGTCCTATTCACTGCAGGCTAAATCTAAGGTGAGAAAATGACCAAGAACGAACAACAAGTGCGAAATAAAATGGAGATTATGCAATGATACGTCCTCATGGCGGAAAGCTGATAGATAGAACCACAACTGACAAAGAATCAGAGAAAATACTCAATGAATTTGGCGATTACATATCAATTGAGATAGATCGTGAAGATGCCCAAGAGATTGACAATATTGCCTACGGTGTTTTTAGCCCACTAGACGGATTCCTCAATAGCAGGGAATTTGAGTCTGTCTTATCACGAGGTCGTTTGCCTGATGATACCCCATGGACCATCCCCATAGTACTTGACCTGGAAAAATCGGAGTTGGCTGGAGCTGAGCAAGGGTCCACTCTTGGTCTTCTTTATAATGGCCATCCAACAGCAACTCTGGATATTGATGAAATCTTCCAGTTCAATAAATCTGAATTTGCTGAACAAGTGTTTGGCACCACCGATACAAATCACCCAGGCGTTGAGAAAGTAAACAAGATGAAGGAATTTCTCGTTGGAGGTAAAATCCGACTGATTCGTGACATTGGAAATCCATACCCTGACTATACACTCAGTCCAAATCAGACTAGGGTGCTATTCAAGGAGAAAGGCTGGAAGACAGTTGTGGCGTTTCAGACACGCAATCCTCCTCATCTGGGCCATGAATATGTCCAGAAAACAGCCCTCTCAATAACTGATGGCCTCTTCATCAATCCCCTTATTGGGAAGAAGAAGTCTGGCGATTTCAAGGATGAGGTTATCCTGGAATCCTACAAAGTCCTAATGGATAACTACTATCGAGCTGACCATGCAGCCATGGCGGTTCTCCATACAGAGATGAGATATGGTGGCCCCAAAGAGGCAATACACCATGCCGTCATGCGAAAGAACTTTGGCTGCACTCACTTTATTGTTGGCCGTGATCATGCTGGTGTAGGTGAGTATTATGGCCCATTTGATGCTCATGCGATATTCGAAAACTATCCTGATCTTGAGATATCACCCATATTCTTCAAATCCTTCTTCTTCTGCAAGAAGTGCAATAGTATTGCGAACGACAAGGTGTGCCCACACTCAGGCGATGAGCTTGTGAACTTCGCTGGAAAGCGGATACGAGCGATGCTCAGAGATGGGCAATCACCACCAGTCGATGTAATGCGTCCTGAAGTGGCGCAGACGATACTCAGTTTCGGAAACCCCTTTGTAGAATAGAAGAGAACCAACAAGGAGTAACTAAGGATGGACAACGGATTCTGTATATGGCTTACAGGTCTTTCTGCTTCTGGAAAGACAACGATAGCGCAAGGACTTCTGAAGCGTTTTAAAAACGAGAAACACATTGAGGCTATGGATGGAGACGAAATTCGAAAAGGTCTGAGTAGAGATCTGGGATTCTCGAAGGAAGACCGCAATGAGCACAATCACAGGGTAATCTTCTGTTCAAAGCTGCTTGCTAGGAACGGTGTCATAGTTATTGTAGCTCTAATCTCCCCATACCGGGAAACACGTGCCTATGCAAAGCAGGAGATTCCCAATATGATGGAGGTCTTCGTCAAGGCTCCTATTGAGGTCTGCATTGAAAGAGATCCAAAGGGACTATACAAGCGGGCTCTAGCAGGTGAGATTACGCAATTCACCGGGATAGATGATCCCTATGAAGAGCCTCTCAATCCTGATCTTATTGTCGAAACAGATAAAGAAACCCCTGAAGAGTCGGTTCACAAGATTATTGAGAAGGCCAAAGCGATGGGATTTCTATAAGGTCATCACATTATAAGTTGGCCAGAGTGTCTATTGCTGCAATGAGCGAGGTGAGAAAAATGCCCTTTCAGGATGAACTTCTTGCTGTTCTTCGAGAAACAGTGATTCCAGGGGGCATTATTCTGAATGCTCTACGAGGACAGTTGGATAACCATCCAAAGGACTCCGATCTTCCAACGCACTTTGCTGATTCCATGTCCACCGCTCATACTCTTGCAGATGACCTTGTCCAAGAGGTCGCATTAGAGATTCTTCAGCGTCGCGGGCGGCGTTTTCGAATTAACGCTGAAGAAGACACGGCACGAACCAAGATTTTCTCTGGTGACATGACATCATATTGCTACCATATTGACCCTCTAGACGGAACCCTTTCCTTCCTCGAGGGACGAGATGGATTTGCAATCGGTGCGGCCTTTTCAAAAGACCTAGTTTTTCAGGCCTCTGTTATCTACTTTCCTGCACAAGACTGCGTATACCTGGCTCAGAGAGGTCAGGGGATTAGGGTTGAATCAAGTATTGGTGAAGAAATCGAATTCAACCGCAGAACGCCGTCTTCGGAATACTTCATTGAACGTAGAGTTCAGGACCTAATTCCTGTGGTGAATTCAATGCAACTCAGACCCTTGACTACAATGGGAGCTCATCATGGAATGGTTTCTATCGCATTGGGCGACGCGCGAGTCCTTATGTATGGGAGGGCGAGCCCTCATGATTTCGGCATACCCCAAGTGATAGTAGAGGAGGCCGGAGGAGTGTGCACAGATATTGCTGGCGCACCTGTTCAGTATGATGAGTCTTTCAATAGAGTGCCTTGCTTCCTATCATTTTCAAGTGAATCTGACAAGAAAGAGTTCTTCGAGCATTATGCGAATCTTAATTATGAAACGAGAACTAGGTGGTCCCCGACATGAAACTCAAGACTCTCCAGTTTGCAGTAGCCCTTCTTATACTAAGTCTACTAGCTACAGGCGTGCTGCAACATCCTGATACCGTTGATGAAGACAACAATGAGTTCGACATAAGCATCATCTCTAATAGCTTTGTTTGGGGAGATGCTTATGCAAACGCTGTTGATACAGACAGATCCTACGAATTTCTTGATGAGGAGTATGCAATAGGGGCGCCAGACGGACAATACGCCCAAATTTTCCTGGCCTATGCCAGTGGCTATCTTACACTCGATATGGGGGAACAAGAAGAAATTGTGAATGGCCCCGGAGACGACTTCACTGTCATTGCTCGCGGGGGCAACTATTCGGTCTTCGTGCAACCTACCTATGACTCTTCGCCAGCCCTCATTGGTCGGACAAATGGCACAGACAGTTTTGATCTCAATGACATAAGCGTGGATTTGGCAAGATATGTTAAAGTGGAACATTTCGTGGGCGACACTGTGGAGCTTGACGCAATCGAAGCCATCAATTACAACGCACCCACTTCCGACATCTATGACCCTCAAATCTCC
>JBHLRP010000087.1:0-1389 GCA_048882485.1 Candidatus Thorarchaeota archaeon
AAAATGATGGCTATCCGCGCTCTTCTCTTCACTGGATTCCCCTCAGATTTCGATAGTTCTGGGAATACTTGGTTCTATGACCATAGAAACATCGATAGTTCTACTCCTGATTTAAGTGGAAATTTCAACGCAACGGACTCCAGTTTGTCATCTAGGAACGCATTTGTGTCCTCAAGGACAAGTCCAAGAAGGATGATTCGGAACCCGAGCCTATTCTCTGATGGCATCACACTGGATGCTGACCTGTGGAGTACCTCTCCGTCTACCGTGTTGCAATATAGTACGAGTATAGAAAGAGTATGAAGAAGAGGACAAACATGGAAGTGTTGAACCATCCAACAAGCGCAGGAATGGTTGTGTGTAAAACCATCATCCACACCATGGACAACATCCCAAACAGTGTAAAAACCATGTCGCATATCACGACTATCTTCACCTCTTCCCATGACGCTGCTCTGTATCCAAACAGCGAGGCAATTCCAATAGCGAGGAACCCGGAGCCCATCACACGGGCTGCCACAGGGTCAAAAAACGGCCAGGCTGTAGCGTCAGCATAAAACTCAGGACTCAGGAAGAACAGGAAGCCGAAGATCATACACACTATGAAGTGAAGCAGGAATACATACTTCAAAATACTAGGCATTTCCAACTACGAACACCTCTCTACCTCGACTTGGCCAATCGAAGCGCCGTTAGAGAGAGAGGACCTTGGCTAAATGTATTTCGAAGGAATTAACCATTGATTAAGGGCCTTCTTGAATTGATGACAGGGGTATTCTATTTCCTTCGCATTCTCCACACACTATAAACTATCGAAACTACACATAGGCTGGAAACGACAACAAGAATCACAGTGAGCGCGTCGAATGTTGGCAGCATGCCGACATCGGTCATTATCAGCGTACGAATCTCATAGTGGACAGCATTATTGCTCTCCCACTCAGTCGAAGAGGAGTCAAGGATCGCATTCACATTCGAGAGTCTGACAAATCCAAGGTCTGTGGTCGGATTGAAATACATCTCTGCCGTAAAGCCAACGGTAGACCCTCCATGACCGAAGGCCCCATGGTTCCTCACCTCCAATCCAAGACCATAGCCCTCCCACATGAATTCCTTTCGAAGGACTTTGGGGAAGCCTGTTGGACAGGTGTTCTGAAACATCATTGCGAGAGTGTCCTGCTCAAGCATCTGGTATCTATCGAATTGGCCGCCGTTCATTAGCGCTATGAGGAGATTCCCCATGTCCCTTGCCGTGCTCCGGACCATATACCTACCGTTCCAGACTGGAAGTTCCACGTTTGTAGAGTCTCCAGACATACGTGTGTAGGGAATTGCGTGATGTCCTATGTAGTCTGAGGCATTGAATCCGGTGTTGTTCATCCGCAGGGG
>JBHLRP010000087.1:1489-8669 GCA_048882485.1 Candidatus Thorarchaeota archaeon
AGTGACGGAATATCTCCATCAGTGACCAATTGCTCTACATTCGATTCAACACTCGATGAAACAACTCCTGTGTCTGCTGCATCGCAAAACACGACTAGCGAACTAGCAATGATTACAAAAACGAAAAACCGAATCGGGGCAGCTCTCTTAATACTGTCCCTCATTAGCACACCGAACATGTTTGTTCTTGAATTATGATTCCTTTCGAGCGATATATAACCATTGTATTCAACGCAGCGTTTTGCTCTATTCTTTAATTCTCGTGAATACGCGTCTTGACGAGATTCTCCACAATAGCAGGGGGAGAATCCGGAATTGCTGATGCCGCTCTAGCTCATGTCATTGATATTGCTGAACGACAGGAATGTCTATTGATGAGGGATACGTTGCGTTGCGCATAAATTCCAATCTGGGAACACCTGTTTTTGGATATCTCGAGAAATTGTCATGATCCGCGCCGGCAAATGCAACTCTCAATCGATGACGTTTCCTAATCATAGCTGAGATTGGCAGTAAAGCGAAAGTGATCTCTGTCACTTCACCAGGAACCATTGGAGCTGCATCTGAGCGCAATAATGAATGCTGAGGACCAATTGACTTGTAGAATGGTTTATCGATCACCTTTCGGTTCATGAAGCGTATTGCCCCCTCCGTCAGATAATACACGGATCCTTCAGTATCGATGTCCTCAATGTACACTATCAAGCAACCATCTTCATGGGTTGAAGAGAGATAGATATTGGCTATCGGATGGCCAGTCATCTCAAAGTCGACTGTGAATGGCGGAGTTTCATAGGTCAGCAGTTTCTTGTCTTCCCTATCTCTGTTCTTGTATTCCACCGGTTGCGAAACCAAAGTGAACCAACGAGACTTTGTCCCACTGGTGGCTGTGAAATTGACTTCGTAGTGATCACTTCCAACGTCACCTTGGGGAGCTTCTTCCGACAGACCATGATTCTCACCCAAGAACCATCTCTTTAAGAGATGGCCTTCAGGCGGCCAGACTGGACTGCTTCTCCATACTTCTTCACCAATTGTATAGTACAGAATCTGCTTCGGTGGGCTTGGATTTCCTTTTCTACAATAGTCAAAGAAGCGATAGAATTCATTAAACATAATGTCACGAGGAGGATTCGCCTCTGTTTTTCCAGAATTATATGGACTACCATCATGCACAATGGTGTGAGCCCAGGAACCTATCACTCCAACAAAAGGGACATTCCAATTCAGGAAGTGATTAATGACCACGTTTGCAGTACCGGCATCATACCACGACCCCCAAAGATACACTGGGATTTCAGAAGGGCCGGCTCTAAACAGGTTGAACATTGAAGATACATCCGTAGTTACTCCAGTGGGGCCATACGGGTCATCGCGATATTCGATATGCTGATCGTATTCGAATGGTCTCTCATTGTCTTTATGGTCAAGAATTGCTTCTTGCATGAGTGCTCCATTCGAGTCAGAGTCAACGGGAGTCACGCCTCTCAAGAGGAGCCAATATAGGAAACTAATGGCTCGTGTATCATTTTGGTCGAGACTCTCGGCAAGATTACTCCATTTCTTCGTAACTCCATCAATACGAATCCCACCAGGGTTCAAATCCCCGTAGAGGTCCCACGAAACCTCCATCGGTAGGAGTCCTCTAAGCGCCGGATGATTCGATGTCCCGGCAACCTCTGCAGTCATCCCAGGATAGGACACTCCAATTGTCATGACCCGGCCATCAGACCAGGGCTGTGCAACAATCCAATCAAGAATATCAGACATGTCCCTTCTCTCTTCGGGGCAGAGAAAGTATGGGTGTGAGCCGAAAGAAGCTCCAGTCCCCCGTACATCAACATAGACGTTTGCATACCCATGTTCAGGAATCTCAAAGTCTCTCACAAGATATTTCCTGAGCCATCCGAGTCCTCGCCTGAACACCTTTCTCCTGTGATACCTCGTCTGTTGAAGAATCGCTGGTATCTTTTCACCCGGTTTCAGATCCGCAGGTAGAGTGACATCAATGGCAATCTTCACTCCATCTCTCATTGTGATGTATTCTGAAGAACGAAATCGACCTCTGTCTTCTCTCTGCGGAAAGCTGGGCTGGAAAACGGCGGCAGCCAGTTCGGGAAAACTCTTGTATCTCACGTGAATCTCCGAATCTAAATTCTTTAGTTGGCTTTCTAATGAGTATTCCCTCTTTCGCATATCTGCACTCGAAACTATTACTGATGCATCCTATTCTATTCCAAAGCAAAGCAAAGACTCATCTGAAAGGCAAGCAGAGGGTTACTGACATGATTCAGGGTTCGCGGAAACAATTGGCGGCCATTCTCGTAATTGCAGCTGTAGTCATCGCGATTGGATCCGTTGTTGTTCTTACTATCCCCCCTGAACCTGTCAACACGCCGCCCACGTCTCCTGTTGTTCATATCAAACCTGATCCTGCTTACGATGATAGCTCCCTGAGCTGTGATATCATATCACCAAGTTATGATGCTGATGGCGACTCTGTATCATATACTTATGATTGGCTTAGGAATGGGTCTTCAATGCCTTTGACTACTAGTACTGTGCCAGCCGACGAGACCGCCATCGGTGACAACTGGACCTGTGTTGTCACTCCCTTTGACGGAACTGATTATGGACCAGCTGGAAAAGACACTATCATCATCCAGTCATTGATACCTCCCAACCAACCGCCCACACCACCAGTAGTGAAGATTGAACCAGCTGTGGCATATAACGACACTGCCCTCTGGTGCAATATCACCAGCTCCAGTCAAGACCCAGAGAACGATTCCATCTCATACGAGTATCTATGGTTCCGAAATGGTGTCGCGACAATCCTCGAAGACGATTTTGTCTGGTCGAACCAGACCGCCATTGGTGACAATTGGACCTGTGTCGTCACGCCCTTTGACGGCGCAGACTATGGTCCCCCAGGCAACGACACGGTCACAATCCAGCCTTATGATCCGAGCGGTGACTGGAGCTTATCCCCAACAATTTCGTATCAGTGTGCTTTCTTTCCTGATCCTATGGTTGACCTATACTATACGTTGTTCACTTTCGTAGACGACGGCACGACCATGATTGTCCAACCGGCTATAAACGGTCCCAGTTTCATGACGGGGCTATCAGCTAAGTTCGGCCAAATTGATGTAATGTTAGTCTATCCCGGTTTATGTACAGAAACTTACAGTCTCGTTGGCAGCTTCATAAACAGCACTTTCTGGGAGGCCACGTTTACTGCGGCCTTCACAGGCAACTGCTTCGACTGTACCACCTATATCATCGCCATCACAGGCACCCGGACATAGAACTTCTCTCAATTCCTGAATCCTTTACATAGACTCGAACGATGTGAATCATAGATGTCGCCCGTTGAGTTACTTCTTCTGGAGTACGAGAGCTAGCAACTCCATTAGGTCAACCACCTTGAACACATCTCCCATGGAGTCAGAAGCATCCTTTAAGTTCTGTTTGCAGAACGGGCAAGCTGAAACCAGATAGTCTGCTCCAGTCTTTTCCGCTTCTTTGATTCTCTCTGCAGCTACTTTGATGGCTGATTCTGGAAAGGCGGACTTCATACCTCCACCAGCGCCGCAACACCAGGAGTCTTCACGAGTTCGTTCCATCTCAACAAGCTCTACCCCCGGTATCGCCTCAAGAACCCATCTTGGGGCGTCATACACCTTTGCGTGTTTTCCTAGATGGCACGGGTCATGATAGGTCACTTTCCCATCGATTCTGCCGCTCAGCTTGAGCTCTCCCTTGTTCAGCAGTTCCTCAACAAACTCAGAGAAGTGTAAGACTTCAATTGGCATTTCCTCCAATACCTTTGGGTAGTCCAGCTTCAGTGTCTTGTAACATCCTGGACAGTGGGTCACGATCTTCTTCACGCCTAATGACTGAAACAGGTCCATGTTGTGTTTCGCCAGTTCCAGACCCGCTTCTTTTGCTCCAATCCTGAAAGCCACAGAGCCACAGCACCACTCCTGGGGTGCCACCTGAAAGTCAACTCCAGCTGCCTCCATCACCTGTATGGAGGTCTCGGCGATGCTCTGTTGCCTGTAAGGAGCTGTGCAGCCAGTGAAATACAAGACCTCTCCTTGACCGATGCGCTCCTTTCCCTCGGGTATCCAGCTTAGTCGTTCTTCATGCCTCTCCATGTAGGGGTTGTGTTCCTCCTTGATCCAATCAAGTATCTCCTTGTGCCTTGGAAGAGGACCTAGGCCAGCTTCAGCAAGATCAGTCCTGAGTGCCTCAAGAATCTCAACTAGGTCGAGATGGATGATCCGGTCGCATATGATTTCACAAGACCCGCACAAAGTGCATTCGTAGACCCTGTCGACCAATTCGGGGGTCGCGTGGAGGTCACCCTTCATCAGAGACCTCGCGATGAGGAGCTTACCTCTGGCAGTGGACGATTCAAACCTGCCGAGAAACCGAGAAGGGCAGCGGTCCTCTGGAAATCCTCCTCCACAGTAGCCGCATCTTCCGCACTGCCAGATCTGGTCGTTGTAATTATCAATGTTCATCTCAGTCCCTCCTCTCATCGAATCATCTTCCCCGGATTCAGGATGTCATTGGGGTCCAACTCCTTCTTTATCCGTTTGATAAGCTCATACCACCCACCAAGCTTAGGAATCGTGTGCTTCGCTAGGTACAGATGGTCACCCAACCGCCATGGCATCAAATCAATATCAAACCATTTTCTGGTGAGTTCCTCTGCTGTCGTTCTGACCCGAAGGCGCTCATCGGGGTCTATATACCGAAACTCACCGAAGACACCCCACCCTCTAGGAATCAACCATCCGCCCAAGCCGGACTTTGGAGGGGGCGTCCAACCATGTTTCTCTTGGACAATCTCCTTCCAGACCTCATAGAACTTGTGCAGGGAGTAGATTGGGCAGTATCCACCAACATAATCGATTGGACCAGGGTCGAAGTAGTCTGTCAAGCCGCCCCACAGGAAACCGTAGTCCCGATGGTGAGTCATCTCCGCCTTCTTTGGGTCGCCCTCTGTCCCCCCCTCTCTAGTGCAGATGTCTCTTACACGTTCAGTCCGAAACTCCAATTCCTTCTCGGTGTACCCATATGTCCAGACCCTGACCTCTATACCAGTACCTTCCTCAAGGGTTCCAGTAGTGCCATACTCAAGATGAAATGCTAGTTCGTCACCAACCGGTCTTGTCACTTCGTCTCCAACTCTCTCAAGGTCTTGGAACCGACCGAAGTCGAAGTACATGTAGCCGTCTAGTGGTATGGGCGTGACCCTCAACGTGACTTCGGTAATGACTCCCAATTCTCCTCCTGAGCCAATGAAAAACTGGGTCAAGTTAGGTCCAATACCCCTGTTCTCAAAGGGTCGAAAGCCTAGGTACTCCACGGCCGCAGTCTTGATAATCTCGCCAGTGGGCAAGACAACCTCCAGACTGAGAACATCCCATCCCAGTCTGCCACGTTTTGTGACTCCTATTGACCCTGAGCCAATCTTAGTTATGCTGGCACCAATGGTTATGGCTCGTCCTCCCATCTCTCTTGGTTCACAGGATAGACCGCGTTTCTTGAGTTCGCCTCGCAGCTTGAACCACGTGCACCCCCCTTGGACAGTAGCAGTCAGAGCCCTCTCATCGATCTCGATGATCTTATTCAACTCGGTCATATCCATAAGGATGCCGCCTTGGTCTGGAAGCCATTCTCCCCAGTGTGATGTTCCTCCACCTCGAATATAGACTGGGACTCTATAGCGATTTACCACCCTCAGGATGGTCGAAACTTGTTCAGTCGTGCTGGGTCTGACAACAAGCGATGCTCTCTTCTCGGGAGCAGAGCTCAGGTCGCGTGTATAAGCCTCAAGCTCAAAGTCTTTGTCAGTGATGTTCTCAGGTCCCACTATGTTAGCAAGAGTCTTGTAGAGCAGATTGTGTAAATCAGTCAAGGCGATGACCTCGGTTACAGGTGAACCCAGAGCAGACACACACTGTTATTTAAGTTAGGTCAAGGCGCACTCTACCGAAACCCCGAAAATGACCAGCATGACTGTTGAAATTCTTGATAGAACCCTAAGTCAGCTCTCTCTGATTTAGCGCGAAAACAATGAGTATGCAATGAACTCAGAATCACTTTTTACTTCGTGAATGGATTATAGGCACCAGCCAGGAATGAAAGGCATGCGAAAACTGGTGATAAAACTACCAAAGGCCTCCTACACGCCGGGAGAGGAAATCAGTGGTTCTCTCGAAGTGATATGTGACAAGCCGTTCGATTCGAATGGAACCACTATCTCTATCCAAGGCATAATGGAAGTGAAGGGTGAGTCTTATCCAGATGCACCTAAAGATAAAATCATAATTGAGACCAAGACTCTAGTGCAGGCCCTACTTGGAGAAGCGATTCTGCTATCCCCGCCTAGGCGATATGAGGCTGGCACCCACAAGTTCAATTTCTCGTTCCATCTGCCGCCATCGACCTGCCGCATTCGGGACAATCTGGAAATATCCTCCGGCATATTTCCCTCCTATGATGGCAGATACGCTTCAATCGAATACTCAATTCAGGCAGAGATTGAGGTTTCAAGGTTCCGAAATGTCAAGACCAAGACTCCACTGTCCATCATAATCCCAGTAGAAAGAACGAGCAAGAGATTGCAGATGCATGTTGTCGAAAAGGGCGAAGAGATAGTAGAGTTTGAAACTGACACACGCGACTTATGCATTGGCTCTCCACTTGAACTGAGGTGTCGTTTCAACTCGTATCAGCTAATCAGCAAGGTTCAGTTCGAGATTATACACAATGAGTCCACCAGAGTAGAGTATGCGAGGAACGTCCACTCACAGACCTACTGTAAGGTGGATGTACGACCCCGAAAACAGGACATAGGGAAATGGCAAACTCTAGTCTTGGAGCCCAAGCACAATATGCCACAATCTTTCAGGACCAAACACGTTAGGAGCGAAGCAGTTCTGAAGGTAACAGTCCAGCTAACTGACCGCTCTAAGAAGGAGTCTCTTGTTCGTCTGATGGCAATTCGCTGTTCTCCTAGGAAGGTTCAGACTGAAGTTCCGAAGCACTACTGTCCACACTGCCAAGAAGAACTGAGTGATATTTCCGGAGTCGTCAGACCAGATGGTTCTGTGATCTGTCCGAAGTGCTTCAAAAGATTCACGCCCCAAAACCTGTGACA
>JBHLRP010000088.1:0-8650 GCA_048882485.1 Candidatus Thorarchaeota archaeon
AACCGTTTGTCAACTCATCCAGTCCATGAGGGTGGTTTCTGAATGGCAGATAAAGCTGAGAACGCAAAGACCTTCGGTGCATTGCTTGCAAAGGCATGGGAACATACTCCTTCCTTCATTTGCAGCAATGAAGATTACATCTACATCATGTTTCCAGCTGACGAAACACAAGACAAATGGGTTGAGGCGTCACTGACATTTCCTGATGGCTCTCTAGACACTAAGGAGCATTCGCCTAAGAAAGCACTAGCCCTTATTGTCGAGGAGCTGAAGGTATTGCCACAGTATGGTGCTGACACCATTGTTTCAACCAAAGGCAAGCTAGACGAAGCCGCTGCTCGCCTTGGAGAACTGGCATAGATCGTTTTTGGTTCGAAAACACGTTACTAACTCACCTCTGCAAAGGGCGGAGCAGGACGATGTCTGACGAATATATCGAGTGTCCCTCGTGCAATTCGGTCGTCCCTATCGGACGTTTTTGCAAATCCTGCGGAGAAAGTCTTATCGTTGCTCCTCCTGCAAGGATTTCAAAAGAAACATCTCCTGAACCCCCAGCACCATTAATTCCAGAAGAAGATGTGCCGCTTAATCTTCCTGATTTTGCAATCACTGTTCCGGGGATGGACAAACTTGCTTTTACAAGAATAATGTCTAAAGCCGAACTCAGCGTCATTCAAAGGGACCTAGATCTCTTGATTAAGCAGATTCAGTCCACAAGGCAGGCACTTCAATTGCAGCATTCTGATAAAGCTCTCCTGACAGCCAGGGCGGAGCAGCTCAGAGCGGCTTTTGATAGAACAAAAGCCAGACGAGAGGAGCTATCTAGCGGCACTGGGAAGCTAACATTGGAGAAAGTCCATGCAAGCTTCAAGGAGCATGAGGAGAAGCTTGCGAAACTAGATGCGGCTGAAGACTCACTAGACTCTGCAATCTACAAGGAACAGCGAGAACAACTCATAGCGACCCTAAAGGCTTTGAAAAAGGAACTGAAGAACTCCATAAAGATGGCAGAGAAGTGGCACAAGAGTATGAAGAAGGCCCGTCGTAGTATCGAGAAGGACAGCAGCAGGCTTGATGCCAAATACAAAATGGGCGATATGTCTGCGAGTAACTATGATGACGCAAAAGCTAGAATCGAGAGGTCCCTTATGGTTCTTGAAGTAGCGAGAGAAATGCTGGATGAGATCATAGAGAATGCAAAGAAGATGTGACTGACCGAACAGTTTCGAGGAGACTGAATGCAATGGCTCTTAGTCTTTCAGATTGCACGGCGCAGTGCAAGAGGTTCAGGTGCGATCGCAAGCCAGGTGAACTGCAACTTCGTGGCAAAGGTGAGAAAAAAACCGTCTGGTGTGCTTGGGTGGATGATGAGTGTAATGGCCCTTGGTGTATGTATGGTGTCTGCATTGATCGCAGAATGACTGATGATGGAAAATGCAGAGGCTTCGACAAGTCCCGCGCGCCGCTATTGGGCCCGGAGCAGATTGAAGAATACAGCAGTGATATGGATGACGGCATTCCAGAAAAGTTTCAGAAAGAGATCAGTGGAAGAAGAATGTCTTAGCAGCTCACCTTGATTGAGTGGCCCGTAATGTCTATAAGCAACACGCAAGTCACCGCATCCAGCGAAGGTGAATCGAAGTGTTTGACGAAGTGCGTCCTGAAATGAGAGCACTAATCTATCTCATGATTGGACTATCCATGCTCGGTATAGGGATTATTCTGGGTCAGGCTGCCTTCGCAATTGGCTTCCTGGGGCCACCGTGATATTGCGATTTCACTTGAGTGATTCCCCTTGACAGAGCTCGAGGATATCATAAAGGTCTTGAATGAATTCGAGGGTATATCTCGCAAGTATGTTCTACCCGCTATAATTGGGAAACTCAGATCTGCATCGTACAATGGAACACAGGAGCATGGGCTTGGTGAGGATTCTGCTGCAATTAGTACCGGTAGTGATGACATAGTCCTTCTAACCACAGATGCAATTGTAGAAGAGTTGTGTTTGAACCACCCTCGAGCGGCAGGTTTCAATGCAGTTTTAGCTACTGTGATGGACATCTATGCGGCTGGAGGCACTCCCACATCTTTTGCAGTTGCTCTTTCCTATTCAGACGCTAAGATAGGCGAGCAATTACTAGAGGGGCTAATTGATGGTTCTCAGTCATTTAGAGTTCCCATCGTACGAGGGCATACAAGTCCGCAATCCCGTCTGACTTATGTTGTTGGATCAGCCACAGGAACGGTTCGTAAAGGTCATCTTCTGACTTCAGGAGGAGCCGAATCAGGCGACGCCCTAGTCCTACTCTTTGATAGTGCGGGGCAAAGGGGAGCTAGCTACCAGCTTGGTTGGGATTCAGTAACTGGACAAAGTTCTGAGCATATCGTTAAGAGACTAACAGTGATGAACGAGCTAGCTAGCAAAAACCTGCTAAACGCCTCAAAGGACATATCCGTCGCTGGACTAGTAGGTACAGCGGGAATGATGCTAGAGTACTCAGGAAAGGGGGGCATCATTGATCTAGATGCCGTAGATGCGATACGCCCTCAATCCATAGAACTGAATGACTGGATTCGCATGTACATATCGCTGGGGTTCCTAGTAGCTGCGTCAGAAACGAATCTGGATCGTATCATGAAGATTGCAGAAACACACGAGATGAACGCTGCCAAAATTGGATTTGTTGACGATGACACATCACTTCGGCTACGAATCGCCTCTGAGGAAGGGATTATGTTTGATTATTCCAAAGGACCACTATTGATCCCAAAGGTTGGAACCAATGATACCTCCTAGTCCGTCATAGTTATAATGAATAGACGTCCGACCTGCTGATGAAGTGAGGAACTTGTCGACAACAAAGAAGACCTGCAGTATCGCTGGCTGCATCAATCCCTACAAAAGATCCTTTGCCACAGTAAGGATAACTGAGAGTGTAACCAAGTCTGGTCTGAAGGTGAAGGATGCCCGGTCGCGCAAGACATACCTCTGCTCAGATCATTGGAAGATAGTCAAGAAGGCTTTCAAGAAGGATACAAAACCTGAGCGCATGCGATGGGGTCCCTAACAATTGTCTTATCAGCACGTCCTTCCAAATATTCACAAGGTATCAAAGAAATGAGCGCCGAAAAGGATGCGTTCTCAAGACTAAAGCCCAGCTGGAAGTTATGGCTTGAGTTTGATGGTGAATACGTATTTGGTCCGGGAGCGTACGCTATTCTGAAGAACATTCAGGAAAAGGGAACCATAACCGCCGGAGCAAAGGCTCTAGGTATGTCATATCGTTATGCTTGGGGTGTAGTGAGGAAAATTGAGCAGACACTTGGTGTGAAGCTCTTGGAGACCTTCAAAGGAGGTACTGAAGGTGGCGGAGGCGCAAGAATCACCGATTTTGGGACCAAGTTGATGGACCTCTTTGCCAGTGTTCAAGAGAGTTTTGAGCAAGTGAGTCGTGAAGAAGATCGCAGTCATTCATGAGAATCTAATGACAATCGCATTGTTTGGACAGTGGCTTCTGCAATCCAAGCATAGAATACAGTCTGCCGAGTGCATATGCTGGTACGGGAACCTACGTATTCTGATGTTCATTGGGCATACTACTTCACAGACGTTGCATGTGTCAGGAGTACATCTTGCTGGATTCCTTCCAATGCTGAATAATGCCGACCTTGAGAATACTCCATAGAACCAACCAGCTGGACAAATCCATCTACAGAACCATCTCGGTATCCAGAAGCTGACAATCACAATCAAGACGACAAATGCGAACTGAACTATGAACCACTCCCATTGGGTCACATACCAGAGTGTTTCAAGACTTGTTGGCCAGTTCTGGTTCGCAAACTCTACGAAGATTATGTATGCTGGATTGAATGGATCAAAGGCTCCATATGCAAAGGCCCCTAGCACATCTACCAGAGCCTCTTCATTTCCAAGAACTGTGCTGATTCCAACCCATGCAGCTAAGAAACCTACGATGACGAAGATGTACATCTTTATTCGACGGAGTTCTTTCTCAGTTCCGGGTGCTGGACGTACTTTGTTCCTATTTGGTAAAGATGCAAAGTCCTGAACCGTCCCTATTGGACAAATCCATCCGCATGCTGATCTTCCTAGGACGATCAATATGATTATCATTGCGCCAATCGTGAAGAATGGGAAGAACCCACTAGTCAATTCCCGCTGAAGTGTGTCAAAGGTGCCGGCTAGAACGGCAAATGAACCTTCTAATGGAGCTAGAATCGGAATGGTGGGCAAAATATCACGAAAACCTTCCCAGAAGGCTATGACTTGCTCTCCACCAAACCATGCCGCAAATATGTAGATGTTGATTCCTATGAAGAAAAGAATCTGTACAACTCTTCTCAGCATTCTTGTGTTGAGAATAAGACCCAGAGGATTCTTCAGACTGATTCTTGGAGGCTTATCGATCTCATGCTGTTCTTCAATTGTTTCTTCCTCAGCAATCTCATCTATCTCAAGCTGCTCATCATCTTCAGCCATGTCATCAGTCCTTTCGGAATCCTCCGCCATTAGATTCAGACCTCTTCTAGGGCGTACCGACGGCGAAGACTTGAGTCAGCATTAAAAAGCTTGTGTTGGAAGAAGAGCTCCTTTAGCTATGTCGCTGGCATGAAGGATATGTGTATCTCACTCCCAATCAACTGAATCGCTAGAGAATATGCCCCTGGCTCCGAGGGTGCTTGCAATACAATTGAATGCTCGTATGTTTCGCCCCAATACTGAGAAGGGAATCCGAGTCTCTCAAACGCAACAGTAAGAGTCCCGCCGTTGGATGTGATTGATACCCCTTCTGGTACATTGATCTCAATGGACGTGCTACTCACAGTCCCATTGTCCACCACTTCAGTTAGATTGTGCAGCCTTTCAGCGAACTGCTCTGCCATCTCCAACTGAGACGCATTACCAAGTGTATCTATAGTATATAGAAGAACTGGGACCCCAATAATAACCGCCGTGCTCAACCCAATGGCGATGAGAATCATCTTCTCGAGAGACCGTGACACCATGTGTCTTTGTTCAGCAATCTCCCCAATAAACGACCCGCTCAATAATGAGTGTCACCGAAGGCTTTAAGCTGTTATGAGCATCGTGAACGTGGCTGCCATAAAATGAAGAAAATGGTCCCAATCCACGTTGGTCTTGTGGGTCATATAGATCATGGAAAGACTGAGCTCGCGCGGGCACTCAGCGAGAAGGTGTCCACAGCTGGTCTTGACAAGCATCCCCAAGCCAAAGAAAGAGGTATCACAATAGACCTCGGGTTCACTATGTTCACCTTAGGCGACTTTCTAGTCACACTTGTCGACGCGCCGGGGCATGCCGACCTCATTAGGAGTGTTGTAGCCGGTGCGACTATTATCGATGCCGCCATCATAGTGGTTGCTGCTGACGAAGGTGCGCAGATTCAGACTGGCGAGCATCTTGTTGTCCTCAAGTCGATGGGAATTGAGAATCTCCTTGTAGCAATTACAAAGGCTGACACAGTTGATGCACCCCGGCTAGAAGCTGTTGAACAGCAGATGAAGGGCATCATCGTGGGTGCTCGAATCTCTGATGTCGACTACGTAACGGTTTCCTCGAAGACTGGCGAAGGTTTGGACAAGCTAAGGGATATTTTGCACCGCAGACTTGAACCCCCAACGCGGCAAAAGGATGGGCATTTTCTGATGCCTATCGACCATGCATTCACTGTAAAGGGTCATGGTACAGTGGTCACTGGCACAATTCTGCGCGGTGCCCTGAAAACCGGCGAAACAGTCCAGCTCTCACCTCAAGGCGACAGGTCACGAATTAGGTCTATACAGACATTTGGTGAGGAGAGGATCGAAGCCAGCGCTGGAGATCGCGTGGGTCTGAATGTTCCTGATATTGACCATAAGATGGTCAAACGTGGCAATTATTTTGCGAAACCTGGCACAATGCATCACTCAAGGTATATCATCGTAAGCTTGCAGAGAAATGGACTCTATAAGGGTAGGATCTCAAAGGGGCTAATCCTAAGTGCCACTGTCGGCATGCCAACGGTGACAGCCGAGCTAATTCCACTTCTAGGTGCCACCAATGTGATGCTGGAAGAAACAACTGAGTCATCATTCAAGGCTGCCCTCATGTTTCAGGAAGACCTACCCGTGGAGATTGGGACGCGAGTTCTCCTGATGCGTACGGATCTGCCTCCCGCACAAATGCGCATCCTGGGTTCTGGCGAAGTGATTGAGATTCCTGTGAAGCTTGTTCTGAAGCGGAGCATTCGTAGAACTGGCCATGTAAGCAGGATTCGCAAAGACGACGTTTTGGTGGAAGGACTGGCCTCCAGCAAAGAGATTGCAGAGTCATTGTCTGGATCACAAGTACAAACTCCAAGAGGAATCAAGGGAACCCTTAAGCAGCCTTTTGGCACACGAGGTGTAGTATCTGTCAAATTCGAGGGTCCCGTTGAGGACTCTGAAGAGGTAGTCTATGAGCGATTCGTTGAGGAGGAGATGGCCTTTGGATATAGACGAAAAACTGGCTGAGCTTATTCCAAAAAGGATGACTGAGCGAGGTCGCATCACTATGGACTCGCTTCTTGCTCCAATCAAAGACATATTGAACAGACGAAAGTTTCCTGAGAAATCTCTGGCAGATAATCAGATTGAGCTGATGTTTCGTCTACTATCATCTATGGATACTGACAAAGACCCCGCTGCAGCACGAGTGGGGGAACGAGAAGGGCGAGTGGCATCTCCATATATTTCTCAACTTTCAGCTGGATTTAATCATGGAATTGGCCGTAGTGGACATGTCACAGCACCACAGCCCAAGGCTCCTGGAGCCTCCTTGATGCAACAGGTTGCAAACAAAGTGGCTCTCGATGCAATGAAGAACCTTGGCCTTCCAAATGTGAGAGCTGGAATTGTGCTGCCTCTTGCCACGGGCATGACAATTGGTCTGGTCTTGAGCGCTCTCAGGAGTGAATACTCAATTGATACAGTATTGCATCCCCGCCTAGATCATTCTTCACCACTGAAAGGTATTGCTTTGGCAGGCCTTGACCTAGTGACCACACCAACAGTCTTGGAGGGAGATGCTGTGCGAGCTGACTTGGCCAAGCTAGAAAAAGAGGTATCAGAGAGGGGGTCGTGTGCAATTCTTGCGACCACGACTTTCTTTCCACCGAGGGAGTCAGACCCAGTGAAAGAGATAGCTCGACTTTGTAGTGATGAAGACATTCCACTCGTTATCAACAATGCATATGGGGTTCAGTCCGAGGCTGTCATGGCTGGTCTGCAATCCGCTATTGATGCAGGACGAGTGGATGCAATAGTCCAGAGCAGCGACAAGAATTTCCTCGCACCGGTTGGTGCATCAATCCTAGTGTCACCAAGTGAGGAGACCGTAGAGCTAACTGCTGAGAGCTATGCAGGGAGGGCTTCTGCAGCGCCTGTGGCTCAGACATTGGCAGCTCTTCTTGCCCTTGGTTTTGAGAGATACAAGACTCTGAGAGATGAACAGCTTGAGAACAAGCGATTACTTGACGCAAAGCTAGCCGAGATTGCAAAGTCCATTGGCCAACGTGTTCTCTCAGTTGAGAACCCGGTTGCTTCAGCAATGACACTGGATGGTCTGAACGCCAAAGATCTTGGTGGCAGGCTCTACAATCTGCGAGTCACTGGTCCTAGAGCCATTCCCAAAGGTGCATTCGGATCATGCATAGACAATTATCCACATAGTTATCTTGTCATGAATGCAGCCATAGGCGCTTCTAAGGGTGACATAGCCAATGCTACCGCGAAACTCTTTAAGGAGGTCAGTGGCTAGTTCAGAAATGGCCTTTGGGAGGGTCAAGCTTTGGAAGAAATTGGCGACAGGACCGAGATTAGCAAGACTATTAGCTATGATATACCAGACTCAGCAGTTGTTTTTCGACTTGCTTGGTATGTAGTCGCCTCAAAGCCTGGCGTTCTGCTGAATGAATATAGCGAAGCTGAAAGCCAGATATACAAGGGAAAGGCGACCTTCTCCTCAAAAGATACCAATGCTGATGTGCGTGTTTGGGTGGAAGAAGCACAGAGATTGGTGGAGATAACTGGCTGGGGTACTGACCAAGAGCGGCTTGAGGAATATCTCAATGAAGTTGCTGCATCAGTGGAATCCTCAGTAAGCAAGTATAAATCTCTCTCAGAAGAAGAGAAGGGGAAGCTTCGGCGAGCGCTTGTTGCAAAGACCTGTTGGGACAAGATTGTGTTCGATATTCTCAATAAGGCTCCAGCAGGAGCCGTTTATTTCCAACTGGCTCATGGTCGCGAGATGATAATCAAGGCTACGGAAGGTGAGGACATACATGCTCTTCCTCTGACTACCTCTGGTTGGCTTTCTAAAATCGAGGGAGTGCCTAGAGATGAGGCTCTACCAAGTACCATCGCAATGGAACTAGCTAAGAAGAGTGTAGAGTGGAAAAAGGAAACGCACGACATTATTGCCCGATACATCTGATTGAATGACCTCTAAGCTTAAGTCCAAATCACTATCAGAGAAAGATGTGGCCTCCTACAGGGTCGGTGGTCCGGCTCCGTGGGCTTCAAACCCATGATCGTGCAAGCGATGAGAGTTCGATTCTCTTTGGAGGCCGCCAATGATGGAAGAAAC
>JBHLRP010000089.1:0-8139 GCA_048882485.1 Candidatus Thorarchaeota archaeon
GCCCAGACCTTCGTGCTCAGGTACCCAGAGCGGGTGGATAAGCTAGTCCTGATTGACACAACTCCCAAGATTACAGAGGATTTGATTGATGTTGTCTATAGCTGGAGAGAAGCACAGGTTGAGGGTGGGGACGAGGCTTACTTCTGGGCCTCTCTTCGAAGTGGCTACAGTGATGAGTGGATTGAGAATAACCCTGAGATGGTTCAGTATCTGAAGGATAAGTCAGCTGACACAAATCCTGAAGGAGTCTTGGCAGCGGGACTCGGATTCTCTACGATTGATTTCACTGAGCAACTCTCCGATATCAAATCCAAGACCCTTGTCATCCATGGCGAGGAAGATCGAATCATAAATCTTGAACTAGGAAAAATGCTTCATGAAGGGATAAAGGGATCAAGACTCAAGGTCTTTGAGGGGTGCGGTCATTCGCCAAATGTTCAGATGACTGATGAACTCAACAGGGCCTTGATTGAATTCCTCAATGAATAATGAGCGCGGGATCATTCAAGCCCGATCAGGTGGCATCTCTTCCAAAAGCGGCTTGATTTGCTCGTAGAAGTCTGCAAGGATCTTGCTCTTTGTTTCTTCAGTTTCGAGGATGAAGAGTCGAATCTGCTGTCCGACCTTGATCTCCTTCACGAGACCCATATCCACAAGAGGCTGCATCACGCGATGAATAGTCGAGTGTGCCAAGCCAGTCTCCTTGGCAATTCTGCTAAGATTGAAGAACTCCTTAGGACGTTCCAGAAAGTGTTGAACTACTCGTGTCTGAGCCCGCGATGCAAATACTTTCTCGAGCAATTTTCTCAACTCTTGGTTTCCCCTTTCAGACATGGTTTGTTCGGCTAATGTACTATCCTAGTACCAATCCTTGCACCCTTCATCACTTGACGGAAGTTCATAGGGTCATTTCCATTGAAGATGACGGTTGGAATCTTAGACCTTCCCACCACACGAATCGCAACAGGATCGAATAGTTTGTACTCACCTGCACGAGTGCCCGATTCCGTCAGTATCTTGCTCAGCTGATCAACAGTCACGGTATCAAGCTTCTTGGCACCTGATATCTTGGGGTTTCGGTCATAGACTCCATCCACGTTAGTTGCATTCATCAGCAAATCCGCCTCTACAGTTTCAGCGGCAAGAGCTGCAACAGCATTGGTGGATTGACCTGGGTTTAGACCGCCCATAAGAACCACCTTTCCGAATTGGATGGCGGTCTCAAGCTCGTCTAACGTTTCCACAACCTTTGGATATGCAATATCACCAAGGGCTGCACAGAACAGCTCGGCATTGTTACGTGCGACTTTGATTCCCAACCAGTCACACTGAGCTTCGCTTGCTCCTAGCGCTCTGGCGGCAGATATGAAGACTCGTGCTGGCCTTCCACCTCCAACTACGATGACCATGCTGTGACCGTCTTCAACGATGAAGTCCACTCCTTTTGCGTAGTCTCTCACCATGTCGATGAGAATCCGGCCCGTGTCATCATATAGGAGTGAGCCTCCTAGTTTCAGAACAGCTCGCATTTCGAGTCCCCTGATACAATCTCCGAACAACTACATTTTCTTTGAGGCATTAAAGAAGCTTTCTTGAATGGACAGGATTGACGATATTTCGAAAAGCGATTGAGCTTACTAGAATTAATCATCGTGCCAAATAGTCCATCTCTTCCCAGTCTGACACAGTGTTCAGCTTCTCTAGGTCATCATTTGAGAGTTTTATCTCAAAAGCGCCAAGATTCTCCTTCAGCTGCTCCAAGGTGTTGACACCAACAATGGGCGCCGTGACAGTATTTCTAGTCATCACCCATGCCAATGCAATCTGGGCTGCCGATGCATCATGTGCGGCCGCTAGCTCTTCAAGAGCTTCTACAATTCTGTAGTTTCGCTCCTTTCCATACCTGGTTTCAATTGTGGGCGCCCTCTTAGAGTCTGGAGAAGCATCCTTGGTGTATCTTCCGGTTAGGAACCCGCCCCCCAGCGGACTGTAACTGATTACGCCTAGATCATATTTGACAATCACTGGTTCAAGATGTTTCTCATAATCCCTTCTTCTTGCTAGGCTATAAGGTGGCTGAAGTGAGTCGTACCTCGCAAGCCCGTTTTTATCACTGAGCCAGAATGACTCCACAAGCTCAGCAGCAGTGAAATTTGAAGCACCGATGTAGTTGACCACACCATCGTCGATGAGTTTTGTATAAGCTCTCAGAGTTTCCTCTTGCGGCACATCTGAATCAAACCAGTGGCTCTGGTACAAGTCGATCCATTCAGTCTGCAATCTGTCCAAGCTTCTATCCGCCGAGTTGAGAATATGCGTGCGTGAGAGACCTGCATCATTTGGCTTCTCACTCATCTCTCCACGAACCTTTGTCGCTAGAATGAGGTCGCCCCTATTTCCTCGGTCTCTAATCCATCTTCCTAGGATTTCCTCGGACTTCCCGGCATACGACCCGTCACCCCATTTCGAATAGATGTCTGCAGTGTCGAGCGTTGTTATTCCTGCATCTAGAGCTGCATCAAGAATCTTGAAACTATCCTCCTCTTTTACTATCCATCCCATCTGCATTGTTCCCAAGACAAAGCGTGATACCTTCAATCCTGTGCGGCCGAGCTTTACATAATCCATCCATGCCACCAATAACGATAGTTAAGAATTGAGAGTTAACTGTTTCGGTACCGTGAGCATAAGACATCTGACTCCATTTTATAAGAACATAAACGAATCTAACAGCTAGTTTTCGCATGGTGACGAAAGATGATCTCTAGGAAGATGTTTCTCGTTTCAATGGCGATTGGATTATTGATGATGTCCTTGACGACGGTACCTGTCAGAGCTGACGTTGAAGGAAAGACCTACTACTACAGCGCGACCTACTATCAGGAATCCACTCAGGTGGATAATGACCCTTCATATGATTATTCGATCAAGGGCGATTTCAGGGTCTATGTCTATAACATAAGTGAAGTTGGAGGCGAGGACGTCATCAACTATAACTATCAGGGATATGTCTGGTGGGGAGTATTATTCTACGTCGACCACAACGAGTCAGTTGACTTCCAGAATCAAAAGGTGTACTGGGCCCTCTCAACTAGCGACTCTAACTCAAATAATCGATCTGAGAGCGCAAATGCTGTTCCATATCCTCAAGAAAGTTGGAACGACTGGGGAGCGCATCTGTTTGTGAATCCGATCTGGAGCACTCATGAAACGGACTGGAACGGTGCAATCGATGATACTGAAGCTGATAACTCATCCACACTAATTAGTCAGTCAATTGGTGACGGAAGATTCGCATTCCAAATCGAAGTGTCAATGGAAGACTTGGCTGAGAATCTCAATGGCACAAGAATCTATACCTACACGTCAAGCTTTGATGAAGATGGTGTCTTGATTGATCTGAGTTACACTGAATTCACGAGTTGGGAGAACGAGAACACGACAATCGACGTGACCGAATCATACGAGTTGGTGCGAACAGCCGGCCTTCCTGGCGGAGGACTTAATCTAAGCATGGATGTTCCTTTGGTTGTAGCAGCTGGAATCGGCGTTGTGGCTCTCATTGTAGGCCTATTGATAGGCCGAAGACTTTGGGCTTAAGAATACCTTGCGGGGGGCGATGAATCAGTAGTTTCATCGTCCTTTTGGCTTCTTTTCCGCCTAGGATTAGTTGGTCAAACGGACTTGCCCATAAGCCTTTTAATCCACACTCCATCCAGCGGATTGAATCAGCACCAGCTGAGCCTTGTTGACATCAAGGAGAATTGATGTTTTGCCAGACAAGTTAGAACCCGCAATAAAATCGAAGAGATGGAAGCCAGAGTCCGAGGAGGAGATTCTCGCGCTTTGGTCCAAGGAAGATACCTACGCATTCAACCCCAACTCTGGGAAGACGATCTACAGCGTAGACACGCCACCCCCCTACCTATCAGGTCCTATGCATGTCGGCCAGGTGATTCATTACACTCAGATTGACATTAATGCAAGGTACCGGAGAATGCAAGGGTACGAGGTGAATTTTCCTCTCGGGATTGACCGTAACGGTCTCCCAGTAGAAGTGAGAGTGGAGAAAGATCTTGGTCTTAGCATGCATGAAACCCCTCGTGACCTATTCCTGCAGAAGTGCAAAGAGCGGCTTGATGCAGATGAAAAAATTACTGTTGATGGGTTCAAGCGGCTTGGGATTGGCTTCAACACCTACGGCGACGAAGGCAGCTATAGGACTGACGATCCAAAATATAGAGCTGTGACACAGGACACTTTCATTGATATTTGGAATAAGGGGCTCGTGTACAGTGATTATAGGCCTAACAACTGGTGCTTTGACTGCGGCACGACAATTGCTGATGCAGAGGTTGAATACTCCGAGCGGCCAACCACCCTACATTACTTGTACTTTCATGTAGAAGGCAAAGACCCCATCAAGATAGCAACAACACGCCCGGAACTACTCTGTGCCTGTGGGGCAGTGTTCATTCATCCCGATGATTCTCGCTATCAGGGATATGCGGGACTGAAAGCAAAGGTGCCGCTTTTCAATCAAGAAGTTCCAATCATTGAGAGTCCAACTGCACAGATGGAGTTTGGAACAGGGGCTCTCATGGTATGCAGCTATGGCGATCAAGCTGATGTAATGGCATTCCGTGATTATGCCCTCAGGCCGATCGCCGCGATATCTCCTGATGGGAGAATGACAGATGCCGCAGGCGATTATTCTGGAATGAGGATTGCAGAGGCTCGAGCTGCAATCATTGCTGAGCTTAAGAAGCAAGACCTTCTCTATAACCAAGAGCAATCTATGCAGCGAGTACCATTGTGCTGGCGAAGCAAGACTCCCATCGAGTTCATCGCTATGGAGGAGTACTACGTAAAACAAGTGGATTTCATTGACCAATTGATGGAGATTGCAAAGCAAGGTACATTCTTTCCGTCACATCACCGACAAATCCTCATTGACTGGTTGAACCGTGTGACCGTGGATTGGCCGGTGTCTAGGAGAAGATACTACGGAACAGAGATTCCAATCTGGTACTGCAACTCCTGTAAGGCACCTGTGGTGCCAGAAGCAGGTGCACTCAAGTACTATCAACCTTGGAAAGACGACCCACCATTCTCAAAGTGTCCAAAGTGTGATGCTGAGGAAGGATTCACTGGAGAGGATCGTACATTCGACACATGGATGGACTCATCAATCAGTGGCATGTACGTTGCCGGATACCCGCGTGACATGAAGCTTTTCAAGAAAGCTTTTGGAAATGTCATGCGACCTCAGGGCAAGGACATTGTGAGGACTTGGCTATACTACTCTTTGCTAAGAATATACCAGCTCACGGAAAAACCTGCATTCAGCGAGATGTGGATATCGGGCCATGTGGTGGATGAGAAAGGCGAGACGATGAGCAAGTCAAAGGGCAACTCGCCTCCTCCTATGCCATTCGTTGAGAAATATGGCGCAGACTCGATGCGGCTATTTGGCGTGATGGAAGCGGGACTTGGAAGTGATATCCGATTCGCAGAAGATCGTCTGGCTGGGGTGTCCAAGTTCATCACAAAGCTCTGGAACATCGCTCGATTCATCTCGATGTTTCCTGTGCCCGAAGAAATTGACTTCAAGAAACTCACACCTGTCGATCAATGGATACTCGCAGAAGCAAATACCGTCATTGAGAAGATTCTGCCAGACTGCGCCGTCTTGGACTTCCATAGACCCACCATTGAGATTCGTGGTTTCACTTGGAACCTGTTTGCGGACCATATCATTGAGATGCTGAAAGGACGGTGTTTCAATTCAGAGGGGAGGTTCTCAAAAGAGGAGCAACAGTCAGGATGGTATGTCCTTCACACAACCCTGAATTTGATACTAAAAGCCTTAGCACCGATTACACCCTATATCACGGACAAAATCTATCGCGAGCTATACTCCAGCAAAGGGATTCATGAGGAGGCATATCCATCCACACATGATGATTGGAAGTCGAAATTGACCGAGTATACTGATCTTCTTCTCAAGACCAACGGTGGTTTTTGGAAGTTTAAACGAGAGAACGGCTTATCCTTGCGCAAAGGGCTGGCTGAAGCATGGATTTCCCCCAACCTAGAACCATGGGCAAGAGACCTTCAGGCGATGCATGGGATTGAGAATCTGCATTTCACTGATCCAAAAGGCCAAGGCACTGAGGTCACGCTTCCTGAGTCTGGGGAAGTAATCTATATTACTCCTCTCCCAGATGAATGAGAATCATCCGACCGAAACATTGTTCTGGTGTTCTGTAGGGCACTTCATGCTGTTAGATACCAAGCAATACTTCCCTGCCAATTCCAGAGCCCTCTCTGCCTTTGGTATAAGGTCTTGCGACGCCACAACCACATGTGCCTCCAGCTCAACCTTAGTAAATTGGAAGCCTTTCCCGACCCGTTCAAGTGTTCCCTTGCCTTCGCAAGTGAAAGACTTGAAGTTGAATCTCATCTTCCCAGTGAATGTAACAAAGGTTGTCATAAAACAGGATGTAGCAGCTCCAACAAAGAGGTCTTCTGGAGACACAATTCCTTCGGGTCCACCAAATTCAGGAGGAGATGCAATCGTGATTTCGGGTTTGCTCCCTATTATGAATTTGCCAGTTTTTCCGTGTATCCAATTAACCTTCACATTGTATTCATGTGACTCGTTGCTCATCTTGATTCACTTAGTTTTCCTGCTGTGAGCCATTCGGAAAAAGAGTTCGGAATAGGAGAACACTCATTGTTCAATCTACTACTATCTCGTCCTCATAGGCAATGGATGCCTTCATGCTGTTTCCTATGAAGCAGTACTTGTGGCCAAGGTAGAGGGCTCTTTCAATCTTCGAACGCAGATCGTCAGACTCGATTACCACTCTTGACTTGATTTCAATCTTTGTGACCTCGAAACTCTTTCCAATTTGTTCCAGCGTGCCAGTTCCTTGGCATTCGAAGGACTTGAATCCGATATGCATCCTTCTGGTGAAATAGATGAATGAATTCATAAAACAGGCTGTTGCTGAAGCGACGAAGAGATGCTCTGGCGCATAGGAATCCAGTTCGCTTTCTTCACCCTTCGGTCTGACCATCTTGATGCTCTGTTTTCCTTCTGCGGAAACATGTCCTCCTTTGTCGTGGTCCCAATTCACTTGGACAGTGTAATGTTTTGGTTCCTCGGCCATTCCTCTCACTCAGTGCACTAGGACCAAACCATAGGAAAAGGCTTTGGGATGAGTACATTCCAGATTCTCAGAGTTTCAACATCATTTGCTTGAGCTTCTCGGTTATTTCCAAGGCATCTTCCCATTTTCTTTGCCAAAGGTTTCGACCAAAGAGGAGTCCAGCTGCTCCCTCCTCAAGACAGACCTTGGCCCTGTATAGAAGGTCCTCGTCACTCAACATGCTTCCTCCAGAGAAAAGCACCAAGGTCTTTCCTGCAGACTTGATGACCTTTCTCACTCTTTCCTCATAGCTGAGCTCTAGTGTGTCATAGGGAGCCGGCTGTTCAGAACGCCTCTTCGGGTCATCCTCGGGCACGTTGAGCTTGACGGCAGCCGCTCCTAGTTCGTTGGCTATCCTGGCGGCGTAGTCAATTGCATAGAGCGACTTCTTTCCTCCCTCTTTGTCAACCGCCTCACCACGAGGATATGACCAAAGGATTATCGGCATTCCATAGCGGTCTGCATCTGCCTTTACCTTCCTGAATTGATTCATGTCCTCAACTTGGCGAGGACTGCCAACGTATAGTGTGTATCCAATGGCATCCGCACCAATCCTGACCGCATCCTCAACAGAAGCCGTCATTGGAGACATAGCATGAGAGTCGGGAGGAATCTTTGTCTTCCCGTTGACCTTCAATACGATTGGGACTCTTCCAGCATATTTCGGACCATATTTCTCTGCAAGTCCAAGGTGCAAGGCAATTCCGGAGTAGCCTCCCTCGTCAGCGAGTTTGAACTGAAACTCAGGATCTTCACTCGGTGGATTAGGGAAGAACGAAACTGGGCCATGTTCCATCCCTTGATCTATAGGCAAAAGAAGCATGCGGCCATTGCCCGGGCCATGCTCATACATCAGACGATGCAGTCTGACTCTCTGTCCCATGCTCAGGTAATCCAATTCGTCTAGGCTCAGTGGCATTCC
>JBHLRP010000090.1:0-8115 GCA_048882485.1 Candidatus Thorarchaeota archaeon
AGGTCTACCATTTCAGGAAGAATGACCATGTCACGGCAGTGAGTCTTGACGATCACGTCCTTCCCCTTCTTTGCCTGCTTTCTTGCTGCCCTGAGTTTCACTAGGAGCTTTTTCTGTCTAGGAGGAAGGCCTCTCTTGAGGGTCCTTCTGCGGCGTGAGGGGAGCAGCTCAATGAGAGTGTCCATGTTCATCTGAACTAGGTCTGTGAGCTTGTGACCGCGGTACATTGGTTCGCCTTTCTGTGACATGTTATCACCAGAGATGGTATGCGGAGTGGCCAATAACCACTCAGAACGATGTCTGCTGCAAGTATATTTCATTTAAGGCTTGTTATCTGTTGATGAATAGACTTGCTCCCCATAACGTCAAGATTGTGGAAGCAGTTCGTGTTGAGGATGATTGGGACTGAAAGGCCTTAAAGAAGTGCCTTACAAGTCCTGCACGCTGATGAAATTCGGAAAGGGACTGAAACATGGCAAGGATAAGAATAACCGTACTGAAGAAGTTCAATCCAAAAGACGTGTTTGGTCATGATATTACATCTCCTAAGGGGGATATCATTCCTACCTGCTATGTCTTCGAAGAAGGAGAGGAGCTAGTAGTATATGGCTTGGAAAAACCTGAGAAATTCTGCGGATGGGGATGGAAGACTGTGCTGGAGGACATCAAGATACTTGATTCCGGTGATGATGTTTCGTGGACAGAGCCAGGTGTGATATATAGCAGTTGCACAGATGGAGCAAGACCAGTCTGTTTCAAACTAGAGAGATTAGATGAATAGGTGATAGATATGCAAAGTAGTGTGAGAATAACAGTGGTGAAACAGTTCCTGCCTCAGGATATTCTCGGGCATGATTTCACCTTGGTTTCTGGTAAGAAAGTGACGAATTGTTCGCTCAAAGAAGGTGATGAATTTACCACAGATGGAACCGGACATATGCCAGAGGGATTTTGTCCGCATGCATGGGACAGCATCTTCAAGCACATACATCTCCTCACATGGGGAGGAGGATACTCCGAAACCATAGGAGAAGGGGTAGCTTTTGGTGTGTGTTCCGATGGCTTGCGACCTGTAATCTTTAGACTAGAAAGGATTAAGCCTGAATAGAGTGAAGCAGTCTGCACAAAAGCCTTCATGGTGCAAGTCGTACATGTGTCATCTATTCATCCGGAGCCGCATCTTCCCAGGGCGCATTGATGACATTCCCTTCTTCGTCGAGCATCCCTGCATTCTCCATCGCTTTCGGCACCCAGCTCAGAGCATCTTCAATTCCGGGGTCTCTGATGAGTGCTAGTCTTGCCAGCTCGACAGCCTCCTTCCACCGCTCGAGTTCGTAATTGATCTCTGCCTTGTGTAGGATAGCCAGAGTAAGCCTGCCCTCAATTTCAAGTGCCTTATCAAACTCCGACAAGGCCTCCTCCAGCATGCCTAGGTCTCTCAGACATACAGCTCTGTTGAACACTGGCACGGGATCCTTGGGCTTCAGTTTAGCAGCTCGGTCCAGTAGTGAGAATGCCTCTTCGGTTTCCGGTGATTGTCTATCAGGTACTTCCTGCCCGTTAATGAGTGCCACAGCGAGAGAAACCATCCCATTGATGTCCTTGGGATGGTTTTGGAGAAACAATCTGAGTTTTTCAGCGGCTTCCTTGGGTCTATCCTCTGCGAGTAGTTTGGCAGCTTCTTGATATTCCTTGTCCTTCTTTCGGCTGAAGATGGGCATTTCTTTGACCCCGCCCAAATGCTGTATCAACATCCTTAAGTCAATAGCTAAACCGTCCGAAGAACGGTAAAGACCATGGGGCGGCTTTTTGGGACCAATGGAGTTCGTGGAGTGATTAATGAGGACCTGACAGTAGATTTAGCCCTCAACTTGGCAAGAGCTGTCGGAACCGAACTCGGACCCGGCAGGATTGCCATATCTCGTGATTCACGACACGGTGGGCTGATGTTCACCAGGGCAATTATTGCCGGACTCCTCTCTACAGGCTGTTCGCCCATTGATATCGGGCCAGCTCCCACACCGGCACTTCAGTTCATAGTGCCAAAACTCGGTTGCGTGGCTGGAGTTATGGTTACGGCTTCTCATAATCCTCCAGAGTTCAATGGAATCAAAGTGCTGGGAAGTGATGGTATCGAGGTCACTAGAGAGACAGAGGCCAAGATTGAAGATGCCTACTTTGAGAAGCGATTCACTGTGGCAGATTGGGACTCAGTTGGCGAAGCGTCTGAATATCATGAAACTATAAGACACTATATCAATGCAATCAAGTCTCATGTCGATGTTGAGGCTATCAAGCGTCGCAACTTCGTAGTAGTTGTGGATGGTGCAAATAGCGTTGGATCTCTGGTCACACCATTTCTTTTGAGGGAGATTGGCTGCAAAGTAATCTCTCTAAATGCTCAGCTTGATGGCAGCTTTCCAGGTAGAAACCCCGAACCTATTCCAGAGAATCTGGTTGAACTGAGCAAGACTGTTACGTCAATAGGTGCAGACATTGGAATCGCACATGATGGCGATGCGGACAGAGCAACATTTGTAGACGAAAAAGGGCACACACTCTGGGGTGATCAGTCCTTTGCAATTGTTGCATCGCGCGTGCTTGCAAAGAAGAAGGGTTCTATTCTTGTGACTCCTATCAGTAGCGGTCGCCTCATCGAAGATATCGCGAAGCAAGCAGGAGCCAAGATAGACTGGACTGTCGTCGGAAGCGTTGTTGTATCACATCGATTGGAAGAAATAAGTGCTGAACTGGGGGGCGAAGAAAATGGGGGCATCTTCTATCCTCCGCATCAGTCAGTCCGTGATGGTGCGATGGCTGCAGCTCTGGTCATTGAGATCATGGCATTGGAGGCGAAGAGCCTTAACGAGATGGTTGCAGAGTTGCCAACGTACTTCAGTACGAAAATCAAAGTTCCTGTTCCTGCTGAGAAGAAGGACATTCTGCTGAAAACGGTTCTTGAGCTGACCGAAGGCGAAGACAGAATCACCATCGATGGAGTGAAAATCATGTTCGATGAAGGTTGGATTCTGATGAGGCCATCAGGCACTGAGCCTCTCTGGCGATGTTTCACTGAGGCCTCAACACAGAAGCGAGCAGATGAGTTGGCAGATAGAGGAAAATCAATCATCGAGGAAGCTATCTCAGACCTCTGAGTTTCAAGCTATATCGGCCACAAGAGGGAAGAAGCAATTTCGCCAATCACCCCGTCATGTAGCGACAGATGCTCCAGAAGTCTTCCTCTTTCGGCTTCTCCCATCTCCCTATTCACCATGAATCTCTCTATCTCTTGGGCGACCACCCTCAAGAGAATACTGTCCACGTAGCCATGTCCGCCGCCCTCTTCTGGCTTTGCCGCCTCTATGAGTGTTTCAAGAGTCTGCAGGAGGTGTTCTAGCGGATTAATGGTTCCTGAGCGGAATGGGCTCCGAAAACCAATCACCACACTAGCCACTATGAAACCCACTGCGAATGAGATTAGCAATAGAGTAGGCAAATGAAGCATCATATAGAACTGCAGCCCGTTGTTGGCAGCTGGTGGTCCTGTCATGAATTCGACTAGTAACATGCTGCTTAAGGAGAAGTCGATGATTGTGAAGAGATTCCATCTTCTTGATAGCTTTCTCAACATCGCGTTCCGTTCTATTGCTTCAGCTGATACTTCGCCAGCTTTGGGATAGATCAGTGCCAAACCCTTCGCCTGACTGATTGTACTGCTACTCAGCCTCGTGCTGAGGTAGAGACTAGCTAACACTGCCACAAAAAGAAGTATTCTGATAGCGTCGACCAGACGAAAGATGTAGGTCTGCACAGCAAATCACTACTAGGAAGTCGAATTTGGTTGTGAAATATAAATCGGGCGTTCTGCGCGCAAGTCAAATTGGGGACTGCTTAATCCGAATGGTATTTCACTGATTGCATTCGCCATCTTTGCCATGTCACAGAATGTAAAGGAAAGTCCAGCAGAGGTCGATGCGATAAAGGATCGTGTCAAATACTGGCAGGTCGACGCCCTGAAGGCTTTCGCTATTGCTCTAGTAGTGCTAGACCACAGTCTAACATGGGATTTGAAGAGCCTCATAGGAGGAGTCTTCTGGGAGCGGACAGCCATTCCTCTTTTCATGATTATAATGGGCTTCAACATAGGCCTATCTTTCAAACACAGGGGTGCTACAACACTTCGAGAGTTCTACTCCCGGTCATATTTCAGAAATAAGATTGAGCGGTATGTATTCCCATTTCTTCTTCTCTATCTTGGGTCACTTGTCCTTGGAACATACTACTACTCTTTCACTTGGAACGAGTATTCACTTATAGGGTGGCTACCATTCTGGGGGCCTGGAAATTGGTTTATCCCAGTCCTCTTCAGTTCCATCCTCATACTTCCTCTGATTTACCGAGGCTACATATCATATCCAAAACTGACAGTTTTACTCTGTTTCATGAGTGAGATTCTTCTGCAGCTGTTCCTGTTCTACAACGTCCCCCTGGTTCTTGTAGATGGTCATTGGCAATACACAAGTTCTGAGGCTGCTTTCTTGAGCACAGTCATAAGGACCAATGTTCTGTTTCTCTTACCAGCTGTTGGCCTAGGACTATGGTTCTCAGACAGTCCTCAGATCAGCGCAAAGCGAAATCGTCTTTTGTGGGTGGCTTTGCCAGCGAGTCTCATCTACATGTTTGCTTACCAAGTTCTTGGTTTCCGTGCAGAAATTATCGATGGAATCTACAAGTACAAGCTCATCTGGGGAGACTATACATTCTTGGTCATCCCATATTCTGCACTACTGTTTCTCCTCGCAATGAAGTATCTTCCCACGTATCCTAAAACAAGACTGCAGAATCTGATACAAAGAGCGGGTCGAGCCAGTTATCACATTCTACTAGTCCAGATATTCTACTATTCTATCTGGTACTACATGAATCCAAACTGGGCATATGTTGGCTTTGGCTCAAACTTGATGTTTCATTTTTGGTTCTATATCGTCAATCTGCTGCTGACGTTCTACGTAGGGATTATTTGGCACGAGGCAGAACGTAAGGCGTTCCGCAGAGAAAAGCCATGGTGGCGGCATACATATGTCAAGAGAGCTGTGTACATGACTCTTGCATTTCTAGTAATTGTAGCGATGGGCACAGCCATCGACGTTGTTAGCGAGCTGACTGGACTGAGAGAGTGGCAACGAAGATATGGTCCTTATGTCGCACTAAATTGGTGGACTGGACCTGGCTTCATGGCCAATTTCATTGTTATATTAATCATGATTGGAATCTCTATGACTTTAATATACAAGGCTTTCATGATAACAGACGATGAAATTCCCTATGAGGTATTGGAGGGATGAATTGGGCAGCAGAGGAGCCGGACTCAACAGGTCATCTAAAAGGACCCTGATGAACTCCTCTTGATACAGATTCAGTCGTTCATCCAGAACGGGAAACTCAATAGAATAATGACATTATGACATAGTCTAAAGCAAACTCGAAAGGGTCATTAGACCCTTTCCATGACTTGCGAGAAGATAAAAGCACTCTACTCTTCAGGCTTTGACTCTGCAACTTCTTCTTCGTCGAAATCAAAGTCCTCAAGCGGCTCAGGTGCAGGAGTGGTCAACATAGTCCAGCCAATCCACATTGCGATTACCATGATCAACACAGCTGCAGCCCAAATTGGTAGTATGATCAGGAACATCGGATCTGGGAGGAAGAAGTCATGCCAGAATCCAGATGAGAATATTGACTCGACCCAGGCTGTTATGCCCGGTCCGGTAATAGCGTTCTGGACCAATACGAGCGCCCATGTGTAGTATAATAGCACCAGAAACGCGAAGATGAATATCAGTGCACCAAGTATCTTTTCCTTGCCCATCGAAAACGACCTCGAATGGTGTTTAATGGTTCTGAGTCGTTAAGCGAAGTTCGTCTCATAAAAGGATTGCGTAGGTTGGAATGCTGTTCCGTAGAGAAAGGAAAAGAACAGTGGTCTGAGCTCCCTGATTGTTGCTGTCAATGAAGTTGTAGCTACCCTGAAGGGCAAAGCAAATTGTTTCCCCTTGCGTTCGTTCTCTGGCATCAAAGCATTTGTTGTTCGGATTGGAGAGATTAGTCTTAATCAGAACACTGCTCGTTTCGAATAGCTAAATGACTTGCTAATAAATTATGAGAAAGAGGAATTGAATTCCTTGGCATTTTTGCTGTCAGCCATGCCAAATCCCTTATATCTTGGTCATTTTCGCCCCAATGCGTTTGATATTTACCTCAATTCAGGAGTGAATCTACCATGAAGATTATCGTGCCTGTCAAGCAGGTACCAGAGGTTGCAGAAGTTAAGGTCAATGAAGAAACTGGCACACTGATTCGAGATGGTGTACCCAGTATACTCAACCCGTTCGATGAATATGCTATCGAAGAAGCTGTAAAGATCAAGGAAGCTTACGGTGGTGAGGTCACTGTTATTACAATGGGTCCTCCTCAGGCAAAATCGGCCCTATTGAAGGCCCTTGCCATGGGAGCTGACAAGGCAATCCACATGACTGACCGCATCTTTGCTGGAGCAGATACTTGGGCCACAGCTTATACTCTAGCTGAACAGATTAAGAAGATGGAGTTTGATCTTGTCATCTGTGGAAAGCAGGCCATTGATGGTGACACTGCTCAGGTAGGTCCAGAGATTGCAGAACTACTGAGTGTTCCGCAAATTTGCTATGTGCGTCATCTTGAGATTGCTGAGGGTGGCAAACATGTCATCGCACATCGTGAAACTGATGAGGGTTATGACATTGTCAGAGCAAGAATGCCCGTCTTGTTGACAGCGACCAAGGGTCTCAACGAGCCAAGACTGGCAAATGTCATGGCTATCATGAAGGCCAAGCAAAAGCCAATGGTAATTGTGGATGCAGCTACTCTCGGTGCTCCTGAGGATGATCTAGGATTGAAGGGGTCTCCCACCCAAGTGCGAAAGGTGTTTCCGCCCGTCAAGAAAGCTGGAGGAGTGAAGCTGGAAGATGTTGATGCCAAGTCTGCTGCCAAACAGCTTGTTGAATTCTTGGCAAAGAAGGGGGCAATCTAGAGATGGGATTGATCTATGATAGAGACAAATGCACAGGCTGCATGCTCTGTCCGAAGGTATGCAACTTCGATGCAATTGAGAAGGATGGTGACAAGGTCAGATTTGACTTCGACAAGTGTGTTCTCTGTGGCTCATGCGAGGAAGTATGCCCAGAAGACGCCATTCTAATCGAACGTAGAGCTGTGGACACGGTTGAGATCGCCAAGTACAAGGATGTCTGGGTCTGGTGCGAAACCAATGAAGGGCGTCTGAGAAATGTCGCATACGAGCTTGTGACCAAGGGCCGTGAGCTAGCTGACAAGCTTGGTGAGAATGTGGTCGCAGTCCTTATTGGTCATGAAACCGAGCACCTTGCAGAGTCCTTGATTCATCAGGGTGCTGACAAGGTCTTGGTTGTTGACGATAAGTCCTTCGAACACTACACCACTGATGCATATACCATCGCAATGGTTACACTGATAGCTCCAAGAAAACCATCCATTGTCCTCTATGGAGCAACAAGCAATGGAAGGGACCTAGCTCCTCGAATTGCTGCTAGGATGGCTCTAGGTCTGACTGCAGACTGTACTGGACTTGACATTGACGATGAGCGTCAGCTGGTTCAGACTCGTCCTGCGTTCGGTGGTAATATCATGGCGGAGATTCTCTGTCCATACACTAGACCTCAGATGGCTACAGTCCGACCAAATGTATTCAAGCCAAGTGAGCGTGATAAGTCGCGCACTGGAGAGATAGAGAAGGTCGAAATCAAGATCGGAGCCAACCAAATCAGGACCAGAGTCCTCGAAACTGTGAAAGAAGTTGTTGAGGGTATGAGATCTGTGGAGGAGTCTGATGTAGTTATTTCAAGCGGGCGAGGGATAAAAGATCCTTCGAATCTGAGTTTACCTCAAGAACTTGCTAGACTTCTTGATGCAGCTGTAGGTGGGTCTCGTCCCATTGTAGATCTCGGTTGGTTGCCACCATCTCAACAGGTGGGGCAATCTGGGAGAACAATCTGTCCAAAGCTGTACATTGCACTTGGGATTTCAGGGGCGATTCAGCAT
>JBHLRP010000091.1:0-7950 GCA_048882485.1 Candidatus Thorarchaeota archaeon
GAAGGGCTATCTGGGCTCATTATGTTTGGCATTCGTCGTCTGGGAATTGAATTGGAAGGCATTCTTACGGAAGCCGCAGCAATGAAGGCAACCTTAGAATCTGGTGAGAAAGAGGCACTTGAAGCTCTGGGTAGGCTGGAGAAAGAAGCAAATCGGATGGGAGAGCAGATCCGCGCTCAGGTCAGACGGATACTCTCCTCAAAGGCCGTTGCTGACGCTGAGTCCACTCTCTAATAGCCTCGATTCCTTGCTCTCACTCTTGGCTAAGAAGGTGAGTGAGGTGTCTTACCTATGATAGAGAATTCAAGGGAACTTCACGAACGAATCCATGAGTTTCTTAAAAAGAATCCCAAGGGGATGACAATCACGGAGCTTGCGTCCTCAGTAGACCTCAACAGGAATAGTATGGCACGCTACCTTGATGTTCTACAGGTTTCAGGTCAGGTCGAAATGAGAAGAGTTGGCTCTGCCAAGATGTATTTTCTCTCTCAGAGAGTACCTCTTGAAGCCATGCTGAATATCTCTGATGATGGGATTCTTTCATATGATGGCAATCTGACCATAATCACAGTTAATGATAGCTTCGCAAGATTAGTTGGACTGGATCAGGATGAATTACTCGGATACAACCTAGCTGATATTATCATTCCCGGCCTTGATGGTGATAAGACGGCTAATTGGCTCAAGGAAGCTGCGCAAGGAAAGAGCAATTCCTTTGAAACTGAATTAGGAAATGGGCCTCTATTATCTTATGCGCAAGTGAAGCTAGTTCCAACGACCTTTGATGATGGCTCCACCGGAGGAACCATGATCCTTGAGGATATTACGGAAAGGAAGCAGCATGAGAAAGAGCTTAAGCAGCAACGTGATTTCTTGCGTTTGGTTATGGAATCAGTTGCTCATCCGTTCTATGTAATTGATGCTGAAACCTACACCATTCAAATGGCAAATAGAGCAGCACGATTGGGCTCATTGCGGGATGATTCCACTTGCCACGCCCTCACCCATAAATCGAGTCATCCTTGTTCAGGTGAAGTCCATCCTTGTCCCCTAAAGGAAGTTAGAGAAACCAAGAAACCAGTAGTGGTAGAACATGTCCATCATCATGTGAGTGGAAAGACAAGGCATTTTGAGATTCATGCTCATCCTATTCTTGATGATAGAGGAAATGTCACCGAAGTTATTGAGTATAATTTGGACATCACAGAGAGAAAGGAGATAGAAGGTGACCTCCGAAGATTACTCAGCATGTATCAATTGCTTGTAGAAAACATGGAAGAGGGATTGTTCGTTGTCCAGAATGAAACTCTACTTTTTTGTAGCACTTCCTTAGCTGAGATGTTGGGATACAAAATGCAAGAAATCACAGGTGCGAGTGTTCGCCAAATGCTCTCACCGTCCGCGTTATCCAAAATTCAGAGAGGGGATATTCAGAGAGATTGGCAGTCGATTGAGATTATTGACAAGAAGGGTAAGCATACTAGAGTCAAAGCCAAATGCAATGTATCTGAATATATGTGCTCCCGGGTTGCGGTGGTATGTATCAGGAGTGATTCAACCCAGTCGTGAAGCAGAACTAGCTTGAGAGCATTAGCCCGCGAATTAATCTGTTTGGCGGCTGTGCAATGCGGCGCTGCATGAATCAGAGCAATGCCACAATTTCCTTTTATTATTTTGGAACAATCCTAAACAAGTAAAGAATCATCACAAAACGATGAAGAAGGTGGCTTGAAATTGAGTGATTGTAAATACGCTGGATCGACTAATGCAGCAGGACTAATCTGGTGTGAAAAGAAAAAGATCTATGTGTCTGGTGCAGAGAAAGAAAACTGCTCTGATTATGATCCCAAGTAGCATCTTGGCAGGTCGCTACATGGGCTTCAAATTTGCAGGGCTTTAGTCCTGCTTCCTACTTCATTTATGACATCTTTTGGAATGGACTCCCTCTCTTCTATATTGTTGGAAAATTTGTTTATTTTAGATATATCCAAAATATATATATGTATTAGATTATAAATTTTGATAGACTTCCTTCCCCCCATTGATGTGGAAGGAAGGAGTACTATGTAGGAGTAATCAACTATGGACTACAAGGGTCTGCTTGACACATCAAACGCAGTTATGGTTGCCGTTGCGGATGCAATGGTGAGCATGGGTCTTGATATTCCTCTCATATGGACACAGATGGCTAATGCCTTTCAGGGAGATGCCAAGGACATATTGGGTCAACTGGGATTGAATATCGTCGGAAATGACGTAAAATCCGTGGTCGAATCTTTTGCTTCAGAGATCAAGAAATCCGGTGCGGTACAAAGATGCAACATTGTGAGCCTGACTGATGACGAATTCGTCATGGATATTGGGGAGTGCATATTCGCTCCTGCTACGACTATAATCCGCGGTGGAAACAATAACATGATTCCACCATGTCCAATGATGGCCATTCTCTATGCGGCATTGAACGAAAAGACTGGTAGGCATTGCACCGTGACAAAGTGCGAGTTCAATCCAGAGCTAAATGCTAGTGATTTCACTGTTTCGCTGGGGTGATTCAGCTGGCCACATCTGATTGTAAGTATGCAGGAGAAACGAATCCACAGGGACTGGTTTGGTGCGAGAAGAAGAACATCTACGTATCAGCGAAAGAAAAGGACTCGTGCGAGTTCTACGAAAAGAAGTAGAGGTGATAAAACTGAGTGCAAAAATAAAGAAACTCGAGGACACGCTCAAGAAACTGGAGGCCGACAGCGAAGTCGATGGATGTGCGCTTGTTAGTGACCGCGGTCAGCTTATGGCGGCGGCATTACATAAGGGCGTTGATGAAAAGGCTGTTTCTGCCATGGCCGCCGCTTTGGTGTCTATTGGAGGAAGAGTTGGAGCCGCTCTCGATTCTGGGGATCCCAAGAATATTGTGATTGAGGGCGATTCAAAGACTGTCATTGTGCGAAGCCTAACTGAGGCCGCACTGATAGCTACAGCTCCCAAGGACGCAAAGATCGGCCTAATCGACTTCGAGATGGATAAAGCCACTGCGGAGATTGAGACTATCCTCTAGAGGAGAGATTACTGAGCTTATTCGGTCTTTTTTGACTTTAGAATAGGAGAATCAAGGGGCAGATGAAATGTCTACAAGTAGACTAAAATCGTATGACTACAAGGTCTATGTGACGGGGCCTTTCCAAGCCGGGAAAACCACTCTCATTCACACTTTGGATCCAAATTCCATATCTATTGAACGAGAAATGAGAGAGGAATACCGCGGTGAAAAAAGCACCACAACAACTGGGTTTGACCTTGGCCGAGTGTTATGGGTCAGAAAGGAATTAGCGCACATGGGTCTGGTTGTCCCCAAAGCAGAATATGAGGATGAGATTTCTGAATATGAGGGTTGGATTGCCAAGGAAGTAGAACTTCGTGGTGTTCCAGGTCAGCTGCATTTCAAATTCGTCAGAGACACCATGAGATCCAATTCTGATGGAGTTCTGATGATAGTTGATTCCTCAGATCCTGCTATGATTGGAGATGCTTGCGCAATCCTTGCTGAAACAAAGGCTGCATTCGGGTCTATCCCAATAACAACCATTGCAAATAAGCAGGACCGAGCAGATGCGGTTCCGCCAGATGAGGTCGCAAGCTGGGTAGGCGTTTCAGAAGCGGTAGGCACGTCTGCCAAGAATCGGGAATCATCCAAGACTGGCTTGATTCTCCTCTTAAGATTAATTGAAGAAGTCACTATTGCTAGTGAAACTGGAGTAGATACAGTGAGCATGATTTCGTAATCATAGTGAGGTGAAGTAGATGAAACTTGAGCGTATAGGGGTTGATGAAAATGATGCGATTGATGAAGCAGAGCCTGGGGGGCGTCCACGAGAAAACAAGACTGATCCAGGAACGCATGAGAGCGAATTACTGCCATCGCTAGAAACGGCAGAGTCTGAAGATACGGTCGAAGGAAAGATTCGTGAGGAATCAACCAGCATGGATGGTTCGGCCGGGCCTGAAGTGGCTCAAGATATTGAGGCAATTCCGCCTGTACTTCAAATTCGAAATCTACTCACGGAGTTTGAAATGAAGGTCCCAGTATGGGGTTTGACTGTGTTCACCGTGGATGGCTACATTCTAGCACATAGATTATTCTATGAGGGAATGCCAGAGAACATCGAAATGGCTGTCAGCAGCATGTCGGCTGGCCTCATAACAATCTCTGAAGACTTCATCCGCTTGGTGAACGATTCAAGTCTGTTTAGACAGGTCTTGGTTGATGCTGAGGATAAGAACAGTGCTGTAGACTTCTCCATCCTATTGAAACACATTGCTGAAAATGTGATGTTGACAGTCATTTTTCCATCCTCTATCCAACTTGGGCTTGTAACCTTTGAAATTGAGAATCTCAGTCAAGCGATTACTGAGGTTGTAGGGCTTTGGGATGTTAAGCTCCACGATGAAACGATGACTTGATGAAGATAGGAGGTTCATGATGAATGAGTATTGGAAAGCATGAAAGACTTGAGGACATTGTGGGAGAGCTTATTGCAAATGGACGTAGCTTCACGAGCTGTGTAGTCACCAACGAGAGAGGTCTCGTGGTTGCAGCGAAATCATCGGATGGCTCATCAAATCAAACACTAGCTGCAATGGTGTCTCTTCTCTCTGATGCAGCCGTACGAGTCAGTGGCAATCTGGGATATGGGCATCCGAAGACAGCCTCAGTTAGAGGCTTCGGCGTCACGGTTTCTCTACATGAGTTCAAGGTGAGAGATAGATGGTTCCGTATTGGCGGTGTGCTTGAAGGAGATACAATCCTCAAGCGAGGGCTATTTGGACGTTGGAAGCATGTCGGAGCAGAAACTGAACTTGTCGCAATTGCGAAGCAAATTCGATCAATCCTAGAAGAGTGATCCTCATTGGATTCAGAATACAGCTCAGAGGTATCATCTTCGAGTTGCTATGAGGGAGGAATCGGGAAATGGAATATGAGGAAGAGGGCTCAGAACCCAAGGCCAATGGGACAAGACATAGGTCTTGGCTCGATGAGAGAACAGCATTAGAGAGCCCGAGCATCCTTAATATTCTGAAGACACTACTTGAGATGAGGGAGCAACCAGCATTTGTCGTAAGCGCGGAGGACTTTTCTATCCTCTCCATGAACAGTGAGGCAGGACACAAGATTGTTTCATCGAATCCTGAATGCTTCCTTTCTGTGCATCGACCTACCAACCAGCAAGCATCAAGCTTCTCTTGTCGTGCAATTGATCGAGTGCTGGAAACGAAGAAACATGTGCATTTGCAGCACACCCACATGTTGGCGAACGGGACGTCATGTGAGCATCTAATCAGCGCAACACCCATTCTAGATTCGAAAGGACATGTTACTCACATTCTTGAGGTATGGCACAGCAAATGCGATGTCAATGCTTGGGAAGCTCAGCCTGGACAACATGATGAGCTAAATTATCGGAGAATCATGGAGAATCTGAACGACATTGTATTTGTATATGATTCCATGAATAGGCGCGCTGAATGCTATGGCGATGAGAATAGCGTTCTCTTCCGTTTTTCTGCGAAGCTTTTGGGAAGACATGTCAAAGATTTAATGCCGCATGAAGCTGCTCAAGAATTTGTTAAAGCCGCAGAGGCAGCTAGAAGTAACGGTCTGCCCGCCACAATAGAATATCCACTTACTATTGTTGGAGAAACCAGATTCTTCTCAGAAAATCTGATTTTGCATGAGGATGGGGAATCAATTGTATCAGTTGCAAAAGACATCACTGAAGAAAGGCAAGCAGAAAGCCGCATAATAGAACAACGCAATTTCCTTGAACGAGTCATCGAATCATTGACCCATCCATTCTATGTCATTGATGCACAAGACTTCTCTATCAAGATGGCAAATAGCGCAGCTAATCTTGGAAATATCAACTCAGATGCGAAATGCTATGCTCTAACGCATAATCGTGATTTCCCATGCTCTGGTGATGACCATCCCTGTCCATTGGCAACAATAAAGGAAAGCAAGGAATCCGCCGTTGTTGAACACATTCATTTTGACTCTGAGGATAACATGCGATTTGTGAAGGTTCATGCCTATCCCGTCCTTAATTCTGAAGGCAAACTTGTTCAAATTATAGAGTATGCATTGGATGTCACAGATCAGCGGTGGGCTGAAGAACAGCTTGCATTGGAGTCGAAAAGAGCCCGACTGTACCTCGACCTACTCGGGCATGACATGGCAAATGAACTTCAAGTAATACAAGGTAGCGTGGAGCTTCTTGCAGAAGTTGGCCATAATGAAGAAGCACGCAGCATCACAGAACGTCTACATAGACAGGTCATTGATTCAGTCAATCGATGTAACAGCATGATCATTAATGCTCGTGCTACGGAGAAATTGCCTACAGCGCCTCTTATAGAACGACCGCTGAACCGCGTCATAGGTCAGTGTATCAAAGCCGCCAATGAAACATTTGACGGAGTCAAAATCGTTTTAGAAACTGAAGTTGACAAAGATGTGGTTTTGGCTGACAAATACCTTGAGGACCTTTTCAGCAATCTAATCCAGAATGCGGCTCAACATAACAAATCTCCATGCCGTCAAATTTGGATATCAATCCTTAACGCACGTAATGGAATCGAGATTTCCATAGCTGATAACGGGCCTGGAATCGAGGAAAAGCTGAAGAAATACCTGTTTGATCCCTTTCAGAGAATTGGCGGAATTGGACTGCATTTCTCTGCTGAGATAGCGAAGAAATATGGTGGTTCTATTCGTGTGAGAGACCGTATACCAGGCAGGTATGAGGAAGGCGTTGAGTTCGTCATTTGGCTTCCTAAGCCAAGGAGTTTATCGCAATGAATCAGTTAAATGAGAACCGATTTCATCACGTCGAGCAACTAATGCGACTTGGTGCTGAACTAATCAAACTTCCTTCAACAGCATCAAGTGTTCTTTCAATTCTCTATCATCAGAGATGCACAGGTGGAGAGCCACTATCAATGAAAACAATAAGCACACGCTCTGGGCTTTCAGTGACCACGGTATCCTCACTTTGCACAATCCTTGAGTCTTCAGGTGTCCTGGACAAACAGGCTCAATTCGGTAAAACTGGAAGAGGACGAAAAAAGCTGCTCTTCTCCATGCGAATGGGTCTTCATGAGTTCTTGTCCTATTGTGTTACGCGGCACTTGAAGGAAATTGAGAGACTACATAGAGAGATGAAAAATGTTGAACCATTTGGTACTAACTCTGAGCTCAATGACATGGTTGTATCGAAGGCCCAAATCGAAACGGAGCAATTTCTCTTAGAATATTCCATTTTTCGTGGAGAAAAGGACTACAGCAGACCACTAGCTAGGTCTGATCAGGATTGCGATGAGGTGGATGCTAACGTCGAAGGAACATTCTAGCCCAGCTGAGGTATCGGTTATTATGTCAAGGAAGAGGTGTGGGAATGAATCCAAAAGCCAGCAAAGAAGATGAATCGCTTCATGAAAGCGGTAGAAGTGAGGAGCTCTCCCCCGCTGAGCGACAGATGAATGAGAAGGCCCTCTTCATCTTTCATAAAAGCTCTGGAGTAGCGATGTATTCGCATTATTTTATTCTCAATGCTATTGATCCACAATTACTAGCTGGATTCGTAGGAGCCATGGCATCCTTTTTATCAGAATTTGTGGGTTTTGAAAGGTCTCATTGGAAGACAATCTATGGCACTGATGCAACTCTGGTGGTCGAAACAGGAGAATGGGCAGTTGGCGTATTGGCGGTTTCAAGAGAAACGAGCGGGCTTAGGAAGAAGCTCCGCATAATCCTGTCTGAGTTTGAAGTTACATTTGGAGCTCTTCGCGACTCTTTTGGATTTGAAGGAAGAATCCTTGCCAGCTTCGATGAATTTGCGATGAGGGTCTTCACTGAGGATATAATCACTCCTCGTTCATTAGTACGAAGAAGCATGG
>JBHLRP010000092.1:0-7698 GCA_048882485.1 Candidatus Thorarchaeota archaeon
TTCCAATGTTATGGCAGTTTGTGAGCATTAATGCAATCATAGGATATGCCTTGGGCGTCATCTATGTAAGAGATAGATATGATAGGTACCACCACGTGATAGATGGACGATATATTTCAAGGGAAGAGGCATGTTGCCTTGAGCTGATCGCAGTTGTCTTTGGTATTGGCGTTCCTGCAGCAATTTCAATATGGGGCTTGTCATTTTACGCCTTGCATGAGTTATTGACAGCTACGTTCGGCGCTGAGATTATTGCTGCATTTGGTGGCTTCGGTTTGTTCGAGTAGGCTTCTGAAATCACTTGGATTATCCAGCAGGATCAGCCGGATAATTCATGGTGCGATAGCCTAATTGGGGAGAATATTCCTGTCGGAACTAAAAAACCACAGAGCTATTCTCCTCCCTTTCTTCCTCGGAGATTTATGACTTTGATTAGCAAAATCTGGCTTCATAGTAGGCGAAAACTGTGTCAGAATGAATAATCTTGGATGATGACTGCCAGATAGAGAATAATGTGGAGTTTTAGTGAGTACGAATCTATAGCTCATCGACGTGAATTGGTTGAAAAGCCATACTAATCTGCGCTGATTGCACATTCATTGCTAGAAATAGATCAAGTTTGCTGCATTGCTCCTTCAATTGATTTCCTAATGAATAATGAATGGCCTCAGAGTGTGTCGAATTAGTGCAATAAATGAAATTAGGAAACAGTAAGGTGATTGAACTCCTGAAGTAATTTAGGACAAAATCATTACCGATAGTGGTGGCAGTTTAGAGTTTGAGGCGTGCAAAAGGGACCAGAATTCGCGATACGAGCATCATGACAACCATTGATATGCCGCTTCTGGCGGTATTTCTTCAAAGTCCAAAGCATAGATGCGAGAGTGTGAAAGATTGGGTGCTATCAAGAAGCTAAGAATAGGTGCAGAGTGGGTCAATACGTTTCATGCTGATGCGTGTCAGCAAACAGATTTGAATTATTGTGACGAAAGGGCAAAGGGCTTCTGCAACGTGATGAAAGCGAAGGGTCACACTCGGGTATTCGTTTGGGGAAACGACAATGCATGGGAGAGAGACTTCCGTCATCCCGACAATGGTGGCGACTCCCACAACTGGGTTGACAACGTACACTTCTGTTACTACGCAAATCATGGCGGCAACTGGGCTAATACAATGCATATCGCATTTTCGAAACAGATGGACAACTGTCTGGGGGCATCTTCGGACTGGAAACTAGGAACAAAGATGTTGAAATGGCTCGTACTAGATTGTTGCCAAGCAGTGCTTAACACGACATCCAACCACGTTGTGTCCGTCTGGGGGGGACCCGCACGAGGTATTCATATGGTGTTTGGGTTCGTTGGGAACAAGAGCGGGGGTTGGTTATCACAATTCGTCGGGCTTAGCTTCGCCAGCAAGGCTGCCAGTGGCAAAATTCTGTCATATGCTTGGCTGGATGCTGCAGACAGCGTCGGAACTCCCATAGCAATTGCCTTTGGTGCCAATCGTTCAATGGCTATAACCCGCCGTGACTATGAAACAATCAACTGGCGCGACATCGATGTATCGAGTACGCGATGGTTGGCATGGAAGTGGAGAGATTGAGAAACAAGGCAAAGAAAGGGGGGAGTAAGTAGATGTCAAACATTAGATATGAGAAAAGATTGGTTGAAACCCCAAGCAAGGTTACAAGAATATATCGTCTACGACGTCGAGTGGCCAAAGAGCGTTCGATTCTCCAAATCGCGAAGCGGTTTGGCTTGAAGGGTGAAAGAAATGTTGGTGAGATATTAAAAGACCCAGATGAGCTTACCTATAGAGAAGGCCAGTATGTCAATGTGCTCTACAAGAAGTCCGGCGCAATAAGGTACTACGATAGTACAAGGTGGCAAATTGATGACGGGAAGTCTGAAGTCGACATTACGGATACTAGAGCGATAAGCATTGCTAGGAAGTTCATTCGGAAAACGGGTCTTGTACCGTTAGGCGAAGTTAAGCTGCCACGTGTCACTCGGCTTCATGTTGGGACTGCTGAGATTGGCACAGGCAAATCCGAGGAGAGAGTCATCGATGTTGGAGTTGTCTTCGGTCGGACAATCGACAAGCTGCCTGTTGAGGGTCCAGGCGGTAGGGCTGTGGTTTATATTGACCATAATGAAGAAGTAACAGGATTCGATCTTGTTTGGCGGGAAGTTGAGAGCGTGGAACGAGATATTCCTGCTGCTCAATTGAGACCCCCTAAGTATGCCGAAGAAAGTCTTTGGAAGTACTGGCAGAAGAGAATGCCGCACAAACTGGTGGTTGAAGATATGCGCTTTGGCTACTTCGAATTGGGTCGAGAGCAATATCAGCTTTTCCTGCAACCCGCATATATTATGCCAATAGAGCTAGTGTCACGTGATCCACGTATAGTTGTCAGAGATTTGCATGTGGTACCGGCAGCCCTGAAGCCTGCAAAGCGAATTATGCCTGTGAGAAGAAAGAAGCCTATTGAGCCAAAGCGAAGTTAACAAGCCAAGGACAAAAGGATTATGAACCCAAGATATCTCAATCACACGGGAAACCATGAAAGAGAAGATGCCTGATTCTCCATCCATAGAAGAGCTTGAAAGACGCATGCGTCCGGGTATGCTTTCCCAGGATGGATTTCTTGGCGAGGAAGAAAGTCTCATGGATGTGCTACGCAAAGATGCTTGGAAATTGCAGGAGCTTGGTATTACGCATTCGCAGCTCGCAAATAGACTAGAGGCGTTGATTACCGCTGCAATAGAAACACCGGGTCGAACCGCTAGAGTGGGTGAGTTTCTAGTTCAACTAAGAAGCTATGAGGGTTTTCAGATTTGCCCATGGTCCAGTGATATCCATCATACTCAGTGCAGAGCAGGCGGAGGAGTTAAGTATGCCTCTCTCGATTGGAACATACGAAACCTAGAGTCCAATAGAGAGATGTCTGGTCCAGGTCTTGCCATTCACCTCATTCGGGAGCACCATTTCTTTGAAGGCTTTGATTCGCCACACCGTGTTGACGTGCTAGAGCTTGCACAGCTACTTAATTTGTTGTGAAAACTTGTGCATTTTAATCTCCTGATCCACTCTTTGCTCTCCTTTCTCCATGGACAATGGATGGGTGTGTAATGCTCAAGATTATTCGAAGTCGGGGAATCAATCTTCGACAGGCCAATCCGGCTATTAGAGGACCTTAAGAAATGTCACTGACACCCTTGCTGAAAATCGTCATGGCGCGTGATATCTTTGGACCTGACTATCTGCCGTACCGACAAGAGAAACAGATGTAGTTTCAAAAACAATGGTGATGTCCTCATATGATACCTCCCTGGCCGCCACGCTTTGCGGCGACCAGAGAAGAACAATCAATGTCATTGCCAGGATAGCAGGGGCTAGTTTTTCATTTTAGACTCCCTATTATGCTCCGTCAATATACACTCCCTATCCCATTAGGCAATGGGATGCTTGATTAAGTAAATGTTTATGATTTAAGGATGCAGCAGTTTTTGGTGCAATCAGTGCATAACGAATTGGTTGGCGGTCGAGCCATTCAACCTGGGCTTTTGTGCGCTATTTTCACGCTTCTGGGGGACTACGCTTTGCGCATTGTTACTTTTTTCACCTCACGCGTTAATAATAATCTCAAATCAGTATGGTCTTTTAACTAATCCATTCTGCTGAGCTACGGATTCATACTCGATGATGATCCACCTCATGAGTCACCAAGAGGTATTCATATTGAATGATTGCTCTTGCAGATTTGAATGCATCAGGGTTTAGTCACCCCGATTGACGTAATATGCATCCTATCAAAAAAGGGAGGAGAATAGCTCTGTGGATTCGTTTTCAGAATCCAAAAAGAGCGTTCTCCCAAATTACTCTGTTGCATGACGCAATATCCGGATGTTCTTGTACGATTACCAAGGCCAGTCCGGATCTCTTGGAGGCCATATAGCTGATAACATGGTTATCGACATTAACTAGCATTAAGAATAATTCAAGTTCTAGCCAAGGCGTACATCATTCAATGAGAGAGGAATCCTAGACTTATTGTATTCTGGCCACGAGCTATCGGAGAGCTCAAGCTTGCAGTAGGCAACAAGCTCAATGGCTCAACACGAAACATGAAAAACAGAAGATACAATCAACAGATACAAGATTTCGCGAGAAGAATGAAAGCTACACATGTATGGCGAAATTCGTAGCTTATCAGCTAAGCTCTGCCGTGGTTTCAATAACAGTCACGCCATATTCATCTAAAGGAGTGACTAATCAATTCCAGTGGCAGCAGGTAATCTTGGGAGCATTGTAGAATGCACATGCAAAAGGTCTGAGAGGAGTGGCCGTTCTTGGCATTAATTGCTCATAGGAGATTTACAGGTGCTCCCTTTTGTCTAAGACTTGCCAAACAGGAATTCGTTTACGTTATCATTAACCCGCGTAAAAAGATCCCTGCACTTCTTGCTTCATATGATGCTTCCAAGCCACTTTTCAATTTCATCCTCCGGGCACTCCCAGCGCTGCTTATGTGAATTCCAGAGCTTATCTGGGAAGCCATATCCACCGTAGATCTTCGTACCCAAAACCTCAATCGTTAGATTTTCCGACAATGAAGAGAGTGCCCACGGCAGCCCATGGCTTCCGCCGGCTGGTAGTTGGGCAATCATTACAAGTCTTCTGCCTTTGTCAAAAGAAACAATGCATCTTGGCAGCCTTTGAGCCCAAGCTGCAATTGACTCTCCGGTTTTGATGTCATCAGATACCACAATGACACCCTCATTCAATCCAATATTGTGAACTTCCCATGTTGTGACAATTAAGCCAGATTCTCGCAATTGATTCAGTCTTCTCGATGCTCTCTCCTGACCAATTTCAAGTGCTGCTCGAATCTTAGCCACTGAATTCACTCCCATTCTGACTTGATTAAGAATACGGATGTCTAATGAATCAAGATGCAACCTAGTCTTGCAAGCGGGACTGTCAACTCTAGGAAATGCTGATGCCAAATCTGCATCGTGGATTTTACGAATGTGAATGGCAAGTAAATTCCAAGGAATTGCCCAACAACCTTCTTTTCCATCATAGAAGTCAAAGCAGTTAATCGTTCCAGACGATTCTATTTCGATGAGGACTGATTCAATTCTTCTTTGCATCAAATGAAGAAAATCCTTTATCGATTTCATACTCTGATTGTTGTCAGGCACCGCAAGTGTGGCAAATCCGCTCCATCTTCCAGTGAGAACCTTTTGGTATGCATAAAGAAAAGGACAGTTACTGATATACCTCAGGGCATTATTATCGCTGCCTAGGAATAGGTGAAATAGTCGAATGCCAATTTTTGAAAAAGGTATATGTTCGAATCGTCTGAGAACGAAATGGCGCCGTAGGCTTGATATTCTTCTAGAAACCCACTCAACACTAATCCCAATCTGATCTGCGATTGCCGTGTAGCTGTTCTCATCATTCTTGAGGAGGCTATTGATTATCCTTAAATCAGTGGGACTAAGGTTGACTGAAAACCTTGGAAAGCGGGTTTGGAGGAATGTCACAAAATCCTCGTAGTCAAGGACTACACCATATTTTGACATTGCCAATATCTCTCGCATAAGTGTATCCAGACCCTTTTCTCCTACCAAATCATAAAGCAGAGGGAAAGAAACAGACGGGTCGTAGTCTGAAACAGTACTCAACACCCGCGATGATAATTGAGATTTCCACCACCGCACCCAGTTTCTCTGTTGCGTTCCTTTAGTCATTTGTCTTGCAAATTCCATAGAAAAATCATCGATGCATTCATCGCTGATTTGCTCGCCAGATAGAATCATTCTCATATATATTAGAGATAAGACAGCCTTCATTGGTAGAGTGCCATCAATTGCACTCTTGGTAAGATACAGTGTCCTATTATCACACCAAGCTCCTTCATCAACTTCTGGCTTGGTATGTTCCACTGCGATTGTGAGATTCTGATACGCACTCGATTCTAATCCAAAGCGACTCTCTATTCGGTCGGAGATTTCGTCCCATAATTTCTTAACTTTATCATGTAGCTCTGAATCTAGATCTCCGTCTGGCATCTACACCCCTCCTCCTATCCTCATCTCTATATTATGATAATCCTCAGTGTTTGTCAGAATTGATTCCATTGACTTCGCCTATCTGTCGGATTTCACGACATGGCAAGGCAGTGAGTTAACCACTTCTATCTGCTGACATTGAAGTCAGCCGTTTCCATAGTAAAGATGGCAATCAAAGCTATTAATCGTGTCATGGAAACTGCACTACTCCGCTCCTAATCTCACGTATATCATTGTCTAGTCCCTGTCAGAATTCGTAAGATTATCAATACCTGCGCAGGTCACAGACGTATCGGAAGGTTCGATTTAAACATTTCAACTCCCTCCTGTTCATCTCTTGAGGTCCTAGTGCCCGTGATTGGTCTTTGATGACGCAATCTCCTGAATTGTAGATTCGCTAATCGATCAGTTCATTGGAGATTCTCAAGGTAGCCTACAGCTGGGACTTGACTAGAAAATATCGCCTGCTGCGTAGCTCGCGACTCTACAACTCCCTCTGCAGGCCGCTAGCCAACGGCAGGACTGACATTTGCCTCTAATATCGGATATGATCAAGCTCCTGAAGTAATTCAAGAGATGCGAGTTAAACCATAATTCTATTGGTCAAAACTGAAAGTGTAAGTTCGTCATGACATCGGATATCTTCGGACCTGACTATCTGCCTTCAGACACTAGTTGCTTCTCCATCCATACATCAAAGCCCCACGGATTCGGAACCCTTCTCACCAGTTTGTATCCCAGCTTCGTGTAGAATCTAATTGCCCACTCTGCACCATTGTCAGTGACCAGTCTTGTCTTCTTGAGACCCGACTTTTTTGCTAGTTGTTCAAGGTGAGAAATCAAGGCAGACCCCACACCCCCCTTCTGATACTTGGGCAACACATAGACCCAGCGAATTCGACCATAGTCTTGATCTTCGGTTCCAAGAGATGCGACTGCTACCACCTTCTCGTTCTGTCTATGCACATAGAAGGTCATTCTCTCTGAACATTCATCAAACTCTTCTCGCGTAATGATTGGTTCTTTGAAGTACTTCTTAGGGATTATTCGGCTAAAGGCTTCTAGATTGGCCTTGTTAATTACAAGCAGTATCCCGGAACTGTCTTCAGACCGTGCCTTCTCAATCCTGATGCTTGGTTCTTTCAAGCCGTTCCACACTTATCCATATACAGGATTGGTTTTGAACTGTGAGTTTTCGTCTTTTCCTACTATTTATGGTTGAGTCGTCGTGGCTCGTGAGATATTCGGACCTGACTATCTGCCCTACAGGCAAGAGAAATAGATGTAGCTTCAATGTTCAATCGAGAGAGGGCCTTCTTCTCTCCTTCCTTTTCACCACTCTTGGTGACGACCAAGCACAGTGGATTCATTTCGAATGTTGAAAGTTCCACAGACTTGCGTTGTAATTAGTCTTTATATCAGACTGAATTTCTCCGAGAAAAAGGCGCATTCTATGGAGAGTAGGTATAAAGTCGGCGTAGTAGCATCTATCATGCTATTGCTGACACTCGGCATAACGATTCCCTTGCTTTTCCCCGCATACCCGTCCTCTGTGGAGCTAACTATGCTTGGGCAGATTGGAACAGGCGGTGAAACTTGGGATGTGGAGGTTGTG
>JBHLRP010000093.1:0-7698 GCA_048882485.1 Candidatus Thorarchaeota archaeon
AGTCTCTGCGCGATGAAGACTGTAAGGTCGTCCACTTCCACTGAGCTGCCGCTCTTGAACAAGTTTGACTCGATTTGTGCAGTGCATAGAGGACATGGTGTCACCAGTCGCTCAGCTCCCGTCTTATCAATCGCAGAAAGGTTCTCTTGGACAACTGATTCTGCAACATCCTTTGAATGATATGCAACCATGCCTCCTCCTCCACAACACGAGTCTTCAGCCTCTGAAATGACAACTCTGACTCCTCCTATTGTACGCAAGATTTCGATTGCGTCCAGCATTGTTCGACGAGAGGTATGTCTTATGAGATGACAAGGATCATGCACAGTAACTGTTACGTCACTGAATTCTCTAGAGGAACCAAGGGCTTCTTTCAGTCTGTCCAGACCAACCTCTTCAGATAGATACTCAACCATGTGATAGATAGGGATATTCCACTTGTCGCGTAAGCTAACATCTGATAGATTGGATATACAACCAGCACATGTTGTGACAACCTTCTTGACTCCAAGCTCATCGATTTTCTTCTTCAGCAAGACCGCCAACCGTCTGGAAGTTTCAACATCACCCATGAGGGCAGATGGTAATCCACAACAGCTCATGTCATCAAGTAGAGTATAGTCTACACCAAAATAGCTGAGAACTGCTTTTGCAGCCTCACGGATTTCTTGAGCCCGTTCTTCCGCTTGACAACCAGGATAGAACAAGACTTCAGCATCCTTCTTGATTACATCTTCAATATATGGGATGCCTATGCGTTCAAGCCGTACATCGCGACTTTCAGCTTTCTCTTCAGGATCCTCCCAGGGCTCAAATGCTAGGCTATGCTCCATAATGATTTCCCGAACTATATGAAGACCCTTTGGAACAAGGTCAGGACGATGCTCAAAGATACGCGCTCGAACAAGATTAACTACTTCAGGAATATCGACATTCTTCGGACAGACCTCTCTGCATGTCCCACAGCCAGTACAAAGGTAGACCTTGTCTCCAGTTATCCAGAACTCAGGAGGGGAACGGCTGAGTTCAACAGCAATGCTCCTGGGTCCTGAAAATCGGTCTACTCCAACTGCTGCTACAACGGGACAATGATTGATGCAGAGACCACAATTGATGCATTCCTCAACAGAATGAATGGTTTCAATCTCATTCTTCTGATATGGGGTGATTCGTTCCTCCTTCAGTGTATTCTTAGCAAATTCAAAGGCCTCTTCTTCAGTCATTTAACCCACTTCCTTTGCCAATTCAGCTGCGACCTGACCTGCAGCAAAGCCAGTACTGAGAGCAACCCCCAATCCGCTTTTCTCCAATGAGTAGTTATACTTGGCCAAAATTGATCCTGCACAGAATAGATTCTTTGCTCTTTCAACACCATTAGTATCGATTGGTCGGAAGTCCGTATCTACAGCAAGACCAGAACCAAATACTGCATGTCCATCTGGACTAAGCGAAAATACGTTTGTATGGTAAGCGGGACGCACATCCTCAGCAGGATGCAGACTGGCAGTCACAGGCAGGAGATCGAACACTGTTTCTCTGATTCCATTCTCATCAGCTTCTAATCCGCCCCCAATAAACTTCCCAGTTGCTAAGACGACTGCCTTGGGGGAGATGGTGATTTCTCGACGTGGACTTCTGGCAATAACACTCTCCACCATTTCATTCTTGATGGTAGCTGAAACCGCTTGATGCCCAATTAGAAGAGAACCTCCAGCATTTCTAAATGTTCTATCCATTGCTCTTTGTAACCGAAGACCTGGAACAGAGGGAGGCAGAGCTAGTAGTTCAAATACCTCCACATCGAGTTCGTCTTGCAAATGAAACTGATTTCTTGATGCGTTTTCAATTCCCAAGATAGGGGGAAGTGCAATATGAGTGGCACCCAGTTGGTTGACGTGCGGCTTTAGGGCAGAGGCTAAGCTCATTATGGACTCCTCGTGGTCGAAATGTCTAGCAAGTTCAATGGATGAGATATTGTAGGACTTTCCAAATGGAGTAATTTCCGAAACGCAGTGCCCGACCTTGTGGGGCGGCTCACCGGTCCGCAATTGGTTCTCGATATATGCTCTGGTGGCTGAAAGCGCGTTGAAATCCGCGTGCCCACGAAAGCCAGCGAAGATAAGCACATTATCAGAGTCTGAATTCAGAGATTCAGACCACATTGTTTCTTGAATAAGACATGTTGGCTTAGTAGTTCCAAGCACAGTTATTGGAAAGATATTCCGTTCGAACTCGCCAATAAGAGCGGCGCAAGAACCAGCCAGTCGCTCCTTTAGCCATGAAATGGCTTCCTTCAAATGACCAGTAACAGATTCCAGGTTTCTACCTTCATCATCCTGAAATCCAATTATACCATAGGGGTGAAAGGGAAAAAGACTCAATATTGCATCAAGCCCTTGAGAGGGCGTCTTGAATGGAACCTCCTTATCTGGAAGATACTCCTTGAGAGCAAGTCCTTCAGGGGGGTATCCAATGATGTCTATGGCACCAGATGAGTATGCAGTGGCACTTTGACCAGTTCTTAAAACCAAGGTGTCTAGACCATTCTCTGACGCAACTGTGCCTGCTACAAGGCCGGCCATTCCACCACCAATGACCAAGACATCCGGATTGGTGTTCAACTAGCCAACCTCCTCCCAGGGTTTGGGGTCGTATTCAACATCAATTTGGTCAAGATTGCCTACGCAAGCATAGAGACCTTGCGCCACTTCTTCTTGTGCCAATTGGGTGCCTCTCATTGGAGGTCTAATCCCTTTCCAACGCTCAGCACGGAAGTCAAGTATGTCAACAAGATAGTCTGCACCGACCAAATCGAGTTCGTCGGCAAGGATTGCTGCAGCTTTGTAGGTGCAGAAGGTACCCTGACATGGACCAGTTCCTAGACGTACACGTCGCCTCAGATCGTTCAATGTCTGAGGGAACTCATTTCTTATTGAGTATCGGAGCTCAGCTTCAATAACAGGTTCGCAAGTGCAAATTGTGGTTCTCCATTCTGGATGCTCCTCTACGAGCTCGAGAATCTCAAGCATCTGCGTTCCTCGGCGAGTCCTCAGACGCTCCAGTGCGTGTTGAGAGATATCATAGTCCTTTGCAAGGGATAGGACATCTACATCAGAGTCCATTCCCGGAAGTGGTAGTTTATGGGTAGTGCATTTTGCTTTGACACCAAGCCTCTGACAGACGACATCTGTGGCTGCTTCAGCCATGTGCCTACATAGAACAAGTTTCCCACTTGCAAAACTCACCAGACCTGAAACACCATCAGACTCATGATCGATAACCTCGTAGCCTCTTGTCACTTCGCCTTCCGGGACTTTCCATGTGGCCCCTAGAGGTCTGACCCCCTCCATGGTACGGATTATTCGAGCTTCTCTAATTGAGGGAATGACCCATTCCATGCTCTTCAGAAGATATTCGATTTCGTCGTGAGTTGCAACGAGTGTGTCAGGGTCATCCCAAGTATCCAAGGCAGTTGTCCCGAGTAGAGTAGTATTCTCATGTGGGAACAAATAGACCATGCGACCATCTACTGCTTTAGCGATTATCCCAACGTTAACGACACGCCTATCCAAGATCACATGAGCTCCTTTGTTCAGACGTAGGTCAAGCTTCGTTCCCGCTAATGCTGCTATCTTATGAGCCCAAGGACCACCAGCGTTGATTATCGTTTGAGTAGTTGCGCTTTCGATTTCTCCAGTGAGTCGATTGTAGAATGAAACACTCTCGACTGAGCCGTCACGCGTAGTAATATCTAGGACTTCACAGTAAGTCCTTATCATGGCACCATTCTCTCGTGCATCTAGTGCTTGCAGAAGACACAGTCTGAATGGGTCAATGAAATACTCCTCAAAGTACATGCTTGCGATTAAATCCGTATTTAGAAGTGGCTCAATCTCAAGAGCATCTTCTGGCTCAAGAAAGAGGACCGGAGGCACATCTCTGGACTCAGCTCGTTTAGAGTATTCAGCTGCGAAGTTACCTCCTATCGATAAGTCGCTCATCTCGAGAATAGGAGTCAGAATTGGATTCTTCATGATAATATGAGGAGCAATGCGATTGAGATGGATAACCTCCTCCGAGCACATGTCGACGACGTCAGGCTCATCCATGTACTTCAGACCTGAGGATATCATTCCTGCACAAGCTCCCGTTGTAGCTGAAGCAATGTCATCGCGTTCAAGAAGCAGGGTCTTGAGGCCTCTCAGTGCACAATCTCTAGCTACTGCAGTGCCGGTGCTGCCTCCACCAATCACAACCACATCAAAGTCTGAATTATTCATAGCGCTCATCACCACTGTGGGATTTTGGTTGCATGTCCATTAAGATCCCATCCTTCAATAGTGTGCTAGAAGGGTAGAAAGTTCCGCCAGCATAAGCTTGTTGAATACCTCAAATCGTTCTTCGTAGACTTCGACATTTTCAGGAATTGGCTCTCTTTTCTCTTCAACGTGAAACATGTTATCAAAGGCTTCATCAAATGAGCCATATGCTCCAGATCCTACCGCAGCAATCATGGCGGCACCAATAACCGTAGAGTTTCGAGCACGTGGCAAGACTACCGTCTTACTAGTACAGTCAGCTATAATCTGTCGCCAGAGAGGCGAGTTCGCTCCCCCGCCATCGATTCTGAGCTCGCTGTAATTCTGATCAAGCATGACCTCCATTGTCTGAGCATAGAATTGGATGCCATATCCATTGCCCTCCATTATAGCTCGAGCGAAATGGGCTTTCGTATGGTTAAAGCCCAGATTGTAGACAATGCCCTTTGCAAGTGCCATGAAGGGGAAGAACACAAGCCCATCACTTCCTGCTGGCACAACCTTTGCTGAGGATTCCATTAACTCGAAGAGGTCTTCATTGCTCTTCGCTTCATAGAATTGATCACGATACCATTTGTAAGCCCAACCTGTCCCCGGAAGGACACCCTCCAAAATCCAAGTTCCCTCAATCGCGCCGGGATTACTATACAATACGTAAGGATCTTCAACATATTTGTCCGTATAAACTGTGACAAAGGTGCCAGTTCCCGTAGTTGCTTTCATTAGGCCTGATTTTGTGCTGCCTGTGCCTAAGGCAGAGCACTGCTGGTCACCAGATCCCATAATGACGGGAGTTCCCTTCCGAAGGCCGGTTGCCTTGGCGGATTCACCGGTGATCTCTCCAATTCGTACGCCTGAATTCACAATTTCCGCATACTTGTCTGCCGAAACGCCTGTTTCTTCACAAATCTCATCCGACAATTTCATGGTTGCATGATCAATCGGACCATATCGTGCGTTTGATGGATCTGCGACCATTGCACCGCATAGCCTGTTATTTAGAAACGCATCCAAGGTAACGAATTTATCAGCAGAATCGAAGAGCTTCTTCTTATTCTCAGACAACCACAGAATCTTCCTGAGACCTCGCCTAGGTCCTATCAACTCTGCAAGTTCATCCCGTTTCTTGCTTAGGCGATTGTCTGTCCATAGGATAGTAGGACCAAGTGGATTACCCTTCTTATCTACAGGCGTAAAGCAATCACGAGTTGTCGCCACAACAACGCCTTCTATAGCCTCTGCTCCCGATTCATACCCCGATATGGCCCGCTGCATGGTTGTGCATGATGCTCTCCAAAATGTGTCAGCCAGCTGCTCATGAGTTGCTAGCTCCTTTGGGGTTGGTGGATATTCCTCGTATGCTTTGCTCAATTCGCTGCCTTCTTCATCCACAAGGACTGACCGCGTACCAGTCGTGCCGACATCAAATACTGCAAATACTCGTTGACTCATTTGTTTCACCAGTGATTTATAGGGAAGTAGTTTACGCGGCAATGCTCAATATGAATCGTCCGACAGTGAGAGTTATCAGACCGAATGCTGCTCGGTGCTTCAATGTCAGAATATGCACCCTCTTTTGAAGTCGAGCCCCATGTTCATCTGATACGCGGGCTGAATAAGGCAAGGTTCCCTGAAGCGAACTCACTCTTGATTGATGACGAGATCCTGACACTGGTTGACGCTGGTACTGACTTGAGCCAGGTCAACAAGGCTCTGAAGAACCTTGGACATAGATTGGAAGATGTTGAAAGACTAATTCTCACTCATTTTCATCTAGACCACAAGCACCATTCCGAGGAGATTCACAAGATATCAGGCTGTGAGGTTATCTGTCACCCATTATCAGACAAAGGAGTTGAAACATTCCTAGGGATGGCTGAATATTACGGGATTCTACATCATCCTTTATTCGAAACCTGGAAAGCCATGATAAAGGGATGGATTCCCCCAATACATGGAGACTACACCGTTACTGGACACTATGAGGATATGAAGATCATATCATGTGGCGAGGTTGACCTCATCCCAATTCATCTTCCAGGACATACGCTAGACCATACCTGCTTCGGTATCAATGGCTTCGAAACCATCTTCCTTGTGGATATCGACCTCACTGGCTTTGGTCCTTGGTATGGCAACAAAGTAAGTGACATCCGAGACTTTCAGGACTCCATTGAAAAGGTGATAAAACTCGAGCCCAAGGTGGGTATAAGCAGCCATCTTCAGCATGTAGTGACTGATGATCTCTCTAATCGCCTTGTGCAATTTGCGGACACATTTGAGAAGCGAGAAGAAAAGATTCTGAAGAACATCTCAGATGGATACGACACCCTAGAAAAACTCGTGCAATTGCCCACCATATACCCCCGAATACGGGAAGTAATATTCGAAATCTTTGAGGAGTTCATGGTTCAAAAACATCTTGAAATGCTTGTTGAAGATGCAAAGATTGTCCAAGATGGTCGCCGGTACAGGATAGAAAGAAGATAGCGGGAGTGGCTCCCGCTAAACTACTTGTGTTTGAAAACAGGTTCTCGTTTGTTGAGAAAGGCATCAACTCCTTCCTTTTTGTCTTCGGTATCGAATGTCTGACAAAAAGCATCAACCTCGTAGGATAGGTTATCCTTCAAGCTCATTTCCCAAGCGTTGTTGAGAGACTGCTTAGCAAGCTTAATGGCAACTCCAGGTCTTTTGGCAAGAGTCCTTGCGAGTTCCTTAGCACCATTCATCAAGTCTTCTACTGAATCAAAAACTCTATTCACAAGACCAACCCGCAAGGCTTCCTCTGCTTTTATTGGATTTCCAGTGAGAACAAGTTCCTTAGCGACACCTAAACCCACCAATCGTGGAAGACGAACAGTGCCACCATAACCCGGAATAATCCCAAGATTGATTTCAGGTTGGCCGAATCGAGCGTTTGATGACGCATATCGTATGTCACAGGCCATAGCAAACTCGCACCCTCCCCCAAGCGCATAGCCATTGACTGCGGCAATTGTTGGAATGCCTAACGACTCAATGTAATTACATACAGCCTGGCCATTCTCAACGAAAGGCCTTACTGATTTTGAATCCCGCCCTGGGAATGCTGTAATATCTGCCCCTGCAGCGAACGCCTTCTCACCCATGCCTGTGAGAATCACCGCTCTTACTCCGGGGTCTTCCTCGGCTTTCTGGAAGAAGTTGCGCATCGCATTGACAACATCCGTGTTTAGAGCGTTGTATTTTTCCGGACGATTAATAGTGATGATAGCCACTCCGTCTTCAACCTCATATAGAACCTCATCCGACATTTCAGACTCCTCCATGAAACTAATTTGTGAAGCCCCCTAGGCAGGTAATAAGCGGTGGGACCGGAATAGGCAGGAACTACCTCCTG
>JBHLRP010000094.1:0-7640 GCA_048882485.1 Candidatus Thorarchaeota archaeon
ACACTGTGGAGCTTGACGCAATCGAAGCCATCAATTACAACGCACCCACTTCCGACATCTATGACCCTCAAATCTCCAGCCCAGATGACTTATGGGTCTGGTCAAATCAGAGTCAAATACAGCTCGAGTGGGAGGCCTTTGATGACACGCCTAGCAATTATACAGTATTAGTAAACGGAAGTGCCGTACAAGAGGAATCTTGGGATGGTTCAGACGTAATTGTTTCAATCGCCAATCCTGGTGCAGGTGTCTGGAATGTCACGCTCCTTCTCCTTGACCTCTCCGACAATTGGGCGTCAGATAGCGTGATACTAGAGGTCAGAGCAGTACCCGGGGCTGTTGATCTGCTACTCATCGGTGGAATCGCTCTTGGCGGAGTCCTCATGATTGTGGTCGTTCTCTACTTCATGAAAATGAGGAAAGATTGAAGGTAGACTCCGAAACCGATCTAGTATCTCGCCTTTGGCTGCTGTATCAGGTCGCTTACATGGAATAGGCCGACGACATTAGTCCTTCCTGGGATGTACCGAACGCCAGAAGTGAACACGACATCCTTGTCCTCGCTAATCAAGCCTTGGGCATGAACTGTTCTAACAGACTCCATCACAAGGTCATCTACACTGTCCACTTCATGTTCATAGAGAATTGGATGAACTCCCCACCAGAGCCGCAGTCTCCTCAAGACATTGGGGTTTCTTGTCACAGCATAGATGTCAGCAGGGGGCCTAAACTTTGAGACCCATCTGGCAGTAAAACCGCTTCTCGTAGCGGTGATAATCCCATCCACATTCTCTGGTATCAAAGCAACTGCATTATAGACTAGGTTGCCCATGATCTCTACGATCAGGCGTTTTGGTGATGTGATGTCTTCTGGATTGACGGGAGTGATTCTTTTCTCGGCCCTTCCAACAATCTTATTCATCATCTCAACAGCGGCGACAGGATTGTGACCAACCGCTGACTCTGCACTGAGCATCACCGCATCCGCTCGATCAAAAACCGCATGCGCGACATCACTCACTTCTGCTCTGGTGGGAATTGCTTCATGTGTCATAGACTCAAGCATGTGGGTGGCCACGATTGCTGCTCTTGCCCACATATTCGCCTTTCTCACTAAGTCGCGTTGGAGGATAGGTACGTCTTCTATTGGGACCTCTATTCCGAGGTCACCACGTGCAATCATTACACCATGTGATTCCTCAAGGATGGCATCATAGTTCTTCACCGCAGATACGTGTTCAATTTTGCTGATGACATCGACGTTCTTTGGTCCGTTCTTCTTGATGATTTCATTGACGCGTTTCACATCATCTGCATCAAGCACAAATGAGATCGCGATTAGGTCTGGCTCCAATTCCGCGGCGAGGTCCAAATCCTTCAAGTCTTTCTCTGTTGGTACGCGACAAGACAGCTCAATGCCTGGGATGTTCACACCCTTTCTACTTGAGATTGGACCACCGTGAGCCACCTCTGTTCTCACTTCTGTCCCGTCCACTTCCGACACGCGCAATCGCACAATCCCGTCGTTGATTGCAATCATGTCCCCAGGCTTGATGTCTTCAGGCAATTCCTTGTGTGAGATTGAAACTCGCGAGGAATCTCCAACAAAATCCATTGTTGATATGGTGAACTCGGCCCCAGTCTCAAGATTAACCGGTTCTTTCATCTCTCCAATACGCGTCTTTGGTCCTTGGATGTCAAATAGGATTGGTATCGTAGGATCTACAGCCCGAATATCATCGAAGGTCTTTCGATGGGTTGAATGCGTGTCATGAGATAGGTTTAGCCGTGCCACGTCCATTCCCGCTTCAACCATCTTGGCAAGGGTTTCTTTGGACCTTGATGCTGGACCAATTGTGCACACAATCTTAGTGCGTGTAGACTTCTGTGTCATCCCGTTTGCCTCGCATTGATTATCCGTTCCAATCCCTCCTAAATAGCACTTCTCCTCCTGAGGCATATGCATCGAATGGACCTGTGTACCAAGGGAATGGCATAAATCTCAATAGGAACCTCCAAAGACAAAGCACATTGAGCATCGCGCAGAGCAAAGGTGACAATGATGGTCAAAATCGACATGATAAAGGCGATTGAAATTTTGGACTCCCGCGGAAACCCGACAGTGATGACATATGTATCCCTTTCAGATGGAACGGTCGGATCAGCAAAGGTTCCCAGTGGGGCGTCTACAGGATTGAGAGAGGCTGTAGAACTAAGGGACGGAGGAGATAGATACCTTGGCAAGGGCGTTCAGAAAGCTATTGGCAATGTGAACACAACGATTGCCAAGGGAATGGGTTCAGTAGACCCGCTTTCACAGCGTGATGTCGATGATACGCTCCTCAAGATAGATCCGAGTAAAGGAAAAGGAAATCTTGGAGCCAATGCAATCCTGTCTGTTTCAATGGCAACAGCTGTTGCTGCGGCGAAGCATCTTGGAATTGAGTTGTTTGAGCATCTTCGGATGAATGTCCTGGGGAAGAAGGAGGAGTACCTTCAGCCAGTTCCCATGTCCAATGTCATCAATGGCGGCGCTCATGCAGGCAATGATCTCGCAATCCAGGAATTCATGATTCTGCCAGTGGGGTCTCCGAACATAGTCGAGGCAGTGCGATGCATCAGTGAGATCTATCACAAGCTAGGGAAGAACCTGATTAAGAAATATGGTCGAATGGGAAAGCATGTAGGTGACGAGGGTGGCTTTTGTGGCTTTGGACTCAAGGACACTCATAATGCATTCAGTGAGATAATGGAGGGCATTCAGGCAGCAGGCTACGAGCCAGGAAAAGAAGTCGTGTTGGGTATTGACGCAGCAGCAAGTGGATTCTACAAGGATGGAAAGTACGAGATTGATGGCAAGACTTTGGACTCTGGCGAACTGCTCGATTTCTACATTGACTTTGAGAAGACTTTCCCAATCAAGAGTGTAGAGGACCCATTCGAGGAGGAGGCTTTTGATGACTTTGCAGAATACACCAAGAAGACCAAGATTCAGGTAGTCACAGATGACCTGACAGTGTCCCATCCTGAGACCGTTCAGAAGTGTATCGAAATGGGTTCTGGCAATGCACTCCTTCTGAAAGTAAATCAAATAGGGTCCGTGAGTGAAGCAATTGACGCAGCAAACGTGGCTAACAAAGCTAACTGGCCAGTTGTTGTCAGTCATAGAAGTGGGGAAACTGGTGACACCTTCATTGCTGATTTGGCAGTTGCACTCTCGACTGGACAGATTAAGACAGGTGGCCCTGCTCGTAGTGACCGTGTCGAGAAGTACAACCGTCTTCTAATGATTCATGACCTACTAGATGGAAAATGTGACTATCCCGGTCAGGACTTCAATACCGCTTGGAGGAAATTCTAGCAAATGACAGAGAAGTATACCGCTGTTCTTCTGATAATGGATGGACTTGGGGATCGCCTGGTCAAAGAACTCGGCAAAAAGACTCCGCTTCAAGCTTCGAAGTGTCCAACGTTTGACAGACTGACTGCAGATGGCCAGACAGGATTGATGAATGTCATTGGTCCAGGAATTACACCAGGTAGCGATGCAGCTCATCTTGCACTCTTTGGCTATGACCCTGTTGAATGCTACACAGGAAGGGGTCCGCTGGAAGCGTTAGGTGCAGGTCTTCCATCAAAGCCTGGTGATGTAGCATTTAGGTCAAACTTTGCCTCAGTTGATGATGAGATGAAAGTCGTAGATCGAAGAGCTGGTCGCACCTTCACACATGAAGAACATAGGATTCTGGAAGATGCTCTCTCTGGAATTGAGATTGATGGAGTCAAGGTGCATTTCGTCGCCACTGTTGAGCATCGTGGAGCTATAGTATTAGAGGGCAGTGGGCTATCCGGCGAAATCTCCGAAACAGACCCTCATGAGACAGGGCTCAAGGTCTGGGAGTCTAGAGCTCTTACCTCTGGAGCAGAGAAGACAGCGAAGGTTGTCAATCAGCTAACACAGCAGACATACAAGCGCCTCAAGAACCTAGACATGAATAAGGCTCGAGCTGAACGAGGGCTCCCTCCTGCCAATATCTTACTGCTTAGGGGTCCTGGGCAGCATAGGGAGATCCCTACGCTACAAGACCGATATGGTATAAAATCAGCAGTAATCGCTGGTGGCTCCTTGTACATTGGCGCAGCGAAATATGTTGGCATGGAGCATGTACCAGTAGAAGGCCAAACAGGTACTATTGACACGAACTTCGATAACATCGCTGCAAAGTCGATAGAATGCATCAAAGCTGACTACGATTATGTGTTCATCCACATAAAGGCCACAGATAATGCTAGTCATGATGGGAATGCCAAAGAGAAGGTTCTAGCCATAGAACGGACTGACACGATGTTGGGCAAAATCATCGACGCAGTTGGTGATTCTATTGTCATTGCAGTAACAGGGGATCACAGCACTCCACTGGAAGTTGGAGAGCATCAATCTGACCCCGTTCCTATCTTCTTCTGGAGTGAATTCATGCGGCCTGACAAGGTCAAGTCATTCTCTGAGATAGATGCGCCAGACGGCGCGCTACACACCATTCGTGGCATAGATGTCATGCCAATGCTGCTTGGTTACGCAGGCTACATAGAGAAAATGGGCGCATAGGCTCAGGGTCTCTGAATCCCATGCTTGCCAACACATCTATACTCGAAGCCTTTCGAAATCACTTCATCCATATTGAAGACATTTCGCCCATCAACTATTGTAGGAGTCCGCATAGCAGATTTTACCTTGTCTAAATCCAGATTGAAGTATTCCTGATGCTTCGTGACAAGTGCTAGACAATCTGCGCCTTTTGCAGCTTTCAAGATGTCCTGCATAATTTTGTGGGGTCCAAACTCCCATGCTTTCACGTATGGATCGTGCAGTATGACTTCGGCTCCTTTAGCCTGTAACGCTCCAACAAGTGTTGCCGCCGGAGTATTTCTTGTGTCGTCAGCGTTCTCCAGATATGCGACACCTAGAATCGTGACTTTCGCATCCTGAATAGATACGCCTTTTGCAGAGAGGGCGTTTTCCACAAGCTCAGACATGTGTACCGGCATGTGATTGTTTATTCTCCTAGCCAGTGAAATGAACTCTGGCTCAACCTTCCATGTTCCATACTCATAGAGGCCGTAACGAAGCAGCCATGGGTCTTTCGGGAGACAATGGCCGCCCACACCTGCGCCGGGTATGTGCATCATCCTGTCATGTCTAGCATTGATTAATTCTATGATCTCATAGATATTCACTCCGAGGCTCTCTGACACTAGGGCCATCTCATTAGCGAACGCAATATTGACGTCGCGGTAGCTGTTCTCAATTGTCTTCGACAGCTCGGCACTCAGCGTATCGGTGGTATAGATCTTCTCTTTGACAATTTTTGAGTACAGCTCCACAGCTCTCTCTGTGCCTTTTGGTGTGATGCCACCTACTACTCTCGGCATATTGACAATGAATTCGAGAAGTTTGCCTGGCATTACACGCTCATAGGAGAAAGCCAAGTCGAAATCCTTTCCTCCTTCAAGTCCAGACTCCTTCTCGATGATTCTTTGCACCACATTCTCAGTAGTGCCAGGTGCTACAGTAGACTCGACAATGACGAGTGCGCCCTTCTTGATACGCTTTCCAATATTCCCGCTGACCACGCGGAGTGAGTCATAACGAGGCATGTTCTGTGCGTCTGTTGGCGTCTGGACATCAATCAAGATGATGTCTGCATCCTTCAAGACTTCAACATCATCAGTAACGCTGAAACTGCCTTTCTTGACGACTCTGGCAATGAGCTCATCCAGACCTGGTTCAACCCCTTCAAACGGAGACTTGCCACTGTTTAGTACATCAATTTTCCATCCGGAGCGTTTGGACCTTCTCTGGAGACCTATGACCTCGTAGCCATCAACATCAGCAATTAGGGCCGCAGCAGGAATGCCAACGTAGCCCATGCCAATTACAACAACTTTTGTCATCATTATTCCTCTGGCTGATTTGGACGCCAAAACTCTGGTGACAACTGTGCGCCCAGCATCAACACACAAAAAGGTTGCCCATTTACTATGGGTGTACTAGGACATCTATTGGACTATGTCACATCCACTACTTCTGAAACCCTCTTTACGGATTTCTCATAGAAGTCTGGGTCATCTATATGGAGATGAATGACCCCTTCGGGACAGACCTCAACGCATCTTCCACAGCCTCTGCATTCGTCGCTTATTACGGCACGGTCGTTGACAAGACTGATTGCATTTGCAAAACAGATTCCCTCAGTACAGGTTCCACATCCAACACAGGCATCAGTCACTTCCACACGGACTCCTGCCATCTTGGTGATCTTCTTGGCAATGTCAGGATTCAGGTCCTGAACTGTACGCCAAAGGCAACAGCAGGGACAACAGTTGCAGACCGTTAGCAGATTTTCTCCTGGATTCGCATCGAGCCACATCGCATCGAGCTTGTTTCGTCCAATGAGATGGACAAGTCCTTCCTCGTCACACTTCCTGATGTATTCGTGTGCTTCTTCCTTTGATACGGGGCGTCCGAGGTGAGGGTTGATTCCTTTTGCAGCTTCGCCCATGAATAGACAGCCATGGTCTATTGGATAGTCTTTACATTTCAACGAATCACGACAGATGCAGAAGTCCATGATCCAATGAAAGCTCGCCTTGTCGATGAAGTGATGCACTATCTGGGACGGTAGCACTGTTTCGTCAGGTTGTTCAATAGACTGGCCGACTTGAATGACCTGCTTGGCCACCCTGTTCTTTGGCAAGTAGATTATGTCGTCGCCCTGGAAGAGCATGTAGTCGATTATTCTGCCTATAATGGGGATTCTGGTTGCCTTCGCAATCATACGAACATTGGGAAATGTCTTCTTCAGAAGGTGGACAAACCAAAGCGGACGTGCCATAATGAGCGGTTTGACCTGCCACTGATATTGCTTCCTACTCAGTAGTTTTGAACGGTTTCAGGATTAGGTTAATAGCCCCATAGCGTCTTGAAACTGGCAATGACAATCAAGGATATACTTCTCCTGGGGAATCCGACCCTCTACACGGTTTCAAAGCCAGTAGATAAGGAGGAACTCTCTGAAGTAGAGTCGATCAGCCAGGACCTGCACGACACGATGATGGAGTTTCGCCGGAAATATGGGGCTGGTAGAGCGATTGCTGCGCCGCAGATTGGCATGATGAAGAGAATCATCTACATGCACATTGACAAGCCACATGTGTTCATCAATCCCGTACTTGAGGACCTCAGTAAGGAGATGATTGAGGTTTGGGATGATTGCATGTCCTTTCCCGATTTACTGGTTCGAGTTGTGCGGCACAAGAGCTGTACATTTCGATATAGGGATATCAACTGGGTGATGCAGACTATGAACCTAGAAGACTCACTATCAGAACTCATACAGCATGAGTATGATCATCTGGATGGAATTCTCGCGGTTTCACGAGCTATTGATTCCAAGTCTTTCGCTGTACCAGGTCAGGTAAAACCTGGTCTAGTGATGGATTGAGGAGTTTCCTTTCATATAACCATAGCCTCTTATGCGCCATTTCTCAAAGCGATAAGCGAGGATTAGAGAGTGAAGGTCGCTAGGGTTCTCATCATTCTGCTCATACTGGCTGGCGTTCTTATTACTGCGCTTGGCGCA
>JBHLRP010000095.1:0-7325 GCA_048882485.1 Candidatus Thorarchaeota archaeon
ACATGAATCTAGCATCTAGTGTGAATGACTCCTATACTCTTGTTCTGCAGGCAGAACCAGATAAGGGTATAGAGGACGCCATGGTTGTGGGATTCGAAATAAAGGATGGCAAGATGACAGACATTTGGACGGGTGAACGTGAAACTTCCTTTATTCTGAGTGCGCCCTATCGTGTTTGGGTTGACATCCTGCTTGGGAAGATCAGCGCAAATAGGGCATTCATCACCCGAAAGCTCAAGATCAAGGGCAACATGCCTAGACTTCTAAAGACTGCAAAGGCAACTGATCGACTTGTTGCGATTCTACGTGAGATGCCTACTGAGTTCCATGGAGAATACAATCAGTACTCTTTTGGCTGAGAACAGACGGCTGGTCCAAGTATGGGAAATGCGAGAATCTTCGATATAGGGCGTCCGCTCATCATGGCACACAGGGGCGACCCTAGCACAGCACCAGAAAATTCCCGAGCGTCCATGGAGTCAGCGCTAGATGTGGGTGTCGATTTCCTAGAAACTGATGTGAGAATGACAAAAGATGAGCACCTCATTCTCTTCCACGATGATGAATTGATGAGGACAACAGGAAAAGCTGGAAAAGTACAGGACTATAGTCTGGATGAATTGAGAGAACTCGACATTGGATACAACTACACCATTGATGGAACCTCATTCCCATTTCGTGGAAGAGGGCATCATGTCATTACGATCGAAGAAGCCTTTGAAACCTATCCTGAAGCCAAGTTTACTGTTGACATTAAGGACTCAGACCCCAGAGCTCCCGCCCTGTTAGCTAGGGTTATTGTAGATAGCGACCGACAAGACTCGGTGATTGTAGCATCTTTCAAACCTCCACAGATGAAGAGATTTCGCGATTTGGTTCCAAACGCTTTAACGTCAGCTCATCCTGGAGAGGTGAGAAACTTCGTACTTGGAGTGCGACTCAGGGCTGTGGGAAAACTTGTGAAAAGAATTCATTTTCGCGCCTTTCATGTCCCAGTCAATTTTGGACCACTCAGAGTCGTGAGTAGCAAATTCGTGGAGGAAGCACATAAGCGGGATGTAGCTGTACAGGTCTGGACCATCAATGATAGAGAAGAGATGGAGCGGCTAATTGATCTGGGTGTCGATGGAATCTTCACGGATGAGCCAATGCTGTTGCGAAAAGTGCTCTCCGAGCGAGGATTGTTATAGGCTAACGAGTGTTAGCCCTCGAATGCGTATAGAATCACTAGGATTAGGGAGAGGCGGAATAGCTTAATATGTGCCCACAGAGGGATTACACTTCGAAGTCACTCGGGTCTCACTAGGGGACCGAGATTTGACGAAGACCGTGTTGGTGAATAGACTAATGACCTGTCCGGAATACGATGCAGCTGAAGGCAAATGCGGGGTAGATGGCTTCAAGTTCTATACAGGGATGCAAAAGCCCTGTGAAACACCGGGAATCAACAAGGAAAAATGTCCTAGATTCGCGATGTCCTAGTAGAACACATCCTACAAAGCCCCCATCGGAGCTGAACCCGACTAGGGCGTCAGGCTTCAGTCCTACATACTATTTCTGCAATTTCTGTCTGATTTTGGAGTGGTATCCATGTTTAATGGACAAGTTTCTGTGGAGTGAAAATGAAGAAAGAAAGAAAGGAGGGGTGATGGGCGAGGGCCCCAGAGCCCGCAAATCAATTTTCACTCGCCAGAGAGCGAGCGACGGTTTCAAACAACTCTGCGATACCCTCTCCAGTTTTTGCAGATACTTCTACACAGGCGGCTCTGTATCTTGCGGCGAACTCTCGCCCCTCTTCCAGAGGCACGCCTTGCCCATTTTGCCTCTCGTCAATCTTGTTTCCAACAAAGATGAGTTGGCAGTCAGGAGCATTCTCTTTCACTCGACTGATCCAATCAGTGAGACGTTCAAGAGAGAAGTACCTGTTTGCATCGTAGACGGCAAGAGCTACCCTTGCCCCCTTGAAATATCCGGAAACTACATCCCTGAATCTGGGTTGACCGCCGAGATCCCAGAGCATCAGCCGGACACTATCTTCCTCTAGAACAACCTCCTTAGAGGCGAAGTTGACGCCTATTGTCATCTTCATCTCTTCATCGAATCGGTTCTCCGTGTAACGAACGGTGATGCTGGTCTTGCCAACACCTCCTTCGCCAACTAGAACCATCTTGTAAATTGGGCTCCGAAGTGCCATTCTATAGTGCCTCCGGACGAACTGTGCCTAGGAGCTGGTCAGCTCGGCCAGTGACACCTAGCCAGAACATAACATACGCAAGGAGCAGTGTTGAGCTTGGAACGAGACCAACAGATGTGAACTCACCCTGAGTGAAAACTCCAATTATGCTACCAACGGCTAGCAGAACAAGTCCAAGACCAAGAAACAGGGGTCTGCTTCTTCCCAATGCGTCCACTTTTCTCATCCTGTACCAGAGGAAGAAATACAGTCCAAGCGGGACCATGTTCTGAATCATGTTTGTCATTCCATAGAAGGCTCCATAGCCAACAATGCTGTGTATTGGGGTAGGATAACTCATCAGCATGAAGACCAGAGCTGGTGCTGCGATTAAAATTGGAAGCAGCAGTATTCTTCGCCAATCAAGGGCGACAAAAGCACTGAGATTGACGAACATCATAGCTATGAGACCAAGGATAGAGCTTGTGTAGTCATTCATGGTGCCAGTTAATGCGCCGAGATAGGTCAGTGCCACGATGATGTAGCTCACAGACCCTACAATGAAATAGACAGCCAACAAACCAGTCGCAGGATTTCGTCGCTCACGGAACCTCGTGAATGTGAATGTGCTTGTCGCGAATCCTACAACCGCCAACAACGCTAGAAGAATCACTGAAACGGAGAGCATTGCATCTCCGACTCCAATCGCTACGACATAGGAGAGGAAGAACGCGACTACATTGATGGCCAAAGCATAGCCAAAGAGCTCAATTGAAACGCCTAGTTCAGGCTTGAGAAATGCCCAGATGGCCAAAGCTGGACCCAATAGCCGAATTCCCAACAAAGCCGCTATCATTGAAGGATCAGTCGATGTACTTGCCATTGGATACATGATATAGGAAACGATAAGGAACAGTAGAGCAATTGCTGTGATTCTCCCAGTCTTTTGTGCCAAATATGCAAAGAGCACGATTGGCACTAGATTGAGAGTCAGGGATATTGGGCCTACCACCATACCAAAGCTTACTGTCAGTTCCATGAATACGATGGCGTACGTGTAGACTGTTCCAAGGGCTAGCATCACGATTGGAATGAATATAGCTCGCCTCCACCCCAATATCATGAGGGCCGCAATTGCGAATAGCGCGGCTGCTAGCATTGTTGTGACGTAATATGTTGCAGTCAACACTGAGGCAGCAGCATCAAGTGGAAGCTGATAGTTCAAGAACGAAGCCACTGCTAGTGTTAAGATTCCTATTGCTGACAGATACAATGGCTGACCTGCGCCTCTCTCTTCAGGAGGAAGGTCCGCGGTCCGCAGCCTTGTATATCTAGCTAGAATGATGGCTGCAAGAATCAATGTAGCTGCCATCAGAAGTTCTGATGCATCTTGTACGAGTATTTGCATTTCTTTCACCCCTATAGCATCTTCGAAGCCCAATCTCCTGCGCGCTCACCAGCACCTGCGGCCTTGTGGGCGACTTCACGAATCAACTCTATAGTGTCCTCTGTGATTATGTCGTCCATGCCGTTATCGAGAATGGCTTTGACCTTTCGATTCAGATCAGCTGCATCTTTGTCATCCCGGTCATGAACGCTAACCACGAAGGAATTCTCTGTTCGTGACATAAGCATCCGAAACTTGTCTAGAGAGAGCTCCTCAAGGTCAGTTCCTGACATCTGTTGAGTGTACATCTGAATTGCAGAGAGAAATCCTCCGAAGAGGACTTCATCTACCGTGAATTCTCCGATGTTTATTGCAGCCTGGGTTTCCCCGGCGTGATTCACTATGTAAACTCCCTGTAACATTACTGCTCTCACCTAGAAGTTATCCATCCAGCCCTGTGCTTTATCTACAGCATCTTTTTCGTCCTGTATTGCCTTGGCAGCGGCCTCAACGTCTCTTACGGTAAGGTTTCTGTCTACAAACAATACAACTGCATGGCCCTTGCCACATTTTGCGGGAACGATTACTGGAACTCGTTCTGCGTTCTTAATCGATTCCACATCTACCGTGACACCGTCCACGACTGCTCCACACACTGGGCAGGGAACGGGTGAAAGTATCCGTTTAGTCACGTCTTGCACCCATTTCGTTCGCGTTTTTGGTCCCCACCATTCCGCTCCCATAATGGGAAGAATGGGCAAATTTCCCATAATGGGACTCCCATATAGACTAGTCTCGAATGTATTCTTAATAGGAAATATGATGTTATACTACACACGCCTTGTCTGTTTTGGCGTGGTATGCTCAGTGAGTCTAAGATATTCTGAAAGAAGAGTTAGGATAGTGAGCGCGGAGTCTGTCCGAGGATTTGTTAAAAGCGAGTATAGGAAGGGCTGTTTGGGACCAACATTATAGGAGGTTACCGGGATTCCGAAGAAACCCCTTTCAAGAAAACCATTCATGTTGATGCTTCAAGATGATTCTGGTGAAGTAACACCTGTCAAGCTGGATGCGTCACTAGTCAACAGCGATTCTGCCATCATAGTGCTTGATGAAATCAATGATACATGCTGGGTATTTGTAGGGCGTAATGTAAACATGCCCACACGAATGCACGCACTTCGAATTGGGAAGAGTGTTGCCAAGTCAGGACACAAGATAGGGATCACCAACATTGGATTGGCATCCACGCACTATGTCGAGATGCTAGAGAAGGATGCTGGCGATCCTGAGGTCGCCGGAGCCATTGAAAGATTCAGAGAAGCCATCACCAGGAGATGGCAATTTGAAGACAAATTCTTGGCATTTGATCCGGGACCTGGCCCTCCGATAGCAAGTGAAACAAGACCAGCTAAACCAGAACCTCAGCCAGAACCTGAGCCACCGCCAGCTGTTCCGGAAACACCCACTATCACAGCTACAACAATCACAGAAGAACCTGAGCCACCGCCAGTCGTCGCCGCTTCTGCAGGTGCGGCTGAGCAAAAGACTGCATACCTAATATACTCAGCAGTTCGAAATGCAGACTTAGTCTATACGGAACGCTTCGAGCGCGATGGAAAGATGGGTGTCAAAATAGAGGCCCCTGGAATTATGGTGATCGAAGCAGTACAGGATGGAGACGACCTTCACATCGACCCAGCCGACTTTGGCGACTCTGACGAAGCATCACAAATCAAAGCTGACTATGAATCATGGGTTGGCAAGCTCTAGCTCCTCCATTCTCCAGCGGCAGACCTGGTAGGATACAAGATTCGGTGGGACCTCTTTGGAGGTCCCTCCTACAAGGTATGTTTGTTCTATTCTATTAGCTGGCGGTACCAATACTCAAACTTCTTTTTGAAGCCTAGACTCTCATAGAGCTGAATGGCCGATTTATTATCTGCTTCAACTTGGAGATAGGCCTCTTGTGCCCCCTTATCCTGAGCCCATGATATCAATGCGCGATTGATTGATTTGGCCACTCCCTTTCGCATGTGCTCCTCATCTGTACGCACACCGAATATCCCAAGATACCCTCGATGGATAACACCAATGGAGATACCTATCACCGCGCCTCTTTCGCGAACCGAGGCAAACCTCTTCTCCACAGGCATTCGTTCAAAGATTCCTTTCCGAACTCTCAGGACTTCTGCTGAATGGCCGCTAATTCGGGAGTACGAGGAGAACCATTCATCATCTGGCTCCGATGACATCTCCACGTTGTAACCACCGCTCACTTTTAGGACATCCTCGATCTTGCTGGTGTGGAAGTATGTCTTCATCTCATAGGCAAACCCATACTTAGCGAGAGCATCATCCAATCCTCTGGGCACGCTAGCTTTGGTGACCTGGAATCTTGGAATTAAATTTCGACTTCTATAGAAGTTCACTACATACTCAATGGCCTCATTCAAGGGCAAAACTGGATCCCCATAGGGAAAAACGCTATTGGCCCTTCTAGTCACTCCAGCATCAGCCCGCATTATCCAGTCCCCGAGAGGAACAATCTCCCTGGCAGGCCATGAATGAAATGCAATCACTTCGAGTTTCCTGATTCCTTGGAGTTCTTCAGAAACGGTCATTATCAACCACGCCCTGTGCGCACCTGATGTGAAGCGCCCGTCCACTACATTGATTTGATGGCGTACCTTCGAACGTATTGCAGAGGATGTTGATAAAATAATGGGAAGACTTAGGTGGAATCCATTTCTGGGAGAATGGGTCATAGTCACGCCCAAGAGAGCGACAAGACCATTTCAAGATAAAGACCAGGTATGCCCATTCTGTCCAGGGGGCTCTGAAACACAAGGGGACTGGCAAGTTCTTACACTTGATAATCTATATCCTTCTCTAAGGCCTGACTCTGGACCAATTTCCATAGACGAGAATGTCGTGATGGACGCCCCTGCTTACGGGTATTGCAGGATAATCCTCCTTTCTCGAAACCATCGTGAGCAGATTGAAGAGATGGATGATGAGCAGCTTGAGCTGGTCTTTAGGGAGTACCTAGAGGTCTTCAAAGAACTCAGCAATGAGAAAGGCATTGAATACGTGGTGCAGTTTGAGAATAGAGGGAGGGCGATCGGGGTGAGTCTGGATCATCCTCATGCGCAGGTCTATGCACTACCGTTCGTGCCTCCAAGATTGGTCAAAGAGCTAGAGCAGTCTAAGCACTTCTGGGATAGAGAAGACACATGCCTCGTGTGCATGATGCTTGAGAACGAACTGAAGTCCTTGGAGTCAAGGGTGATCAATGAAACAGACAACTTTGTTTCGTTGGTTCCATTTTCAGCTAGACTACCATATGAGGTTCATCTCTATCCAAGAAAGCATGTGTCAAGTCTGGATGAACTTGAGAACAACCTGCTTGAGTTTGGCCAAGCCATCCAGGATATTGTGCGGAGGTATTCCAAGGTCTTTGAGGAATTGGCATATGTGATGGTCTTTCATCCTCGCCCTACATTTGGAAACCACCAGCATTGGCACTTCCATGTGGAGTTCTATCCACCTTGGAGGGATCGAACAAGACTGAAGTATTTGGCAGGCATTGAGCTTGGGGCAGGCACTTACACAAATGACTCGATTCCAGAAGAGATTGCAGAGGAACTGAGAGAGGCTCTTTAGATGGATATTCCAGAGATGATGACGGAGGGTGTGAAAAATCTCAAGGAGAAGGATAATGAAGTCTGGATCGCTAGGGCTCCTGGAAGAGTCGAGGTGTTG
>JBHLRP010000096.1:0-7276 GCA_048882485.1 Candidatus Thorarchaeota archaeon
AAACCCCATCATCAACCATCCCCCTGATGTCATCTACAATGAAACCAGCACTGGGAATATGATCCAATGGAATCCAACTGATCTGTATCCTGCAAGCTATATGATACTGCTTGACAATGAGCTCCTATCTTCTGGTGAATGGAATACAAGTGGCGAGTCAATTCAAATCTCAGTTGATGGCTTAGCGGCAGGGACTTACACATATAATCTGACAGCTATCGATCAGAGTGAAAACTCCGCTTTTGACCTAGTGACTGTGATTGTTCTACCTAGGCCCATCCTAAGTCCAGACAACATGATAATAATCCTCATGATTGGTGGAGTTGCAGTGGTAGTAATAGTGGGATCGATCGTCTGTAGATCAAGGAGGTAAAACGGAAACATCTGCAATATCATGCCATGACACTACACATTTTCTAAAGCTCTAATTGGTGGGTCAATCCCACAGCTTCATAAAGACCTGCCTCGATTTTCATTGTGCACACTCGATGGTGGATGCAGGACTGAGCCTGCACTCCGGTTATTTGAGACGCTGATCATCGAGAACGCATCCACAAATGCAGGAACGTGATTGATGAATTTAGGAGAGCTCAAAATGCATACTCTTCAAAGCTGGAATAGGATGTAGTTATTGCGGGAGATGTGCGCTGCGCGAGCGCGTGGCAATCCCCTAAATAACACTCTCCCATTCCTAGGTCATAATCTTCTTCCAGTGAGTAAGATTGAATACGAAAACTTCGCTATGAAGTGTGGACGTGGATTCGGTGCGATATTCGTGGAAGCGTGTGTTGCTTGTTATTGGCATGATCATTGTAGTGCTTCTAGGGACATCCATTATTGGCAATCTGCCTGTTCATAGAACGAACATTGTGCACATAGATCCATTGGGTGACGTATCCGATTCCAATTTCGACATTGTGCGAATCTGTTCATATGCGGAACGCGATAATATTGTTCTTGAGTTGACTGTTGCAGGTGAAATCCAGACACTTGAAAGCTCATCAAATCCTACCTTCTTGTACCGAATAATCGTTGTAGCTCGAGGCCTTGAAACGAATCCTCACATCTACGCTTGTACATTTGATGGTGAGGTCATTAAGCAGTATGGATTTGATTATGAGGTAGAGAATTCGACACTGAGAATCTTCTTTCCTCTTACTGCTTTTGTCCACGATTCATTTATGATTGGACTTGAGGCTACAACCGGGTCACCTTATGCAGACCAGGACCTGACTCTTGAAGACCGAAACTCGCCGATAGCAAGGTTGCTTTTCTAAATAAGGGTCGCAATTCCAGAATGAGGCATTTTATTCTCGTACAATCTGCTTTTCTGGACTAATCTTGCTGATTATTCCCGAAAAAGGTCAGATTCATCTGATTTTGTGAGTATATCCTTAGAGTAGTGGTGAGATTGAGGAATAGTCAAGCAGCAGTCTTACTCCTTCTCCTCATAGTTAGCTTGAATGCTGTTTACATGCCTGATGCCGTTGCACCTCCTGTACCGTATGGATATACATGTGGCCTGATATCTGAATATCAGAACACAGAAATTCGCGTTTCAAATGTTTCATTGAATGTAGTAATAATTGTCGATAGTGATGGAGAGGATCTGACTTACAGGACTGAAATCTCCTCGAGCTATAACCTTACAAATACTGCAGACCACGAGGCCAGCATCTTGACCTCTTATGTGAGAAGTCCATGGATCCCTTTTATTGAATATCAGAGCATTCCAGACAACGTGTCCATACTCGGAAACTTCGCCCTGTACAATGCATCGGTTGTGTATAACATCTCGACTCGTGGAGAGTTACCTGAGGATCTGCGCTACAGATTTCCATCGGGTTTCTTCTCATCATTCTTCAACCTCCAAATTGCTGTTGTGAATATCACCATGGCTGCTCATGCAGATGTCGTCCTATCTGTGAGCACCGTCATCGAGGGGCCTGGAGGCAACTTCGATTTCCGATACGGACTAGATATGAATCAGTTAGCGGCTGATTCTACTCAGCTAGATGGGATTGTGGATGTGTCAAACACGCCACTGCTCATAAGAACGACCTTCCTTAACAGCCATTCTCGCAGCGTGATTCAAGGAGATGATTCGTTGGTCGCTAGATGGTCAATTTCAGATTGGGACTGGAGTGGTGAGATAACATATCCTGGCATGCAGTTCGATGATGACGTCTTCAGCGACTATATTGGTGTCCAGCTCGTACATTCAGAGTATAGGCCGCCAGGACCGGATTGGGTGAACATGACCCCGCTTATCATGGCTGGTATAATTCCATTGGTCATTCTACTGGCCGTCGGGGCGCGGTGGGCAACTAGATAAACGTTCAAGCTTCTCGTAAATCCGGGTGGTCCTAGGCCATAATCCTTTTATTCATTCATCAGGGCGAAACGGTGAGTCTACCCACTCAAGACCATATCCGACAGGTGAATCATCATGGCAAAGCGTCCGGGTCATTGAGAGTGAGATTCAGTCGCCCTCGGCAAATTCAATTGCTTTTGAAACAGGGTTTTTGGCTTTTGACAAGTACCGTTGATTGAGTCGATAGGGAGAGAAGATATACAATAAACCAACAGCAATCCAGAGCAGCCAGACTCCACGGAACATGAATACTAGGTAGAATAGTTGATCTGTAGGATAGGCATATGAGATGCCCCAAGAATCGCCAGGGGGGAGTGGGAATGGAACAAACAATCCCGGATTCCTTCTTTCCCAAGTGACACCTGAATCTGTACTCCACCACCAATCTCTCATGGATAGGGCTGACCCAATAATCCAGACGTAGTAGATCAAGAGAAGAAGAATTGGGGCTCGTTTTCGCATACTCTCCTGTGTAAGAGGCTTCCATTCAACTAGAGGTCGAATTTTGGTGCTGAGCAGATTCCGTTTTGAGTCGAGAAGGACAATGAGTGCGAAAACAGAAGGTATTGGGAGAGGTATCACATATTCTACATGCGCCAAAACAGACATGGGTTCTGCCAAGAGAAGAGGCGCAGCGATCTGCAATGCCAAAGCAAGAATGGCACCCACAATTGTGTTTCTGTAACCAATGCGCTCTCTAAATAAATGAAGAATGACTAAGAACAAAGCAACTGCTATCCAAATCCCCGCCAGAACTATGAATGATGAGAATCCCTGCACAGTATTTGCTAATCTCAAATATGGACGGCTTCCACCGAAATTGACATCACCAAATATGAAAATCCATCCAAATAGCGGTACTCCCATAGCCCAGAAAATATCACCCAATTCCAGGTATGCCATTGGTGTTGCTATAGTTGTCACTATGATAAAGAAAGTAACAATCTCATCATAGCTGGGCGGCATAGTGATCAGTGTATTGTTTCGACCATTTGCGTATCAAATTTGCGCAACTTCATTAATGCTATCCACTAAGTGATTAGATTACTCTGCGCGAGCGCATGACAGACAAACCATCTACCACATATTTCATCTTCGAAATCATAGGGCTCAGCTATTGGTACATTACTTAGTCGTTCAGCAGTCATAAAAGCGGGGCCTTCTATAGTGCGATTTCGAGGGATTGTAGGTTGGTTTGGTGGCCATCTTTCATTGTAAGGCCAAGAGTCCGAATTGTGATGCCCCGCCTCAGAACAACAACTTGGCCGTCAAATGTTGTATTCTTTTATATCGCAATCTTTACGGTTCTATTCGTGCTTGGAGGCAACATCTACACGTTGGTAATGACCCCTCCGCCACTTGTAGACTTCTCGAATGGACCACCGGGCATCTTTGCACCTGGGCTTGATGCGCAACTCAGCATAGAAGGCATTGTGGCCTCAATAGTGGCTCTCATTGGTGTTCTGGGGCTTGGTCTTATCTACTACTCTTCTAGATACATTTTCAGTCCAAACAATGCCACTCGGATGATGATAGTCGGTATGATACTTGCTGGAGTTGCATTGCTCTGCTATAGTTACATGTATGCTATCAAAATGCTCATGGCTTGACATTGGAATTGTATAACTTTGGTCGACTATACAATGAACCAGAAGCTATCCTTTTTGGGAGATGTGCCCTATGCGAGTGCGTGGCAGGCTAACGGGCGGCCACATTGTTCATTTTATAGACAACCTGCGTTATTGATATGTAATTCTTCCTATAATCATCTCAGTAAAGAGATGGTGTAGATGCTACGTTCCAGAGTGCTGGCTATTATCGGACTAGTTCTGCTTTTAGGAGGCGCAGTGAGTTTCCTCATGCCAGTTGGTTTCATCGATGTGACTGACCATACAACGCACTCTGCAGGGCCAGAGCTTGAGGACTGTGTGGACATCCCTCTGAGCATCGACTATCCCACGTATGCAAACATCACCGTTGTGTTCGACCAGAGTGCGTATCTTGGACAACGAGAGATATGGCCCATAACTACATACCAGACTCCAACGAAGACTATTGGCGAAACTGTCAGACGCTTCACAAACCAATCAGAGGTGATGTTCACTTTTGGTTGGCGGAACGCAACATATCTCCTCTTCGTCACAGGCTTCAAACTTCGAATCTTCTATCACGGAGAGGAAACAGTAGAAGTCAGTGTGACAGTGACTCGAAAAGTGAAGCTGGCTACATATCTAAGTATAGGACTAATGGCAGCCTCCATTGTTCCATTCGGTGCTTTGGTGGTGAAGTGGAGGTCCTCTCGAAGATCTAAAAGGTCTCTTGACTAGGATGTGAGCTGAATGAACGATGACCTTAATGAGAGCAAAGCTACCAATGAAGAAGCAAAAGCCATACTTCATTTCATGCAAGTAGCTGGAAGCATACCGAGCTCATCGCCATCCTAGGCTAGATTCAGTATCTTCGAATATCTTAAGAATACAACAGAGAATATGTTTAGTTGATTCTTCTGTTCAATATTGGAAGGTATAGATCAGATGAGTCAAGCTGTTCCCATGATGTGTTGGAGTTTGACAGAGAGCCAGAAGTCTGGATATATTGGTATTGAGATTCATGCACAGATGAATCCCTCGTCAAACATGGAAGAACTATCTCTATGAGAGCCGAAATAATGAAGAAACTGATGCTAGTAACAGTCTTCGTCCTTGTGATTGCTTGTTCACCGACAATAGTTAAGGCTGAAGACTTTAGGCAAGTCGTCTTCAGAGTTCACGATATGTTTCTTCAGGTGGATGAGGTCTATCAGACCCAACTTCTAATACAGGCAAATGCTCCCCATGTGATTGAGATAAACTCAAGTCCCACAGACCCATCGATTACTGATATCATACTTTTAGTTGATATCGATTCGGAATTCGATGGGAAGGTAATGGTACATAGAGGTGGAGTCAACCACAGCTCCAGAAGCTGGCAACCATTATCCTCAGAATACAGTCTTGAGATCGTCAACTATGGATATCTCAACCTGACAGTGAGCATGACCATTATTCAGACTGGGCCGCCAACTCAGCAGGACTCGCTAGGCCTATGGTCCGCCTTACCCCCTGTGATTCTACTGACGGTAATCCCTCCAGCAATACTAGCATTATTGTTGACACTTTACGGGCGGAGACGAAGTCGAGAATCTTCATAATCAAGGGTACTAATACTGTTATAGGTCTGGCCCCATGATTAGAGCTATGTAATGCTTGGTTCGACCCACTCACTAGGTATCTGCGGAGGTGGTAGAAGGTATAAGAACACGAGCCCAATCAGTAGGAGGAGAGGGATTGGGCCATACATGTAGGTATATGGAGTGGATGGATTACCCACTGTCGCAAGTGCATAGACTACTATCACTTGAAGTTCAGCCACGATGCCTACAAGTATTGTGAGCCGCCTACTAGAGTAAGTACGGTAGCACCGATACACCTGATAGGCAAAGATTAGGCGAAGAGGAAGGAAAACAGTGCCCGCAAGAATTGCGTTCACATCAAAGTGGACTCTCATGATGCCCGAAAGGACCATTACATGCCAAGTCATAGCGTGTATCTCAAGCCGGGTTTCGCCGAGAAACGATGACACCGAAAAGAAATAAGGTGCCAAAAAAACCACCACCACAAGAGAACCAGCTACTATCTCTGCTTTCCGCGTTTCAATTCTCTCTCCATGAGTGATAGTATCCGGCATTGAGAATCACATTCTGTCGTGTGCCTTGGTCAGTCTTAATCATGTGTCCCGTTCCTGATATGCGTCTGATATTCTAAAGGTTTTGTCCAATACCGTGATTGTTCAAGGAAATGCTCCGAACCCATCACATGGTTCACATCTGATGATGTCAGCTATCAGCTTTGCTGCTCACATCCATAGGACTCTTATTGTAGGAGATGTGCGCTGCGAGAGTGCGTGACAATCTTTTCAATCACAACTCTCAGTCCTAGGCCATAATCCTTTTATTCATTCATCAGGGCGAAACGGTGAGTCGAACGACTCAAGACCATATCCGAAAGGTGAATCATCATGGCAAAGCGTCCAGGACACTGTTATCGAGAGGCAGATCGCCCTCCATTCGTCCGCAAGCGTTACATACATCGTCAGCCGGCTAGCCGTATAGTGAGCTTTGACATGGGTGAGGCAGGGGGAGATTTCGATGTCGAGCTATCTCTGTATGGTCTTGAGAGATGTCAAATTCGTCATCAGGCCCTTGAGGCTGCACGAATCGCATCCAACCGACACATGACCAGAAAGGTGGGGAGAAAGAACTACCACCTTAGAATTCGCGTGAAGCCATATCACTACCTCCGTGAGAACAAGATGATATCCGGAGCTGGTGCAGACCGTGTACAGGATGGTATGAGAAAGGCGTTTGGCAAGGTCATCGGCATTGCTGCCAGAGTCAGACCCAATCAACCGCTCATTACAATTAGGACTAATCCGGCATTCATCAAGGAGGCAATGGTCGCTCTGAAGAAGGCCGCTCCGAAGATGCCTACTCCATGCAAGGTCCGATTCGATAAGATAGATCCCGACCTAAAGCGAAAGATGGGTTACGGCTCCTAGATGGGATAAATCAGAATTCATTCCCTACCTCAATCACCGCAGAGCGACATCTAGGCTTCTTTCTTGAAGACCAGCACATAACGAAATGCATTCCCTGTCTTCTTCTCCAATACCAATCCGGCTTCTTTTGCCCATTTGATGACTGTGCGTCTAAGAGGATAGTCTGGGTCTAGAAGCAATTCAGCCTCCGCAAAGACACCCTCCTCGACCATTAGTCGCTTTATCTGTTCCATTGCTTTAACAGGGTCCGGAATCTCTGGAATCACTGCGACGGAGAACACCGCATCAGCAATGCCATCATCAAGA
>JBHLRP010000097.1:0-7237 GCA_048882485.1 Candidatus Thorarchaeota archaeon
GATCTTGTTAGAATAGTATACACATGCACCGGATGCGGCACATGCGAGGAGGTATGCAAACCTATTCCCACAAGTGACATAGTCGCAGGATTGAGATATGAAATCTTCAAAGAAGGAAAGCAACCTGAAGGTACAAAGAAGATAGATGAGAAACTGTCCAATTCCTTCAATAGATTTGGTCTTGATAATAGTCAGAGAGCAAAGTGGGCAGAAGATCTTGGAATTCCGAACAAAGGAGACGATATGTATTTCGTTGGATGCGGGACTTCATTGTCTCCACAGCTCACAAAAATCGCAGTAGCAACTGCAGGTATATTGAAGCATGTTGGTATGGATATTGCATATTTGGGCGAGACTGAGAGATGCTGTGGAATGCCTGCAGGTTCTGACGGCAACACCGACCTTCATACTGAACTGGCAAAAAGCAATATCAATGCGATGCGGTCGGCAGGTGCCAAGCGGATCATCTTCAATTGTCCTGAATGCTATATGACTTGGAGTAAAACCTATCCGGAATTAGTGGGTGAGCTCCCATTTGAAACAATTCACATCTCGGAACTGCTAGCGGAACTCATTGATGAGGGAAAGCTCAAGTTTAATGAAAAGATTGAGAAGACTGTTACATTCCACGATCCATGTCACCTTGGAAGGATCATGAGAATCTTCGATGAACCGAGGAAGGTGCTTGAAAGCATTCCTGGAATAACCCTTAAGGAGATGGAGCGCAATAAGAGATGGGCATACTGCTGTGGGTATGGTTCGATGGCGGTCTTCCACGCGTTTCACGATTATGCTACAAAGATATCAGATGAGCGAATGGCAGAAGCAAAGGCAGCCGCGAATACCGTTGTGACCAGCTGTCCTCAGTGCGCTCTAATCCTCTCATCCGCAACAAAGAGAGCTTCGTTTGATTGTGCGGTTGAGGACCTATCAACATTGGTAGCAAAATCATTGGGGATTTGAAAGTCTTATCATACGGCAAAGGAAACGAATATAGGTGATATATATGAAAGTAGAGCAATTTCTCCTCGAACGTTGGTTGCAGAAATATGATCCTATAGCTAACTACAACCTTGGGCATGCCAGCGGAATTCCAGTCAAGCTTGGAACATTCTTAGATAGGCTAGATGAAGATCTAGACATTCACTATACAGCAGGCAACGGCGAAGAGCGGCTTAGAGAAGAAGTGTCCCACTTATACTCTGACATTGACAAAGACAACATTCTCATCACAAATGGTACAACTGAAGCGAATTACCTCACGGCCAACTATCTGATTGATGCAGGCGAAGAAGTCGTTGTCATCATGCCCACATATCCTCAGTTCCCTGCAGTTCTAAGGAACATTGGGGCAAATGTCAAGACATTTGAAATCACCGCAGAGAATGCTGCTAATCCGGACCTCGATAAGCTTCAAGAACTTGTGACCTCAAAAACGAAGGTCATCACATTTACGAATCCCAATAATCCGATCGGATACATCTTCTATGAGGACAATTTGAAAAGAATATGTCAAATAGCTGAGGATGTAGGAGCATATGTTTGGGCTGACGAGATATTCAGAGGGCTGGAATACGAGGGGGGTACACCTCCGACACTTCTAGATTTATATGAGAAGGCAATTGTGACGTCGGGTCTTTCAAAGATGGCTCTTGCCGGACTAAGAATTGGCTGGGTGGCCTCAGACAAGGAGATTGTTAATGGCATATGGCACTTCAAAGACTATACAAGTACATGCAATGCTGCAGTGAGTGAGCATATTGCTATATTGGCTTTGGAAGGAGGGAATATCATCAATCTCAGAGAGAGATGCAAAAGAATCACTTTAGAGCCGCTCGCGGTTCTCACAGATTGGATCGAAAAGCGCAAAGACGTCTTTAGTTGGTTCAAGCCCAGAGCTGGATATGTCGCGTTCCCACAATGTAGACTAGATGTCGATACTCGTCAGTTCTGCATCGAACTAGTTGAAGAGATGGGTGTGTTACTCACACCTGGTGATTGCTTCGGTTTCCCTGATCATATTAGAATAGGATATGGAAAAGTAGATAGGAAAACTCTGTCAGAGGCATTAGAGTTGGTGGACAATCTAATTGAGAGATACAAGTAATGGCTCGCTGAGATGTTTGGTGAAGCTTTTGCTAGGAATTGTTTGATGTTCACAGCAATGTCGTTGCTATATCCATCTCCTCAACCGATACTCAAAATCAACATCAAAATCCAACCGAGGATCCTCTTTAACGACCTTTGTCATGACATGAGTAGATATTCTACTAATCCCCTTGATCTTCATCATTTTGTCTAGAATCTTGAGAAACTCGTTTTTGTCACTCGCTCTTGCAAGTACAAAGAAATCAACTTCACCCAAACAATTGTAAACTGCCCACACTCCGAAAATCTCTGAGAGTTCCTTACCGATTTTATGGTAGAACTCGGGATTAAAGTCAGTCCAAATGGAAATGACTGCCATATAGTCCAACCCGAGCTTATTGGGATTGACCGTTGCAGAGTATCCAGAGATAATCTTCTGCTTCTCCAATCGGCTCACTCTGTAGTGTACCGTGGAATAAGGAGCGTCAACAGCTTTGGCGATTTCTTGTAGCGGATTTCTGCAATCCTTTTGCAGCTCAATCAGCAATTTCATATCAAGTTCATCTAAAACATCCTTTTTCTTCAAAGTTAATCAGCAATCTCCTCTTTTATTCAATATAAGTATAAGATTAGAGAGTCACGAGGTTCTTGTTCGCGGTTGAGATGATTTCACTACCATCCTCTGTCACAACAATGACTTCCTCTAAGCAGAATATGCCATAGGGAGTTATTGTTCCTGGTTCTATAGTCAAGACCATCCCTTCCTCTAAAGGAGTATCATCGTTCAGCATTATGGAAGGGGGTTCAGTGAAATTCAAACCAATACCATGGCCCATTCTTCCCACTCCCCAAGTCGCAAGTCCGGAATCTCTGATAAACTTCATACATGTCTTGGCAATCTCAGAGGCTTTGACTCCAGGTCGAACCATTTCGATATGCCTATCAGTCGCTTCGCTGAAGAGCTTGTGCATCTTCTTCTGTTTTTCAGATGGTTGCCCAAGAACAGCCATTCTGGACATATCGCTCCAATACTCGTCATAGATGCACCCACCATCGATGAATAACACATTTCCAGATTGCAGAGTATTATCTGCCGGCGTATGCGATTCTTGTTCATAGCTCTCTGGTCCACCACAGATGGCGACAACGCCGGGGATATCTGCTCCTTCATTCATCATATAGACATACAAGATCCTTGCTACATCTCGTTCGGTCATCCCAACGCTAACTTCATCATATGTCTTCTCAATAGCTACGCTCATGCAGTCGCACGCCTTTCGTATCTTCTCTATTTCCGCCTTAGACTTCTTCGAGCGAACTCTCCAGAAAACATCGGAACCATCGACGAATTGAGCTTTAGGCATCTCCTTTTTTAGCCTCTCGAAGTCATCCAGGGGAAGATTCAAGCGTTGTTCATAGCCGAGTTCAGCACCAATTCGAGAACTCGTGAGTTTCAAATCTTGAAATACCTCCAACAGTGGCGAAATCGAAAAGGGCAGATCAATCCAGGTTCTAATGTCCTTTATCCATGGGCAATTTGCTTTGGAATTACCTATCTCCCACTCGTGTACCACCAAGACGGGATCTCCATTTCTTGGCAAGATGAGTACAATTGGCCTTGTCTTTGTTACCCACCCTATCGATCGGTGGGCAGTGAAATAGCAATAATTGCTCTTCTCGGTAACCAATAGGGCATCCAGCTCTTTATCATCCATCAACTCATGGGCTCTTGCGTAACGGTTCATGAATTCTTGTTCTGTGAAGGTCACGAATATCTCCTCCAATGTCATATTAGTTGACGTAACCACATTTTAAATTCATCCTTGACAAAAATACAATTATTGATTCCCAAAGCTGTTATGATTCTTGAGGAGGGCTACGATGCAAAATGCACCTCAATTCTTGGTTATGGTGGAAACCGTCTATTTCAGAAGTTGATTCCTGGCGCTCAGAACAGAGTGCATGTCACCATCAAGAACGCCGGGCACTTCCTGCAAGAGGACAAGGGGGAGGAGCTGGCACAGGTCATGCTGGAATTCATCCGAGAGAGTCAATGACTGGTGGATGCCAAGGCGCGATAGAAAAGCCATTCAGTTCCCAAAAGACTAATCAGAAATCAAGTCATTCGGCTAGGCGCGGGATTTCAGGGAGTGCAAATGTCATGAGAAAGAGTCTGCTAGCAGGAGGCATAGTCATCATCCTAGTTCTCCTCCTGTCGGTTCAAAGCCCCTCAGCAGCGACCAAGCGGTCTCATATGGCACCAGGCAGTAGGGAACAACCTCCTGATAGAGGGAGGGAGATTACTCCGAAGGACTTGCTTCCATCGGAACCAATAGTCATTGACAGGGATGATGATTTTGTGGCTCAAGGATTCTCAGGTAGTGGAACAGAACTGGAACCATACATAATCGAGGGCTTGCATATCAATCTGAATGAAACTCTCTCGAGCTCGTGCATAAGAATTTTAGATACGACCAGTCATTTTGTGATACGCGATTGTCTTCTTCAGGGAGAGAATCACTGGGAATCTGGTGTCGATATGTACAATGGGGAGGGCATTGAACTACAGACTGTAGCAAATGCACGAATCTCTAACAACACTTTCTATTTAGTCAGCAGAGGCATTGCCGCTTACACCAGTGAGAACCTCACGATAAAGGACAATTCTTTTCCTGGGGTCCATTCTGAGTATTCTGGAGTCGTTGGAGTGGGAATTTACGGGATGCGCAGTTTTTCCAGGAATGTGGATATCAGTGGTAACACTCTGGCAGGTGGTAGATACGATGATGGAATCATTGTGAGGCACAGTTTCAACATAGGCATCAGCGATAATGTCCTCAAAGGCGGGCATGGTATTAGTATTGACAACTCTAATCACTGCGCGGTCACAAAGAATGTGGTGGAGAATTGCTCGTTTGGAGTTGCAATTCATGGGCATTTCAACACGATAACTGAGAACAACTGCACTAGAAGCAAAAGCACCGGTATATTCTTGGGTCTTGATTCCGCAAACAATACAATACACAAGAACATCTGTACGGAGAATGGCGAGGAAATTGTTCAAGGATGGGAGGGAGGGATAAGTCTTCTTGGAACGACCTCACATAACAATGTCACATGGAACAGGCTTATTGACAACATTCGAAATGGATTGGATGATGGTGAAGACAATCTGTTTCAGTATAACTATTGGTCGGACTACAATGGGACAGACGGAGATGGCGATGGGATTGGTGATGTTCCATATGAGATTCCCGGAGCTGCAGGCAATACAGATCCCTTCCCGTTTGGACCACATACAACGGATGAAACAGGATTCAGTCCATTTGTGGTCGTTGGTATCGTTGCTCTGGGACTTGTTGTGATTCTGACGGTTGTCCTGTTCCTTAGAAAGAAATAATCTCAGTATCTGAGAGAATGACACGTGTCAACAAGGGCTAGTTTGTGGCTTTCCGGACCTATGACAGATTATGGGAATTCACCGTTCTGCATATCATTTCAATCCGAATAGAAACTTGTCACCATCAAGAATGCCGGACACTTCCTGCATGAGGGTGAAGAGCTGGCGCAGGTCATCTTGGACTTTATCAGAGAAGGTTCATGATTCGTGAACATCTAGCGTCAGTCATTCATAGATACAATCTATTGATTTTCTTCTTCACGTATGCAACCACAACTAGGTTGACATTCATGAATGAGTCAGACGTCAGCTAGTTGTTCTCAATCCTTGTCAGACTGACCCCTTCTCACCCTGTCAGTGTGGCGTCTGAAAGAGGAATAGATCAACCAACCAAATAGACGCTCAACTGTCCTCGGAGGCATTCCCTCTTCCTTTCTTCGTCTGTCCAACATCTCATACACATCGTCGAAGGAATTCAGGATGCCAAGGTCTTCCACTATCCAGTGCTTGAGCAGAATCAGGTCGGTATTGCCATCCCATTCAATGGTTGGAATCTGTTGCCTGTCAATGTTACCGCGGCTAAGCAGTGCCTGATACAGTCTCTTGTCGAAGAGGCCCTCACACGCCACCCACCTCCCGAGAACATATACCTCGGGCCAGAAATGAGAAGCAACCTGCGGCATTCGTGTAAGCAGCCAATTCGGTATGACACCCTCCAATGCTTCACTTCTACATCTTGAAACATGAAACCTAGCGGGTATTCCTGAGGCGCGAAGAAGTGCGATGTGAAGATTCGTCTTGGTGCCGCATTCCCCTGCCCTCCTCTTAAGAGTCTGTGATGCTCTCGTTCTAGAGTCACTGATACTGAATGCAATCTCGTCTCTCACGAAATAGAATATCTTCAGTGCTGCCTCTTCTGGGGAGGCTGTTCCCTTTGTGATGTCCTCCGAAGCTCTCATGACCTCTGGATTGTCCCAGTCGCATAGCTCCGTACATTCCAAGTATCGGTCAAGTCCCTCTTCTTCTTGATTGTGCTCGATTTTCATTGATACATTCTCATCATGACTTTGTTCTCAACTAATATAAGGTAGAGCGACCAAGAACTCGTATTGTACGACAAAAGGGGTATAATTCTGGTATGAAAGTGCCATGAAGGAGAGGAGAAACTTGGATGATGAATCCCTGAACGAGATTATGGGAGTTCTAAGGTCCAGAACAAGGCGAAAGGTCCTAGAGCTGCTTCTGCATAGCGTTCAGGGACTGAGGTTCAGCGAGATTGCGAGGGCTCTGGAAGTCTACCCATCAACACTCGAGAAGCATCTGGCGAGTCTAGTCAAGAGTGGCACAATTGCTCATCACAATCTACTATATCTGCCCACTTTGAACTCTGGCCGCATCTGGCAGGCACTCGATGGTTTTCTCAGTATGTTTCCGGAACCTTACCTGATGACACACACACTTCCTCTCGAGGATGATGTGCTTCGTCGCGAGTGCAGGTCCCTGACCTTTGAGATTGTACCAGACCTTATCTCTATTATCAATAAAATCCGGGAAGACTTCGAAAAGTCTCAGACAATGATACAAGCTGGAGGGCAACTGGATTACCATATAGGAAGAAGTGTCTACGGCTCCGGTATGCTCAGTCATAAGAAGACAAGGGTCGAGATCATCCTAACTGAGCAATTGATCAATGACATTCGATATCGAGGGGAAGAAAGCCTATTTCTTAGCCAGTTCGACGAGAGTATG
>JBHLRP010000098.1:0-7088 GCA_048882485.1 Candidatus Thorarchaeota archaeon
TTTACATAGAAGGAAGTCCCAATCGTAGACTTGTACTCTTCTCTGAATGTGTTATCTGTATACCTTCTGATACAGCTGGTCTTTCCCACCGCATAGTCCCCAAGTGCGACAACCTTCAGCAAAATGGGAACCGGCTTTTCTTCCATTCAGAGAACTCCTAGTATAAAATCGGGAGTAATTTTAGTATAAACGGATAATAACCATTCTAGGATATGCAAATCAAAAAACAGCACTTGATAATCAATGGATTCCAAAAAGAAAGAGTGTAACGAGCAATCAAGTAATTGCTCGTTTTTGAAACTGCCAACAGTTACATGGGATTATTGGAGTCGCTAGCGACTTCTAGTATCTGCGACGGTTGTCACGTCCACCGTAGCTGTCACTACGACGATCTCTACCGCCGTAGCCGCCTCCGCCACGTCCACCGTATCCGCCGCCTCCACCACCACGTCCACCATATCCACCGCCGCCTCGGCCGCCACCACCATAACCTCCACGACGTCGGGTGTCTTCATGCTCTTCAGCAGACATGTCAACATCCATGTTGACCTCGTCTATTGCTTCCTCAGCCTCAGACAGCTCCCCATACCTCCCTATGTTGAGTCTTAGGTTGCCTCTGAAAAGACCTGTGTAGCCGTTCTTCAGTGTGTATGTGTTTCCAATCTCCACTTCGTCGATTTTTGCATCCCATAGGGGTACTGATACAACCGCAGTTGAATCGCCAACCACGGCATCTGCCACGCGATGGCTCTCTCCACTTCCACGGGAAGTGACCTCGCGTTCTTCACCAGTTTCCATCACCTTGAAGGAAATGGTGACATTCTTCATTCGTGGCCTCAATTCAGCCACTGTAGCCTCAATAGGCTCTCTTTCGTCGTAACTCATTGTACATACTCTCATGTGAGAATAGCAGGTCCTACAAAACCAGCGTGATCTTCCGTGGAGTGCGATGTTGGATTGAATCCTCAAAGAAACCAGTCTGAAAAGCAGCTCTTTCGTGGTATTCCTGCATGCCTGACGCGCGGGAGTTTGCTTATGATGTTATGTATCTGACTGAATGCTGTTGAATGGCGGGCGTTCTTCCACTAACCACCAGATTCTTCTCTGTTCGAGATTACTCTTACAGCCAATGCTTGTCCGGTGGGACTGGAAAAGTGGAGCCAATCGGGACTATCACCAAGTACTATCCTCTTCTTAGTGATGAAACAAGGAGGGTAGTCGAAGAACTGGTTGAAAATGCCATGACCTACTATGAATTTGTGAGCACTCTTGTCGAAACCTCTGAGTCATATCCTATGGATTCTGAACTCTCGTGTTTTGCCCTTATTCAATCCTTACCATATCCTGACAGTTCGCAAAAAGTGCGCGCGAGATGCTCAGAGAGCGCTGCAACTAGACCATTTTGTCTTATGAGATGGGATCACATGGATCCTATTCCCAAGGACCATCAAGAAGAATTTCACCTATCAATGGAGCAAGCAACCTCCTCTGAGCCACTTGATTGGTTCCTTGTCCATCTTTATACCTACGCGGAATTGGTTTCCACTGAACCGATGCGAACCAAATATCATGATGCTCAGCGGGATTTAATCAAGACTCGTCCGAACTTGCATCGCTTCTCAGATCTGCTGCATCGAAGAGAAGCCTATCTGCAACGATTTGAAGGAGATATCGAAGCAGCACTTCAATCGTTTGACAGAGCTATCGAAACTGCCAGCGAATATGACGACATCAGGAGTGCCGCGGTCAGCCTCAGTCTTAAAGCAAACACGATTAAAGAAATGGACGTTCATAGAGCACTGCAGTTACACGATGAGGCGTATTCCAAAATCGCAGACAGACTGACCGAGTTTGATGCGACATATATGTTCGCAATTAACATTGGTCTAACCTATGAAGTAATGGGCGAATTTGACCTCGCTCTTAGATTCTACCAAAAGGACTTCGAAGTGACGTCTAAATTATTAGACTATCCTCAGTCAAATCTGGCATTGATTGTGTCCAGGACCTATTGTGCACTCAATAAGCCCCAGCAGGCTCTAGAGTGGCTCCAATCCAGATCCGCATTATTGCAGTTTGAGGACTCCCTGCTGCATTCATACACAGCAAGCGCTCTCATATCCTTAGGTCGGTATGATGATGCAGCAAGCCATCTTGTGAGAGCCAACAAGCTAGCAATAGATAGCGGAATTGATTACAATGTAGCCCAATATCTATTGGCTCGAGGCAAGTATGAAGCAGCCCATGAAGAATTCGATTCAGCGTCAAGCAGCCTTCAAGAGGCTCTGGAACTCTCGGACCCTCAAGCCCAGATCGTTGTGAACTATGCATTGATTGAGCTCACACGAGTAGAGATTGCCACTGCTGTGAAATCTCGAATGTCTGGCCTAAATGAACACACCTCAGGACCATGGATGACTAGACTAGAAGAACACGCCCTCGAGAGGAACTATCATGGCATTCGTATCCAACATGCCCTCTTGAAGGCGGACTATCAGGCTAAGATTGGTGAGCATGATGCCGCAATTCACACACTGAACGAAGCTCTCGGCATATCAGATTCGCCTGGTGTAAAGACTCTCAGAAAAAGGATGAATGAGCGACTTGAGGAACTTGAGGCAATTCCGCAGTAAACCTATCTAGCAGGACAAGGATGAATCTCGTTCCACCACAATCTCCAAATCCAAGACGTGAACCACCGCTGCCTAAGCCAGTTACCAATCGGTGTCCCGTATAGCGAAAGCATAATCAGAACTTCTCTGGGAAAGAGTAGGATTGGCGACCGAGAAAGACCGTATTGACCTGCATCTCAGATGAACCAGCAGGCACAGTTGTCGAGGAACTGGGGGCATCCATTTTGCATAACCATCTAACCACATTTCTATATAATGGCCAATCTGACTCCACATCATCCGGTTCTGGAGTATTCGGTGGGAATTCCCAGCCATCTCTATCACTTCCTTCCTCTATCTCACCATGTGGACCAATAAGAAACACTCTGCCTTCTCCATACTCGCAAGCTAACATTGCAACTGTTCCTGTGACATCATACACTCCCAGAATTGAAACGCTTGCATTATCATAGGGTTCAAGATAGGGCCCACCGCCATAGAGCATAGTCATCGGGTTTGGCATGGATTCAGTGATAGGGTGAGTCTGTTCAACGAGGTTAATCTCTGTCATTGCCCATCCTGGTTCAGGGCGATCCGCGATTTCGAAGATAGGTCCGTAGGCCACGCCAGGAAAGAGGTCCAGATTCATTTCATCTCCCTCAACCTTGTATTCAGGCGGTGGATACGCATCATCATCCATCCAAACCATGTAGTCCGCAGCATAGTACGCACCAGCGCAGATTCCCAGATACGCACCACCTCCTGAAACAAATTCCTGTATCTCTGCTTTGCCTTCAAGACCTACTTCATCCCAATATGCTGGATAGTGGCCTCCTGGCCACATTAGCAAATCATAATCGTTCAGACACCCGCTTTGGATGTCTTGTCCTCTCACTGTAGTGAAGGAGCACCCCATCCATTCCGCCATATTTGACAGTACTATTTCATCTGTTAGCCATGCCCCTTCTCCATTATAGTAAGCAATATCCACATTGCTCAGGTCCGTATCTTCTCCAAGTGGTTCTTGCATACCCAAGAGGAATAGAACTCCAACCGAAACGATGAGCACAGAGAGAATGGCTACAATTACACCCTTGACTAGGACGGATCTAGCCATCACAAGCACCCTCAGTTACATACTCAGTCCTCTGTATTACATCTTGTCATCTTTTTGGAAGATTCATCATTTGCATGGTTCTGCACATAGTAGGGGACTACCTTGTCACCCCTTTTCAAGGTAGAAAGACCACCACTATGGACAAAATTACCAGAAGCATGATTGGAACTAAGAAGAATACAAGACAGTTCACGGTTCCTTCCTTGTTCCAGGACTCTCCTGAATAAAACCCAATGAGCCCTCCCACAATTCCCCCTATCCATACTACGACCTGCGGTGGGAAATCGTAATATCCGGAGGGCCAATCAAATAGAGTCACTTGTGCATAGAATGGCGCAAAGACAATTAGGAATACCACAGGAAGAACGATACCACCTGCTAACAGTGATGGTACACTGCCTGTATCTGGAGCGCGTCCCAAGTAGTGACACACAATGACTGATGCCAGCATTGTAATCAGCGTTATCGCAATAGTGAGTGTGGCTTCAGTTAATGCCAACAGAAATTCCCGCTGGATTATAGGCAAAATCGCATCTAAGTATTTGCGAGTAAATAATGTCTGAGCCTATTTCCTTTCAAGTCCTAATTACTATCAACCAGACATATGATTCAACTCTGTTTCACCGCAACCTCAATAGCCTCAAGAAGATGAAACCCCGCTGCGTGGTCCAGTGGCTACGTGCTTATTCCTAATTGCTTCCGGAATTGCAATAAATCCGTCGATTATTTGGGGGAATTATCATCCATAGGGTAGCACTATTGATATGCAATTCATCTTATTATCATCAAGGAATTAGTGGACAAGTAGTGCGAGAATCAAATGATATCAGGACAAAAGAGAATGTGTGTAGCTGTGATAATCATCTCAGCTGGATTGGCCATTTGGACTATTGGCAATGCACTATACTTCGATTACTATGTGCGAGTGCTCTATCCCACTGAACCATTTGGTGAGCCAATTTGGGTTATTGCTCCCGATTTCTTCTTCTGGTCGCTTACGTGCATACTGGGCACTTTCCTCATGTTGCTTGTGTATGACAAAGCAATCTCTATAAACCCAAGACAGTGAAGCACCGCTGCGTGGGCTAGAAGTTGTAGAATTGCTAACAAGTCCGGTTAGTATCGAAAAACCAATAAACTGAACTTGTTTCAATCTTGCTGGAAATCGTGTGGTGGAGAATCAGAATGTTACTTCAAGTACAGACGACTGTCGGGTTTGTTCCATCTGCAATTGGAATCGGACTGTTGATTATAATAATTGTAGCTATAGTTCTGTATACTCTGAATAAGAGATGGACTTTGAGAAAGCAGACCGAGAGCGTAGATGAGTGGCTAGATGATAGTCAATAGGACTATGATAGTGAATACCTGTGCTGTTACGAAACATCATCAAGTGGTGAAAGTATGAAACGCTGTTAGAGCTCGAAAGCAGGAATCTGCTTTCAAGTATTATCTAGGTGCATATCATGAAAGTTACCCGTTCAGTATTCAGCGCTTCCCTAATTGTAGTCATTCTATTCATTTGTAGACAGACTGTAAACGCACAGGAAACCATCTTTCAGACCGTGGTACCTTCAGGACCTGTCGATAATCCTGGTATGATTAAAATGGAAATGTCTTACAACGCAAGTAGTTGGTGATTTGGTGATGACTATGTTCCATCCTTCAATGCAAGCGCAATCCCAACTTCTAGTTACATTATTAGTTACAACTGCTCTGTAGAACGAATCTTTGCTCAGCTAGACCTAGGCAATCTAGGGAAACGAGAACTGGTTAGCGAAACATACGACATAAGTGAAACAAATCCAGTCCAATTGCATTACCCAGATATGCTCAGGGTCGTGGGACGAAACAGAGCGTTATCATATTTGGCCTTCTAGATATTCTTTTTCCATGGGTGTTGCTTGAGATATTCATGATTGCCACCGGGCCTATATTTCCGTATCTAGGAGCGCTCAATCTCGTGATCCCTCTGCCAATATTCTTCTTCGTAGGACTGGCAGCTATCCAAGCAACAACACCTCTATAGCGGGCAGAGGACATGGTTGAATCAGCGGTTCTCAAGGGAAAAACGGACCGCATGATTGGAGATGTTAAAAGCGGTGAGATCTCAATTTCTGGCACATATGTCATGCTATCACGAATTAGGAAGTTCATTACAAATCTATTCAAACGTGACGGGGAGCACAAGCATGATTAGCAGGGGAAATGCATCGGCTGCGAGATTCCATGTCAATCCCGATGCAGAAACTGACTCGCATCGTTATGAGGGATGCGGCGTTAGCGTGAACTGACTTCAAGGCGCCGTCAAATGGCATATAACATCTACATGACTCGTTGCCACCACGACCTCAATAGCCTCAAGACGGTGGAGTGCCGCCGCGCGGACCAGTGAATGGTACATTATTTAGTCGTTCAGCAGCCATAAGAGTGGACTGCCTGTAATATGGTTTCAAGAGATGATACGTTGCTGATAAACAAGTTCGGCTGAGTTGCTATTATTGGAGCGGCATCGAAATGGCATCGGCAGGAGAAGAACAATCCCAAACAGCGAGCAATCTCGGAATGTATCTTGCAGGATTAGCTGTCATTGCAGTTCTTGGGCCAGCAGCTTTTATCCACTCCTCTTATACCGGGATCCCTTTTCCACTCATCCAGATAATGGCCATGGCATGGCTTTTGTCCATGGGTGACCGTGAACCAAGCCTGATGATTGCTCTTACGCAGCCTTATTACCTCCTAGCAGCCCAGCTCATGACCTTTCCCCGTCTTGTTTTTGCCTACATGATTAGCCGATTGTATAATGAAAAGACCACCATGAAGCGAGCAGTATGTACAGGTATTATCGCGGAGCTCTGGTTACCCGCTATATACTACATGCCATTTCTTCTTCAGGCAATTACGGCGCCAAGCACTATTGGTATGGTCACAATAGTAATTCCGATTCCAATTCTCCTTATTGCTGGACTGTATCTGTTGAGGAAGAAGCCGACAAAGGGGCTGCCTGTGACATGGGCAGAAGGTGAGCTTTCCGAGGATTGGTGGGACAAACAGGCAGAAGCAATCAGCAAAGAGGAGTGACTCAGAGTCCAAGAGCGGCCTCAATTCTCCATCATCTGGACGACTATCATGACGTCCAATCAAGAATGAGCGGGCACTCAGACTTGTCGAAACATTAAATAAAAAAAGGGCTAGTATTCTTCTTAGGTTCTACTACGTGGTCTAGGAGTCTTAGAATCGAGAACGCATTACATGGGGACTAATGCGAACCTATCCTGATGTAGAGAAGAGACTATATCCTACAAAGGGAGGATATTGGGAAAATGAAGAAGAAAGAGAGTGAAAAGAAGGGTATACGC
>JBHLRP010000099.1:0-4017 GCA_048882485.1 Candidatus Thorarchaeota archaeon
AGGAAATCATCAAAGAACCATCGTGCCGCATGACTTCAAGGTTCGATTTCCACGTATCTCCCAGAACGAGATGACTGAGTGTAGACAGACTGCGGTTTCGATGTATGATAGCTATCTCAAGCTGAGAGCAAAAAAAGGAGTAAATGCGTCACGTCCTTCTTCAATCAATTCTGGTCGAAGGATACCTAGATGGGTGTTTTCTCAGAGGTTCAAACTTGTTGAGAAAAAGACATCCATTTCGCAATGGTGGCTTGACATCAGAGATTCTCTTGACTCTGTCAGAGAGAGAAGAGTGTATCATGACCGATTAACCATCCCTCTAAAGATGTCACCCTACCATCTAAACCAGATCAGATGTGGTGAAGTAAAAGCTTTGCAGCTCTTCGCTGATAAACAAAGAAATTGGTGGGTAGCCTTTGCAATTCGAATTACAATCGATGAAGCTTGGGAAGAAAAAGGTCGAGTTGCCATTCTTGGAATTGACTTAGGAGTTGAGAAAGCCGTCTGCTCGACTCTTCTTACTCCAGAGAAGACCAGAGAAACTCGATACTTCACTCAGAAGGAGAAAGCGAATGCCCTCAAGAAGTACGATAGGCTTGTTGCTGATTTACAAAGAGAGATGCACACACGGAAGAACGCTCACCGTCCCTACGATAGTGTAGCAAAGCGGCTTCGTCAAATGCGTTCCAAAAGGGAGAATGTAGCAAAGGAATATGATAGGGTTCTTGTACGTCAGATTCTCGATTACATCTCAGAGTTGTCTGAGAAGTACACACTCTATGTTGCCATTGGTCGCCTCAAGAATATACGAATGCGTGCAAGAAGAGGTAACTACAAGGGGCGAAGGTTCAGAGGGATGATACACTCATGGGCTTTTGCTCGAATATCTGAGAGTCTGAAACACGGACTAGCTCAGCTTGGTTGGAAGGTAGATGGAAAGGACGCCCGGTTCAGAGCTGTTGCTGAGGCATGGACCTCTATTATCTGTTGGAAGTGTGGAAGCAAGGGCAAGAGACCCAAGCAGAACTACTTCCACTGTCCATCATGTGGACAAAAGACCAATGCTGATAGAAATGGTAGTATCAACATTGCAGCACGCATGCTCACGCTCACAAAGTCATTGCACTCTGTGAGAGGACTAGGCCTGTGGACTAGAGCCCTTGAAAAGGCTCGACGTGCACGACCGAAAGCCCGAAGGAAGTCTTCCAAAGGGAAGTCCTTACTCTCCAAGAAGGGGTCCTCATCAGGCTCTGGAGAGTCCGCGGCCGTTCACCATGCTCAGACGAGTCTTCTCGATTTCAGCGATGAAGGTGGGAAGGGTGATGATGACCCTGCCGTGGTAAGAACTGTGGAAACTCTCTCTGTCGCTGGAAGTGATGTCCCAGCATCAGGACAGGAGAAGGAGGTCAGGTCTGGAGGAGGGATCCCATCCCGATGAGGTCAGACAATGCTCCTGCTAATCTCGATATCCTGTGGATTTTGAGAGGTGGCGACACTGGCAGGAGAGGGGCGGAACACAGAGGTTTCTTGCTGTTGTGGTTCACTCACAATGAAACGAAGAAATGGGTTAGGAGAGTCTTTAACTGCGATTCCTGTCACAGTCCGCTAGGAGTACCCATCTATGTCTGTCAAGTGCTCGAAGTGTGGAAAGCCTGCAGTATATCTGAGAAGGTACACCGCCGAGCGGCTTTGCAAAGCCTGTCTGGCATCTACCACACTACAAAGAGTAAGACGGACTATAAACAGAGAGAGAATGTTACGTGAAGATGATCGAATAGCTGTTGCGGTCTCAGGGGGAAAGGACAGCGCAGTTCTATTGGACGTCTTGTTCCGAATCGAACAAGACTTTCCCAGTGTTGAACTAGTTCCCATTACAATTGACGAAGGAATACAGGGATATCGTGACAAAGCACTAGAAGCTGCCAAGGAATTAACGGCCAATCTGAGTTTGAAACTTGAAGTGCGGGAATTTTCAAGTATCTTTGGTCATTCATTGGACGAGATTGTGGCCAGTCGTGATGATAACTCAGTGGGTGCATGCTCATACTGTGGTGTTCTAAGAAGAAGAGCTATAAACACAACAGCGAAAGAACTGGCGGCTGATGTGGTCGTTACTGGACACAATTTGGACGACGAGGCCCAGACAATCATGATGAACATGATGCGCGGTGACAGCCGTAGAATAGCTCGTACCAATAGGGTCAGAGCGAATCCAATAGGTGGCCTTGTTCCTCGCGTCAAGCCCATTAAGGAGCTCTCTGAGAGGGACATCGTTGTTTATACTCATCATCTCTCACTTCCATATCATGATGTACCCTGTCCATATGCTGTAGAAGCCTATCGAAACGATATTCGTGAGTTTCTGAATCGGATGGAGCATAAGCGTCCCGGTACGCTTCTAGCGATTCTACGGTCATCTGAATCAATAATGGGGGCATTTGAACAGAGTGCTGACGAGTTGAATCTCCAGACTTGCGATACATGTGGAGATCCAAGTTCCTCAAGAATCTGCAAAGTTTGCTCAATGCTTGATGCTCTAAGAGCTGAGTGAAATGACGAAACGACCCGAAACCCTGCATGAAACTCGAGAGGTTGTCTACGATGAAGACCACTGGAGTCTGCTAGAATCGTTGCGCGAGAAGGCATTGAAGGTTATGCAGAAGATTGATGATGCAGGCATGAGGTCTTTCACCTATGGGTCTATTGCACGCGGAGATGTACACAAGTCTTCAGACATCGACGTCATTGTGCCATATCCTGTATCAAGCTACAAAATCGAAGTGAGTATCGGGAGAGGAGTCCATAGAGAACTTGTACAAGCAACCCCCTCAACAGTGATCAAGGGTCATATTCATCTAAGTAATGATTTGGTTGTGACTTTCCCACTCTTCAAGCTCATGCCTAGGGAAGAGGAGTTCTATCAGTGGGGTGGGCAAGTGAATATTGACCAGATTCACGACGAGGTACGTGTGCCAGGTGTCGATAAACGACTGGTCTTGATAGACCCTACGGAAACTGGTCATATGGAACATGGCGTCATTGGCTACGAACATGAAGTTGCCAAGAGAATCGGGGTAAGCATCGCAATTGCTCAGGAACGCGTGCGTGTGCTGAGGAGACGCAATAATGTGGGAAGAACTGGAGTGTACCTCACTAGGCCACTCTCTGAGGACGAGAGCTTTGAGACTGTGGCTAAGAGTCTAAAGGATAGTGATCCAGCTATAAGACGAACGATAGGACGAAGAGGGGAGTAGAGATGCCACGTTGATGCGTTCAGTTCGCAAGACCAAGGGAGAATCATTGCTTGTAGGGGAGATGCCAGCTGGCTGCAAAATGTGCGCACTAGGCACAAAGATGGTTCTGTTTGTCACTGGCTTATGCGACAGTACCTGTTTCTACTGTCCATTATCCCAAGATAAGGCGGGAAATGATGTTGTGTTTGCTGATGAAATGCCAGTACATAATGACAATGATATCCTTGAAGAATTGGAGGCGATAGGTGCTGAAGGGGCAGGTTTTAGCGGAGGCGATCCACTTTGTCGATTACAAAGAACGCTAGGATACATTTCACTCCTAAAGGACTCTCAGGGCGATGATTTCCATATACATCTCTATACCTCCCAGTCTGATGCTGATATGCAGCAAATCAAGAACCTATATGAAGTCGGCTTGGACGAGATTAGATTCCATCCAATGACTGATAATTGGTCTGCTGTCGAAACAGCTGTGGGTCTTGGAATGGATGTAGGGATTGAAGTTCCAGCTATTCCCGGTGAGATTGAATCCCTGAAGAAGACTGCTAAGAGAGCTGAAGCAATTGGAGTTTCATTCCTGAATATCAATGAACTGGAGAGCAGTGAGACCAACTTCGAATCGCTTAGTTCCCTTGGACTAAGACTAAGAAACATGGAGTCAGCATCTATTGCAGGGAGCGCGGAGCTAGCTGAGGAAATCATCAAGTGGTCTGCAGAAGAGCTAGAAACGATTTCAGTCCACTACTGTTCAGCCCATTTCAAA
>JBHLRP010000099.1:4117-6648 GCA_048882485.1 Candidatus Thorarchaeota archaeon
TAGCTGAGGAAATCATCAAGTGGTCTGCAGAAGAGCTAGAAACGATTTCAGTCCACTACTGTTCAGCCCATTTCAAAGATGCTATACAGATGCGTAATCGTCTGGAACGCCGTCTTGAGAGAACCGCGAGAGAGTTTGAAGAACGTGCAGACGACGACCCCCTCCTGATACTTGGGGTGATCAGAGCACCTTTTGGAGAAGAACTAGACAATGAAATGCTGAGTCAGATAAGAGAAGTCCTCGAATCACAATTCGATGTTCCATCAACTCAGTTGAATATCGACTTGCCTAGAAGGAGAATCGAGATAGCTGGATGGATACTTGCAGAGATTGCACAAGATCTCAGGTCATCTGTGAAGAATGGCGACGCTCTAGAGATTGGCATTGCATACGAGTATCCATCATGGGACCGCCTTCAGACACTTTTCGACCCTCTATGATTGGTCAATCTTGAATCTCAAAATGGCAGCAACACCCCCAAGATTCTGGAGCTGATCGCCCGCTGGATGATCTGTGGACACGATATGGAATTGACCGCGTGTTTTCTCAGTATTTCGAATTAGATTGTCCATCCAATGTCGTTGCTCCTCATCGCCTTCTCTTAGCCTCTTGTCTGTAATCAGGAGATGTTCTACTGCTCCATACTCGACTGCGGCTTTCACTTCCTTATCGCCATAGGCTCCAAGGCCGTCACCCTTTGCAATGTGTCCTATTAATCCCTCAATAAGCTGCGTTTCAATCTCGAGTTTCAGACCCTCTATAGCTTTTGAGATCACTCCTCTGAACAGAATCTCTTTCGCACCTGGATATCCTATCGAGTTCAAGCTCTCAACAGATACCGGGGGCATGTCCTTTATCTTCATTCCACGAAGGAACTCGCTAAAGTGGTCTTTCACAAATCCTGGTCCCGCAATTATGATGACTGCTATCTCATTCTGCTCCAATTGGGAACGGATGGCAACTCCTACATTTGAGAAGAAATCCCGCATGGTGGCATCATACGCTTTCTGGTCTCCACGCTTTCTAGATATGCTTGTTCGCACACGAACAGCCTCTCTAATTCCAAAATCTGCAACAAGGAATAGCTCGGCAACCCCATCCTCTATTGTCACCAGCAGAGCTACCGGACTCTGGGCTTTCCTCTCTGCCTCCTTTATTCGTTCCAGCATGAAACGGGGCCAGTGCTCCTTGATTATCGTCAGGGTGCTTCCTTCTTCCACATTGAATGTGTGGTACGACCCTATGCTGACTAAATCTCCGGGCCCTTCCAGAATGATGCCCTTTAGCCTCACGCGATTGGAGAACGCATGAAACATGACATCCTCGATCTTCAAGACTAGCGTCATCGGCTTGCGCACACTATCCTGTTTTCTGGCATCCTCATCCCCAACTTTGACCCTTCGAGTTGTTCTGGAAACAACGGTATCACCAGGACTGACTAGATTATACAAATGCCAGAGATCATCAAGGGTTTCTATCTTGAGGGCAATTTTTCCCTCTTTCAGGTTGCGCTTCAATACCTTCACGGTGACACCATCAAAGGAACACCTGTTTCAGAAGAAATAGTCTCCGTAGTTACTTTGAGAAACATTGTTGCCCTGACCAACCCCACGAGGATTGCACGAATCCAAGCCCTGTGCTAATGATTCAGCTCTTTTGATATGCAATGGTTTCACGCATTCCAAGGATTCCTGGACGGCCAGGTCTCCCGCCACGCGAATCAGCCCTCCAAGCTCGCGAAGTCTAAGAGTCAAAGCACCACTCGCTCCATCCAGCTTCTGCGCCATAGATTCAGCAGCTTTCACGACCGAGATAATCGCCTCTCTGTTGAGGTGAGGAATCCTACCATCCTCTCTCACGGTCTGAGCCATGAACCTAACAATATCTCTCGTAGTTTCCGGTGTCTTTGCCATCCATGAGTCCAGCATAATCTCGTAGCCGTAGCCCCGTATTCGTGATCTCAGAGGTGCCAATATCTTGTGCAAGTCCTCCACATTGCACGCTCCAAACAAGACAAACCTGCAGGGCACGTCGTCCACACGGACAGCAGCTCCGGAGCTGTGAGGATTTCTCCCAGCAATTGGAAAGGTGCCATCTTGCATCGCCGTGAGCAAATGCTTTTGATACTGACCTAAGGCAGCAATCTCATCCAAGTATAGAATTCCCTCGTGCGCCTCGTGAATTGCTCCAGGAATCACTCTGAGAAATGGTGCCGTTCCCAATGACTCTGCGCTTCCATATGGATCATGTTCAACATCACCAAGCAGTTCCACAGGACTAGCTCCACTAGCCCTCACGAAACGGCTGGAGGCATGTGAAACCAATACATGATTTGGGGAATCTCCTGGAGGGATCTGGGGACTAGTTGAATCGTTCACATATTGGACCCTGATGGTGTCGTCCTGGGTTCTTTCATATGTGGCAACCATAGATACTCCTTTGATTACCTCATGTCGCACAACTGTTGTTAGCGCAGGGTCATCTAACAAATCCAAGGTTCGAAAGAGTCCAGAGAAAGACGTACTGTCTGT
>JBHLRP010000100.1:0-6472 GCA_048882485.1 Candidatus Thorarchaeota archaeon
GTCCTCTATACCCTTATCTGGTTCTGCCTGCAGAACAAGAGTATAGGAGTCATTCACACTAGATGCTAGATTCATGTACTCCTCATCCTTATTGAGATTCTCCTTGAACAACTTCAAGTACTTGTCATTTCCAAGCTCCATTCTGTCTGCCATTTCATTTCCTCCTTTCATATCTCTACAAGCACTTTCACTTCATTGCTTTCAGGATGGGTCAGTGCCTTAAACCCCTCCTCAACAACACGCTCCAATGGCACAATCTTCGTGACAAAGGGTGTTGGATCAATTTTCCTATTCTCAAGTAATTCTATTGCCTCAGGGAACTCTGCATAGCCCAAGTAGCTGAACTGAATATTCAATTCGTTGAGAACTCCAGTCATGAAGTCAGCTTCCACAGGCTCTTCACTTATTCCAAGGACCAGAATAGTACCACCTCTTTTGACAAGCTGAATTGCGTTAGCGGTGGGTCCGGGGGCACCTGTGCATTCTGCCACCAAATCTACACCGACCCCCTCAGTAAGGCTCTCGATTCTCAGAGCAACTGATTCCTTCTCAGCATTGATGGCTGCCTCTATGCCACATCTTTGTGCCATCTCAAGTCTAGCTGGTTTCACTTCTGTTGCGTAGATTGCAGATGCACCCTTCACCTGAGCAAGCTTGATACTAAGCAACCCGATTGGACCGGTACCCAGAACAAGAACGGTTTCACCAGTTTCAAAACTGGCTCTGTTAAAACCTCTAATGGCAATTGAGAGTGGCTCTACAAAGACCCCGGTCTTATAGTCCAACGAGTCAGGGAGCTGGTGTAAAACAACCTCAGGCAATTTTGCTAGCTCAGCTAATCCCCCATCCATGGATATGCCAACCATCTGCATGTCTTCACACAGTGAATGCTTGCTCTTGGAACAGAATGAGCATTTACCGCAAGGAATCAATGAATTCGGAACTACTCTATCTCCTTTTTTCCATATGCTTACATTCTCTCCCACGTCAACGACTTCACCGGAGAACTCGTGACCCATGATTAGGCCGCCCTCGTACATGCCATATTCCCATGCACTCAGGTCTGTTCCGCAGATGCCCACATACTTGGGTCTGACAAGAACATCATCAGGACCAATCTCTGGCTCTGGAACCTCCTTCACTTGAATATCGTCTGCACCCTCATACACAGCAGCCTTCAACTACTCATCACCCGGTAACTGACAACCTTCAAGCCACACAGAGGCAACAGAATCAAAGTCGGGAGGCCCCAAATTAATGTCAGGGTCAATTACGACATCGATAACTGAAGGCAGTCCTGAATCCTTTGCTCTCTCAAGAGATGGTGTAAGGTCTTCAGGCTTCTCAACTCTCACTCCAAAGCAGCCCATTGCTTCTGCAATCTTGTCATATCTAACATCCACGAAGTCAACACCAACATACCTCTCCTCATAGAGACCCTTCTGGCCTGCTTTGATCATGCCATATGCCCTGTCGTTCGCTATTACTAAGGTAAATGGGACTTCCAATCGTCTTGCCGTTTCAAGTTCCTGTGCATTAAACATGAACGCTCCATCACCAGAGATAACGTAAACATCCTTGTCAGGATGAGCGAGCTTTGATCCGATAGCATATCCTGTCCCTACTCCAAGATGACCTGAGTCAGACGGCCATATGAATGTCCTAGGTTCGTAGATTCTATTGAGGTAGAATGTCCAGACGGCGATGTTTCCGCCGTCAACAATCGATATTGCGTTTCGCGGATAGAAGTCGCGAACATCTTTCACAAGTCTGAGAGGATGGATTGGTGTTTTGTCCGACTTACCCTGTTCCATAAAATCCTCCAGCCAGTTGTCTTGTGCCTCTCGACAATCAGCCATCTCGGGTCTTGGCTTGGCTTTTGGCTTTTTCTGGACTGCTTTCAGAAGCTCTGCGATCGTACTCTTTGCATCTCCGACAATGCTCAAATCGACAACTCGGTTTAGAGCAATCATTTCAGGAGCTATATCGACCTGAATTAGTTTCTGGTCAGCACAATCACCCCATCCCGGAGCTCTACCCCAGAAATCTAGGTCCCCCAGCTTGCCTCCTACAAGTAGGACCATATCCGACTGACACTGAGCGCCTATTGCTCCGAAACCAGCTGGCACAAGTGACAGGGGATGATCTTCTGGAATTGAACCTCTGCCTCCAAGAGAAGTCGTGACCGCGGCCTGAAGATGCTCTGCAATGGCAACCAATTCCTCTGAGGCTTCAGACGCCAAGACACCGCCACCTGCGTGAATCAGCGGGAACTGCGCGCCAAGAAGCATTTCAGCTGCCTTGGAGATCAGGTCGGGATTTCCCACTGGCCGATGCGTCATTCTATACTGATTCTTGGGTACAATCCCATCTTCCAACGTGTTTTCATCGCACTTGAGATAAAGGACATCCGATGGGATATCAAGGAAGACGGGTCTCGGTCTACCTGCAAGTGCCTCTCTGAATGCCCAATGAACCAGATGCGGAATCCTCTGCCAATGAGATATAGTTGCACCCCACTTTGTGATTGGCTTGAAGAGATTCAGCTGGTCTAGTCCCTGGGTGCTTCCGTGGTCCGGGTGAATTCTCCATGATTGATTCTGGGCACACAATACGACCATAGGAATGCTGTCTGCAAATGCAGGATAAACCCCGGGTACTAGGTCTACTGCTCCCGGTCCTACAGTTCCCAGGCACACACCGGGTTCACCAGTTGTTCTTGACCAAGCATCTGCGGCATGTGCCGCTGCCTGTTCATGTCTAAATGTTATGAACTCTATTCCATCTAAGGTGTGTATCGAGTCAAGCAATGGATACAGTTGGTCTCCGGGGACACCGAAGACATACTTGACACCTTCTTCGATAAGACACCTGGCGAGGACCTCGCCACCTGTCAACATAGTCATTTTCTCTCTCCTCTCTGGATGGAGACCTCTCCTATCTAGTTGAAACGGCTAGATTTATCCATTCCGAGTGGAACGCTTCAATGAGCGAAATCGAAAGCGACCTTTATTGCTCCTGTCTTGCCTTTTTGTGAGCTGGTCTGAAATGCTGACTTGTACTCATTGCGAGTTGGCGAATCTCATATATTGGGAGGGTGATATGATATCACACCGCAATTGAGCAACTATGTACCGGAAAGTGCCTAGAATGTCAAAGGACCCCTACGAGCGACTTGCAGAAACACTGGATAAGATTCCCAATAGCTTCACTCCAACTGAAGATGGCAGCCATCTGAGATTACTGGAATGGATTTTCACTCCCGAAGAGGCAATTTTGGCCAGCAATATGAAACTGCGTGGTGAAACAGTTGATGAGATGGCTGACAGACTCGGGATTTATGTAGAAGGTCTAGAGGAACGACTTGAAGAGATGGCTGATAAAGGTCAGATACGAGCCTGGAATTCTAGCACAGGCCGAAGGTATGCCCTTTTGCCTGTCGTTGTAGGTATTCATGATGAACAGATAGACCGTATGGATAGTGAATATGCCCAGCTTGTAGAGGATTACTTAGAGAGTAGCAGGTTCGAGGGACTCTGGGGCAATACACCTGCATTGTTTAAGGTGATTCCTATTCATCGGACAATTAGCACTGATTTGGTAATCCATCCATACGAAATGGCTGAACAGATCATTGAGAATTCGAAGTCATGGGGGGTTCGCGAGTGCATCTGCAAGAAGCAGCAGAATCTCCTAGGAAGTCCCTGCAAGCATGGCATGACGAAATGTATCCAACTTCATCCCCGAAAAGAATACGCATTTGATGAAACTACTCTGACTGAGGCCATTACAAAGGAAGAGGCTCTCAAAGTACTACGCGAAGCCGAGGAGTCAGGGCTAGTCCACTGTTCTATGAATACACAGACAGATCACTTCTACATCTGCAACTGCTGCACATGCTGCTGTTTGCCATTGAGAGGACTGACCAAGTGGGAACAGCCCCATGCATTCGTTCGGTCTAACTTTCAAGCAGCTGTCAAAGCCGAGCTTTGTCCGGGGTGTGGCTCATGCATAAACCGATGTTCCTTTGATGCATTGAGCATCCCTGAAGATGTCGTTCAAGTCAATGCAGAACGATGCATAGGATGTGGTGTCTGTACTATCAGCTGCCCAGAGAACGCGCTGCAATTAGTGCCTCGCGGCTCTGAGGAGAAGGACACGCCTCCGGAGTCTCTGATGGACTGGGGGATTCTCAAAGCCTTCTCACGCGGAATAGACCCGTCTGATTTGGGGTAGAATCAATGTGGTCCTACTCAAGACCACATCGTTTCTTCAGAAGCTCCCAATCATGATTGACTTGGTCCTGAATCTGCTTCTTGAAGCCGTCCCACTTCGAGTCCTTCAAGTGTCTGAACTGGCCTTGCGTTTCCCAGTACTCTTCAAGCGGCTTTAGCTGCTTCAGGTTTTTACTGGGGGACGACATCACCCACTCTTCACCATCGATCACTTCATAGAGCGGATGAATACCGGTTTCAACAGCCAACTTTGCAAGCTCGATGCTTCTTCCACTTGGAGACCTCCAACCTCGAGGACATGGGGAGAAGGCATGAATGAATGCAGGACCATCTACCTCAATTGCCTTCCTGAACTTCTTGACAAAGTCACGGTAGTGATAGGGGTCTACTGTTGCCACATAGGGAATCTTATGGGCGGCCACTATATCAGCGATTGGTTTCTTCCGCTCTCGCTTACCAGGTTCGACCTTGCCAGCCCACGATGTGGTGGTTTCCTGGCCAGGCAGAGTGGCACCGGAACGCTGGATACCTGTGTTCTGATAGGCACCGTTGTCGTAGACCATATAGACTATGTCATGTCCACGCTCAAGCATTCCGCTGAGGCTGCCAAATCCAATATCGAAGGTTCCTCCATCTCCGCCTATAGCAATGACATCGACATGCTCGTACTCAGAGCGACCTTTTTCGCGCATCACGTCCATGGCTTCGACGACGCCCGATGCGACTGCTGGGGCGTTCTCAAAGGCCACATGAATCCATGGAATCTCCCATGCAGTGTACGGATAGATTGTCGTGGCGACCTCAAGACATCCAGTAGCCTCACACACAATGGTTGGTCCCCTGAATGCCATACCCATGAGCTTCACAACCGTCGGCGCGGCACACCCGGCACACATCCTATGACCAGAGGACAGAATTGGGCTCTTCTTTAGCATGTCTTTGATGCTTACTGCTGCTGGTTCTGCCATTACTTGCGCACCCCCAACGTCTCGTACAACGGAGCCTTTCCTTTCTCGATGTACTTCTTTGTCATCTCTATGCCCTCCACGAATGTTTCAGGAGGAACATCTCTTCCTCCCAGACCGACGACAAAGTCAGTGACGAGCGGTTTCTTCTCAAGGTCGTAGAGCGCACTTCTGACCTCCATCGCTAGGGGATGTGTGACTGCACCAAACGACATTGCTTTCTCGAATACCATGACCGCCTTTGCGCCGCTCACGGCCTTTGCGATGTCCATCGCAGGGAATGGGCGGAACATCTTAAGTCGAACTACGCCGATCTTTTCGCCCTGCTCCCGTAGGACGTCTGCCACAGCCTTGGCGGTCCCTCCCATGGAGCTCATTGCGAGAATGATGATATCTGCATCCTTGGTCTTGTAGGTTTCGAACATTCCGTAGGAGCGGCCTGTCAGTTTCTTGAATTCCGCCTCTACCTTCTTGTAGTTCTTAATGACTCTCCCCATAGCTCTATCCTGCTGTTCCTTGAACTCGAAGTAGTAGTCAGTGAGGGCTAGTGGTCCCATTGTGATGGGATTCTTTGGATCCAGAGGCTGCACGGGCACCCTCACACCGAGAAACTCCTTGATCTCATCATCGGGAAGCATCTCTACTCTCTCAACATTGTGACTGACGATGAATCCATCAATTCCCACCATCACAGGAAGGAGAACATCATGGTCTTCAGCCAGTTTGAACGCCATGATAGTGGTGTCATAGGCCTCCTGAGAACTCTGACAGTAGAGCTGGATGAATCCGCTGTCACGCATCCCCATACCATCTGAGTGGTCATTGTGAATGTTGATAGGTGCTGAGAGCGCACGGTTTGCCACGGTGAACACAATTGGCATTCGCATTGATGCGGCACAGTACAGAATCTCCCACATCAAAGCTAGCCCTGCAGATGCGGAAGCTGTTGCTACTCTGGCTCCCACTGCAGATGCTCCCACACAGGCTGACATTGCGCTATGCTCTGACTCAACAGGAATCACTCTTGTATGGACCTCTCCATCTGCAGCAAACTTCTGAAAGTCCTCAACGATGATTGTCTGCGGGGTGATTGGATAGGCCGCGAGAACATCGACATCGCATTGCTTTAGAGCATGTGCGATGGCGGCGTCACCGGTCAGACCCTCAACTGTGATTTTGTCTTGTGATACTGTCACTCTACTCACCTTCCATGTGGATGCTGTCAGTCGGGCATTCATTGGCACAGATGCCGCATCCCTTGCAGTAGTCATA
>JBHLRP010000101.1:0-6430 GCA_048882485.1 Candidatus Thorarchaeota archaeon
AACAGGTTAAAGGTACCATGCCAAAGAGCAGTCATCAGGATACTCCCTTCACTGCTATTGTACAACCAGGTCAGCAATATTGATCCAAACATTAGGCCAATAACCCAGAAGATTATGCCAACTGGTCCGAGCGCCATGAGATTCTCATTATAGAGAAACATCGGGAAGTGCCATCCAGCCCAGATTATGCTGACAATCAGTGCGGACACCAATGCGCTGTACTTCCCTTGAAGCTGAGGTAGCAAAAAGCCTCTCCAGCCAGTCTCTTCTCCGATACCGTATGTGAATACCCAGAGTGGCCAAGTGCCCACAATGGTCAGATATGGCAAGTACATGACCTGCCCATACAGGCTGATGTCAGGCCAGGGCTGTCCCGTCATCACAATGATCGTGCCTGAGATGATGTAGAGCGCCCACACTGAGAAGATAGCAACCACTATCCATATTGGCCTTACTCGCCACTTTGTCATCCTTCCAAGAATCTCCCGGACTCCATCAGTGCCCCTTTCCAGCCATGTCGTCAAAATCGCCGCGAATAAGGGACCAAATGGCAGGAGATAGTGAATCGCAAAGGGTACCTCTATCGCCAATATCCCGTGATATGAGAGCACAAGAGGGAGAGCAATGAGCCAGGTCAGCCCATAAGCAAGGAGGACATATGTGACCAGTATGTGTTCTTCCACCCATTGTCTGACCAATACTCACACCTCCGCCAGAGCTTCCTGAGAGGCTTCAGGGCTCCAGAGCCTATCAGCAGGAATCTTTACCTTATAACGAGCAGCCGTAGGATCTTTCCTCAGCTGGTTCATGCTGATGCCCAGTCCATAGACATAGACTGTCTTCCGAGGTCTTATCCGAATCACCACAGCATCACGCATAATTTCTGAGTCGACCTGAAGATTTGCACGCAGGATTTTCCCTTGTGAGAATGCCCACTGAACTTCTTCGTCACGGAGAGTCACGAAGTCAGCAGTTCCTTGGAACATCACATAGCTATCAGGCACAAACCTGAGATAGTAGTGCGGAAAGGTCACGACCAATGTGACAGTGGGGTTCTTCTTGAGGTGTCTGACCTTGGCAGCATTCTTCTGGGTCACGATATAGAGTGCAAACTCCGATTCAGGTCTAGAGACACCATAGATGATTCCTGTGGAGTGAGGTCGACCCTTTGAGTCTACAACGCTAATCACGCCGAACTTCCTCTTTCGGACTGCCTTCTCCACAAATCCGAATGTCCCGGGTCTGGCATCCTCTGGCATCTCTTCGATGCCTGTTGCCGCACCAAGTAGTGGCATTGCCATTACACGCCATCCTCCAAGGTCTTGTTCCGTTCATTATTCGACTTTTCTTCAAGTACACGAATCCAGTCCTCCTCATTAAGGTCGACTCGAAGGATGCCTGTTGATCCCTTGATCTCAAGCATTGCCCTCTCAACGAACCTCAGACTGATGAGGCTGCCTAGTGTCCCTTCAACAAGCACTGAATCATCGGGTCCTTTGGGCAGTTCGAAGCCCACGTGACTCTTCGATTTCAGTTCAATCGAGAATGTCTTCTCGTCTTTGTGTCTGTTCATAATTTATCACTGTACTCAATACCGACCCGAATGAAGAAGTAGGCTCCTAAGGACCGTTTATGATTTCTCAAGATTGAGCTTGAATTATTAGGCACCATGCTCCATCCCTGTGGCATGGAAAACCTCAAGGATCTTCTTTTCGAACTCGCTAACGAGGACAGACTGAACATCCTTGATGCTATCAGCAAAAAGGCAATGAAACTGACAGAGGTTTCAAAGACACTCGAGCTAACGATGCAGGAAACGTCAAGGCACCTACAACGTCTCAGCAATGCACGACTAGTTCAGAAGAAGGCCGATGGCGCTTATCACTTGACACTTCACGGTACCAACGTACTTTCGTTGCTTCCAGGACTAGACTTTCTCGTTGAACATCGTGAGTACTTCTTAACACACCGCACAAGCCACTTGCCTAGGGAGTTCCTGATACGAATTGGTGAACTCCATGGCAGCAACCTTCTTGATAATCCTCTCCTTGCTCTTCAGAGAACTAATACAATCATCGAAGACGCAAATGAGCATCTGTGGTTCATTGCTGATCAAGTTCCAACTGGGAGTATACCCCTGATTGAGGCTGCCATAAAGCGTGGGGTGTCCGCCTGCTTTCTCATGCCTAAGACCTTGATACGTCCAGATCTACCGGATGAATATCGTCCGCAGTATAGGCCTGAGGACCAAAAGAGAATGCTGCTGGGATATACCGAAACGATCGACTTTGTCAGCACTGTGTCTGAGAGTGCAGCACTTGTGGGTTTCCCGACGACTGATGGTAGAATGGACTACTTGGCGTTCTTGGCAGAGAGTGAGCTGGCACTGAGTTGGTGCAAAGACTTGTTCTTGCGCTACTGGAATCAAGTCGAAGCGGTGCACCCAACTGAAGAATAGGCATCCGAAATCTGGAAGACTATCTCCCACATGCAAGGCACCTCATACTTGAAATTATCAAGATGGAGGCCATCCGGAGGGGCTATTCCAGCCCTTCTTCCAGCGAAAATCACATATGTCAGCTCCATCTGCGATTGTCATAGTGCGTTTGAAGCCCTGACCTGTGGCATTAGCGATTGCAAAATCGGTCATACAAATGTATGGCACAAATTCTGAGGCATCCATTCTATTATAGAATTTACAGATTGAACAGTCTGTATAATCCATGCCATAATCAAACTCTCCAGTGTCATCAACAACCCATTCAGCCTGTCAATTATCTGGGTATGGCAGGCTATTTAGATTCTTAACCAGGTTCTTCATGGATCTTTTTCCCAATGAAGTATGACGATACCACCCGAATAATCGTCGGAGTATACTGGGAACTGACATTGCTCTATTCATTACTGTCATTAAGAAGATTTCTCCAATGACATCAGTTTCAAGCCCTTTCTTCTTCAACACGCGATAAATTGCCAGCGCCATAGTTGATTCCACAAGAGTCCACGTAAGTTTATTCTTCTTTCCACCAATGAAGGGTATCTCTGGAATAAGGTTTTCAAACTCAGTTCGCATCTCTTTCATTGTGTCATCAATTTCATTCTCATCCAAGTACTCTGGCAAAACACCAATTGAGTATTTCAATGCCTTATCATACTCCTTTAGAAGCTTGGACTTTTGAGATGTATAATACGATTTCTTCTTCTCCATATCACTCTCATGTTGAAACTGCAGAGATGTCATTTCCTTCATCTTCCAAATACTTCCTGATCAATGAGTGACTCAATTCTCTGCGACATCAGATTATTGAACCTTTCAAGGTGTTGACTGAGTTCTTTTGCCTCATGCAAGCCAAAAGCCCCAATGATTTCTTTGTAGTACTGATGTCTCTCTTCATAGTATTGAGACAAAAAGGACAGGCCTTTATCTGTCACCTCAAGGTGCACCTTTCTGCGGTCGGCCCTCTTGTTCTGTTTCCTACTCACCCGCTTTCGGTTAACAAAGCCCATATCTTCCAAAGTATCCACAATACGCGAAACCTGCGGTCGATCCAAAAAGAAACCGTCAGCTATCGTTGAGATGAGGGCTAGACCCATTCCTTGCTCGATTTCCCTGAGCACCATCATTTGCTTCTCACCCAAATCAAATCTCCTCATCAGGTCTGAACCAACTGTGTAAAGCGGCAAACCTCGCAGAGTCATTATGTTTTCCAGAAGTACTCTGAGTATGGCTTCATCATCTTCGTTCATGATTGTAGTATAGAAACCATAGCTTTATAAACATATTGTAAAAGACAATGCTTGTAATTTACAACTACATATAATGGAAACAGTTGATAATTACAACCATATGACGAGAGTCATATTGAATACAACTAATCGAGGACTGAATATGGAAATACAACTCGAAAAGACAATTGAAGAAGAGAAGACGAGGACAAGAGCAATATCTGTGTTACTTCTCGCCGTCTTTATTGACATACTGGGTTTTGGGATTATTATCCCCCTACTTCCCTTTTGGGTCACTAGTTTGGGCGCCGCAGAATTGGTTTTTGGCTTGATACTAGCTATCTATTCCTTATTTCAATTCATCTTTGCCCCACTTTGGGGTCGCTTAAGTGATCGTATCGGCCGCCGCCCTGTTGTTCTGGCAGGACTGACTGGTACAGTTATCGGCTTCTCAATGCTGCTTGTAGCTTCAGTATTCATCAATTCCATTGAAATGCTAGTCCTATCACGAATCGTCGGTGGGATATTCACATCTGCAACACTTCCAACATCGCAAGCATATGTCAGCGATGTTTCTACAAGTGAAGAGCGAGCTAAGTATTTCGGGTATATTGGAGCTGCCATGGGGTTGGGATTCGCCTTTGGACCTGCGATAGGCGGTTTTCTTACGGCTATAGCGCGACTCCTGACTCCTTCTCTCAATGGCTATTGGGCTCCTGCACTGTTTGCCACCGGAATCGCCATGACGAATGCCATGGCTGGATTTCGCTTTCTGCCTGAGTCGCTGACAGAAGAGAAGAGGAGCGAACGCTCCGAACTCAAGGCATCAGAAGGTTCTGCATCTTCTTTTGAGATACTCAGAACTATTGGCAAAAGACCTGTAATCCTGCTAGTCTTTGCCTTATTTGCGGCTTTGAATCTGTCCATGTACATTTTCGAAGCGACCATGCCCTTGCTTGGAATGTCCCGAATTGAATTGGACGAGACACAACTTGGCATAGGTTTCATGATTGCAGGGATAATCATGATTCTGACTCAGGGATCTCTGATTGGCCCACTATCAACTCGGTTTTCGGATACCATGTTGATTGCAGCTGGACTCTTCATTTTCATGATGAGCTTTCTAGGCCTAAGCACCATTGATTCATTTCTAGTGTTAATCATCTGGTTGCTTCCGTTCGCTTTCGGGTTTTCGATTACTCAGCCAACCCTGGGAGCATTGCTGTCTAAGAACTCGCCAAATGAAAAATTGGGTGCAATAATGGGAATGAATGAGGGCATTACGGCGCTCATGAGAGTCTTCGGTCCACTAATAGGTGCCCTGCTTTACACAGTTGATATGGTACTTCCCTTTTACATTGGAGCTGGTACACTAGCTGCTAGTATCATTTTAGCGCTCATATTGCAGTTTCGTGTGAATAATACGATTTGACCCACAACAGCCTAGAATTCATTCTATGATGAATTCTAGGTTCCTTTTTCTTTCAATTGCCCTCGTTGACACAGGAATGAGTACGGCAAGCTGGCGCGCTCTTAGCTTATTAGTTTGAAATTACTTCTGCACCCTCTTCAAGTGGTCCTTCGGCGCACAGTACAATGGCTGACGAGGCTTGTCTTTAGAAGGCACACTAGGAATCAAGGGGTGGACAGAATAACTCCACAGAAACTCTGTGCGCGTTCGCCTTTTGCGACCACAGGCTAATTGTTCACAAAGTGACAATGTCAAATGGACTATGTCTAACCTCTTCAAGGCTCTCAGGAGGCCAGCCGCTAGGAGTTTCAAAGCTCTTTGAGAATCTGAAGTCGCAACGAGTATGACCCATTGCCAAGGTCTGTGTCCTCTTGAAACCAGCCCCAATCTCTCGCAATCTTGCGAAGTCACATAGACACGCATATGGTACGATCTCTTCGCACTCAAACTTGCGTGCCAACTTAAGAAATCCACATTCCAAGAAGTCGAAGCCAAATGCAAAGTCGTTAGGGCGTCCCTCCACGAATTTACCATACCAATTCATCGGATACTCACGACTTTGACTCTCTTCCATAGCTCTCCTCCATCTATTCCTATAGATCCTAGTGTATAAGAGCTGTCTTGCAAACCACTTCCTGATTCTTGAGATAGATGCTGTCTGAGCCTTCGCTATCTGATACATCATCTCACCAATCATCCGCTTCTCAATGCCTCTTTTCTTACATGCCTTATAGAACGCAATCGTCTGACCAGACTGAATCATTAGGTTTGTGAACTGGCTCTTCTCATCACCAACATAGGGGAGACGAGGAATTATCTTCTTGTATTCAATTCTGGTTTGATATGCTAGTTGGTCGAAAGCTTCATTGCCAAGAAATGTAGAGCCCACTCTTTCAGCAATAGTCATCAGCTTCTCAAAATCCTTTAGCAAAGCCTGCTGGTCATAAGCTGATTGCAAGTCTTCGTGACTATTCATCATCGCTCATCACCCTCCCAATTTCTGACTGTTTTAGGTATGCTGTTCTGAGTAAATTACAGTTCAAAGAATGAGAGAACGCCTACAAGCCGGGCCTTTTTTTAAAAAATGCATATCGGTAAGTTTACTAGAGTTTACAGTTATGAAGTTGAAATGGGCCGTGAGACAAAGCCGGATTCAATACTATCATATTACTTAGAAAAGAATCCTTGGCCGCATCTCGGCAAATCATCTCCCGTGCAGAAGGGTCTCCTGCC
>JBHLRP010000102.1:0-4324 GCA_048882485.1 Candidatus Thorarchaeota archaeon
GCGTTTTGATGGGCATTTTTGATGGATACAAGGCAAAGAATTTCCCTTTGAATCTCTTCTTTCTTGACGGGCATGCCGATTTTCACGATACTGACACCACTCCGACGGGCGAACCTGCAGACTTGGAATTGGCCGCTCTAACAGGGTATTTGCAGAAAGAGATTGTGACCATGACGAGTAGAGGTCCACTGTTGGATGAAAAGAACGTAGTTGCATATGGGATAAATGAATATGACTTGATTGAAACGTCGAATATTGCAGTAATTGACCGCAGGTCAATCCTAGATGAAGGGATAGAATCCACTTTTTACACGAGTCTCATCTCATTTCAAGATTCCACTTTACCAATATGGCTTCACTTTGATGTTGATGTTTTGGACAAAGAGATAATGCCAGCCATTCATTATCCAGTTGAAAATGGTCTTTCATACGATGAGGCTCTTGAGTTATTCATTCTTCTTGCGAAAACAAGGCAACTGGTCGGTATCGGTGTCGCCTGCTATCATCCGAACCTCGATCATGACAAAAGCGCGATTAGGGTACTCCTTTCGCTCCTTGATGAGCTCCTCGAATAATGGGACAGAGAACATTACTGAGAGCTGTACAGGGCTATGGGAAGGAACAGGCTTGCTCCGCTTTGCCTCTTTTTCTTTGTCATAAGTCCGCATTCACATCATCCTTGTGATACTGCGTACATCGATAGGGTGCGGTAGAAATAGGAAGTCACAGGTTATTTGATGGAGTGAACAATGGCAGCAGAAGCCACCACGCTTATCGGAGCTACGGAGATTCATCCCTTTTCGAATATTCCCCATGATACTCCGTACAGGTACTCCTTCTCTTTCAAAGGAAGAAAGCCAAACCAGCGCACTTTCATCCCTCTTTTCTTCGCCCTATCCTTCAGAAAGCCTGGTGTCAAATCCTTGATATGGTCAAGCTTCTCCTGCAGCATTCCTTTTCCCTTTGGTGGAAAGCCCTTGCCAGCTATACAACCATCGCACCACCCCTCAAGCCAAAGCATTCTATCCTTTCCTTGTATTTCTGCCATTATCTTGCTTGGCTCTGGTATATCAGGAACGAGGTTTGCAACAAGACTGATGAGATCATTTATAGTAGGAGAATCAGTAGAGTTCATGTTATCACAGACATAACATATTGGATGACCGATATTTATTTGGTGGTTGCAGCAATAAGCCGCCGCTGTTGTACCCAAAATACAAGTGCAATGCCACCATCATTATTCCTAGCGGAGAGGTGAATGCAATTGTCAGAAGTCACGTTCGGGTCGACAGCTCTTCCGCGTGTTCTATGTGGTACGAGCCCTTTCATGGGCGCCGGGCAGTTTGGACTGGCGGGACAAGAGTGGCACAGACGCTTCTTCAACCACCCAGAAAGGATGAGTGAGTTTTTCGAGCATTTCTGCAGACTGGGATACCCTGGTGTCCATGTGACTGGCTATCCCACGATAGTTGAAGCCGCGCGACTGACAAAGGAGAGCTACGAACTCAAAGTCGCAGTATCACTCCTGCCAGATAACTGGGAGGACAATCTGGAAGAAGTACTAGTTCTGAACCCTGAGGTCGTTTTTGTCCATGGCGCAATGACTGACAGGTTTCTGGAGAAACGCTTGGATGACCTAAGGGCATGCTTCGAGGCCATCAGGCACGCAAACTCGTTTCCAGGCCTAGCGACACATGACACCTGCCATACTCTCAGAGTGCTCCAGTCGGAGGAGAGTCCTCTTCAAGACGAGTCATTCGGACTGCTGCTCCCAATCAACCGAACTGGCTACAGTGTCGGTGGAACCACAGCGGAAATGGAAGACCTAATCAGTGCATTAGACGGGCGGCACCCTGTGATGGGCATGAAAACGCTTGCTGCGGGGAAAATACCGCCTCAGGAGGCACTGGATTATGTGTTTGGTATTCCAAATGTTCGTACTGTAACAGTGGGTGTCACTGAAAAATGGCAGGCGGCTCAGATTGCTGAAATCGTGGATTCAGTGCACATCTAATCAGTCTGACCAAGAACTACGTTTCAAGGGAGGGCTTGCTGCATTCATCAGATGTTTAAGTAAAAACGAATGGAGAAAGAATATCGCGTAGCGCTTTAGGAAATACATGCCATGAGCATACCAGAGGAGAGCTCCCAGATTAGAAGTCTCTTCAAGAAGTATGATATAGTTTTGTTCTACCTGATTGCTTTTTCAATCACATGGATTGGATGGCTTGTAATGGATAGAGTCATTTTAATCCATGGCACAGAAAAGAATTTCGTGCAGTTGGTCATTGAAGGCCATCTCTACATGATCCTCTATCCGTTTCTTGCTATTGGCGCATTATGGGGCCCTCTGATCTCAGCCTTTGTTGTCTATCGTGTGAATTATGGCAAGGCTGGTTCTCGGGCGCTACTGAAGAAGGTCTTCAATTGGAGGGTCGCTGTGCCTTGGTACCTCGCTGCACTCATTTTCCCTATCGCTATCAAGTATGGTGCTTTCTGGGTGAATGCGCTTTTTCTAGGTGGTGAATTCGTAACAGACTTCGAGAGAGTTTCGGCTCTTGTAATCCTTCTGAAGTTCTTCGAAGAACTAGTTCCAACTGGAGGACAAGAAGAGGTGGGGTGGACTGGTTTTGCTCAACTCCAACTTCAGCAAAGAATGCCCGTCTTCCATGCGACGGTCGTTAAAGCCAGCCTCGGATGGGTGTGGCATCTACCACTCTATCTTGTTTTTCCATGGAATGGAGCATATGGAGCAGACATCTGGCTCCTTCTGCTCCGCTATTTTGGAGTCGCCTTCGTACTCACATGGCTATTCAACAATACAGATAGTGTCCTAATTCCTGCCTTGTTTCACGCCTCTTTCAACACATTTGGTGCCAATGTTTCCCTTAGCTTCACTTCCCCTGAGAACGTCATTCTGACCTTATTTCTCATAGGAGTGTTCACGTTTATTGTAGTTGGACTTGCATTTGCGCGGTATGGGAAGAATCTAACCAAACAGGACCTGCCTATACTAGAAGCCGAGATGACAATTGACTGAATTGTTGGTGAATTCTGAAGAAAATGCATTGACTTTGAATATGGCTTTGAATTCACAAAAGGTGGATTCCTGAAGCGGGCATATGAAATAGTCTAATTTCAATGCTCCGAGCACTCGCCTGAAATTATCTTTGGATGTGGTGGGATTATATGTAGTACTATTCTGGGGCGTGGATGGTGATAAATTTGGCAAAAGCACTAGTTGTTTATTACAGCAAATTTGGCAATACAGAGAAGATAGCAAAGGCAGTGGCTGCTGGCCTACAGAGCGGCGGCATGGAAGCTGACATTGCAAAGTTTGATGCGGTCAATTATGATGACCTAGGTCACATTGATCTCTTGTGTGTTGGAACTCCTGTGCATACCTGGAATGTATCGAAGCCTGCAAAAGAATTCCTTGAACGCTTGAAAGAACTGGAAGGGTTAAGCGGCAAGATGGCATTCGCGTTTGATACGAAGTTCAAAAGCAGGATGGCTGGGTCAGCTGGCGGAAAGGTTGAGAAGAAATTGAAAGAGCTAGGTTTTGCTATTGCTAAGCCAGCTAAGTCAGCTAATGCATTGGGCAATGAGGGACCACTAGAAGAGGGCGCAGAAGAAACGTTCAAGAGAATAGGTGAAGAACTAGCTAGTGTGCTGTAGTTTCTCTCCAAGAACTGCGGAAGCAGGCTTGAATTTGAAAAGGGGAGCAGAAGCCCCCCTTTCTTATTCCTTCATACTCTCTGTTTCATATATGAGAAGACACCAAGGATGAAAAGGGCGGACATTAATATCCACTTTAAGAGCATCTCAAAAATAAAGACAGCAGAAAGAGTTGGGAAATATGCGGCTGTCACTGATACCTCCATAATCATGGTGACTAGTATCGAGGTGCCCATGTGACCGGTTATCCCAGGAGCTTGAGCCTAATGTATTTGAAAGCCAGTCATAAAGAGTGCGCATCAATCATCTCATCTCTGAAATCAGGAAAATACATCCACTCCGGGACAAGCATCTGATGAGTGATCTCAGTGCCTTCAAATAATGACAACAGCTCAGACCGAAGAGGAGCTACCTGCTTGGATGAGTCAATCACAAAGGTAAGTGCGAGTTCTGGTTGATTTGCCATTCTGAAGCTAAGCCAATACTTTTCGCCAAATCTCTCTCGAAACGTTTCTTCCAATTCATAGTGACCAGTCGCACCGATTGCCGGACTCCTCAGTACAACCATTACTACGAATCGATGTTCAGTTGCCGCAGGATTGATCTGGATTGTTTCATGAATGAGGTTGTGTTCTCGCATGAAATT
>JBHLRP010000102.1:4424-6326 GCA_048882485.1 Candidatus Thorarchaeota archaeon
TGCAGTGCTTCGAGTGGCAGTTGCCCTACGAACCTTAGAATCACTCCTTCCTCGACTAGTGCTTCAACTCGATTCTTTATTGTCGTCAAGGAGACGTCGAATTTCTCAGCTAATTTAGAGAATGACGCTCTACACTGGTATGACAGCTCACTCAGAATGAGTCGATCTAAGGCATCCATCACAGAATCACATCAGTTTTTCAGAATCTAAAGGTTTCACTACAGAATCAGAAAGGGTGTCTTATAATTTGGGTTGATTTCTTCAGTCCTGCGTGGCCAATGTTTCTTCTATCATTTCTTCATGCTATTGATTAGATTAACACTGAAGGTGAATCAAAAGTTGAAGAAAAGCACAATCACAATTGTTGCAGATCCCGATGAGTATTCAGCAGACAACTCAAAGAGCATTGGCGGTCACATTAGGAGACATCCTGTAGCCTACTACACTCTTGTAGCATACCTAATACCCTGGCTAGGTAGTCTCCTACTTGTGGGTCCCAAATTTCTGAGAGGAGAAGTCGTTGGACTAGCGGATGGTATGCTTATGTGGCTGACGATGATAGCAGGCCCTGCCATCGCAGGTATCTCCTTGACGTACCTCGTTGATGGAAGAAGGGGGCTTGGTCACCTGTTCTCGCGAATGAGGCGTTGGAGAACTGGTGTATCATGGTATGCAGTTGCACTAATGCTCCCTCCGATCCTCATCCTATTCGTTCTCATATCGATGTCAATCCTAGTTTCCCCGGTTTATGCTCCAGGGCTACTTCTGATTGGTGTCTCTCTTGGCCTGATAACGGGCTTCTTTGAGGAGATTGGATGGATTGGATTTCTCTATCCGACACTTAAGGCAAACACTAGTTCACTCAAGGCTGCAATAGGAGTTGGATTGATACACGGAGGCTGGCATTTTATGGCAGCTTTACTTGGCTCCAGTCAATGGCTTGGGGTGTATTTCGTCCCCTATTTCGTGTCAATGTGGATGGTGGCAATGGTAGCCATGAGAGTTCTGCAGGTCTGGGTCTATAACAGCACGGACGACAGCGTCTTGATGATACAATTGATGCATGGAAGCTCTACCGGCTTTCTGATGACTTTCACTCCTGTTATTCAGACTCCAGCGACAGAAACGGCCTGGTTCTTCGTCTTTGCAGTGGTCATCTGGATTGTTGCAGCGATGGCCATCAGGAGATACGGCACATCACTGTCGAGGTCCATAAAGGACACAAGAGATTCTGTATCGGGTCCTGAGTCTTTGACACACGAGAAATAGAAACTCTACTTCTCGTCATTTTAGTGGGAGAGGGCTGCCCTCTCTCCTCTACTCTTTTTATTGAGAGATGCAGAATCCTTACTGTCAAGACCAATATCCATTGCCAGGATGATGCCTATGGCCTGTGGTACGGTGGGATTATATGTAGGCCTTATGCAAAGTCTGCGTGGTGAAAGATTTGGCTAAGGGCTTAGTTGTCTATTACAGTAGGTTTGGCAATACCGAGAGAATATCAAAAGCAGTTACTGCAGGACTACAGAGTGGCGGTATGGACGCTGACATAGCCGCGGTTGATGAGGTCAATCTTGATGACATAGTTGGGATTGATCTCTTGTGTGTTGGAACTCCTGTGCATGCCTGGAATATTTCAAAACCTGCGAAAGAATTCCTTGAACGGCTGAAGGGTCTGGATGGCCTAGGTGGCAAGAAGGCATTCGCGTTTGATACCAAGTTCAAGAGCAGGCTGGCAGGATCTGCTGGTGGAAAGGTTGAGAAGAAACTGAAGAGCCTGGGGTTTACAATAGCGAAGTCGGCTGAATCAGCCATTGTCTTGGGCCAAGAAGGCCCCCTTGAAGAAGGCGCAGAGGATGCATTCAGGCAAATAGGTGCAGAACTTGCAGGCATGATGTGACT
>JBHLRP010000103.1:0-6234 GCA_048882485.1 Candidatus Thorarchaeota archaeon
ATTAAACTCAAAGCTCCTCTACCTGTACAACAATAGGTTTAGGCCAATCCACTTGGATGACTTTGACCGAGAACGCATTTCTTTGACTCCTATCTAACCTATTACCCTGAGGGATGTAATGGCTTATTCAGCCGATGATATGGAGGAAAGAAAAATGACTGCTAATCTTACTATATCTTGTTTTAATGTAGAGAATCTTGATGACTCGAATGCGAGTCTTTGGAAAAAGCGAAAGAGAATTCTGAAACCCATGCTGGAGCGTCTTAAGGCCGACATAATACTCTTCCAAGAAGTAAACAAGGAGTCTGCTCTAGGAGATCTCATCGCTGGGACACAGTACAAAGATTACAAAGTGGAACACACCAAAACAGCTGCAGGAAATTGGCGTGCTGAACGTAATCTCGTCACATTAAGCAGATTTGATATTACACAATCAGATTTGGTTATGCACGAATATGTTCAGCAACCCATGTGGAGATTTTCAACGGCAAAGCCTCCTGATGATGAGGCAGACCCTATATCCTGGGAGCGTCCCATACTATATTGTGAGCATGAAATCGGCACTAACAAGAAGCTGTATACGCTGAATTTGCATCTCAAGTCCAAGATGCCATCAAGTGTCCCCGGGCAAAAAGATGGTCAATACAAATGGAAGTCACATGAGGCATGGGCAGAAGGTGCGTTTCTTGCCATGATTCGTCGAATGGGACAGGCCATTGAAACGAGAGCGCTTCTAAGTACAATATTGAAGGAAAATCCTGATAGTCTGATTATCGTGGGTGGGGACTTGAATGCGGACCTAGGAGAGATACCATTCGAGGCTATTACAGGGAGCGTCCCGGAAACTCAAAATCCGGATTTACAATCACTTGTCATGATACCATGCGAATTTGGAATACCACCAAGTCAAAGATATTCACTAATCCATCACGGGAAGAACATGATGCTAGACCATTTGCTGGCCTCTCAAGCATTATACCCGTACTGGTTGGAAACAAAGGTGTTCAACGAACTTCTTCTGGATGAAAGTGTAAGATTCGCAACAGAGAAGAAGTTCCCCCAGTCCGATCACGCACCATTGGTTGCATATTTTGAGGTTCCACCTAATTGGTTATCTTGAAGGATGTGGGCTGAAATATCTGCAACACAGCTCAACTATCAACTAGTAATAATGTGGCGGGCCAGGTGGGATTTGAACCCACGACCATTCCTCGATAGTGGGGAAGACCCACAGTCTACAAGTTAAGAGCCTGTCGCTCTACCGATCTAAGCCACTGGCCCGGTTCGGTGGCATCTGTTCCGTCTTCGGTTATAGAGGTTTCGGAAGATTCTGCAATTTTAATGCAAAGAAAAATCCAATCGACTTGCAGTGACAGTTATCAGCAACTCGTTGACTATCAGGTGATGGATTGGGGTGTTGGTTCAATGAACGAAAAGCAGCTTGCTGAGATACTGAAATCATATGTGGAGTATGTGCTATCTGAGCTGCAAAGATGGGAGGATGACGGACGCATACATCGAATCTCTAAACCTACACACTTGGAACGAGAATCCCCGGAAGAAGTTGCTGAATATAGTGCTGATGTTCAAGTTATAACCAGGAATGAGTGGAATTATCGGGAATCTGAAGCATTTCTCAAATACATTCATTCCTCCGAAAATGCAAAAGAAGCATTGAATGCGATTATGGAATTTCCCCCTAAGAATCCGACAATGGCTAGTTGGCTGTGGAATTTCACTATAGGAATTCTGAATAGCAAAATTGGAGTAATCAAGTTCGATCCATTCTCGATTGCAATTGATTTTGCGTCTTCTTTAGCTGGAATACCAATCGCTCGCTACTTGAAAGCGAAAATTCATGGTTTGGAAGTAAAAGAGGAGCTAGAATTACGTAAAGGGATTATTCTACGACCTGCAATCCCCGAAGACACCGATTGGGAGAAACAAGGGTACATGAGACCCTTCCCGCAGTCCAACCTTTGGGGTCCACCTGATTCCATATTGGAGATCGAGATGAAATCAAAGTACGCGCTTGATGTCAACCATGAATTCTATAGACTCCTTCACCTATTTCGACTTTATAGACCCAGACCTATTGGTTTCTCTCATATTATTCGTTTTTCAGGTTCACCGCGTGACCACGGAGGGTCATACTCCACATCACTTTATGGTGGTGGGTATGTTAACGTTCATCCAAGGTATGAGATTGACAATTTTGATGACTTCAAACGATTCTTGAAATCATTCTTGCCGCACCTTTCACCTGATTGGAATGACTACAATCTAGATTTTACCAATGCACTGAATATCGCATACAATCGCTATGTTGATGCATTGCATAATTACAACCGGCGTCAGAGGGCAATTGCGTTTGCAGTTATGGGCCTCGAGGCTTTGATTCTTAAGAAAGGCCCTGAGCTAACGTACAAATTTAGAAGTCGGTTAGCAAGGCTCTTTTCATATCAAGAATATGAGCCGAGAAGTGTCGATCGAATTCTAAAAGATGCATATTCTATTCGAAGCGATTTTGTCCATGGTGATGTTGCCTCACCAAAAGGAGGAAAGAAAAGGACAGATGAAGCGAAGAAACACAAGGAATGTTTGGAGCTTTCTCTCGAATTTCTACGAAAATGCATTCTAATATACATTGTAAATGGCAAGCATCTTTCAAAAAAACAACTCATGAAGTATATTGACAATGCAATTATCGGAAGTGATACAGATGGAGAGGAGAAATTGGACAAGATTCTCAAGAAACTCAGGTATTGAACAGGACCGTTGGGCCTCTATGTTCTGAAGTTCAGACCGTCCTTTACTCTGCGTCTTTGATGCCTGATTGTTTTGATGTGGTTCAATAGCTTCCTAGCCTACAGCCTCATATCTTTTAGATTTCTTCATCACTGTTTCCCACCTATCAATTAGCTCAAACGCAGTAGGACGGTCTTTGGGCTCAGGCTCAAGCATTTGACAAAGAAAGTCATGAATTAGACCACCAACAGGATCGTCAATGTATGGGATGCTATCACAATCAACGATTATCGTTAAGTCACCTTCTGGTGGTGGTGGCAAGGGATTGTTTCCTGTGAATAATTCCGTTAATACAAGACCCATTTGGTATATATCTGCAGATGTAGTAATCATTTCCTCATTTCTGTAGTATCTAATATGATCAGGTGATCGATAATTCCTTGGCATTCCTGTTCCATGGCTCATCTTTAGCCGTCTCACATCCTCTTCCCAATCTTCTTCATTAGGCATTTCAGCTGATTGTTGTTTTGCAAGCCCGAAATCTCCCAAAATGCAATCAGACCCTTTACGGAAGATGTTGGCAGGCTTAATATCTCTATGAATTATTGGTTTCCCTAGATTGTAGATGTGTCCCAAGGCCGAAAGGATTTGTATTGCATAAATCGCTTTTTGAGTAGTAGTAGGATTCGATTCCATCACATCTTTGAGTGTTTCCGGAAAATAGTCGGCAACAATGAATGGGTGCTTTGCAACATCCTCAAAATAACCCAGGTGCATCACTTTCATGATATAATGATGACTAAACGTCTTTAGAAATTGATACTCTTGCAGGAATGCCTCTATTCGGCCCGGTGTATCTATATTTGTGAAGAACTTTATTGCATAGAATTCACCTTTTGCTGATTTTGGTTCAGTACACATTGCATGGTATGTTTCTGCATTCGCTCCTTTACCAGCCAAATCTATAATCTGATACCAAATTCGTTCTCCATTGATTTGCCACCTCTTACAGATAGGAACTCCTTTCTTTCGTGTAGATTCAAAGATTTCCTCATTGGTAGGTTAGCCTCTCTTAGACGATTGGATTTCATCATTACATTTCCAATTATATAGCAATTCGTCCTCTAGCTATAGTTCCATTGAGTGCGAGGTTTCAAATTTCACATAACCCCTCCTCCATCTCTAAGAGTTCTTGAAACTCAATCATGATGGGAAATATGAAATCAACTGGCCACTGGCCCGTGATTTTGGTTCTGCGGGGTTTTCGGTTATAGAGGTTTCGGAATGCAGCGATGAATCTAGAGAGAATGAAGAAGAATGAATTGAAATTCGGAGAAGTATATTTCTAGTAATAGAGCAGAATCATTGAGATAAACCTCAAATTGATTCCGTGTGAAGAAGTTGAAATCAAATGAATCTAAAGCGGTATTTCGAACCAGCCGGTCACATTCTGAGTGCGGCACCAGAGAGCAAATCATTCTTGCTCTCTTCATTAGTGATTGTCATTTTCCTTAGACTCCTTCTTCTTTGGGGATATCATAATCTGTTCCACATGACATACCTGCTGATCGCCTTTTCCTTCTTTCAGATTACGATATTATCCAGTTTCATTATGCAGAAAATCAACGATGCCTTGACTCTGGAAGAACACTCCGCCATGAAGAAATCAGCCATACTACTCGGATATGTTTGGTCATTCATATTGTATATGGTGGTAGTAGGAATCTGGATCATAGATCTCTGGCAAATCGAATCAGGTGTGCCGTGGCCTATAAGCGACTTCACCCCAGATGCAGCTTTGCTACTAATCGTTACGCTTTTCTGTGTGCTCCATTTCCCTTTGACGGTTTCTGCTCTCTACACGCAGTGGGGCTGTTTCCAACCCAGAGATGATGATTCGAAACTGGTGTTCAATAAGGTTTCGTTCAGAAACAGGGGTGCCACAACATTCCTGTTACTAGCATCTGTCTTTGTTTCAATTCTTGGATTGAAATCAGCAATCGAAGGAGAGTTTCTCTTACCATCCTGGTTCAACTCATTAGCAATGGCTATCTCCATTCTACTGATGATGGTAGTAATGACCATAGCATTCTATACCAGATATCAAAGGGAGCGTACCTAGGATTGTTCAAATCCCACCTGGCCCGCCACTTATTCTATTGCCTCAATTCTATGAAAATATCCTGCCCATAACAAGCATATTGTGATGCTTGCCATCTTCACCTAAGTATGCATCACGTAAAACTCCCTCGACTTCAAATCCCAGCTTCTTGTAGAGTTTGACTGCCGCTTCATTTTCCTCTACAACTTCAAGACCTATTCGGTGGAGGCCCTTACTCTTTGCTAATTTGAGAAGAATTTCCGTCATTGTGCTGCCCAGACCAACCCCATGGAAATCTTGATGAATATAGATCATCATTCCTCCAACTCCTTTCTGTCTTGGACGCTGGAATTGGTATATTGCTGAAATCCCAATGATTCTGTTTCCTGCAATCGCCACAATAGAGAGTTCGTTTTCAACACCAGTCATCCAACGGTCAATTCTCGACTCATCATATGGTGGATTACTCCATCTCAGAGCATCGTCTGACAAATCGGTCATCATCTTGAATAGTTGTTGCCCATCACCGGATTTTAGGAAGCGAAGAATAACTTCGCTACCATCCCTCAATCTGGCTGTCCTTTCTTCCATAGTCCTCTTGAATCCAAAGCATAGAACTTGGATGTTTCTATTCAAACCCCATCTGGCCCGCCATCTTGATTTTACGGGTTTCTGAAAATGTATATGCCCCAGCTGATAGTATCTCTTCCCCATTTTAGGTAGATGTCTTTTGCAGTCTTTGTTTTCTCGAGAAGCTCCTGATTATCGGGATCATCCGCATGCGACTGAATATAATTATCAACAGCCCACCACTGAAGAGTTTCATAGTGATCCCAATCATCTTTGCTAGAAACAAGTGTATAGAGGCATGTGAGGCCCATTTCTTCACCTTGATACACATTATCTTCATGCGGTCGAAAAGAATTACGAGTCATTTTGGTCACCTCAAGATATTCAGTATCAGGCTCCTTCAACCAAAAAGGTTCACCAACAATCACAAGACCTCTAGATTTTGTCATCTGCCTGAGTGCTTTCAATGTTCCAACATGATCTTCAAAGACCCAGCTTGCTCCCAAACACACTGCAACATCAAATAGTCTTCCTGATTCAGGTCGATAGTTAGCACCATCCAATTCAATGAAGGTTAAATCGGATTCAGGAACTCTCTCGAGATGTCTCTTCTTACAATCATTGATACAAAATGGAGATAGATCAATTCCCACGCCTGAAACTCCATATTTCTCTGCTAGTCTGACTAAAACCTCTCCCTTTCCACATGCGATATCAAGAATTCGAGTATCTTTTGGTAGGTTGAGAAGTTGACAGAATCGTTCGAATTTCTCTTCACTCATTGGATTACAGAGTACATGATGCTTGTGTGTAAT
>JBHLRP010000104.1:0-6114 GCA_048882485.1 Candidatus Thorarchaeota archaeon
CAAGAAGTCGGAGTATTCGCGAACATAATCGATGTCTTGCAGAATGTGCTCGAGCTTACGAACTGAGAATTCCGCATCCTTGTATACTGGGCAGAATTGACACCTGTTCCACTGGCAATTACGAGTCACTCGAAGAAGAAGACTAGGAGCCTCACTTGGAGGTCTTATAGGTCCAATCTCGTATGAATATCCCGTCAAATCGCCCACACCCTCAAGTTCACTTTGGAATCTCCTTCAGCAGGTTCTGGGCAAATTCCTCCGCTTTCCTTAGGTCTTGAGTATTGGGCCGGCCTTTGTTCATTCCACCGAAAAATCCTAGGAAACTGTTAGTGTTGAAACCATTGCAATTGAATTCCGCGACTATTTTGAATCCTTTAGATTGCAGCTTGTTTCTAAGAGGCGCATGAAATCTTTCAGAGCCGGTTGCGACTCCACTGGTTGAATAGAGGAATGCCTTCCTGTCGGTAACCTGCGGTAGATTCTCAGCGAGCTCAAGCAGAGCTCGATGGTGTTTCTCATCATAGATCCCTGAACCAAAGCCTATCAGATCATATTCATGCATCCTTCTAGGCTCGAATTGCCGAGGCGCTATAATCTGCGCATCAAGAACTCTGGAAAACACATTTGCAATCTTCTCAGTATTCTTGTGATGAATTGAAATCAAGACGAGTAACGATCTCATGAATCGCACATCTATTCTATTTCCGAGAATGCCCGCGGCATGCCGCGGACATACCGGATTGCTTGTGGACTAGCTGATAGGCCAGTTCATTAATCTGTTGAGTCAGTCACTTCTTCTGGTTCGTCTGAAACTTCCTCAACAGTTTCACCTGAGGATACGCCTTCCCCTCTCATTTCTTGGCTTATCCAATAGAAGAAGTATACTGCAATTGGAATGCCAAAGATCAACAAGACCCAGAGAAATGCAGATATCCATGAATAGACCCAGACATCTAATGTCCAAGCTTCAAAGGCAAGGTCCCACCTGCCTTCAATCCATGTAATGATTAGCCAAAACACTGCAACGAGAAATCCGAAGGCATCACCTTCTTCACGCCTGCCGCGGTCTCCTCGTGTTATGTCCTGTTCTTCCTCCGGAAGCTGTTTGTACCATAGGAAGTATATTGCTGCAACTACAACAATTACCCAGCTCGCCACTAGGGCAAGCTCCCAGAATATCATATGCAAAATGAGCGTGATAAGATAACCAATGGTGAATTCTCCAAGCATTGATGGCACGAGTCCTGATGTTTGTGCCGTATCTATGAACCAAAGGAATACCAGAATTGCTGCTGCCACCGCAGCAGCAATGATCACGGCAAATACGATCGTCATTTTCCAATGTCTTTTCAAGAATCTCTTCTGTTCTTCATCGAGAAACTCTTCGCTCTCATTCATCATTTCAAACTCCATTTGAATTTGGAATTGGGAGATGAAGTCCTACTATTAATCCTATCCACACACTGCATCTATTTCTTAATTGGTGAAACAATTTATATACAAGTTGAGATGCATAACGGCGTTATGGTGGGAGATTGATTAATGCAATTTTCGCTTCTTGTGAATTGCATGTCTCTATCGAGTGATTCCCATCTTGAGGTGAATTGAAAATGGGCAAAGACTCAACCAACAATGTTCTCTATCTTCTGGGCGCTATTGGAAGCATCATGGGTTTAGCAAGCGGAATATACTACATTGCCTTTGGCACCTTAGTGCCTGGCGGGATAGATCGGCTGCTTTTGGGTGGCGGATTCATTCTCATAGGTATAAGCCTCTTAGGGATCTATCGTACCTCTGGAAGCTACATAGCAATTATAGCAATGCTTTGGTCGATCCTGTACCAAATTATCGGAACCATAATATTCGGCATCCTGGGCTATAACATATTCAACTGGATACTACCCTCTATCTACCTATTCTTGATAGGCTATATATTCTATCTAACCCGGGATAAGATTGGAATCTATGCTACAATTTCTGGCATCTCTTTCATAATATGGAGTTTTGCAAATACAGTGCTAAAGTACCTGAATTTCGAAGCCACTGGCGACCCGAATGCGCTTAACAATATGGTCATCATAACAATAGGGATGCTCATTGCAGCCATCTATTTCATACTAGCGATACGAAGTGATGAGTCTTAAGGTGAATTAATCTCTCGTAGAAGAATTAAGCAGAGCAGCTAATGAACATGTCACTCTGCGGAGAGATTGATTTTCCTCATCATTGATTTCCAGGAGAGTTGTCACTTCTCCGTTCTTTTTGACTTCCTTGACTCCATGAATGCGGACAATCTTTCCATTGGCTCTCCAGATGCAAACACTTCTCCGAATCCCGTGTTTTCTCCCACGAATCCCTCCGGATTATTGTATATCCCCTTGTTGATCAAATCTTTTGATTTCGCAATAGCCTGTTTTGAATTCTTGATAATCCGTCTGCACAATTCATTTACCGACGATTCCAACTCGGAGAGAGGAACGACGCTGTTCACTAAGCCTATCTTCAGCGCTTCTTGAGCATCTATAATATCACATGTGTAAATGAGCTCTCGTGCCTTAAGTGGACCCACCAGGCGCGCCAGTCTTTGAGTAGCGCCACCTCCCGGAATAATTCCGTGTTTAGGCTCTATTTGCCCGAATCTCGCATTGTCTGCAGCAACTATGATGTCACAGCACAAGGACATTTCAAGCCCTGCTGTCAAGTTGAGTCCTTTCACAGCGAAGATGACCGGGAACGGTAGACTCTCAAGTTTCCCAAAATCGCTCTGAGACATTTTCGATACCTCAACGGCATTGCTGTATACATCTCCTTCGTGCATCCTGAAAAAGCCCTCAATGTCAGCACCAGCTGTAAAGATGTCATCTAATGCTGTCGAGATAACGAGGACGCGGATCTTTGAGTTTGAATGCAACCCATCAATGAATTGACCGAACTCCTCGTGCACTTCTTCATTGAATGCATTCTTCTTCTCAGGACGGTTCAGCAGTAGCCAGAGAATCTGTCCATTATCTTCTTCGCGTACGATCCAGTTCTTGAGTTGATTCATGTGCAGTGCATGCATCTAGGGAGATAAAACATAATCGAATTTCCTTGTTTGCGTCAAGGACGCGTACAGCTTGATGGCTAGCTCAGTTTCATTAACGTTACTAGGGCTTCTCCGTCAAGCACTACCTTCCCATCTTGATTCGTACATGTAGTCTTGAGAGTCACTCTTTCCTTCTCATCATTAAGGTTGATGACCTCGACCAGTGCAGTGATCGTATCGCCAATCCTGACCGGTCCAAGGAATCGCATGCTTTGACTCATGTAGATTGTCCCTGGTCCTGGCAAATGCATCCCTATTGCAGTACTGACGTATGCTGCAGTCAGGATTCCATGAGCAATTCGACTGCGAAACATGGTTCCCTTGGCCCACTCTTCATCGAAGTGCAAAGGATTGTAATCACCGCTCAGTTCCCCGAATGCCTGAATATCTTCTTCAGTGACTGTATGCACAACTTCTGCTGTTTGTCCCATCTTAATATCTGAATACTTCGTTATCTCCATATGGTTCACTCCTGCTCTCCCCATTTGATGGTCATCGCATTCCACGACCATCCAATTCCTGCAGCCGTCAGCACCACCAAATCTCCGTCTTTGATCTTGCCATCCTTCAGGCCTTCTTCAAGAGACACAATTGAGTCATTTTGCCCCATATGGCCCCATTCCTCAAAATAAGTCGCCTGATCATAGGGATGAACTCCAAGCTCATTGGCCACGTATTCGAATGCGCTCCTCTTCATCCTAATAAGACCGAGATAGTCAATGTCCTCTCTTGTGTATCCACTCCTCTCCAATGATTCATCAACGACCTTCAGGAAGTTGCTCATTGAGAGTCTGTCGAGTCGCTCCTTGAGGCCTTCAGGATCAGTCACATCCAGATATTGCATCCTCTTCTCAATGGTTTCACAGGTAGCCGGCATTACCGTACCTCCTGCGGGAACATACACATCTTCCGAGAATTGACCATCAGAGATGACACTTCCCTCAAGAACAACGTTTTGCGGATAGTCATTCCGAAGAATCATTGCAACTCCACTTGCTGCTAGATCGTGCATGAACCGGGTCCGTATGTTAGAATAATCGATAAGGTCGCAGTTTCTGTATCCACTGCCAATCAGGACTCGACGATATCCATGAGTCTGCATCAATGACTTCGCAAGAATCATTGCAACAACAATAGTTCCACATCGCTGGTTGACATCGAAAGCCCATGCACTAGTCGCCCCCACTTCGTTCTGAAACTTGATTGCGTAGGTCTGCATCGGATGTTCAGCATATACCTCTCCTGCCCATATGACCAGGTCAATATCTTTCGCTGGGTCAATTCCTGCACGCTCAATAGCAATCTTTGCAGCCTTGACTCCCATCGCAACGGTGTGGTCATCCGGGCCGGGTACTGATTTGCTTAGCATTCCCATCTTTGTCCTTATGATTTCAACAGGGGTTCCGGAATGTTCAGAGATGTACTCAGCTGTGTGTCGCTCTGAAGGTATGTAGGTCCCAATCGATTCGATGCCAACAGATTTCATCATTTCTCCTCCAATTCTCTCTTCAAGATTTTACCAGCAGCACTCTTTGGCAGGTCCTCGCGAAATTCATAGTACTTTGGTATTTTGTAACGTGCCAACTTCCCATCGAAATATGCTCGAACTTCCTCAGTTGTCATTGACTCGCCGCTTCTCAACACAATGAATGCTTTGCCCACTTCGCCCCATTTATCATCAGGAACTCCTATCACAGCAGACTCAGAGACCTTGGGGTGTTTGTACAGTATCTCTTCTATCTCAGTAGGAAACACATTTTCGCCGCCACTGATGAACATGTCTTTCTTTCTGCCAACAATGTAGTAGAATCCATCCTGATCTTTCATCACTAGATCGCCCGTGTGAACCCACCCATCAGGCTCTATCACTTTTGCCGTTTCCTCTGGTTCATCCCAATATCCACTGAATGCATGCGGCCCTCTGAGCATTAACTCGCCTACTTTCCCGCTTTCGACCTCATTGTTGTCATCGTCGACAATCATCGTATCACAATGGAATGCAGGAAAACCAACTGAAGTGGGTCGCTCCTTCACTGCATCATCTGGTAGGTGGAAATTATTGGGTCCTACCTCCGTGAGTCCGTACCCCATCTTCAGAATCTTACCACGAGCCCAGTATTTCTCCATTATAGCAACGGGGCACGGGGCGCCACCACTGATGAATACTCGCACATGATCAAAGTTGGTCTTTTCAAAACTCGCTGATTGAGATATCATGTTGAACATCGTAGGGACTCCAATTACGATGGAGCATCTTTCCTCCTCAATCACTCTGAGCGTTTCTTCAGGGTCGAAATCACCCATGATAATGCTCAAAGCTCCAAGATGATAGAATGGAATGAGAAGCACATTCATGCCTCCTGTATGAAAGAGGGGGAATAGCAGTGGCTGAATGTCGTCCGGTCTAAGTCCCCAAGAGGTAATCGTGTTAATCGAATTCCAGAAGACTAGACCATGCGACAGAATAGCCCCTTTCGGTAGGCCTGTGGTGCCTCCTGTGAACACAATGAGATAGGGGTCATCCAACGTGATTGCTGGTCGTTCTACTGCACTCGGTGAATTGCTGGTTCTTAGTGAGTGGAGATTGGGGTCTGAGCCAACGGATTTCTCGCCCATGACAATTTGACGCTTTTTGCCTAAGAACGGACGCAGTTCTGAAAACTGGGCTTGCAAGTCGGGATCATAGAATACCAAAGAAGGGTCTGTCTTCTTCAAGAGGTATTCAATCTCAGGTGTGGTGAGCCGAATGTTGAATGGAGTCAGAATGGCTCCCACCTTTCCGCAGGCAAAAAGGACATCTAGAAAGTCAAATCTGTTCTTAGAATAGATGCCAACTCGATCTCCCTTTTCTATACCTGAGTCAAGTAGTATTCTGGCTACTTGATTTGCTCTAGTATCCATCTCTTCGAAGGTGTATCTCTTATTCTGGATATTGTCAACTATCGCTTCGCTTTTTGGAGTCAACAGTGCTCTTCTTCCAGTCCAATCGCCTATCCATGACCAGCTTTTCAGGTCCATAATGATTCAGA
>JBHLRP010000105.1:0-6111 GCA_048882485.1 Candidatus Thorarchaeota archaeon
CGGAGGGTGTGAAAAATCTCAAGGAGAAGGATAATGAAGTCTGGATCGCTAGGGCTCCTGGAAGAGTCGAGGTGTTGGGGAATCATACTGATTACAATAGTGGTTTGGTGATGGCTGCTACAATTGACCGATTTGTTTGGGCGGCGGGGATTGCTTCCGAGGAGGTTGAGATTTATTCTTTGGACTTTGACGAAGGCACCTCCTTTTCACCAAAAGGCCTTCGGCCGAACAATGAGATTCAGTGGGACAGCTATGCAAGAGGGGTCTATTGGGCTTTTGAGAGGAGAAAGCATGCCGTGAAAGGGCTGACTGGCATAATTCATGGAAACATCCCAATAGGAGCGGGTCTCAGCTCCTCAGCGGCACTAGAGGTCGCTCTGGTGAATGAGATTGCCGCTGCCAGTGGACTGACGCTAAATCCAAGGGCTGCAGCCATGATAGCATTTGAGGCTGAACGACTCTTTTGCGGCATCTCATGCGGTGTAATGGACCAATTCACTTCGCAACTCGGACAGCAAGATTCTGTATTGGCAATCAAATGCGGCAATCTTCGGACGAAGAGCATACAGATGAATTCGAATCTCAAGATGGTTATCACTGACTCAAAGGTGTCAAGACCAGCAGGAGATGTGCTGAATGAGCGACGAGCTGAATGCTTGTCTGCGTTGAAACAGCTCAATGAGAGCGGGATGAATCTGCAGAGCCTAAGCGACATTGGACCAGACCAGCTGTATGCCATAGATGATATTCTAGAGGATAGATTAGCACGTCGCGTTCGCCATGTTGTGTCTGAGAATGCACGCGTCAGAGAGGGAATCGATGCACTTGAGAAGGCCGACCTACGCCGATTCGGAGTCCTCCTCTATGAGTCGCACGCCAGCTCAAAGGAACTCTATGAGGTTTCACATCCCAAACTCGACCTCTTGGTTGACATAGCTCGGACCTGTAAGGGTGTGTATGGAAGTAGGATGACTGGAGCAGGACTTGGAGGAGCAACTCTGAGCCTTGTGGCTCATGAATATGTACAGGGTTTCAAAGAGGAAATTTCCGAGGCATATGAATCTCAGACTAATGAAACTCCAGATGTCTACGTGTCGGAAATTCCCGGCGGCGTGGTGGTTGAAAGATTGGAGTAAGCGGACCTCATACGAGTCATTCATATTGGGGATGAAAATGAATCGGAGCAGCTGACTAACGGTGATTAATCATGGAGCCGGACAACGTTGAAGCGATTCTGATAAGCGAAACACACTGGGATCGGGCTTGGTATAGGACCTTTCAACAATTCAGACTTAGACTTGTGAATCTCGTTAACGAACTCTTGGACATCTTGGATAGAGACCCTGAGTTTAAGACATTCACATTTGATGGTCAGACCGTTGTGATAGAAGACTATCTCGAAATGGTGCCTCATCAACGAAAGAGGTTCACAAGACATGTGAAAGATGGCCGCATCGATATTGGACCGTGGTATGTCCTGCCTGACGTGTTTCTTGTTTCGGGAGAAGCTCTAATCCGCAATCTTCTAATGGGACATAGAATTGGCAAGGAGTTCGGCGGAGTCATAGATGTTGGGTATATACCAGACCCATTTGGTCATGTAAGTCAGATTCCTATGATATTGTCGCAGTTCAACTATAATTCTGCCATTTTTGCTCGTGGAACGGGCAATGAGATAGATGATCTCGGTGCAGAGTTCATCTGGGAGGCTTCAGATGGCAGCGAAGTCTTGACACACTGGCTGCCCTATTCATATGGAAATGCAGCCAGGCTACCAGAGGATATTGGCGACGCACTAGACACACTTGATGATGTCGTTCAGAAGCTCAAACCATGGTCACGAATAGGCACCGTTCTCTTGATGAATGGCTCAGATCACGTGCTGCCACAACCCCAGGTGCCGGAAGTAATTCGAATCTACAATGAGAAGTACGATGACAAGATTATCTTCGGTTCGCTTCCCATGTTTATTGATAGGATAAGGAAAAAGAAAGATAGCCTCAAACGCTTTCGCGGCGAGTTTAGAAGATCTAAATATGAAAACCTACTTTCAGGAGTCTATTCCACCAGGATATATCTCAAGCAGATGAACGAGTATATTCAGAGGTTGCTTGAGAGAACTGTTGAACCCTGGTGTTCAGTTGCCTATGCATTGGGTTCACCATATCCTAGAGACCAAATCATACTTGCGTGGAAATATCTTCTGAGAAATCATCCCCATGACGACATCTGTGGCTGTAGCGTAGACGAGGTCCATGATGACATGGTGCAGAGATTCAGATGGGCTGATGAGATTGCAGGGGCATTGGTAGATGATGCATACAATACTATCGTGAAAGCGCATGAAACAGAGTCTACAGGAATAGTGGTGGTCAATCCTTCTCCGAGAACACGAAATGACATTGTCATAATGGAGATGCCAGCATCAGACTTTAGATACACTCGATTGGCAGACATTCAGCTTATCGACAACGATCTTGAGCCTGAAACTGCACTGGAAGCAGCAAAGAATGAGGCTCACATCAACTTCGTAAAGCTCTATGGTTTCGATCCATCACCAACTCAGACAAGAGAAATCAAGATTGGGGAAGAAGTGATCACTGAGTTCGAGTTTGACTTCAGTGCATTGGCCTTCATGTTCCCTCAGTTTCTTGAGTTCCTAACACATCTTTCGACAGCCTATCGAATCAGAGTCAATTCTGCGAGCAAGATAGTTGAGGTCTGGGCTAGGAAGGCATATGCCGGGAATGAAATGAAAGGAATTCCTGTACTCAGGACAGAAAAAGGAGAGGCAATTCCGGTTCAGCTCCTTAGCCATGAAACTCGAAAGGATGAGGATGCCAGACTCATTGCGGATAGAGAAGAGTTCCTGACAATTGCAATGCAGGTTCCTGTAATTGATGGTCTAGGTACGCTTCGTCTGGATTTGACGAACGATCTTGAAGAGGCTGCTTCAAATGTTGAGGGAGCGGTGAGCAGCTCCAATAACGCTTTGGAAAACAATCTCATCAAGGTGAAAGCTTCATCAAATGGCACAATCAAGCTGACTGACAAGAGGAATGGAGAGGAGTATGAGGGCCTCCTAGAATGGGAAGACTCTGGAGATGTTGGCGATGAATACGACTATAATCCCATAACGTCAGATACATCCATCCGTTCTAGCAGTTTGAATTTCGATATTGAGGTTATTCAGACCGGCCCATTGGTAGGTTCCTTGTTAATATCGGGAGCTCTTGAGTTGCCAATAAATGCGCTGCCCGGAAATGAAGGACGATCTGAAGAAACTATTCTCTGTGAATTTGCAACGGAAATTGCAATGCATGCCAACAGTCCTACACTGCAGGTAGTCACTGAGTTCATAAATCAGGCTGAAGACCATAGACTGAGGGTTCTCTTCCCCAGCGGTACGAATGCGAAGACAGTGCTTGCTGACAGCGCTTTTGACCTTACGGACAGGCCTGTCCGACCATTAGATGATGACTCTGATTGGAAGCAGCCTGTTGCACCGACCTATCCAATGCGAAGATTTGTGTCCTTGAGCTCTGATGCTCGAGGGATCACAATTACGACCAGAGGCTTGCTTGAATTTGAGATTCTAGAGGAGCAGGGAGGCACGATTGCTCTTAGCACTCTGAGGTCCGTTGGATGGCTATCAAAAGGGAATCTGACTACTCGAAGGGATGCTGCAGGGCCAATATTGGAAACCCCCGGAGGACAATGCCTGGGCCTTCAGATATTCGAGTATGCCATCACTCCACATGTCGGAGGTCAGCACGAGGAAATCCTCTCCAGTTCTGAAGCGTTCCTTCTTCCTATGACCGCCGTACTTACCCCCGGGAAAGAAGGTGCGAGAGGAGTTCACAGTGCTAGCTACCTACACATAGAGCCACAGTGCATTGAGTTGTCAGCATTCAAGCAGTGTGAAGAGAGGGAAGAGCTGGCTGTCAGACTGTGGAACTCCTCAGATGTGGAGCAGGAATGCAAGCTCGATTTTGGGTTTGACATCAAGAAAGTGACGCCAGCGAGAGCAGATGAAACTCCAATCGAGGAGCAGGTCAAATTGGAAAAGAACAGGATTATCAACGCTAAAATAAAACCTCGAGGGCTCCTGACTCTCCTCCTTGACATCTAAAAGCGAAGGAATTCATCAGCAGTTTATATACAGGTCAAAGTTCCTACATCATACCCTTAAATATACTCAGTTAGCTGTTAATAGTACTCTTTTACCAGCCGCACGCCACGGGGTATAGGGAATGGTTACGACCCATAGGACCGCGCATGACAGCCGCATTGAAAATCTGTTCATGTCAGTCAATGTTGGGTCTGTAGTTGCAATCGCTCTTTATGGAGTGTTCTTCTTTGGATATCTCCTCACTCATAATGAGCTCATGCAGCAGATAGAACAGTCATTCATTGACTGGGACTTTATCGCTCTTCAGAGCGCACTGGAAGCAGTCGCCGATGGAGTCATGGGAGTGACAGGTTGGGTTCGAGTGACTTTTGGTCTTGGCCTGCTTCTCATGGCACTCATGTTCATCCTGAACACGGGAGGGATTATCTTCTCAGTGTTCATCCACAAGTCATTCAGTGCTGGAGGAACTCCAACCGTTTCATGGTGGAGATTAAGCCTGTCAAGACTATCTCTCACAGTCAGATTGCTGGTCTTCATCGCCCTCTACAAGCTGAGTGGACTGGCTGGTTTCTCAATCCTGCAAGAGTTCTTCCCTGAAAGCCCAGTCCTCAATATTGGCTTCTTCATAAGCAGCGCGTTGAGTTTCGGCACATTCGTTGTGCTTGCCAGCGTGATCAAGGTAGTGGTCTATGAAGTTGGCCGTTATGAAACAATGGTCGAAGCCAATAGAATTCGAATCGCCGGCTCACTGACAGAGTACATGAGCAGATGGAGAAACGAGATGATTCTGGTCGAAGAGGCGCTCCTATCAAGAGATGCTGGCTATGTGAGGGCGAAGCTTGAGGATGCCACAAGGGACATGAAATCAGACATTCGTTTGCTGGAGAGGTCAAAGAGTGACCTCGCGCGGATCGCATCACCTAGGGGGATCATCAAGAAACTACTCACAGCATTTCTTGGCGTTGTTGTAATTCAAATCATCACAGATGTCATCCTGTACATAGGATGGGGCACCGTACTTGAGTACATACTGGGGTGGATACTATCATGAAGAAACCATTGACTACGATTGTCACCAGTAACAAGGGCGGTAGTGGAAAGACTCCAATCTCGCTGAACCTTGCTGTTTGGGGACTATCGCAAAACCCACCATTGAAGGTCCTCGTCATCGACATCAATCATACCAATCAGGACCTGTTCCAAGCCATGCAGCATCTCACTCTTGGAAACGGGGGCGGCTTTGAAACCGCCTTCTCCCTTGAGAAAACAGGGACTGCATACTATCTTCCGCTCTCTGAAGAACTCCATCTTGCGCGTTCGCGAGCATTCCAGCCGCTGACACCTGCCCAGACTGTTGAGATGATAACCGAGTCCACTACCCAGTTTGCCTCACAGAAAGGACGGGGAGTCTTCAATCCTGACCTGATAGTCTTGGATGGCAACTACTGCTTCCCAAGCTATCGCATAAAACAGAAGATGGCTGTAGACTATCTGCCTTTTGTGTTCTTCAACATCTGGAGCATAACAAGTCCCCATGAGCTACGGATGCCTAAGGATTACCGTGCGACCATCATGAACTACAAGGATTGGTTTGAGGCGGAGTCATGGGACAGCACGAATTTCATTCATGTGTTCACAGTTCTTGAGAAGGAGCGAAGACTAGCATCGGAGATGGCCCGAATAATCAAGTTTCAACGGGCGATGTACTCTGTCCCTGGCTCTGATGACCTTGCAGAACTCTACCGTAGAATAGCAGAGGACAAGACCTCCAAAGTAAAGGGCTTTTCCTTTGATCAGGTTCAGAGAGAGATATTCTCGCCAATCCTGTCGGAACTCGATTCTTTGTCAGTAGAAGACCCAAGCAGCTATTCTGAGGACATGATCAACGCCCGTTGGGTGGAACGCATCAACATATTCCTCACAAATCACAGAGTATTTCCAAGGAACGTGTTCCCGCTGCCGCACTATTACCCATTCCT
>JBHLRP010000106.1:0-5807 GCA_048882485.1 Candidatus Thorarchaeota archaeon
CACAATCCAGTCATCCTGTGGGACTAGGGACGTACCCTCTGTGTAATCTGTGTGATATACCCCTCCTTGTACATCACAAAGGCAATTATGAAGACAACCGCGCCAGCAAATCCGACGCCGACAGCTATGGATGGATCCAAGGGCTCTATTGGTTCAGGAGGAGCCGTAGGTTCCGTTGTAGTAGTCTGTGCAGGTGATGTGCTATCAGATGTTGTGGTCGTTTCAGTGAAGTCTGAAACGATAATTGACTTTGAAAGAAAGTCGTCTCTGGAGCATGTAGCAATGACGGTGAGATTATCGCCGTTTGAAGCGCTTATGGAGAAGGTGTCATTGCGTCCGAAATTGAACTGTTGATCGGGATACGTTCTGTTAAGCTGAAAAACACTATTCTTGAAGACCTCTATTAGCTCAATATAGTGATTCCCCGGATTGGGAACCTGGTGAGTGACATTGACAAAAAGAGTCTGTGTTCCCTGATTATACCTCAGAACAATCTTGGTGGGAGTTTCCGCATCGACGAGAGGAGGACCTGCAAATGCAGCAGTAAATGCAGCGAGTAGGAAAACTGCAATCACCTGGAGTCTAATTCTATTCGTCATTGTCCTTTCCTTACCCGTCCAAGACGCATCGAAAAATAAGCATATTTTGAATGTCTATGTATCAAATGGACTCTGACTACTTGTACTCTTTTCTCCACATAATGGCTCCTGCAATAATCACAACAGTAATCCCGCCAACTATTGTCAAAACTATAGACTCCAAGGGTATATCATCTCCAACAATGGGCGTCAGATTTGCCAGATTAAGCATATAGAACCTATAATGGACCTTATCTGGATCTTCTGATGTGAATGGATTATCATCCAACCACTGTTCAATGGTGCATCCATTAATGGCATATCCTGATTGAGTCTGGAAGACTCGGTTACGTGGCCAAGTTGAGAAAGCATCAACAGGCACCTCATCCGGGTCGAACGCACTCGTTTCTGATTCAACCATATTTCGACCCCAGAATTGCAGGACTGCCTCATTATAGGAATCATTAGTGACATGAACGTCAATATTCACATTGTATCGAGCCGTGGGGAGGGTAGTGTTGATGAATGGTATTATCTCGCGCACAGTGTCTATCTGTGCCTCGATGGATTCAGCAACACCATACGCATTAGGAATACCAGGACCCACAATCCAGTCTACCTTTACATCCAAGGTTGGTGAATACTCTGTCCATCCATCAGATTTACGGGGCTCACCTAACTCGGCAGAGAGTTGAGTGAGCAAACACTCTGTATCGCTGAAGAGCAGCTTCAGTGTGTCCAATTCACAATCGACTAGTAGACTCGGAACTGAAGAGAGATCCTCCTCCAGTGCTTCAAGTTCATCATGTTGAGCTGAATTCAGCATGAAGCCTGAGAAGTAGCTGATCTCGTCTAAGTAGCGTCCCCAGAGCTGAAGTCCCTGCGCATTATTGATCAGGTCTTTGTCAAGATGATCAAAGTCTGTGTTCTGTTGATATGCGCCCATGGTGCTTATGCTTGACGACGCAGTGAACCACCCAAATTCCGCGTGAATGTCAGTCTGTCCAATGCAATGTCCCAATTCGTGAACCACGGTAGGAGTGATCGATGCACGGGGCTGGTCTGGATTCCCTGCATAGAAGTATGACGTTACAGCTCTACCGTTCAAGCACCATGAGTCAACCTCTGGGAAAACCGATGGTAGGCGACCCAGTCCCCCTACAGCAATAGGCGGATCATAGAGCGATGCCATCAATGTGTATTCTTGAAGCATAATCAAAGTAGGCAAGACGAAGTCATAGTCGTCATATCCCGGATATGTGGATATGATATCATGTAGAATCACATCGCATCGAGAGATATAGTCCTCATCGATCCAGATTGCCTCGTCTGCAGTCTTTTCGCCCATGAGGTCTGCGAAGTCAGCAGCATTTTCATAATAATACCAAAAAAGCTCTGTGTCCCATTCAATTAGAGGGAACGCCTCGTTCAGAGCATTCTCAATGATATCAGAATGCACTGCCCACTCGCGTATTCCAGAGTCATCATAGATATCATCTAGGCCATACATCACGATGAGCGGTACAAACACGTCATACGTCCCATCCAACCTCTTCACGTAGTCCAATGCGCTATGGTTTCTAGCCTCATCAACATAGGAGTGTGGTTTAGCAAGTCGAGCCGTCATAGCTTCGTATAGATACTCAAGTTGCCCAACAATATCATCATCCATCAATGTCTTCTCATACTCAGCTACGGGCCAGAATTCATAGTAATACTCAATCCAATCAGATAGCCAATCAACCGCACCGAAATCTAGGAAGTAGTTTCTAGTATCCGAAATGAAGCCTCTTAGGGGCAAAGAATGTGGGACATCGGTCAATGAAAAGAAAGGAATCCAATCATCATCCTCGTTCACATCGAAACTCTCACCAGTGTACCAGTAGGTTAGAACTTGACTCTGCGTGGTTGTACTTGCTTTTCCCACAATTGCAGTGCCCACAAGAAAGAAGATGCTCAGAATGGCACAAATCTGAACCTGTGAGGCTCTCAATCCAATCACAGTTTCAAAAGCGGCACGAGTATATTACAGCTCGTTCTAACGCATTCGGACAGACTCCCGTCACATGTCGGTACAAAAGTTATGCAATTTCTAGCTTCAGTAGTAGTTGTGATAGAAATGGCATGCACAACAAAGCAACAAACAATCTCAGAGACGGAATCCCTTGAACTCATCGAGTGCGATGAAGCTGTCAGTTCCGAGCAGATAGTTCAAGAAAATGAGCAAGCTAGAGAGATTCGGAAGCATCTAGCTCAAGAAAAGGCGCTTCGCGAACTAGAACGGAGAAAGTCAGACTCACTTGCTGCAGCTCATAGGATGTCATTTATCCGATAAATCGGATCTTCGAATAGCGGCAATCAGACATCTTATGAGCTTTGGCAGACTTGCCTAGCTAGCTTCACAAAGAACTCCCAAAGTTTCCTTTCGTTCCTGAGGAATACGGCGAAACAGCTGGATGTGTGGAATCAATGCCGTGATTATCTTGTTCTCAGCCTTCTTCAAATGCTCCAGAAAGGTCGTTCTAGAGATTTTTTCTTTAGATGCAATTGTCTGAAGATCTGAACCTCTGGGAAATCTAAAGTAGCCCTGAGCGTAGGCTGTCAGAAGTGCATGTACCTGCTTTTCTGTTAAGCCGGAAAACAATGCATCTGTTGTGAGCGTCAGAGAGCTGGCGATATAACCATCAAATGGCTTCTTTCTAATGATTTCCACCTGAAAACCATCACTCTTCAACTTCTCTAGGAGTTTCTTGGCATTCTCGTGTTTGAATGCAATCAGTCTAAGATGTTCCCAGCCGTTCTCATAGGCGATAGGCGGTATCAATAGCAGACTAGGATCACCGAGATAGTTCTGCACTGTCCCCGGTCCTCCACAGGCACACATTCTGGTGATGACATGCGTGTTAGCACCATTATGTATCTCATCCACTATCTCCACTGCTTTTGACATGTCACTACGTATTTGTCCATAGTCTTCTTTCTTCGGCAGGACGAGTTCCATGATGTCATGGCGATCATTACACCACTGAAAGATCTTGACTGCTGGATTGTCTTTCGTGATTTCACTGAGGGGATTGTCATACTTCACTCTAAATACAACTTCGAATAGCGGCATACCTAGACAAGTCACATTAATCATTTATGAACTCTCCCGACATGTGTCGGTATTCGGCATTGCATATTGACCCTGACTTGCACCTTCATTTGCCTGAAGACTCAAAAGACAGTGTGACAGCTTTTGTCACTCGGAGGAGAAACTCATGACGGATGAGGAGAACCTCACAGACAAGACATCCACCATAGTGACCTATCCTATAGCAGCAGCGCTCAAGGAAGCTGAAGAATTCGTCATAGATTCCTCAGGATGGAACCCAGTCAAGATCATCCAACGAGATTTCCTAGAAAGATTCTATACTCCCTGCAGAGAAGAGATTCCAACTATCACGGAAATCGAGTGTGTCGCACACATTGATATTGAAGTGGTCAAAAAGTGGCTGAAGGAACACGATTTTGATATCCAACTCGACCCCTTCGATGAGAATGGATTTGGCGCCGCAGCCAAGCTTGATTTGCTCGGTCTTTGGCTGGTTAAAGGGATGCAAACATCTGTAGTTACAGATGATGGCAACAAGTATTCAGGAGTCAGAATGGATACAGGATTCACGTTCAATACTGTGGGAGGAAGCACCAATCTTGTCGTGGCTCTGGAAACAGGGGACCAAGATGTTGTCTATATGATGATGGCTGATAAGGTCCCATCAGGGTTCGATATGGTCACCTATGTCGAAGAAATCCTACAAAACATGACTCCAGTGGAACGGGATTATGAGGCAATTGTGTTTCCTATGATTGACTTGAATGAAGAAGGTGAATTGGAGTGGCTGATCAACCTGCAGTTAATGATTCCACAGGATCGGTTCCCTTTCTATTTCATTCAACAGGCTCTCCAACAAACGAAACTGAAGATGAATCAAGAGGGCTATAGAGTCAAGAGCGTAGCCGCAGTGGTGGCGATGCTTGGAGCTGCCATCTCGGAGGCTCCTCCCTACATAATAAATCGACCATTTATCATGTGGATTACTCGACCTGGACTTAGCAAGCCGCTCTTTGTTGCCTATCTGAATACTGATGTTTGGAAAGATCCAAGCGGACTCGAGATGTGACTATTTCTTGGGAAGAACGCCATACTTCTCAAGAAACTCCGACTTCAATATGTCCATGATGATTACATCATGATGTTGACCATCTCTGAAAGCCAAATCCCTCAGTTTTCCCTGAGTCTTGAACCCAACTCTCTCATAGAACCCTATTGCACGATTATTGAAAGAGGCGACCCAAAGATACACAGTGTGTAGGTTCAGGACTGAAAAAGCCATGTCAAGAAGGACAACAAGTGCATCTTTTCCATAGCCTTTCCCTCTATAGTCAGGGTGGAATAGCGCGAAAATACTGACCTCTGCGTTTCGGCTCATCCAGCTGATGTTTGCCAAGTCAATGATACCAATGAGAGTGGAGTCTTCCTTTGCTTCTATACCGAAAGTAAACTTACTTCTCTTGCTGAATGCCTCATTTGCTGACTTGATATATTGTGACATGTCATCGCTACTGGTAGGTAGCGGAGTAGGCAAATACTGACGCAGTTCGTACTGGTTCCAATAGGTCATAATTGCATCAGCGTCTTCTAGTTCTAATCGCCTGAGTCTGACGCTTTCACCCACATACATTGGAAATCACCATCAAGAAGACAGCGGCCCTCTGATTTAACTATTGTGAAGCATACACTGGAGGCGGAGAATGTATTTATCCTACCGATTTCAGGCGGGTCGGTATTATTCGTCCAGATTCTATTTTCCAGACAGTTTTTAGGTTGGATAGAGAGCACATTAATGAACCTTCTAGGAGGAAAAAAGTCGTGGTATTCAATCCTTTACCTGGCTTGGAGCTGGTCTGGGATATTGCTGCATTTGTCATCTCGTTCATCGTGATACTGATGCTCGTCCAGATCAATGCTGCTATCGAGAAGAGCGGCAAGCTCTCTACAGTTGTGACACGGAAAGTCATCCACACATTTGCAGCGCCTTTGTGGGTGCTCACCTGGATGCTCTTTTCCGGTAGTGTATTCAGCCGATGGCTAGCCATAATTGTTCCTCTTATATTCGTTCTTCAGTTCGTGATGATTGGGACTGGAAAGAGCGTAAACGAGGACTTTGTGCGTTCAATGTCAAGGAG
>JBHLRP010000107.1:0-5730 GCA_048882485.1 Candidatus Thorarchaeota archaeon
ACCTACCTTCTAAAGAATGGGTACACGGGCTTATTCAAAGGAAATCTAAGATTGAATATTGGCAAATATGGTGAGCTTTCTGATGCAGAGGAAGCTATCGAAGAGGTCAATACGGACAACGACATGTCTGCTGAAGAGCATGAAGACTTTCGACGTCGTAGAGACTACGGCGGTGGAAGAGGCGGCGGTGGCTATGGTGGCGACCGACGTGGTGGCTATGGCGGAAGAGATAGGCGTGGCGGCGGCTATGGTGGCGGTCGCGACAGACGTCGTCGATATTAATTCCTAGAAACGCATCAAATATCATCTTGATGGGAGCTTCTCAGGAGCGGCCCATCATCTCTTCCTTTTTTCAGGCAATTCATGCATAGAGTATCCCATGGACCATTTTCAAATAGATTCAAGGGACCCTACTAGGATCCCAGCTGGATCTAAAGTCCTCATCAAGTGCGTTCAGCCGCTCCATGTCTTCGTTTGAAATTGAAAAGTCAAAGACGTCCGCATTTTCTTTTATTCTATCAAGATTTGATGACTTCGGAATGACAATCAAGTTGTGCTGCAAAGACCATCGAATTAGAATTTGAGCAGGCGTTCTATCGTACTCTCTCGCCACATCGGTGAGCTTCTTATCATTGAGGCGGCGTCCCTTTGTCAGCGGGCTATAAGCTTCCAAGCGGATGTTTTTCGAGTTGCAGAAGTCAAGGAGATGCTTCTGATAGAGAAATGGATGAAACTCCACCTGGTTCACAGTTGGAGCAGATTCACAGTGATCCAAGAGTTCATTGAGGTGCCACTCCATGTAGTTGCTAACACCGATAGCCTTGGCTCCACCATTTTCAAGAATCCGCTCCAACGCTCTCCATGATTCTTGACGCTTTCCATAAACGGGAAAGTGAATGAGGTAGAGGTCCACATAATCCATACCCAGTTTGTCAAGACTGGCTTCAAAAGCTGCTAATGCATTGTCATATCCGTGATCATCATTCCAGAGTTTTGTCGTGATGAAAATCTCTTCACGGTCGAATCCGCTCTTGCGAACAGCCTCGCCAATCTCCCTCTCGTTCTCATAGAATGCCGCAGTGTCTATGTGACGGTAGCCAAGTTCTAGAGCCCCTTCAACAAGAGTAGATGTCCCTGCGCCTGTAGAGAGATATGTTCCTAAACCAAATACTGGGATTTTCACTCCAGTGTTTAATTCGATTGTAGAATCCATGCTAAGTGCCATATTCGGTTGCCTCAATTAGGAGTCGATGCGGTATCTGGACTGCCAGTTTCATTTTCTTACCCTCAATAATAGACCTCTTAAGGTTGAGGAAAGATACAGTATAAACCAGTTAATCAGGAGAAATGCTTCATGGCACTGATGACCGGAGATGAATACAGAGCTAGCCTCAAGAAAAGAAAGCCACTCAAGGTGTATTTTCTTGGCGAAAGAATTGAGGATCCAATCGAACACCCTATTATCAAAGCTTCAATCAATTCCGTTGCTCTCACTTATGACTTGGCACATGACGAAGACAATAAAGAACTGATGACAACTAGATCTGTCATAACGGGCGAAGAAATAAACCGATTCTGTCATTTGCACAATAGCACCGAAGACCTTCAGAACAAGGTAAAAATGCTGCGTGTGCTTGGTCAAAAATCCGGTACCTGCTTTCAGCGCTGCGTCGGCATGGATGCCCTAAACGCTGTCTATCTGACAACCTATGAAATCGATAAGAAGCTGGGGACTGACTATCATCAAAGATTCATCAATTATGTGAAGGATGCTGAAGCCCAAGACCTTGTCATTGATGGTTGCATGACTGATCCAAAGGGTGATAGAAGCAAGCGGCCCTCTGAACAGAAGAACCCGGATGTCTATGTTCATGTAGTTGAAAGACGAGAAGATGGTGTGGTGATACGGGGAGCGAAGGCTCATCAAACAGGGGCTGTGAACTCACACGAGCATCTCATAATGCCTACATTAGCCATGAGAAACGAAGACAAAGACTATGCCATCTGTTGTGCTGTTCCTGCAGACGCTGAAGGAATAACATACTACTATGGTCGACAATCATGTGATCTTCGAAGACTTGACGAAACCGACGCTGGTGACATCGACTGCGGAAATCCAGTCTATGGAGGTCAGGAATGTTTGATTGTCTTTGATGATGTCTTTGTGCCCAATGAATGCATCTTCATGAATGGTGAAAGCGAATTCTGCGGAAGATTAGTCGAGTCATTTGCAGCCTATCACCGGCAGAGCTATGGTGGATGCAAAGTTGGAGTTGGCGACGTTCTCATTGGAGCAGCAGCTAGCATTGCTGAATACAACGGTGTCCCGAAAGCCTCTCATATCCGTGATAAGATAACGGAGATGACCCATCTCAACGAAACGCTATTCTCTTGCGGCATTGCATGTTCCGCCGCAGGGGAGCAGACTCCGGCTGGCAACTATCTAGTTGATATTCTCTTGGCAAATGTATGCAAGCAAAATGTTACAAGATTCCCATATGAGATATCCAGGCTATTGCAGGATATTGCGGGAGGCCTCTTTGTAACGTGCCCCAGTGCAAAGGAGATGAGTAATCCTGAAACTCGTGAGATAATCGAGAGATATCTTGGTGGGGCAGAGAATGTGAGCACAGAGGACCGAATCAAAATGCTGCGATTGATCGAGAATCTCACACTGGGCAGAGCTGCTGTGGGATATCTGACTGAGTCCATGCATGGAGCGGGGTCTCCACAGGCACAGAGGATTATGATCAGTAGATTAAGCGATATTGAGGAGAAGAAGAAACTAGCAAAGCGACTTGCGAATATTGAGGAATGATTCTCTCCTAGCTACTCAGCTAGTATGCCCCTAAGAGTCCTGAGGTTGGATAGGGCCATTTCAGCACCGTGTTGCCAGTCCCAAGGACCTAGGCCGCATTCTGGGCCTGCAAAGGGAACCCTATCAGTTCCATATAGCTCGAGATTATCATTCAGGTAGCCGCGCATTTCAGACTGACTCTGAAGGTATTTCTCGAAGCTACCTCCCCTTATCTCATCCCATGCAGCTTTCAAATCAACATCTGCAGAGAACGAAGGTCCATCGGTTCTTATGACCGCTGCTCTAACATACTTATCATTCTCGACAAGCCACTCAGGATCGATGTAGACGCCCACATGGGCTTCAAGAAGATTCCATCCTGCAGCAAATGAATGCTCAAAGGGTGATGTGTGAAGATGCAGTCCCCGATATACACCGCTTGGCACATTGGCATAGATTTTGTCCCAACATGAGATCATATGGTTAAGTGATTCATTGCTCTTCGTATCCGTGAAGAAATCCCCGAGACCTTCCAAACCAAAAGAAGGTTCATCAAGTGTGATGACTACTGGCTTTACGTACGGGGAGGAAATCAGTGCGCCTCTAACATATCTCTCAACCAAGTCAGTGAAGAAATTCATTAGCTTCTGATCATAACTGCGTGGAAATCCAGCAAGCCTCTGCAAATTCAAAGTAAGCTCCAAAGGTCCCGTAATCGATGCTTTATACAATACTTTGTCTACACCAAGTACCTTGCTTAGCTCCTCAGAGCCTCTCTCCAGCGCGACTACTTCTGCCACTTTGCTGGGGACTGAATCCAAAGAAACCTGACCAATTGCAATTTCGGCAGCTACCCGTTGAGCGTTGGACTTGGTTAGCAACTTCTCTGATTCCTGGTTTGATTCACCAGTCACTTCCATAAAGAGGGGTTCGAGATACTGAGCAATCATACCTCTGCACTGAGCGAAGCTTGTGACTGACAAATCTGGTCCCATTGCTTCTGCTTTCAATCGATAGGCCTCATTATGTTTAGCGATAAAATAGGATGCAGATTCATGTTCAGCCTTTGGATCTTTCTCGATGATACGCGCTCCTTCCACATACCTAGACATTTCGGCATCTAGGGGGAAGCTCCCAACATCTAAAGCTCGTATTCGAGAGGTAGATGAAGCCATGCAGTAAAATGCTAATTGATTGCTGATATAACTAACTACATGGACGCATTTCGAAGGATTAAAGACGCACACAGATTGATGTGCTTTCGTGATACTATAATGAAGTCCATAACTATAGGAACCGCGACGAGCTCACCCGGCAAGCTCACCTATGGCCACATCGACGCCATGGATTTGCCAACGGGGATTGCTGATCAGATACCAGTGATAATCGCACAGGGAACCGAGGATGGTCCTACCTTCTTCTTGACGGCGAATATTCATGGAAATGAGCTGACTGGAATCGCAATCATTCATGAAGTGGTGACCGTGGACTTGGCCAAATCACTGAAGGGCACAGTTGTGGCTATTCCCACACAGAATCCAGCAGGCTTTCGTCGCTATGCACGACACCCAGATTACGATGAGAGGGATCCCAACAGAACTTTCCCAGAGGGGAGGTTTGCCAAAAAGGAAGAGGATGATGAAGACAAGCAGTTTCCAAAGCCCTATGAGCAGGTCGCAAAGAAGCTCTATGACTATTACGACAAGTATGCCGATTTTCATCTTGACTTCCATAATCATACGTTGAGATCAATACCCTACTCGATTCTTGATCGCATCTTCTACAAGGATGATTCAGACAAAGAAGAAGCTGAGAAACTGGCTGAACAGCAGAAGGGCATGGTAGAGGCGTTCGGAATGGTCTGGTCAGCTGACTTCCCTGCCAAGAAGTACATCAATTTGAAATATCATCGATCTGCTTCTGGTGCCGTACTCAATTCTCTGCGAAGACCTGCATTTACTGTAGAGCTGGGAAGTAATAATGTACTTGTTCCGGAGATTGTTGCTGAATCAATTAAGGCTACACGAAATGTCCTGAGATGGGCAGGTATGCTAGATAGCCCAATGGAGGAGATATCCGATTTTGGTATCAAAAAACCTCCATATCGAGTTAGGAGAATCGAGCATCCACGTGCGCCTGAATCTGGCATTGTTAAGCTTCTGGTGAATCCTGGTGATCTTGTGAAGGCTGGAGACCCTATCGCCAAGTTCACCGATATCCATGGCAGGTCCATTGGTGATGGCTTCATTCGCACAGAACATGATGGCATCATTATTGCGCTAAGGTCCAAGATGGATGTCTATCCCAATGACATAGTAAGCGAGATGGGTATTGAAGATGATGAGCCGATGATTGCTCAATACCCGCCACCGAAAGAATAGCTGCAATCGTTGAAAATAGCCCTAGTCGACATCAGGGTTACAAATCGTAAATTAAGAGCACTCATCACAGCAATAGAAAAGAGAAAGGATGGAACAAGATGCGACCAACGCACTCTTGTAGGATAACTATCCTTTCCAATGGCTTTGCAGCTAAAACATAATGATTATCTTCTCAGATACAACAAAAATGAAAGGGATTGGGATGATTCCTGAAGATCTTGAAAAGAGGGAGGAAGGGCTAAGAGATCAAGTTCAGAAGAATCCTGATGATGCAGAGCTTTGGAAGGATCTGGGTGATTGTCTAGCGCTTCAACATAACTGGGAAGAGGCAGAAGTCGCATTCAAAGAGGCTCTTGATTTGAATCCAGATGATCCAGATAATTGGCTTGGACTTGGATCATCTTTGGGAGCCCAGTCCCAATGGAAAGAATCAGAAGTGGTATTTAGACAAGCCGCACAAATGTGGCCAAATAACTCATCATTGATGAATGGTCTTGGTGTTGCTCTATATGAACAGGGATATCTGGATGAATCTGAATCTGTCTTTCTGAA
>JBHLRP010000108.1:0-5624 GCA_048882485.1 Candidatus Thorarchaeota archaeon
GGAGTAAATGGCTTGTTGCTAAATGATTCTTTTTGCCGCTGTATCATTTCAATCAAAGATGGGTGCCTGTGTTTTTGCCAGAAATCCATTCAGCAGCTCATTGCATTTTGAACCCGCACTATAGTTCAGTTCTTGGCAGAATGACACCTTTTAGAGCAGGGGTTCGTATAGGAACTTAAAAAGCCCTAAGTGTCAATCTCTCAAGAAACTCGAGGAAGATATAGCCACTAGTGCGCACGGAGTTCTGACCAAGAAAATCTTGAAGGGATAGAAATGCAAGTGCTTGTAGAAGTCTCATTGTTGATTGCAATCTATGCAGTCTGGATCTTGCTTCTGGTCAACGCCATGGTGTCCAGTGAAGAGGTATCCCTCACCATAGCCACCCTTCCATTCATAGTCACTTTCCCAATCGCACTACTTCTTGCCGCGTCGGCTGAAGTCTTCATACCAGGTGTCCTTGGAGTTGACATCCTCCTCACTGTAATCATGGGAGTCCTTCTGTTTGTGAGATGGGTGATGGCAATCGTTGGCGAGTAATCATACAGGACTCACTAAACATGCGAAAATGTACAATAATCAAGAAATTGAAGGCTACTTCTGACCCTTACGCTTGAACTCTGTGTATCCACAGCGGCCGCATGCGAAGCGATCAAAATGTTCAGCCATATAGGTCCCCTTCTCACATCGAGGGCAGGTTCTCTTGTTGGGTGTGACCTTTCCAGTCTTGGAGTCTACCTTGTACATTTTGTGCGCCATCTAAGACTCCTCTCCTGCTTTCTTTGCCTCATGCCTCTTTACAATGTGATTAAGCTCGACCCTCTTCATCTGCTCGGGATCAGCGTATATCCTTGCAGACCCCTCTGTCATTCCAGCACCAAACTTGGTGTCGAGGCTTCGGATGACCACTGAGTCTGCATCTGCATCAAACTGAGCCACTATCTTAGCCTTCACGTCAGCCCTACTAGGAGTGGTTCCACGGATATGTTCCACTCTGAAGTCTATCTCTTTCCTAGCGAGAGGTCTGTTCTCTTTCTCTTGAAGAATCTCAATCTTCATTGGTATCACTCTTTGCATCTGGACTGACTTCTGAGGTGAGTCAGCCATTCGACCTTGGATTGTCTAATAAAGCTTTCACCACAGACAATCTGAAATCACTGTCTAGCGAACCTTCAGAGCGTATTTGCCAGGTCTGTCAATGTTAAGCCGTTCAGCTATGTATGAGCTATTTCGTGGATCTTCGTTCTTTTCTCGCCCTGGGAGAATCACCACAATTCCAGTGTATGAAGTAGACAGACTAGTACTTTTACAGTTGGGACACTGGTCCTCATTTGTCAGAAAATGGCAGGACCTACAGGCTCTTTGTTTTGCCATGGAATCTCCTCAGCTACTTCTTCTTGTCTTTCTTTGATTTCTCCCCACGGGCACTTCTGACATCATCCTCTACCCATGAGTTCTGTGGGCCAATCTTGCCCAGGAATGGTTGCCGCATAGTAAGACCCAGCTTTCCGGATCTGTTGCCAGACTCGAAGCTGATTGAAGTGATACGTGCCCTGACACTATCTCCCTCAGCAAGGGTCCTTCCGGTCTCCTTACCCAACAACGCACTGCCCTTAGAGTCTTGAGTAATGAAATCATCACATATTTGGCTGACGTGACAGAGACCGTCTAGGGGCCCCATCCTGATGAATGCCCCAAAGTCCATCAGCTCAACCACATTCCCTTCCACAAGCTCTCCTCTAATTGGTTTGAACACGAGAACCTTGTAGGTGACAGAATGATAGGTAGCACCGTCACCTGGCATGAGTCGTCCCTGACCAATCTCATCGATACCAATGACAGCAATCATGAGTCCAACATCTCTGTCTAGGACATTCTCATGCTGCTTGCGTAAATGGACCATTGCCGCATCTTCTATCTGAGAACCAAACTCCTTTGGAGGAATTCGGACGACATCTCTTACTGTGACAACGCTGTATATCTTAATCACCGACCTGGACAATCATAGAATAATCAGACTATCGCCTAGAAGCATTAGTCTGGACCCGACGGCTCAGCGGTGCAACAATTTGGTAAACATAAAAAGATTGTGAATAGGTCTATGAAACTTCTCCTTCGAGAGCAAGCCGCTTCCTGCCTCTGAGAAGCAACACAGGAAGCCCCTGCGTTCGCGCACGGGCCCGCAGGTCCTTGTCATTTGTTGCCAACACGCCGCCAGCCTGGGCGGTGTATTCTATTAGCTGGTCATCAACAGTCATTTCTGCAAGCGTGTCTTGAACATCTACTTTCCTGCAATTCTCAGCGAGTTCCAAAGCGATTCGAAAGGCTCGCTTATCACTACCCTTTGCTGTTTTCGCAAGTTTGTTGATTTCTTCTAAAACAGAATCAAGGACCACGAATTCCACTCGTTGTTCCAGAATCGTTTCAGCCTCAGAGAAGACGTCTACGCTAAACTGGGGAGGCACAGTTAGGAAGTTGGTATCAACCACGACAAGAATGACCACTTTGTTCACGAGCTTTTCCTTCAAGTTTCTGCATACCCAATGAGTCGCCACTTGTTCTCGACTCTTCGTCCAATGGCAATCCGTTGTCCTTTCTCCACAGCCACAGGTCTCTTGAGTTCAAGCTCAATCTCTTTTCCATGAAGTCTAGTAATCACACCCACAGTGGCTGCAGTCCCGACAACAAGCATGAGGGGCTCATTATGTCTGAGATTCCCTACATCTCTCTCGGACTCCATTCCCACAACCCTCTCCATCAGAATAGGCTCGATCATTAGCTTGTCAATGGTCTTTGGCATCTTGCCGACTCTACCAACGACATTTCCTACAAGCCTGTCTGCACGAGTAGACGCAGGATCAAGAGCGGTTCCAACACCAATTAGGCCCCCTGGTCGCGCCTCAGATAGTTCATTTCCACTTCCTGAGAGCAGACTAGTTATCTTTGCTCGAATCGGATGAAATCCTTTCTCTCCTCGAGATCCTGGTGCTATCTCTATCTCATCCCCTACCGTCAAAACGCCCCTGACAATGGAGCCACCAACAACGCCGCCTCGCAGCTGGTCTGGTAGACTTCCTGGCTTGTTGATATCAAATGACCTGGCCACAAACATCTTTGGGACCGCATCTGCATTTCTCTCAGGAGTCGGAATCACTTCCTCTATCTTCTGGATGAGCAGGTCTGTGTTTGCTCCAAACACCGCAGAAACAGGGACTATTGGTGCATCTTCAGCTGTTGTGCCCTTGACAAAGGCCTTGATCTGATTGTAGTGGTCCATGGCTTCTTCTTTCGAAACCAGTTCGATCTTGTTTTGAACGATGATTATCTTCTCAACGCCAATAATCTCTAGGGCGCGGAGGTGTTCAGAGGTCTGTGGCATTGGACAGGGCTCATTGGCTGCTATAACAAGGATTGCGCCATCCATGAGGCTTGCCCCACTAAGACATGTTGCCATCAAGGACTCGTGACCAGGACTGTCTACAAACGATATCTCACGGAGAGTTTCCAACTCTCCTTGACATTTCGGACACTTTCCATCCTTTGCCATGTGGGATGTTGTGTATGCCTGCGGTTCTGGACATTTTGTACACTTCATGAGCGTTGTCGCTGCATATCCAAGCCTGATTGAGATTCCCCTTCTTACCTCATCTGAATGACGATCCGTCCACTCTCCAGTGAGGTATTCCACAAGGGTCGTCTTACCATGGTCGACATGACCCAAGGTACCAATGCTTATCTCAGACTGTCCTTCATACACCTAATCGTCACTTCCAAGTGTCCTAGTCTAATATGCTTTGAAACATCCGAAGGTGGTTTAAAGTCTGTGGTTGGCCCACAACAAAATCCGTTATGCGGCCTTCATCACGAGCTCTTCGAGTGGGGTGCTCCCTTTCTCCTCAATCCTCATGTTGACCTGAGATATGTCCAAGTTGAGTTCTCTGCCTCGAACAGTCTTTCTCTTTGCCATTCCTTTTCTCTTGGACCTGAAACCCGGGGGTCCCTTGATCAAAATTCTCTTCTTTCCGCTACCATGAACATCTGGCCGTATCGGAAAGCCTGATGCATCACTCCCCCCAGTTATCTTAAACTTGTATCCGGGGAAACCGAGCACATCACCTTCCACCACATCGCCTACGCTCTTACCAACTAATGCGTTGGTCTTGGCATCATCTAGCTCATATTGGATGGCCTTTCCTTCTTCGGGGTCGGAGATTACTAGCTTGAATGGCAACTAACTGTTCGCCTACCTTGAAACTATACTAGGATGGTCCTAGGCCTGTTCGGCGGCGTAGCCAGAGTGCATCACTTTATGAGGATTGTGGTCGAACCCAGTAGAATGCGACTTGACCCAGCCTTCCTGTAATTGGCCTAGGACACAACCATTATAACCTCCACCCCTCCTGACCCAAAGAACCACCCCACGAGACTTGAACAGCATGGACCCCCTCATCTTTCTAGCAATTGCAGCAGTCATCTGGATTCTCGTCTTCATCCTCGCTCAGTATATTGGCTTTGAGAAGCTCAACCAACGGGGCATTGAGGCTAGCACACCGTTCTTCCTTCTCATTAAGACACAGCGATTGAATGCCTTCCTCACGAAGTGGGGAAAGAGGTTCCCACGAGCCTTCTGGAATGCAGGCGTGGTTGTGGGTTTCGGAGGAATGATTGTCGGTTTCTATATCTTTGCTGATAATTTCATCAAGTTCTTCATTCAGCCTGCTCAGGCTGGTGGAGTTGTGCCGATTATCCCTGGAGTGACTATCACTGGCCTTCCTTTGGTCTACATGCTGATTGGTCTTGCTGTGACCCTCATTACTCATGAGTTTGCGCACGGGCTGGCGTCATCTCGTGAAGATATCCCGATAAAGAGCTCAGGCCTTCTCTTCTTCTATGTGATATTTGGAGGATTCGTTGAGCCTGATGAAGAAACGTTTGAGCAAAAGGCTGGACCAAAGTCAAGGATGAGAATGCTTGCTGCAGGGTCCTTTGCCAATCTAATCAGCGCACTCATAGTCTTCATACTGATAGCTAGCTTCAATCCAATAGCGTCGATTGCCTATAATCAACCAAACGGAGCTTACATCTATGAAACTCAGGCTGACTCGCCAGGTGCCGCAGCTCTACAAATTGGTGACGTGATTGTAGGTCTCAATGATACAGAGATTGACACATGGTTTGATGTAAGTGTATTCATGGAAAACGCGACATCAGGCTCCTTACTCACTCTACACCTCAAAGATGGGTCCTCACCTACCATTATTCTAGCTGAGCACCCGTCAAATGCATCCCTTGGTTATATCGGGGTATTTGGTGCAGACAATTGGGAACCAAAACCGGGCTGGGATGTGATATTCACACCTCTCACTGTGTTTCATGCGCAGCAAATCCTTTCCTGGCTATGGATCATTCTAGTTTCCATTGGATTGCTCAATCTTCTTCCAATACCAGCATTTGATGGGGACAAGTTATTGAGCAATGCATTGAGCCTTGTCACCGAAGATGAGAAGAAGATTAAGTACGTGATGTGGCCGGCACGAATACTCTCTATCACAATTCTTCTCGGCAGCATCATCCTCAGTCTAGTCTTAGGGAAGGCAATATTCTAGGTCAATCTATGTACAGAATCT
>JBHLRP010000109.1:0-5591 GCA_048882485.1 Candidatus Thorarchaeota archaeon
TTGTGTAGGAATAAGAAGGAATCTATCAGATTTTCGCAACCTTAATATCAAAAATGCAGAGCCAGAGAATTGTTTGTAGCATTTACAGGGCCCGTAGCTCAGCTTGGTAGAGCAGCAGGCTCATAACCTGTCGGTCGTGCGTTCAAATCGCACCGGGCCCACCATCTAATTCTCAATTTCTGGATGAGACAAATTAGAAATCTGGAAACTCATACATAATAACTGGTGAGTGTGATGATAAGAGAGTTCGTGAGTATTGGAGCTCTTCTCTTCTTGTTTCTATTACCGGTTCCAGCCAAGGCTCTAAGTGCTGAAGCAAATCTTGGTTTTGGTGAAGTATACGGCCTTTATAGGAACGCGAATGCTGGTTGGAGGGTAGAGGGATCTTTCACAGCTGTTAATGCAATCGAGTTCTTCATCTGCGATGCTGGCAACTACAGCAAATGGATCAACAATCAGGCAGCAGTGTTGTTCGACCATAACGAACAGACTACTGTCCACAACTTCAATTTCACAATTCATTACGATTCAGTCTGGTACGTGATTTTCTCTAATTCCTATGCGGCTGGCAACATCAGTCTGGATGCGGAGATTCGGTTCATTGACCAACTAGGTGTTGAACAGACTCAGGTCAATGAGATTACTCATAACCTGATATCGGCTCCACTTGTGATAGGATTCCTTGCTGCTGGTATGGGAATCTCTATTCTTGGAGTCTGGTGGGCGAGGCGGAGAGAACCTAGGCCAGCAGTTAGATATGACGAGATTCTGTCGAAGCCAAACTAGCCAAATCGCATTTGGAACACGTGTTCTAACAAACGAGATACAGACTCCTTAAGAGGAGATAGAACATCCCAAAATCCATGCAGCTGCTCACAGACCCTATTTCTCTTGGCGTGCTGGCGAGCCTACTTGCAGGCGGAGCAACCGGGCTTGGATCCCTACCGATTTTCATCAAGGAGGACTTCAGCCGTAGAACTCTGGACATCATGATGGGAATTGCCGCGGGGGTGATGTTAGCGGCATCAGCATTCAGCCTGCTTGTGCCTGCATTTGATTACGTCGTTGATTGGGTCGGGGTAATCTCGATAGTTGGGCTTGGTTTTGCACTAGGTGGAATCTTCGTGCATATTGCAGACAAATACATCCCCCATGCTCACTTTGAGAAGGGACGGGAGGGGCCTGCATCTACAATGTCCAGGGTATGGCTACTTGTACTCGCAATAACCATCCATAATTTCCCAGAAGGACTTGCCGTCGGTGTGTCCTTTGGAGCGGGAGATCCACTGACTGGGATTTCTGTCGCTGTTGCTATTGGACTTCAAAACATACCAGAGGGGCTGGCTGTTGCAGCGCCCCTTGTTCGAGAAGGTTACTCGAGAAAATATGCCGCGGGCTTGGCATTGGTGACAGGGCTTGTGGAGCCAGTTGGAGGGCTACTAGGAGTTTCCATTGTGTTTGTGGCTGTTGCTCTTCTACCCTATGGGCTTTCATTTGCTGCTGGAGCTATGATATTCGTCGTTGGTGATGAGATAGTTCCGGAGAGTCATGCGGGCGGAAATGCACGTGTTGCCACGTGGGGGCTCATGCTTGGATTCATACTCATGATGACCCTAGACAATGTCTTTGGCTTCTTCTTTGGAGGTTAACGATATGGATGACACAAAGCAAGTGTAGAAATCCTCTGATCCAGACATCTCTCTTCATCTGTGTTGTACTTGGTCATCTGACATCTACCACTATCTAGAGCTCGGGAAAGCAGAAAAAACATCTATTGTGAACTAGACACGGAAAATTAGGATTAGAACAATCACAGAGGAGAGGAAGGGGTAGAATTCTTCAAGAGTTATCAGAGAAAAACAGCATCGAGATCCTGTTTTTCATCAAATCAATCTGAAGCCCACTAATCCCATTATCTTAGATATTCATCATCTAGTGGCAAGATAATTAAGCGTTAGAACTAGGAATTATGTTGCATATTATTTATGGAGGGAATAATCGAAATTGAAGGTAAATCGAGTTTTAGGTCTGGTGTTTGTATTTTTCACCCTGACATTCATGACTGCAACACCAGCGGCCGCGTCAGGGTATACATATAGCTCTAAATACATCATGGCTTATGATAACCGATATCCAAGCAGCGATCCCGCTTGGATGGTCCTGCGTGTATCGGGCCATTGGAGGGAATCAGGATATGGCTCCATCTATTTCTACGATGCCAAACAAGAGTTTTTCGTAACAGACTTACCCCCACATTATCGCATTGAAGATGTGGTTCTTCGAGGAATCACCGATTCATATGACACAACAAAGACTGCAGACCAAATGAATCTAGATGATATCCTGATTATAGCACGAGGCAACATCAGGTCAGACGGAATAATGGTCATCCTAGACTGCGACGTGGTGATACCCATTTGGAAACTAGGATGGGTCTGGATATTCTACACTTGGTATGTACATCATTACGAAACAGTCCATGCTCATGTGATCCTCTCCATCGACATCAGCGACACAAATGTTGGTTGGCAACCAGCACTGTACATTGGTCCAAAACTGACATAACCATAATAGTGGGGCGATAGAGAGTATCACCTCTCCATATCTTGTTCCAATATCTGAAAAAGGGAATCTAGACAAATGTGCGAATGAAACGGTTCTTTCTAAAGCACTGACTGGTCACACTCTGTTTCGCCTTATGTCCACAAGGATTTGGACAATTTTGTTTCATATTTCTACATACCAGAAGACTCTGGGTGCTTAATAGCTGTGCTCAGGATTACGGTGTAGGTGAAGGTGCATGACCTCAAAGAAAAAGCGACAACGGGGCGACAGTCTGGTGAAGAAGGCATGGGAACATATTGCAGGCGGAGAGGGTTATGAAGCACGAGAGGTCCTGCACAAACTCTTTGATAGATACGCGGAGCGAGCTGACAGGGAAACCACACTTCTTTTTGCATGGAGCTTCGAGGTTGACGGGAGAATTTACAAGAGCGAGAACTGGACTCGAAGTATTCTAGAGAAACACCCGGACTATATCGAGGCTTGGGAGTTGCTTGCCCATCTACTTGCAGAGCAAGAGGACAGACTCGATGAGTTGAAGGAAACAGTCGAACATGCAATCGAGGTTGGTGCAGACCCTTTTTCGATGAAGAGGAGGCTTGGACATGGATATTCGTTCAATGACAAGTATGATGATGCCATTAGGATATTTCTAAAGGTTGCCCAAGAGAAACCAGAGGATCCACTGTCATGGGACAACCTTGAGCATGTACAGTGCTTTGGAAAACAGTATGGGGACTCTCTTGCATCCCGGAGGATGAAGTTGGATCTGAAACCAGATGATGAGCGGGCTCAACATTGGATAGGAATGGCACAGGGCGCTATCAATGCAAGAGAAAAGAGGGTGGGAACTATAGGTGAGGGGTGAACAAGCCGCGGGGGTTTATAGCGGAGGGTGTATCTGGTGAGGGTTCAGGCGCAGACGCAGAAAATACAACAATGAAGCTGGAGAGTCCAAGATTGAAGACCTGACTGCAGCTGAGTTGATAGGTGCAAGTGAGAGAGCTCTAGAGAAAATGGAAATTGATGAAGAGGGCAGGATTTCAGCTGAAGAGATTGCAGAACAAATAGTCAGAGTAACGGGAGAAGAGGAGGAAAGAAGGAAGGAAATATCACGAAACCTGGACCAAGCCCTTGAGGAACTCGAGAAAGTGGAGAAGTCAAGTGAGCCCACTGAAAAACTCAGGATGGTCTTGGAGGAGGTTGAGGAGCAGGAAAGGAGAGAGGTCATCGATGAATCAACAAAGGAGCAGGATGAATTAGAAGACTCACATTTTGGAGAGATTCGTACTCAAGAAGAGTATGATAGAGCCATTGAGCATCATTCAGACCTCAGATTGCGTAAGAGCTATGAAAAGGATGAAGGCAAGGCATCGGAGTATTTCGAGAGACTGGACTATGGAGATGAGGTTGAGAAACCGAGCATTGTGGAAGAGATTGAGAATCGCGAACTCAGAAGAATCCACGAAACAGTCCATGATGGCCCTCCGGAAGTTGGTATTGAGTCGATGGAAGATGTAGATAATCTTCTGGAGAAGTATCCTGAGGAACGAGATCAATCAGGCTTTGATGAAAAGCACAGGCGATGCAAGGTTTATTTTGAGGCCAAGGATGAACACTCTGCTAATAGGGACAATCTCGCGGAAGAAGATGGTGTCAGCCACACTTTCATTGGTTACTGCAGGAATGGTATTGAACCCAATTTGATGCAAAGGTTGCATGATTATGAAGAGAGGAGAATAATTGGCTAGAATCAAGTGATTCGGACTCCAAAATCGTCGTAACTTTTTAATCAGTGATAGTCAGCGCCATCTGCGAGGCACTGAATGCAATGTTTCACAGAGCTCGTCCCAACAAGCAGACCTTAACAGTTGCTGGCTTTCTATTAATCATGGTGGGGCTATTTGCTGGCACGCCCATGCAAGCTTCAGGTCAAGAATCACTATCACTGTCACTGACTCGGAACCTAGGGATAGGCTTTGGAAACATCATCCAAGGAACCTTCACATTACATGGAAATGGGCCAGCTGAGGTTCAGAACCTTACTGTCTACTTCAATAGTGAGCAGGTTCATTTTGTCACTGGTAATACCATCAGCTGGCAGTTTCACACCGGGGACTACGCTGCCGGATCCACCAACATCACACTCTTTGGGATAGACGATTCGGCTGGGACTTATAGGGCGACCAGAGATGTCTTCATCCTAAGTGAAGTGATGGGCACTGCAATCTTCGGTGGCGTCATGATTTTAGTAGTCATTCTTGTGGTGGCCAAATATGGACCTAAACTCCGAAAGAGAAAGGTAGGCCTTGCGAGTAAGCAAGACAGACTACTCAATTGCAAATATCGCTTCAATGAGAGGCGTGGTTACTATCACCTCTCTATCTACATCAAAAGTGACAAGCACTCTTGCATAGATGTTCCATGGTTCAAATGGGAACTCAACGCTAGTCTGACTATTTTGATAAGAAAGGGAAACGCTTTCACCTGCAAGAATCGTGACATTTGAGTCATTTAGGAAATCGAAGGTGTAGAACAACTCATTATCGGTGCTATAGACACTCACCTTGACCGCGTGAAAATCGATGATGTCCTCGCTTCCTGTGTTCGTTATATTCATCACCAGAATCATTCTGAAAGCCATGGGGCCTTGATGCGGAATGCCACCGGTGGCATTTGCCGTGGCATTTAGCGTCAGAGAGTCTGCATGGATTGTTTCAACTGGAAAAATGTCTTCTGGAGGGGTGTTGCGTGCTGAAACGGGAGGTATAGGATCAGGAGGGGGGATGTTTGTGAAGATGTATCTGGCTGAGAAGGAATAGAGGGCAACTCCGATTATTACGACGAGTAGACCTACTACCACAGCTCTGAAGTCTCTTCCTCTTTCACTGCCGCTCAAATGTATCTCCAATCTGTATGAGTGTTATGACTGATTTCAGTATTACCAATAACGCCGCATTTCAATGAATCCAAACAGCAATGTTAATATTGCATTCAGAGGCGACTCACGAGAACAAGCCGCCGTGGCT
>JBHLRP010000110.1:0-5527 GCA_048882485.1 Candidatus Thorarchaeota archaeon
GACCAGCTTTTTATGAGAACTTGTACATAACTGCCAAGTGGCTCTGGAGCGAAAGAGCGACTGACGGTACTTGTCCTCGGACAAGAGCTGAGGAAGTTCCCGACTGCAAGTCGACGCCGGTCCCGTTGACGCGGGGAGGTGAGAACCTCGCTCTGGAAACAGAAACGAAACCCCCAGGTCAGATTCGACGATGATGCAGCAATTCAAGCTGTTGAGGACTGGTCTGGATTGGTTGAAACGGTCCATCACCGGGCAGCAATCTCAAGATTTTGCCGTTGATTGTCGACAGGAGGCAAAGGGTAGAGAGCTTAGTCTGATGTCGCAAGACTCCAACTTGGCGACGAGATGGAGTGGAACAGAATCGGGGCTATTCTTCGGACCAGAGCCACGCTTCATTCATTATTCCAATCTCTGATGTTCTTTCATTATCTCAGCTTGAACCTTCACAATCTCTGAGCTATTGGTACATGATGCATAGGAGTCTAACCATTCTCTGTTCAGTGTAATGAATGAAGGCCCCCACTTAAAAACGGACAATATGTCGTCAGCGCCATCAATATCGCCAAGAATGTAGAGTGCAGCGGCAATAGCCTCCGCTGTTGAGAGCTTAATCGGTTTATACGTATTGATTGGATTGGCTGCGATTAGGTATGGAAGAGATCTTTGGTTGTTTCCTCGAGATCTGTTGAAGACTGCTTCGGCTTGCTTCCAAGAACAGTCTAATGCAACCAACCCCGATCTGTGCACGTATTCATAGTCAGCAGGAGAGAATGCTATTTCTGACACAGGATTGAGGACCACGGCACCTCTAGGAATTTGTCGTAGGTCCTTGACTATCGTTGCTCTTTTCCTTCTACCTAGGCGTAATCCAGTGCATTTCTTTGGGTCACATTGTGCAGCGTGATAGATGATGATTCTTGGGGAATTGAAACTGCGCTCCATGACAGTGTTACGTAGTTGCGCAACAGATTTCAGGCTTCCCCTTGACTCTCGGAATGGATGAACGAGTTGATACGCTTTACTCCTGGCGGTTCATGTGAAAGCTGCGGAGCAGATACTGCAGATCTCGGACAGTGCGATATGTGTGGGGCATTTTGCTGTGAAGAGTGTACAGCTGATGGAATATGTTTCACATGCATAGAGGCTCGATGTTTCATCTGTAAGGAGCAGCTTTCATCACGTGCATGCAATGAGTGTGGTCGGCTGGTCTGTGAAGACCACGGCACCAAGGAAAATGAGGCGACAATCTGCCAACTGTGTCAGGCGAAGTAATCATGATGTCTAAAGAGATACATCTCGGAATGGATGACATTGATAGCCCCAGAGGCGGTTGTACTACCCACTTCGCTAGTCTTGTTGTTGATATGCTTACAGAGCGGGAAGCACAATGGATAGACTATCCCAATCTAATTCGTCTAAACCCGAATATCCCCTTCAGAACCCGAGGAAATGGGGCAGTCGCCTTAAGATTCAGAATTGGAGCAGACAAAGTCGTAGATCTTCTCCCGGTATTGAAGAAAATGATTCACAATTATGTGGAATTGGGATATCCAAATACCAATCCAGGAGTGGTCCTTGTAGAGGGAACAATTCCAAGAGAAGTTCACGATTTCTCTGAGAAAGCTATTTGGCGGACAATATCGATTGCCATCACAAGGCGAATTCTCGAGAGATGTAGTATCCAACATATCTGGGATGGAAATGGGCGGGGTCTAATTGGTGCCCTTGCTGCAGTTGGGAATCAACTTCCTCAAGACCACACATACGAGTTCATAGCTTATCGCCCTTTGGAGCTATCAGACACGCCGCGTGGTGTCGGTGACGACTCGGTAGCTGAGATGAATCGTGTAATGGGAGAACAACTGTTCTCTAGCATTGATTTAGGGACAAATAGAACGCTTATTGCACCTCATGGTCCGGATCCAGTTCTATACGGGATACGGGGGGAAAATTCAGAGAGTGTGATATCTGCTGCTTCGCATGTCCAGAGTGAGTCTTCAATTGAGAGATGGATGGTCTTTAGAAGTAATCAAGGCACAGGAGCACATCTGAAGAATGTCGTCTATATCTCCGATTTGAGACCGTATATGGCAGCAATAGTGCATGGCGTGATAGAGAAAAATCCCAAGATGATTGAGGGAGGGCATACAATCTTCGGAATTAGTGACTGTTCGGGGCATATTGATTGTGCTGCCTATGAGCCGACTGGGGATTTCAGAGATGTTATAACCAGATTGACAAGAGGGGACCAGCTACTTGTTCATGCTGCGGTGCGTCCGGCCTCAAGAACACATGGTCCTACTTTGAATGTAGAAGGAATCGAGATTATCAAGCTCGTGAAGAGAATCAGGATGCTTAATCCACTCTGCCCCAATTGTTCCAAGAGAATGAAGAGTGCTGGAAAAGGACAGGGCTACAAATGTATCAAGTGCGGTTTCAAAGACCCCATTGGTACTAAAACGGAAGTTGCCATTGAAACGGATCTTGAAGAGAAAGTCTATCTCCCTCCTCCGAGAGCACAGAGGCATTTAACGAGACCCCTTGAAAGGATGAATCGCAGAAATGATAGTATTCCCGAAGGTCTAGTGGATAATTGGCATTTCCCGTGAGCAGGAATCAATATGCAATTCTAACGAATGGGGGTTAGACGCGTCTGCCTCGGCGTCCGCCAGGCTTCCTTGTGCCATCATGAGGGATGGGTGTGACCTCGTCAATGATTCCAATTCTCAGACCTGCTCTGCTCAGTGCTCGTATCGCAGCTTGAGCTCCAGGGCCTGGTGTCTTTGGACCACTTCCACCAGGAGCTCGTACTCGGATGTGAATTCCGTAAACTCCTTTGTCTTTGGCTTCTCTTGCAGCCTGAAAGGCAGCTTGCATGGCTGCATGCGGGGAGGATTCATTTCGGTCTGCCTTCACCATCATCCCACCACTGTATCTAGCAATGGTTTCAGCACCAGTTATGTCAGTGATGTGAACAATAGTATCGTTATATGATGCAAAAATATGAGCCACTGCCCATTTGTCACGCTCTTCCTTTCTACTCAATCTTTGTCACCTCTCCCACGCTTCTCATCCGGTCCTGGCTTTGATTGTCTGAACTCACCAGAATCAGGCATGCGACGGCTCCCGCGACCTCCGCGATCTTCCTCTTCGTTTTCATCCTCGACTGCTCCATCAGTTATCCTTTGAGCAGCAGCAGAGGCTGCAATACGAGCAGGATGTGATTCATCGTTTAGGGGTGATTTAGCAATATAGCTGATACGACCTTCCTCTGCAACCGTGATCAGTCGTGAGGGGGTGGTCACCTTTGCCTGATCAAGAGCAATATGTCCATGAGCCACGAGTTGTCTAGCATGATGTGCTGAGCTAGCCATGCCTTTTCTGAAGACTATTGTTTGCAATCGTCGCTCAAGTAGATTCTCAAGTGTAAGGTCAAGTACACTGTCTAGGGTCTGCTCACCGGTGAGTGCTCCAAGGCGGACAAGTTTCCCAATGAGGTCGGACTCCAGAGTAGCTCGCTCCTCTGCTGTCAGAGCAAGAAGGTTTCGGGCTTGTCTCCTATAGCGGGAGAGCTCTGTCTTATGTCGCCATAGCTCTCTCTTGTTTCTAAGCCCGTAGGAACCAATGAACTGCAATTCACTCTCAAACCTGTCACTATCATAGGGACGTTTCGGACTCACGTACTTCTTCTTCTGGCGCCTTGGATCTCCCATTCTATCCTGACCTCATTGATCTATGTCTTGAGTTTCTTTCGTGATACTCCCACAGCTGCTCCGCCACGACCGGTTGTCCGAGTATGCTGACCTCTCACCTTCAGACCAAGTGAATGACGAACTCCTCTCCAAGACCGGATACGTTTGAGGCGGTCGATATCGCTTCTGTGGGCAAAATCCAAGTCAGGACCGGTAAGATGGAGGTTCCTTCCGCTTGTACGGTCGCGTTGCCTGTTGACATACCAATGCGGCAATCCAATTCCTACGGGATCCTTGACAATCTTCTCAATCTCGCTGATTTGGTCATCAGTCATGTAGCCCAGTCTGATGTATGGATCAAGTTTAAGCTGGGTGAGAATCGCCTTTGATAGTCTAAGGCCCACTCCACTGATCCGGGTGAGACCCTGGAGTAGATTCTCTTGACCGTCGATGTCACGACCGGCCACACGTACGATATGTCGATATTCCTCGGACATGGTCTATAACCTCATCTGGACTGGTCTGAGGCTATCTCGCCTTTTGGAGTTGCCTTATAATAGTTGCCATCAAGCCGCGCTTTCTGATGTGCTTTAGACGTGATAGAGCATATCCTGTTTTTGGTGGAGTTCAAATTGGACTGTATATACTAGCAACTAGCAGGTAACGCGAGGCAGCAGGAGGACTGATTGATGACTGACGCACGTCCAAAGCAAACCAGCATAGAAGCTGAAAGAAGAGCCACACCCTCTGCAATGGCAGATCTTCCGATTATACTCAAAGGACTGCTTCTAGCATCTGTTAGCAATGCGCAACACAGGAAATCAGTCCTATTTTCATCAAACAGCCTCGCCAACAGGTTCATCCTTGAAAGATGGGGAATTCGTCCTTCTCAGAGAAGGCGGAACAAGAATCTATTCTCAATCTCCAGAAAACACGCACGCAGGCTATTTCGTCGGCTATTGAATCGAGGTCGATTCGAGTGGATTACATCTGGAAGCGAAGTGGCTTTCAGAGTGTACAAGTATGATGAGATACGGGGAAACCTGATTTTGGGATTTGTCCAGTTGGACCCAGAATCACCTTGGGGCATATAAACAAGGGTTAGTAGGAGGAGATTCGGAAGTTCAAGAGAATCTTTCTCAGAAGATTAGCCTCTTTAGCAACCGTTTTCCTATACAAACCACCATGCTGTTGTCTGGTCTTATTGGCGCACTATTCGGAAGATATCTATCAGGCAAGAAGCTCTATCTCATTATAGCATTGACGTTAGGTTTTGTAATTGGGCTTTTTGGGCAAATGGGATTGGTCTATCCATTTTATATTCGGTTGGATATTGATTTTATATTCTATGAACTCTTCTTTTTGCATCCCAGCTTCAAGCTCCTTGACATTCCGCCATTGGTTAACCCTCCATTTACAGTCCCTCCGATTGTACATATCATATTTGTGACTGCAAGTGTGGGGGGAGTCCTACTTGGATATGCAATTGGGAATAAACTAAAGCCTCCTATGAGAGTGAGTGATTGAGAAAGCAAAAGGGGAGTGGCGCCGAGGATGAGATTTGAACTCATGCCTCCTATTGGAGAACAGCTGTCTATACGACAATCGTAAGACGACTGTAGGTTCCAGGCTGTCGCCGTGAACCGGGCTTGGCTACCTCGGCATAGCAGCTCTCTGCTTGGTTAGTGTGGTTTTAAGGGTGACGCTGATTACGTTCACTCGAGTGTGAACTGCCTATTGAATATGCTATTTCTATAACAGGCTTGGATACACTTTCCGCACACATCATGTGTGAGGCCCTCAGACTGGAGATGCACGATATACTTCCGACAGTT
>JBHLRP010000111.1:0-5487 GCA_048882485.1 Candidatus Thorarchaeota archaeon
TTGTAACCCTCAATGATGTAGGGATGTTCTTCCGTTCCATCTCCTGTCCAATTCTCAGCCATCTTTTGTGCGGCAAACTCAGCATCTGAGGTTATCGTAATATTGGGATGTTCAGTATAGGTCTGTGAATCAAAGAAACTGCTCGACGGAACATTACTATTCCTAGATAGCGGGGATATGCGAATTTGTGCATCGTCTGGATATATCTGTGCTGCACTTGGCAAATCATCATTCTGAATCCGTTCCCGAATACCACAAATTGGAATCACTGACTCAATTGCTGGACCGAAGGAGATCACCGCTAAGAACAGAATGACTAGTGGCCTCCTTCGAGTATCCATGATTTGCCTCCCCTGATATCAGGAATCCAAAGACAATCATATTACCACGATTTGTGAATAAAGGAATCGGTACATTGGAGGTATATGGGTGTTCAATTCCAAGCTTGTCGCTAATAAGCTCCATATCCAAATTCATATCTTCATTTCGAAGCCTTTAACTTGTAAGCTGCAATCCCGTCAGTTAAGGTGATACGTGTGGATGTTAGCAAATCCCTTAATTGTGCTGAATTGAGGGCCTGCGACGTTGTCGACTCAACTGGCAAGAAGATTGGCAAGATAGGTGACATGACCTTCACCTTTGATGGGAATCTCAACCTTGAACAGTTCGTGCTTGTTGGATCTGCGTGGGAGGAGTTTCTGGAGTCAATCGGTGCGAGGCCGGACAAGGACCCTCTGTTCGATGCCTCGCTAATTCGAAGAATCGGTGACAAGGTTCAACTTGCAACGAATGTGAACAGCTTGAAGACCACTCTTGATGAGGGTGCAATTCCAAAGGGAGAGATCAGATGGTCGGAGCTGAAAGACAAATACATCATTGACAAGAATGAGGTAGGTGTGGGTAAGGCTGTTGACGTAGATTTCGATATGGATGGAACAGCTTCGCTTACCGTGGGCGGCGGCATAATCGAGGAAACATTGGAGTCTATTGGTCTTAAGGCCGATGTTGATATAATTGTCCCAGCTGAAGCTATCGAGTCGATGGGCGACAAGATCAGGCTGAAGGTCTCCAAGGATGAGCTCAAACTTACAATGGATAAGGCGCTTGAGAATCTTGAGGTCAAGAAGTTCAAAGATGATATTGCAACTCAAAGCGCTGTCGCAAAAGTCCGTCTGTTTCGAAAGCTAATGTAATTGGAATGCCAAAAGGTGCACTTTTTCATGTTTGTGTGCCCTAAATACTATGGTTGTTAAGCGTTGTAGCCACGCCATCCATTGAAGATATTCTTCACTGTCTACGAAGACTTGCTTGGATGGTTCAAACCGCTTGTACAATCTCCTAGCCCCTTTTCACGCGATAAAACTGCGATGGCGAAGGTCTCTCAAAAGCAACAAGATTGTTTCTATTAGCTTGGAGCAAATCATCAGAAGGAAGCAATGCTTAGAGCAAATAAGAATCAATGCTAAATGGGGTGATGGATTTTTTGCTCCTCAAGAGAGAAACGTCGTCAATCTTCGAATAGTATAAAGAAAAAAGTAGAGGGGTTTAATCTCCCCTCCACTCCAGCTAAAAAGAGAGGTGATGCTAGGGATTTATGACGATGTATGGCCGCATCATCTCATTGTCTTCATGGTCTAGGATATGGCAATGCCAAACATACCCGGGTCCAGATGTCGCATCAAACGGATAAGCAGGGCTCCCATCAATAGGTGCGAATCTGACTCGAATAATTGTTACCTGACCTGGATACACCTGTACTGTGTCTTTCCATCCTTGCTCATTCAATGGTGGTGCATAAGGTTGGCCATTGAGGTACGGTCCAACAGGAATTTCCGTAGGCACCACATCTTCAGGCAACGGTGGCATGCCATTTAGCGCCATCCAATCCGCAGCGTATTTGGCAGTTTGCATGTTTTGCCGGCTAACCACCTGGAATTGCGTCAAGTGTAGGTGTATGGGGTGTGCATCCGCTGTTGGATTCACAATTACCCACTCTTCCGTTGTCCCTAAAGTAGGAGTTTCAGTAACAACTCCAGACCATAGCTGTCCGTTTAATGTGACCATTGTTGGACCTAAGGGTCCCATTACTTCAAATAATGGAAGTGTGCGCTGCAAAATGGGAAGCGGCAGGGTAGGATAGACTCCTGAAAGGGTAGGATTCATTAACGGAGGTAAGGCCGCGGGAGCTGGACCTGGGTTAGGACCTACGGTAAATTGCATGCATTTACCAACTGTTTTGGGATCTGCTGGAGTTCCTTTGGGAAAAGGAGTCTTTGCAGTGTTTTTCAAAATCACTTTGGTCCCTGTGGGCAATCCCGAGAAATCAACAAGAACATCTGCTCGTTCACCCGGAGCAATTGTCAACTCGGTCAGTGCTGCTGCAGTCCGAAGATATCCTCCGTCACTTCCAATCTGGATGAATGGTAGGAATGAGTCCAAAGAGGGAACCCAGAATTTGAGTGTGTAGAAACGCGCATTGGATCCATCTAGAAGACGGAACCGATATTGCCCTTGATCTACATTCATATTAGGCCATGCCAGTCCGTTAACCATGATTACATTGCCAAAGAATTCAGGTTGCCAGTATGGATGCACACCAGGATCCACACCGACTTCTGGGAACCAGAAACTGCCATCTGTTTTGAAAGTTCGATCTTGGAGCACCAGTGGCATTTCATATTTCCCTGAGGGAAGTAACGGTGCTATGGAATCATTTGGGTCGCGGAGTAGATAGAATCCGGCAAGACCGGACATTACATTAATTCTCGTGATTCCAAGAGCATGATCATGGTACCAAAGGGTTGTCGCAGGCTGCGCGTTGGGATAGTAGAAGATTGCTGATGAGTCAGCTGTTGGGTTTTCTGTATTGTATTCCGGTCCATGAATACCTGAAGCTGTGAACCATGCCTCTGGATGACCATCTGAAGTTGACTGTACCTCACCACCATGAAGATGGGGAATTAAAGGCACAGGCGATTGGGCTTCGGGATATCCTGGAGGATATGGCGTAAATGGCGGCACATAGGTACCCATGGGAACATTGTTTGGATTGGCCCAGTGCAATGTTGGGTCGACTGGAAACATATGAGGTGAAACGATTTTATTTTGGTATTCAACTTCTATTGGAATACCACGAATTGCCTCGAATGTTGGCCCCGGTTGATTATGCACATATCCCAAAGAGTCTCCTGTAAGCGCATCATGCGCCAAGCCACCATACCCCCAGACCGGTGTCTGCGGAAAAGGCAGAGGTAAAACCTGTTGGGAGAATTCGGTCATATCCACTATCGCCGTTTGCTTTACTAGGTTTCCGCCTGAATCCAGAACATCTGTGGTGTTATAGACTGGCGGAGGTCCCGTCAATTGGGTCACAAACTTGGGAATCGTTGTTGGATCAAGAAGACCAATCGGCACCGGTGCTGCTGCTTGAACAGCAACAAGCTGTATGCTCAATGGCAGGAAGATGACTAGAACAATTCCCAGAGTTTTTGATGCTTTCTTAGCTTTCGCTGATGTCATCTGTTTTTATAACACTCCTCATTTCAACCGCTGCAATAGCGGTTGGAATGTTAACAATTGTGCATTATTTAAACCCTTCCTATCGACCAACTTCTTGGATAGACTGTTACTCTGGGAATTGAATTCCGAAGATTGTTGGCAGTCAAGACGAATAGTGGAATCATCATTATTCGTCCAGTAATCCAGCAGCGAGCTTTTTAGAATGGCTCCAATGACGTGCAAGTAAAACACAACATGTTCGTCCTTGCATCGCTGGAGAGCCTCATCCATCTATTCAAAGTACTCTTCTCTGTCCACGAATACATCATCAGATGACTCGTAGTGATTGTACATACTCCTAGCCTCTTGCATGCAATGCCCTGCCTTAGCTGAGGTTTTACATAAGCTAGTCGGTTCCAATTCCAAAGAACGCAATCTAGCATTCTAGTAGATCCAGAAGTAGGTAATTGATGCCCTTATTTCCTCCTCCGACCAAATCCCTTCCTGAACGGCTTCTCTGATCCCTAATCCTTTGGCCTTACTTTCTTCTTGAGTGGTAGCGGCTTCCTTGAATGCCTCATCTGCATCTTTTTGCTGTCCCTCTCTCTCCATGACTAAGCCAATATTGTTTAGACATGAAGCTATGCCGGGTAGAAACAATTCTTCTGATGTCTTTCTCAATTCTCTTCTTATCCTGAGACATTCAGTGAGATGTTCCAACGCTTCAGAATTCTCATCAATTTCAGATAGCGCCACCCCCAAGTTGTTGAGTATCGTAGCATAATGGCAAAGGAAGAGGTCTGGTGACTTATCGGCCAAGGGCCTCAATATCTCTATCGCTTCTCGATAGGATCTCAACGCCTCTTGACTTCTCCTTTCATTCCTGAGAAGCACTCCAAGATTGTTAAGAACAACTGCCTGCAGGTCTTTTAGGAAAACAGCTTCTGGAAAATCGTGAACAAGTTGCTTTGAAATCTCAAGGGCTTCATTGTACAATCTCTCTGCTTCCTGTGTCTTGCCAGCGTGCTTCAGATTTATAGCACAGCTGTTCAGGACATCACAAAGGATGTCTTGGTATCGATTTGGAAATAGCTCTGCTGCTTGTCTGTAGAACTCTAGAGATTCAGAATACGCATTATTGGCTTCTCCGAATCTGCCATCCTTGCTAAGAAAGTCTGCAAGATTTCTTAGACTAAGTGCAATCAGGCTCTTCCCTCTCTCTGGTTCCTCTTCGAATACCTCTTCGGCGATGTCCTGCGCTTCTGTTAGCAGTTCCTCTGCATCTGCGAATTTTCCTATCTGCAGTAGCAGAATTCCTAAGTTCACTAGAGGATCTACCAAATACGACTTCAACTGCTTATCCTTTTCTACAAGTGTCCTGCCAATTGTGACGAAATCGTTGAATATGGCTTCAGCTTCCGACGCTCTATTCAATAATTTGAGTGTAGTCCCGATAATTGACTTGCTAAAGAAATCAGTTAGGTCGATTCCCTCTATCTCATTAGCTTTCATAGCCAGTTCTTCAGCCTTGTCTGCCTTGCCCAATTGGAGCAAAACATTGGCAAAACCCGCAAGCAATACTTGATACATGCGAGAATTATGTTGCCCTTCAAATGAATCGAGGTCTTGAGGAGTGGTCATAACTCTCTCCTGCATTTCCAATGCCTCTAGATATTCCATTTCTGCTTCTCCATATCTCTTTGTAAGATGCAAGAGATCACCAAGTGTGGAACGCATCAACGCTACAGAACCTAAGTTATACCCAGGAGTCCTTTCATCAAGGCTTGTCGCTCTTCTGATTCCCTCTCTCATGGCCTTCTCGGCCTCATAAAGTCTATCCAAGCCTATATAGAGTGAAGCAAGACCCCCATAAGCTTCAGCTACCCAATAGCGAACATCATCTGAAACCCCACTTGGCACATGGTCAGCCAGGCTCATCACTTCTCTATAATCTCGTTCTGCTTCGACAACTCTTTTCAATGCAGTGAA
>JBHLRP010000112.1:0-5418 GCA_048882485.1 Candidatus Thorarchaeota archaeon
CCATAGTGGTAGGGAGGCCCCGAATCATTATCAATATGAGAATATCAAATAGATTCTGGGCCTCTTGCATTTTAAATCACGCAAACCATTTCTGAATCAAAGTATCGATGGTTCCATCAGCGAATCCTTCAGCAATTGCACTATTTATTGCTGCTGAAAGTCTATCGCTGCCGTATCTGATATAGAATGCTGTTGGTGGAGCAGGGTTCGTGAAGATTATCTTGATGCTATAGACTGAGCCATATAGACCAACTATTGGCTCGTCAACGAATACAGCGTCAAGAGTACCCGTGTCCAAGTCTGCAAACATTGTTTCAACCAAGGTGTATCTAGTTAGATTGGCTCCCATGCCAATATCGGTTAGTCCCTCATCCTCTGTTGTTCCAGTCTGAACTCCAACTTGGTAAGGAAGAAGGTCAGCTAGCTCATCAATCTCCAGGGTTGAATTAGCGCCGACCACTATGACTTCATTTGTTCGAATGTACCACACCAGCGGCTGGAGCACTTCTGAACGCGCTCTGGTGATGAACGTCGCTGACGCAATCATATCGATTGTTCCACCGTCGCAGGCAGCAATTAGGGCGTCAAAGTCCATGTCAATCCAGTCGACAGTAACACCCATGTCTGCGGCGACATATTCTGCAAGATCTATATCAAATCCTTCCAATTCATTTGTGGTCGTATTGACCATTTCAAATGGCGGCCAACCTGAGTTGGTTCCCACTATGATTGTACCACGGTCCATGATTATGTCATAGTCATCTGGAACCACTTCAGGTGGTGCGAGTAGCCCTGGTATGAAATAGCCAATCCCAAGTCCGACAGTTAGGCCGACTATCAATACCACGGCTAACATCGTATTTCCGTAGCCTTGTGACAATTTTCTCAATTCCTCCATATTAGCGAATCAGTGATTCACTAGAAACACCTCACCAAACTACCTGAAAAGCGTTGTCACCCAAGTATAATCATAAGACTCCTAGAGCTTCTTGATGACCCATTTATAGAATGATTGAGCTGACTTGATATAGTCCTCACTCAAACCCATAAACATCACTTGGAAGAAATCAAATCCTAGGCCAATCAGATACTCAAACCGTTCGATGAGGTCCTCTGGATATCCTACCCATGAGCCTGGAGCATTCGCTCCGGCGTGTTCTGCAACCTCATCCACAGATCGATTAAGGATACCGGCTCTCTTTTTCCAGTGGTCATTTAATTCATCCTCGTCCTTTGTCACAAAGACACCGGGCCATCCCTGTGCAAACAGGCTTTTTCCGACATCGTCATAGTCTCTGCCTACATCCTGACAGTGATTCCTTAATACATCCAGTTTTCGTTCGAAGTTGGGACGCAAGAAGAGGTTACAGTAGTCAGCATACTTGGCCACTGCTTTGAGAGTCCGCTTTTCTCCGTCGCCTCCAATGAGTATCGGAGGATGTGGCTTTTGAATTGGTTTGGGAGCAGAGAATGCATTTTCGATTGAGTAATGCTTGCCCTTGAAACTGGGACTTGGCTCAGTCCAGAGGAGCTTGATAATCTGTAGAGCCTCTTCCATCATGTTCATGCGGACCTGTATCTTTGGAAAGCCATACCCGTATGCCCTATATTCATCCTCTTTCCAACCAGCTCCGTAGCCAAACCAAAGTCTACCATTGGAGACCATGTCGATTGAGGCAGCAATCTTAGCTAATAATGATGGATGGCGATACGAATTGCATGTCACCATGGTACCGAGTCGAATCTTGGATGTCTTCGCAGCCAGAGCGGAAAGGAGGGTCCATGCCTCCAGACAATTTTGATTCACGGAATTCTCATTTAGAAACAGATGGTCACTACACCAGAAGGACTCGTAGCCAATCTTCTCTGCCTTTAAGGCAATTGCCAAGGCTTGCTCAAAGGAATACCCCAACTGAGGTTCAATATGGACTCCGAACTTGATTTTCATGCACAAGTTCTCCTTATAATGCGAAATCGTAAATCTCATTGAAAATTGTATTGTATCACGCGGAGAAGATAGGTGTGGACGGCATTTCCACTACTTGGGGAGCTACTGTGTAGCTCCAAAGTTTCATTGCTGAGCTATGTTCAGTTTAAGTTTCAACTGGCTCTTCCTTGCATATAGACGTACAGATACAAGACGAAGAATAGCATCAACAGACCAGCAAGTGCCCAACCTATGATGGTCAGTGGCTCAACTAGCGTGCTCCAGACCAGTGAGATTGTTCCGAGCAGCATCCACAGAATTATGATCAGCACATAAAGCTCCACATCTTTCCAGGATGAAGCGCGATACGCTAAGAGCGCTGCGATGGCAAGGACAATTAGGAATGACCCTATTAGTCGAGTCGCCGCAGGTTCATCTGGCCACCCTAATATTTCGCTGAATGATTCCGGAGATAGGAATGTCCACACTCCAAATATGATAGAGGCAATAAAGCCGAGAAGAAACACATACTTTGCAAAGCTGGGAATTTCCCCGCTCATTTCAAACCACACTCTTTGGTGATGTTCTTTTGCTCTGCCATCTCACTTATCTTTCTTCCGAGAGCTTGTAACATGATGGCTTGCCAACAATCTTCTTGAAGGATGGCTATACATCCTGCGCAAATCTGCAGATGGGATTACTACGTGTTTCATTTTGAAGCAGGGACACCAGATAGCATTTGTCACCTGCATTTGGAATTACCCTTGGAAGTGTTCTATATCTCATTCGTAATATATCAATCTGAAGATAGTCGTTCTTAAGGATACACTCCAATGTACTCTGATGCACGCTAGAGGGGTATGCAATGAGTCTTCTTAAGAAACGAATTGGCAATGCCATTCCTGCCTGGGCTGTCCTTGTCATAATCGTAGTTGGCACTGCTGCAGGAGCATTCATTTTCATTTCGAATTTTGTAGAAAGAAATGTGTCAGTCAGTGGTACCACAATCAGTCTTCAAGATCATTCCATGGGGGAAGCCTACAGGAATACATCTGCTCCATGGGTGGTGAATTACACAGTACTGGTGCCGAGTCAAAGCTCAGGTTATATCTATATTACAATTTCAGCTGGATTTGCAATAACCACTTCAGAAGTGGATATTCTAAGTGTCATTGTCAATCCGGAAACTGGAAATCAGCTCTATGGTGGCCTTGTATCAGGATATCCTCAAAACGCAGCTACGAATGCTATTGACTTTGTCTATGATGATGTATTTAATTTGGGTAGATTTGATTTCGAAGGAACTGATGGATTATCTACCAAAGGTCAGATATGGGTCCAGGTTTGGTTCAATGCAACGGGAGATTTCACTTTGCGCATGCAGATTAGTTCAACATTGTGACAATTCGTATTCATGGTTAGGTATCTATGCAAGCAAAGTCTGCCAATAACCCTCAATAAGAGGTCATCAGCATATGTGGGTGGTGACAACACCAAATGCTAACAAAACACCGGGTTCTTATCTCAGAAAACATGTTGAGTTTGGATTTCCTGCAACGCAATTAGAAGAGAAAAATTGACTAAAAGCATGTGCGACGAAAACAGTTGCTAGAACATATGGAATTCTTGTCGGCTTGGCCAGTATTAAGCACGATTCCACCTCCAAACTGGTATCGATCTTCCACCATGTTACATAGAAGAATTTGGTTTCGATGGTCCATTATTCCTACCGCTATGCTTCCATAGAAACATCATCAATCAGTAGCTGGAATCCATGAGTCATATTGGTGTCATCCGCCATCAAGCGTCTTGAGTAATTTGCTATATCTCATTTGTAATATACCATCACAAAGATAGCTCCTCTTAAGGATACACCCCAAGGCAAATTTGCGCCGTGCAGAAAGATGGGTTTGGATGGAGTATATAGTGAGCTTTCTAAAGAACAAAGTAGGCAATGTGATTCCTGTCTGGGCAGTAATATTCATTATCGTTGTTGGAACAGCCGCTGGAGCTTTTCTATTCATTTCGAATCTCATTGACAAGAATGTAACAGTCACCGATATCCCAATTGAAATTCAAACTGAATTCATGGAGCCACCCTATAAGAATACAACGACCAATTGGATAGTCAACTACACAATAAATGAAATGAGTCAAAGCTCAGGTTATATCTACATTTCAATTTGGTATGGATCTTCAATAACCACATCAGAAGTGAATATTCAGGAAGTCTGGGTCGAGCCGGATCTTGGAAGCACAATTTACGGGTCTCTTGTGCCGGGCTATCCAAAAACTGTTGCAGCGAATGTGATTGACTTTCTATTTCAAGATTCATTCAGTCTTGGTCCGATTGACTTCAGTGATTTTGGGTCGTCCACCATTGGTAACATACACATCGCTCTTTGGTTCAATGTGACTGGGACCTTCAATTTGCAGATGCAGCTGACTGCAACAATATAATAATCCAGGCAATTAAACATGCTCTTATATTGGGTAGCAGGGCGATTTTGTTCATAGGTGTTCGGGGACAAATTAGGGCAACAGAAACTCGTTGAACGTTAGACAAAAGAATTAGATTCCTAGTTTCACAACAAAAAGGCCAGATTTGACTATCCAACAGAGGTACAACTTATATCAACCTTCTTCATGCTTGGACATTTAATTTCTGAGAGGATGAGTGGATATTGGAGAGAGACTGGGATCCGAAGATGTTGGAGCAAATCAAGATTTTCGAAAGGTGGCACACAGCCATCACAATACCTGTCAATGTGGATTTGAAGGCTGAACCCAAGATTCTCAATATTGATCAAGCTGTGAGATACCTTAACAATGCCCAACACATCTACCTGTCAGACTGCATTTGCAGGACCATGATGCAAAACTGTGATTCTCCGCGGAGAACATGCATTGCATGGGATACTGCAAAACCACTCCTTGACACTGATGCCTACAAGAATCAAAACACTGTAGAGATAACAAGGGAAGAAGCGATTGAAACATTGAAAGTGTCCAATGAAGCAGGACTTGTTCATATGGCGTACGCAATGTGGGATGACAATGTAAACCGCCTCTGCGGCTGCTGCTCGACCTGCTGTGCTATATTCTCAGCTGTGCTCCGGCATAAAATGTATCCAGACCTGATTACCTCTGATGCGATATCTGTCACTGACATGGATAGATGCGTCAATGATGGAACATGCGTTGAGCGGTGTCATTTTGGAGCAAGAGAAATCGTTGATGGCCAGTTGAAGGTGAATGATGAGCTTTGTTATGGATGCGGACTCTGCGTATCTACTTGCCCCTCTGAGGCAATATCCTTGGTGATGAAATAGATTCGTTGAATCATGACAAGTCCCATGACCTGTCATATTGTTTTTATCGAGGATGCTTTTCATGGAGAATAGAGTGTAATCCAATTGCAGTTTGAGCTAAATCCAGAATCAATTTCGATCATAATTGCAGCGATGAGTGTAGTCTTTGCTGTTATTATG
>JBHLRP010000113.1:0-5350 GCA_048882485.1 Candidatus Thorarchaeota archaeon
CCAATCTGCGAGAAACTCGATAAAGTTGGATACTGGTCTCTTGAGATGTTTGGGGGCGCTACATTCGACTCAATGATGAGATTCTTGGATGAAGACCCCTGGGAGAGATTGGAGACCCTACGTGAAGCGATGCCAAACACACGACTCCAAATGCTCCTGCGTGCTCAGAACGTCGTGGGATATCGCCACTATGCTGATGATGTTCTCGAAGCCTTCGTTGTGGAAGGAGTGAAGGCCGGACTTGATGTCTTCAGGATTTTCGATGCTCTTAATGACATCCGCAACATGGAGGCTGCCATCAAATTCGTGAAGCGTGAGGGTGGTCATGTTCAGGCCAGTTTCTGTTACACACTGAGTCCTTTCCATACTAATGAGAAGTTTGTTGAGAAGTCAAAGACTCTGTACTCCCTTGACGCTGACTCTATCTGCATCAAAGACATGGCAGGGCTCATCTCACCCGAGGCAGCTTTCGACTTGGTGACGAAGCTAAAGGATGAGATGGACATTCCCATTCAGCTACATTCACACTATACTAGTGGAATGGCAGCCATGGCTTATTTGAAGGCATCAGAGGCGGGCGTTGATGTGGTAGACTGCGCCATTTCAGCGCTTTCAATGGCGACTTCCCAACCTGCAACTGAATCGATTGTTGAGGCTCTAAAGGGCACAGATCGTGATACGGGTCTAGACCTAAACTTGCTTGCAGAGATTGCAGATTATTTCCGAAAGATTCGCAAAAGATATGGTCAGTTTGAAGGTAGCCTCCAAGGTGTGAATCCTCAAGTCCTGCAATTCCAGATTCCTGGAGGAATGCTTTCAAACCTGGACAACCAACTTCGTGAACAAGGTGCTCTTGATCGATATGATGAGGTCCTTGCAGAGGTGCCTCGAGTTCGTGCTGAGCTTGGCTATCCACCTTTGGTCACACCATCAAGCCAGATAGTTGGGACGCAGGCGACTCTCAATGTAATCACTGGCGACCGCTACAGCATGATTCCGTATGAGGTCAAGCAATATGTGCGGGGCTATTATGGGCGCCCTCCTGCAGATATTGACCCTGAGATAAAGAAAAAGGCAATCGGAGAAGAAGAGCCCCTCGATAAGAGACCTGCAGACTATCTCGAACCCGAACTCCCCAGAGCAGAAGAGGACCTGAAAGGCATTCCGCACTTGCCAAGAGATGTTGTATCCTACGCGCTGTTTCCACAGTATGCCCTTGACTTTTTGAAGAGGAAAGCTCAGAAGAAGGCGAGGGGCGCCATGACGGTTGAACAGGAGGCTGCCATAATCGCCGCGGTACTTCACATGAGCGCTCAAGCCTCCGGACTTAGCGCTCCACTGCTGCATGGAGATGCTTGGGCAAGGGCAGGAATTGATGAACAGCATGCTTCAGGGGCGACTCACATTCCCGGGCAATGGGAGCGCTCAAGTTCTGCATGGGCTTCAGCAGGGAGGCGTGCTGAGATGCGTCGTAGACGACAGGGGGGTCCGTGATGAGTTCCGAGTATGATATCAAGCTGGAGGATGAGACCTACACAGTTGAAATCAATAAGCTCGATGAAGGAGGGCTATTGATTGTCAGAGTTGGTGACGATAGCTTCACCTTAAAGGTTGAAGAAACCGAGGAGGGATCTTGGAGCGTCAATGACACATATGCTGACCACATAATCAAGCTCACTTCAAGAAGTGGCAATATGGCTACTCTCGAGATTAATGGAGATACACGCGAAGTAGAGTGGTCACGAGTACGAAGACAGGCCGATTCTGAGTCATTGACAACTGCTCCTGCTACAGTTGGGAGGAAGGTCGCTGGAGGTGTATACCCGCCTATGCCAGGCAAAATAACTGAAGTCATGGTAAAGGTGGGGGATGCTGTCAAGAGTGGAGATACTGTCTGCATCCTCGAAGCCATGAAGATGTTCAATGAGCTAAAGGTCTCCTCAGCGGGGACTGTCAAAGAGGTCAATGTCGAGCCTGGCTCTAATGTCACTCCCAATGATATTCTCGTTCTTGTGGAATAGGGGGCTTCCACATGGAACCGGTCTATGTCATCGGCGTTGGCATGACTCGTTTTGGCATATTAGGGGAGTCAATTGTTGAGTTGGCTGAGATGGCAGCCAAAGAAGCGATTCATGACTCGGGGACTACAGGACAGGCTTTTGATAGATTAGTCGTCGGTTCTCAAAACCCTGATGAGTTCACCGGAATTGGCCATCTCTCAACACTTCTTGCAGACAGAATTGGTGTAGTGCCTGCTGGAGCCACGCGGGTAGAATCTGGGCCCTCTTCTGGCTCAAGCGCTTTTGAAGCTGGATTCTCTCACATTGCTGCTGGCCTTTCTGAGCTTGCACTCGTTGTCGGTGTTGAAAAGATGTCCGGTGTTGAGAGGGGCGTGGCATCAGGAATTCTGGCGAAGATGATGTCTCAGGAGAACGAAACTCGATACGGTGCAACACCTATAGCTTTGGCAGCTATGATGACCAGGCGCTACATGCATGAATTTGGTCTGACACGTGACGAGTTATCGCTCGTTCCAGTGAAGGCACACCGAAACGGAACTCGCAATCCCTTGGCTCATTTCCAGAAGGAAATCACTGTCGAGAAAGTCAATAATGCCCGCATTGTTGCAGATCCCTTGACTCTTTACGATTCATGTCCCACTAGCGATGGTGCTGCAGCACTTGTCTTGGGTTCTGAGAAGATGATGAGAAGCATGGCTGATAGAGACCGAAGTGCTAGAGTGCTTGGAGTGGGTCATGCAACAGACTACCATGCTTTTCAACATAGACTATCTCTGACCTCAATGAATGCAACAAGGGTCGCTGCAGAGAGAGCCTACAAGATGGCTGGATTGAAGGCTGAAGACATCGATGTGTTCGAGCTTCATGATGCATTCTCAATCCTGGAACTTGTCAACATGGAAGATCTTGGTCTCGCAAAACCTGGTACCGCCATTTCGATGGTCAAGGATGGACTTACTGAGGTTGAAGGTTCCTCCCCCGTAAATACGACTGGCGGACTGAAAGCGCGAGGTCATCCAACAGGCGGAACAGGAATTGCCCAGATTCGAGATGCCATTCTTCAACTCAGAGGAAACTCTCCAAAAGGACTTCAGGTAGAATCACCCAGAAATGCCCTCTGTCACAACATTGGGGGTTTTGGGAATAATATGGTGGTGTCTATCCTCTCACGAAATTAGCGGCAAAATCACAGTTTCCAGATTCTATCTAAGGTTTTCTCACGCATTTCTATCAGATTCAATTATCTCCTACACTCGGTTCGAGTGAGGTGATCTTGACTTCGCCACCCCTGCGCTGTGGAATCAGCTGCGGATAAACTGCTGTCACTTCTTATCATATTGCAAATGCTCAAATGGCTCATAGAAAGGTGATTGCATTTCCTTTCACTTCCGCTTCATATGAACTAAATTAAGGGAGTAGTTTTTAATTTCAGAAGTCGGAACGAGTAGTTTGACGATTCCACCGGGTTTCACAATCCTTTTCTGTGCCCCCCATCCATTCGAAACTGAGATGGATTGGATGGAGATCCAGGGCTCAAGCTGCAGTAAATGCACTAGGACAATTGTTCCTGAGAGAGATACATGTCCGTATTGCGGCCCTGGCAACCAAATGATGCCCATTCTACTAGACAATCGGGGAATCATACTAAGCTATACAGTCATTGAAATGCCCACAAAAGGATTTGATCCTCCAGTCCTCCTGGCTCTTGTCGAACTGGATAAAGGCGCGGTGATCCTGGCTCTTGGGGAAAAGAGCGATATTGAGCACGTCAAGATTGACGCTCCTGTTCTGATTCATCATGATGATAAAGAACGCTTTCTACTCTCTGCTGCTTCCAGATGACTCTCCTTTTACCTCTCTAGTTAGTGATTTAAGCAAGTCTTTTTCACAATCAATTGGGTTTCGATATGACTGATTATCTTAGCAGCACACTTTGGACTGAGGAAGAGCTAGCATTTCGAAAGGAAGTGCGTGCTTTTTGCCAGAGGGAGATCGCTCCTATCGCAGATGAAATTGACAAAGGACCCTACCCAAGAGACCTGATTCACAAGATTGGCCAGGCTGGATACATGGGCGTGCATCATGAGAAGTCAGTAGGAGGGTCTGAGAGAGGTCTTTCTTATGAGATTATTGTAGCAGAAGAAATCAGCGCGGTCAATGGGGGCTTGGATATGGCCCGCATGGCTTCGGCTACTCTCTATGGTATGCCCGTCAGCAAGTTTGGAACCCATGAACAGAAGAAGAAGTACCTGACTCCCATAATCAAGGGAGAGAAGATTGGCTGCATTGGAATAACTGAGCCTGATGTGGGCTCTGATACTGCTGGAATGAAGACAAAGGCTGAGAAGGATGGCGACGATTGGATACTGAATGGAGAAAAGAAATTCATCACCAATGGTAGCGTTTCAGACTATATGTGTGCGTTTGCAATCACCGATCCCACTGTGAAGGCCAAGAATGGCATGAGTGCCTTCATCGTCGATACAAAGAGCGATGGGTTTTCAGTTGTACAAGACCATGACTTACTGGGGATGAAGTCTGCCAGGGTTTCTTGGTTGAAGTTCGAAGACATGAGAGTTCCTGGCGATATGTTGCTGGGTGAGTCTGGTCAAGGATTTCACATTCTGATGGATGAGCTGGATAGTGAGAGAACTGCGATAGCAGCCGAGGCAATTGGCTACGCAAGAACTCCCTACGAGATAGCAGTCAAGTATTCGAATGAGAGAGAACAGTTCGGAAGACCGATTCGAGCGTTTGAGGGTGTGAGTTTCAAGATATCAGATATGGCAACAAAGCTTGAGGCTGGTCGTGCGCTGACTCTGACAGCTGCACGCGCATACGACCGAGGCGATAATATTACAAAGCTCGCGTCAATAGCGAAGCTCTTCACTACGGAGTCTGCAATACAGATAACAAACGATGCAATTCAAGTACTCGGAGGAGCTGGGTATACAACCGACTATCCTATTGAACGCTTCTTCAGAGATGCTCGACTAATGACCATTGGTGGAGGCACTGCTGAGATTCTCCGATTTCTGATACAGAGAGAAGTCTTCAAAGAGTTCGAAAAGCTGAACAAGCTTTAAGCGAGTACACTCACACTCATTTCAGAAGACCTAGCGTCACAAAGTATTTCTGACAAAGCAAACATCGTTGCCGCTGGATAGATTGGAGGACCTGAAAAGTTACCGGCGCTCGAGTATCTACTTGTGTATACTCAATCGGGATTGCCCATCTACAGCAAGTGCTATCGCACGTTTTGCAAGACAGCTTTCAAACAGCCAGAGCTTCTAACGGGATTCCTGTCTGCAATCGAAACTGTGCCCATG
>JBHLRP010000114.1:0-5316 GCA_048882485.1 Candidatus Thorarchaeota archaeon
CAAGTTCGTTGACATGCTGCAGAAGGAAGCCGTTACAGCTATTGAGGAGTTCTCAGTATATTCTAAGTCCGGCGTTGCTGCATGGGCTTCGACCAGAGGGAAATTGAAAGATGTTATTGCAAGGTCGCGAAGCGGCAAGAAGAAAGGTGTAACCGTCAAGGACATGCTGAAGATGATGAGTGGCCCTGAGCGAGTCATCTGCATATCGATTGCAGACCCAGACATTCTCAGAGAGATTGTGATTCGTATGACAGCTTCTGCTTTGAAGTATAGGAAGAGAAGCTTCGAGATAAAGCCACAGATACTATTTGTATTCGATGAGGCTCAGGAGTTCATTCCATCGAATGCTACTGGGCAAGTAGCGCGGTGCAGTAGTGCCATAGAAAGGCTACTACGCCAAGGGAGGAAATATGGACTCGGGGGGGCGATTGCTACACAGAGAATCGCATATCTAAATACAAACATCATGCAGCAACTGCACACCTTCTTCGTGGGAACACTGCCGAGACCATATGATCGCACAGTCGTTAGCAGTTCATTCCAAATCGACCTTAGTATTCTTGACAAGACCCTCGAATTCCCTCCAGGATCATGGCTTCTATCAAGCTATATTGCAATGGGCATAGACAATGTGCCGGTGTTCGTAAGAGCTGATGACTCTGAGGATGCATTGCGAGACCATATTTCAGCCATAACTGATTAGAAACTTCAGCGAAGACTCCATCATCGACACTGACTTAAGCCCGAAGCATTTGCGAATTTCTCCAAGGGGACAACATAATGGATGATGGACCTGAAATCACAGGATTTAGTGACAAAGGTCGGGATAATGATAAATCACGAGAGATTCTCGGGCTTGGGGCTGATCTATGGCGAGTTGCTATTCTACTTGGCCTAGCACAATTCTCCGTAGGCATTTGGAATTGGCAGTTCAGTGTACATCTAGACGCATTTCTTGAACCTTGGCAAATTGGTCTCACCTACTCATCTCGGCCCGTCGCTATGCTTCTTGGAGGATACCTCTCGGGTATGATGGCTGACTTCTTTGGAAGAAGGAAAACAATGGCATTCAGTCTTGTACCAATATCTTTTGGCTTACTTACCCTGTCCTTCTTTCCTGTCTGGCCAACAATCCCCATTCAGTTTGGTCTAGTGATGTTTGGGCTAAGTTCAGTCAGGCTTATGCAAAGGGCTATACCTGCAGATGTGGTTGAAGCCGAAAGGAGCCAAGATCCCGCACGTAAGTTCATGATGATTATGGTACCCCTATGGGCTATTGATGGAATCAGCCCACTAATTGGAGCTTTTCTATTGAACATTGGACTATTGCCTACCCATCTCTATCTGATTGCAGCTATTGGGGGAGTACTGGCATGTATTGCCGTGCTAATTGGCATAAGGGAGTCTTTGGGCGATGAAATCATTGAGAAAGCGAAGCAAGGTCCAAGAGTCCCCATTCGAAGCCTTGGACGTAATTTCTGGATGTTTGCCGGGGGCATGTTGACGTATTTCTTCTTCTACAGTTCGGCAATTTCATATTTGGGAGTACTCTGCGTTGATTTCTGGGGAGTTGATCTCACAGTATACGGAATCTCATGGAGTGTCTTCTCGTTTACTGGAGCAATTATCATGTACGCGATGAGCGGCATTGCAGATAAAAACCTAAAAGCGGCGCTCACTGCCGCAGTTTTTGGCAATGGGCTTACATTCGTTGGATTTGGACTTGGCTCGGGTGATCTATGGCTAATCATTCTCAACATAATCTGGGCATTCCCCTTCATGCTATGGCTTGGCGGTGTAAGGAGCATTGTGGCGAGTACTGTTTCTGAAGAACTAAAGGGTCGTGCCTTCGGAACCTATGACATGGTCTTGGGTTTGACCGCTATGTTTGCAGCATCTTTTGGAGCGCTTCTATGGCAGATTTCTGGGAGTCTAAGATTAGTTTGGATTCTTGCAGGTATCGGGATGATTCTTGTTACATTTGTGATTGCGTTCGTTTTAAAACGAATTGAGATCCATCGCAATCAGATGCCTGAGGAATAGCGGTCAATCCGCCTTTGGCATCTTGAGAATCTTATCGATGTCTTTGACTGAAGAAAGATCTCCGAGCAGGTGTCCCGCTTTCTCAGCCTTGGTTCGTAGATAATCTGAACTATATAATGTTGGTTCTGTAATCAGAGGCACTCGCTCTGTTATCCTAATGCCCACAGCTGTTAGCTGCTGTATCTTTGATGGATTGTTTGTAAGTAGCCGGATTGACTTCACACGAAGATTGTGTAAAATGTTGGCAGCAATGCGATATTCTCGCTCGTCCGGCTTGTGTCCCAAGTGGATATTCGCTTCAACCGTGTCAAAACCTTGGTCTTGGAGAGCATATGCTCGTATTTTCTCAGTAAGACCGATATTCCGCCCCTCCTGTCTCAAATACAACAAGATTCCCTCTCCTTCGGCCTCAATCCTCTTCAATGCCTCAATCAACTGGTCTCTGCAGTCACACCTAAGACTCCCTATGGCATCGCCAGTAAGGCACTCAGAGTGAACTCTAGTAAGGACTCCTTCTTTATCAACAATATCTCCCTTGAAAATAGCAGTATGTTCTTTTCCATCGCAAGGACTTTCGAAACCAGCAATCTGAAAATCACCAAATCGCGTAGGAAGTTTGGCCACAGCCATAAGCTGCACATTGCATACATCGTACCTATCCGCTTGAGCTGCACTCTCTTCGATAAGGAGTCTAATTGTTTCTGCTGGAATTACCAATGCTAACCCGCCAACATCTCAGTACAATCCCCCAGACTGTGTCAGTAAAATATACCTTTCCGTCTAGCAGGACAAGGCGTACCTATAAATCGGGGCTTGCCCTGTGGAAACTTGGAGTTGGAGCAATGACCGGCCCATTAGAAGAGAGCTACACGAAGATTCAGGATTGGCTGAGGGAGAACACTAAGAGATTTGCCTTCAAGAAATTGGAACGCGAGATTATTACAAGCGGGGTATGTGTGGAATGTGGTGCCTGTGTTGAAAACTGCCCTGTTGATGCCCTTACTGGGGACTACTCAAGTGGAAAGTATGTACCCACTTTGACTGGCAAATGCACAGCCTGCGGCATCTGTTATGCCAATTGTCCAAGGACATATTTCTATCGAAGCACTCTGTTGGGAAATGTCAGAAGTGCATGGAAGGCAAGGGCAGTCAACCGAAGCGAAACTGCACAGGATGGGGGTGCTGTCACAGCCATTATCTCCAATATGCTGGACTCAGGACGAATTGACGCCGCTGTTGTAGTCCAAGGAAACCCAGACAAGCCTTGGATGCCAATTACGAAAGTCGCAAGGACAGCAGAGGAGGTTGCTGAGTCCTCAGGTTCAATCTATACGCATGCTCCAATTGTTCAGGGCGTTGTCCAAGCACTCAACGAGGGCTCCATGAAGATAGCAGTTGTGGGCACATCCTGCAATATAGATGCAGTCCATAATATGGAGTCTTTACCTTCAGGCCCCATCGGAGGAATAAAGGGAGCCGAGGCCATCCAATTCGGCCTTTTCTGCACAAAGTCATATGACTATCCTGGCCTGACTAGGTTCCTCAAAGACCAAGGAATAGATATCAAAGATGTGAAGCGATTCGCCATTGCGGGTGGGATGATGAAAGTTGAACATTCAAAAGGTGAGGCAGAGTGGAAAGTTGGTGAGCTAGAGGAATTCTCTTCGAGCTCATGCGCATATTGCCATGACATGAATAGTAAGAATGCTGACATCTCCTGTGGTAATGTTGGCTCAGATGAGGGTTGGACTACACTGCTGCTTTTGACCGAAAGGGGAGAGAAGATCTTCAAACAGGCTGTCAAGGCGAAGGTGATTGAGGCTGAGCCTATCGATGAAAAGGCAATTCGCGCAGTTGACAATCTTGCTCGGTTCAAGGCTGCACGCTGGTATAAGATGAAAGCCCATTGACAAAGAGCGGGCAATCAATGAGGAAGAATGTACTCCTGACAGGAAGACCAGGCATTGGCAAGAGCACCGTGGTGAAGAAGATTATTCATGGCCTTAAGCCAGATAGTGCAGATGGATTTTGGTCTGCTGAAATTCGTGAAAACAATAGGCGAGTTGGATTCTCTATCAACACACTGTCTGGAGAAACTGGCATTCTCGCTCATGTGGATCTTGAGAGAGGACCTCGAGTGCGGAAATATCGAGTCAATATACGTGACCTTGAATCGCTTGCCATCCCAACTCTTGTTAATGCTAGGGAATTCGGCAAGATCATTGTGATAGATGAAATTGCCTCAATGGAGTTATGCGCACCTCAATTTGCACCTGAGGTAAGGAGATGTCTTGACACAGGACGAGTACTAGCAACTCTCCAGCAGCGCAGGGGTGTGTTCCATGATGAGATCAGAGCCCGAAGCGACGTGGATCTGATAGAAATTACAGTAGCCAATAGAGATTCTCTTCCGGTAGAGGTCCTATCAAGATTCCAAGGATGAAGCTATCTCCTTCGAGTCCTAAAGTAAAGGGACAAAACTATGATTGTTGATAGACCGCCAAGTATCACAACAGCTAGAGAAACTGGCAATGGCAAACCCGGTTGTGTCAAGGGCGTTATTTCATATTGCAACCATCCAGTGTCATAGACGTTCCGCGCAGAAGAATTATCCACCGCCACAACCCTATAGTGTACCACGGCTCCATGAGCGAATTGACCTAGATGTGCAGAGTAGAAATCATTTGCCTCATACATCATCTCTACGACATCTGTTTCGGTTTCATCTCCAGTATGCCATTCAACTGTGATATTCCGAATCCGGTTTAGGTCCCACACATAGGCTTGGATAGTGAGGTTATTTGCCCAGGCAGTTGAATAAGACTGAATACCCTGAACCTCACTGACTAGAGGATGGTGCGCATCCGGAGTAACGGTGAGAGTCACTACTGCAAAGGAGGTCTGATTGAAGAAATCATTCAGAGTCAGGTTATACACATACACACCCACTTCAAATCCATCTACTGAGATTGAGATGTTCTCTCCTCTCCAAGTTCCGTTCAATAGGACTTGCCCATTCCTTGTTAGATTATAGGAACGAGGATTCGTTTCTTCTGCTGACCAGTTCAAGGAATATCCAGTGTATCCTTCTTCATACTCAAACTCGTTAATCGAGTCTATTATTGGGGCTCTGACATCTTCATAGATTGTGACATTGATTGTGTTGTTGACTGACCTATCGAAATCATCGAAGAGGAGTATCTGGAATGTGTAGTTGCCAAGGTACAAATAGTCCAGATTATAGATAATCGGTCCTCCTTCTGGTTCTGTGAA
>JBHLRP010000115.1:0-5286 GCA_048882485.1 Candidatus Thorarchaeota archaeon
CAGCTTCGATGAATTTGCGATGAGGGTCTTCACTGAGGATATAATCACTCCTCGTTCATTAGTACGAAGAAGCATGGGATGGGACTGCATCTTACCGGATTTTGAAGGCATAAACGAACTCAAGGAAATGAATAGATTCCTACACTCAATTGAAACTGGAAGCGCATTGGGCCTTATTGCAGAACAACTCGGGAAACCGTTCAGGGAAGTCAAGGAAATGGCATCAGTTGCAAGTTGGGACGGAGCAATCGATGTCGATTACATTCCTGCCGCTGATGATATTCTAATTCCATCAGAAAGATCATTAGGAATCGTTTTCTCAAATGTTGATTTATTTGGCATTTCAGCCACAACAATTGAAGCAATTGGAAAACTTGACGGACGATGCAGTGTATGCGATTTAATTGAGTCATTTAATGAGAGAATGAAACAGGAAGTGCTAGGTGAACTTGGACTGTTAATGCGTTTGGGATACATTCAAAGTGTCACTCCTGAGCATCGGTTGGTTATTGACCAAGAACGTGTTGTCAATCGCTATTTGAGTGAAACTCAATCAGTAGTTCCTGATTCAATCTCAGTAATGGAGCTTCAGAGAATACTTAGAAGCGGACTACTCATTCATCCTTGGCTTTCTAGAATCAATATGCTCCTCGATGGCACTGTGCAGTGCCGGCTTGATTCGAATATGTCTCACCTCGAATTCGAAGCCATGTTCGATGCGCTTCAGTATCTCATCAATAAAATCTCAACTAGTATTTCAGCACGAGTCGGTTCGATGAAGGCAAATGCGGCTCTGTTCAAAGCAAGAATTACAGCCAAACGTGACTGACTGGATTTGGAGAGCATCACTCACAAAATTCAAATAATGCTATAAAGTTCCGAAAATATTAAAATATAAGAACTTGATTGACAAGGATGGTTAGCACGCAAATCGTTGCAGTATTGGATTATCAAATCAGATTCAGGTAGAGTTGGATCAATGAAGATACGTATCTTGATAGTGGATGATGATGTTCATCAACTCGCATTGGCCGAGTCATTCTTATCTAATTCAAATGATGACTTCGAGCTATTCTTGGCGGATTCCACAGAAGCTGGATTCAAGCGTGTAGATGAATTAAATCCAGACATCATCGTTTCAGACTGCATGATGGATGGTAAGGATGGGCTCAAGTTTCTAAAGATGGTGCGTGCAACCGGAAATGATATCCCATTCATCATCCTAACAGGGCATAGCAGAGAGGATGTTGCCATCAAAGCATTAAACCTCGGAGCAACATCCTATTTGAAGAAAGGCGGCGATCCAAAAGTCCTATTCAACGAATTAGGCCTTCTCATTCGTTCAGCTTTCAAAAACAAAGAGGCAAGAGAGAGAATCAGAACTGCTCAGGAGTTTCTCAGAGCTGTATTAGACTCAGCCGCAGATGGCATTGCGGTGTTTGATAGTGAAGGTCAAATCGTTTATCACAATGAGATTTTCGCGGAGATGTGGAACATTACTGACGAACTTCTCAAACATGAAGACTTCAAGAAGCTTGAATCTCATCTTCTGGACCAGCTAGATATACCAGATGATTTTGAGTCATATGTTGAGGGTCTGTTATCAGACGATTCAGTTAGGTTTGATACTGTTCGCCTTAATGATGGGCGCCTTCTAGAAAGGTATACAAGACCCCTCTTGATTGAGGGCAAAGTTCTAGGTTATGTATGGAGCTTCAGAGACCTTACAGAATATGAAAAAACCGAGATCCTGCTTCATGATGAGAGGGACCGGGCTAGGACATATCTCAATCTCGCTGGAACTGTAATTGTCGCTGTGGATACTAATCTTGACATTACAATGATCAACCATGAAGGGTGCAGGGTGCTTGGATGCATGGAAAAGGTTGCTCTGGGTAGGAATTGGGTTGACACCTTTATTCCAAAAGAAGAACAGGAAATAGTGCGGAGTAATTTGATGGGCCTTCTATCTGATAGAGTTCAACCTACAATGGCGGATGAAAGCCCCATTTTGGACTCATCAGGCGACATCCACTGGATTCAATGGTCGGATGTAGCCATAAGAAACAAAGACGGTCAAGTCATAGGAATTCTTAGCGCAGGGCTTGACATCACCAGGAAGAGAGAAGTGGAAATCCAACTCAGAAAGCAAAAAGAGGAACTCAGCGAGTTCGCCCGTTATATGGCGCACGACATAGGGAACCAGCTCTATGGCATAAGAGGATATGCTCAGCTACTCTTGAAGGAGAATAATGACGAATTCCTGAGCAGAATCATAAAGGGGATTGATAACATCCAAAAGCTGCTCAGGAGGTCAGTCAGTCTCGCCGACGCAGGTTTGGTTGTTGGCGAAAAGAAACCTGTGGATTTAGCCAAGCTTCTGGACGTAATCTCTCGGGAGGTAATACCGGATCACATCGTTTTCAAATCTGATAAACTCCCAATATGTCTGTGTGATAAGGAGAAGATGTCCCAAGTTATTCGTAACTTGCTTCTGAATGCAGTGCATCATGGGAAGCCCACCATTATCAAGGTGTTAGTCAGAGAGAAGCCAAACGGGCTAGGTTTGATATTTCAGAATAACGGGACTAGAATTGAAAATGATATTCGAGGAAATTTGCTTGAGAGTAAAGTCCTTTCAAGAGATAAAGGTGGATTGGGTCTGGTAATTGTGAAGAAGATTGTAGAGGCCCATGGATGGGAAATAGAGCTGGAGCGAACCCCCGAAACGAGCTTCACGATTCACATTTCACCTGGACAGTACCACTGGAAATAGCACCGTGCCAAAGCCCAAAATGTGGGACTGATGCCAATGATATTTTGAAAATGATAAAATATTTCGGGAGTTCAATTATGGGTGAATTTGCACCGATTTAATTCATTGAATCTCCATATTTTTGGATGTTTTTTATATAACAAAAATAATTAAAAGTAATATTGGGTTGTAACTAACCGTTTTCTCTTCTCATAAAGAGTCAATCACGTGCATTGAGTCACCAAAGGAGAATGATATTGTTGAAACGAAACTGCTGGGAAGTGAAGAATTGCGGAAGAACGCCCGATGGTAATAAAGCTGACGAGCTTGGCGTTTGCTTAGCTGCCGTTGAAGAAAGTGTCAATGGACAGAATGGTGGCAAGAATGGAGGCAGAATCTGTTGGGCGGTTGCGGGCACGCTTTGCGGCGGTGAAGTTCAGGGCGAGTTTGCATCCAAAATGGACAATTGTATAAAATGTGATTTCTACCATCAGGTATCAAAGGAAGAGGACAGCTTTGTAATGTATCCTGACTCCATGGAGCGCACCAACTGCTGGAATTTCATGCAGTGCGGACGAGAGCCTGGTGGACCCAAAGCCCAAGAGCTAGGCGTCTGTCCAGCTTCAACGGACGGAAGCATGAATGGTCTAAATAGCGGACACAATGGAGGGAGGATCTGTTGGGCAGTTGCAGGCACGCTGTGCGGCGGCAAAGTCCAAGCTGAGTTCGCGTTGAAGTTTGCCAACTGTGTGACATGTGCTTTCTACAACAAAGTCTTGAATGAGGAGAAGAAACTAGTTCTACATCCTGGTGAATTATAAGGGAGGTCAGAGAACATTGAGCGCTAAGATAGCAAAGCTATCTGAAATACTGAAGCGGCTTGAAGCCGAGAGTGAAGTTGATGGTAGTGCTTTGGTCACTGATAGAGGGCAATTGATGGTTGCGGCCTTACATAGTGATGTCGATGATAAAGCAATCTCAGCCATGGCAGCCGCTCTAATGTCGATTGGTAATCGAGTTGGAGCCGCACTCAATTCAGGAGTCCCCAAGAATGTTGTAATCGAGGGAACAAGAAAGACCGTCATAGTGAGAAAGCTTGAGAAGGTCTCCTTAATCGCCACAGCTTCGAACAACTCGAAAATTGGGCTAATTGACTTTGAAATGGACAAGGCAGTTGCTGCCATTGAGGAAGTACTGTAATAGCGAATATCAGGCAGCCCAAATAAATTCTCTATTGGAATAGTCAAATATACGCAGGAATCGAGTCAAGTGAAATCCTCATGGAAGGGAATTCCTGAGGGCACATGCATATTCCTTAACCCAACTATCATTCCTTCGCAGGCGTTCTCTTCTGATACTTCTTGCTCTACGTTATTATGGAACCCACATTGAATTTCTCTCGGTTCATACTTGAGGATTTGTTTCGATGTCCTCTTCTTGTTGCATGCAGTTTCAGGAGATGCCAGTGTGGTGGCTTAGCCTCAATTATGGAGTCCTATGTCTGCTGTGATGCCAACACTTCCTTTGTCCTAGGATTGCTTTGGGCATCAATGACCCCTAACCTGATAAGACACGGGACAATTGTATTGTGGATAAGGAGTTTGACTCGATGCCACCGTCTGCAGTCAAGACCATTAGAGACCTGCTCTATTGGCAGTACTCCAAGATAATATCCTCCTCTGCTGGGTTTGGAAAGAGGCAGTTTGGATTCATTATGAACCGATTCAAGAAACTCCAGTCTGGAGAGATTGAATGGTCCGGATCCATTCAAGAGTACATCCACGAACGCGAGATGCCAAACCAATGTATCTATTGTGGAGCAAATGAGGACCTCTCATACGATCATCTTGTTCCTCAGAGCAGAAGCGGACCTGACATCGCGGATAATGTTGTGATGGCATGTAGGAGCTGCAATTCATCGAAGGGAGGAAGAGGTCTATATGAATGGCTGAAACTGGACAAACGAAATGATATTCCTCGCATAGCTGAGGGGAAGTACCTGAAACTTCTCTATCAACTGCATGAAGACGAGGGAACTCTGGATATAGGGAGGGAGCAGCTTGAGTTGCTTTGTGAGAGATGCGAATTGGGCCATCTCTGTGATGAATCCACTCTGACTGTCTATTGTCTGGAGAGCGTTCTACAAAGGAAGCAATAGCATGGACCTTCAGTTCAGTCAAAGATACAAGCACTGAATTAACATGGATTCATGCAGTAGAATACAGGGTGATTACCTTGGAAGTCACGGATACTATGAGAGATGATGTTATACTTCATAGTTGGAAGCAGATGAAACTAGATAGGTGTAGAGTGACCTGGGGGGTGCTCGACATGTTCAGATTTCCCAATGGCATCTCCGTAAGAATGAGTTACGGCTGGAGGCCTTTCAAGATAGCTGCTGACGAAGAACGAGCAGAGGAAATTGAGTTTCTCCTGATGGGAATGGAGTCCACCAAGAAGATGAAGAAGGGAAGGGTTGAGTTTAGCGTCAAATTCGAGAACAGAGGAAGATACCTTGACCTTCTCTGGGG
>JBHLRP010000116.1:0-5226 GCA_048882485.1 Candidatus Thorarchaeota archaeon
CCCACCTGGTTCTACATTATGTGGGGAGTTATTGGAGTTATCTTGGCGGTCGCATCGGTGTTTCTATTCACTCAAGAAAATCAACTGGGTTTCCCCATTCTCGTTCAGTGCGTTCTAGCATTCGGGCAGTCGGTCAACTACTACTTCTCGAGAAAGGATCCAGAGAGCGGTGGATTCTACAAGGAGAATCTCGTATTTGCCATTGCGGCATTGCTGTCAATCCCATTAATGCTCTTACTACAAGAATTGGCATACTTGATCCTAATCATTGTCGACATCGGTGGTATCTATATCATCGGAGTGTATGCGCTAATCACTGCTGAAAGACTCTTGTTGGAAACTACCGGGCGGGGATGAAACTGTCTGCTGATAGAGACCTCCTGAAGGTACTCGCTGGCTTCATGAGTGAAGATCGAGAAACCCTCGTACCTGCCAGACTCTCTATCTTGGTCTATCTATACTTTACTGGTTCAGCGCAGTTCTCGAAACTTCAGGATAAACTCGAGTTGACCTCCGGCAATCTAGCTAGTCACCTGAAGAAGCTCGAGTCCATGGAACTAATCAAAACTACCCGCGGATTCATCGAAGTGAAACCGGTACGCTTCATTGAGATAACTCCCGCAGGTGTTGAGAAAGTGAGAGAGCAAGTTCTTAGAATGCGCAAATTGGTTTCAAAGGTGGTAGAGAATGATATTGAACAGGTCAATCCGTAAATGCTTTAACTATTGTTAATAATATATAATTTGTAATTCTGAGGCTTTTAGATGACTAACCAAGAGGGCAAACCCAACAGATTGAGTTCAGAAAAGAGTCCATACCTACTTCAACACGCCTATAATCCAGTAGACTGGTATCCATGGGGAGAAGAGGCATTTGAAAAAGCTAGGAAAGAAGACAAGCCCATTTTCCTCTCCATCGGCTACAGTACCTGTCACTGGTGTCATGTCATGGCACATGAGTCATTCGAGGATGATGAGGTGGCGGCGCTCATGAATGATGCTTTTGTCAATATCAAGGTGGACAGGGAGGAACGACCTGATATTGATGGAGTGTACATGCAAGTTGCTCAGATGATGACGGGCAGTGGAGGATGGCCTCTTACAATCGTCATGACGCCTGACAAAAGGCCATTCTATGCAGCTACGTACATACCGAAGGAAGCAAGGTTCAGACAGCTCGGGATGATTCAGGTCGTTCCAAGGCTGAAGGAGATCTGGGAATCTGAGCGAGAGAATGTCGATGATGTGACAAGGCAAATTGACAAGGCACTGTCAACTGAATCCAGTAGCGCAGGCGATGTCCAAGTTGACCTGGAGGCAATAGAGACCGCCTTCTCCATGTTCTTGAGAAGGTTCGACGAGAAGAGGGGCGGATTTGGCACTGCGCCAAAGTTTCCCAGTTCCCATAACTTAATGCTGCTTTTGAGGTATTGGAAGAGAACTGGCAACAAAGATGCTCTAAACATGGTTGAAACAACGCTCAGAGAGATGCGAAAGGGAGGAATCTGGGACCATATAGGATTTGGATTCCACAGATATTCCACGGATGCCAAGTGGCTGCTCCCTCACTTTGAGAAGATGCTCTACGACCAAGCAATGCTTCTCCATGCGTACATTGAAACCTTCGAAGCAACAGGAGATGCCTTCTATGCAGAGGTCGCCAAAGAAATCATTCAATATGTCTTTAGGGACATGACTAGTCCAGAAGGTGCTTTTTATTCAGCTGAGGATGCGGATAGCGAGGGAGTCGAAGGCAAGTTCTACGTATGGGCACAGGAGGAGATCAGGAGCATTTTGGATTCTCAGGAATTCGATGCATTCTCTAGATACTACAATATCGTTGAGCAAGGAAACTTCAAGGAAGAAGCCACTCAGGAAGACACGCATCTAAATATCCCGCATGTAACTGACTCACTAGAAAAAGTTGCAGAGGAAATTGGCATCACATCAGACTTGCTTAAGGAATTACTAGAAAGCAGCCGGTGCAAAGTATTTGATGTCCGCGTGAAAAGGATTCGGCCTCATCGCGATGACAAGATCCTAACAGATTGGAACGGCTTGCTCATCGCAGGGCTTGCTAAGGCGTCTCGGACATTGGGGAACAATGAGTATCTAGATGCTGCAGAGCAGGCAATGGGATTCTTTCTCACCACAATGATGTCAAATGACGGGCGGCTGTTTCACAGATTCAGAGATGGGGAAGTTCTCTTGCCTGGATTCTTGGATGACTATGCATTCTTGGTCTGGGGACTCATCGAACTCTACGAAACCTCATTCAATCCGAAGTATCTGGAATTAGCTAGAGATCTTACAAGGAAGCAGATTGACCACTTCTGGGACACCAACGTTAGTGCCTTCTTCTTTTCATCTGATGACTCTGAAGAATTGCTTGTGCGCCAGAAAGATGCCTATGATGGTGCTATTCCGTCAGGGAACTCTGTATCCTTGTTGAACCTCATACGGCTAGCCAGATTACTGGGAGACGAAGACTTTGAGGCGCTATCGGCGAGAATTCCAGAAGCATTCTCAGGTATTATCAATAGAAGTCCTACTGGCTTCTCATTCATGCTGTCAGGTCTAGATTATGCATTAGGTCCATCTCATGAAGTTGTCATAGCTGGAGGACTTGACGAGGAAGAAACTCAGATGATGTTGAGTGAATTGAGGAACCGGTTCTTGCCAAACACAGTTGTCCTTCTGCGTTCCGATGAGGAAACGTCAAAGAAATTGAATGACCTTGCTCCATTCTCGAAGTTCTATGATAGAGTGAATGACAAAGCTACAGTTCACGTCTGCATCAACCGTAATTGCAAGCTGCCAACAAATGACATTAATCAAATGCTCAACTTTCTTGGGGAAGCATCTTGAAACGGCATGCTATTGCGAAGGTGTCCTGCGGATATATATGATAACGACGACTACTAGAGCTCCCACCGCGAAAGCAGCCAAAGCCAAGTAGGGTCCGAATATGGCAAGCGGATTGTTTGGCCAGATTTCGGCAAGTTCATTTCCGGCAGTGAGCCAAGAATCTGCAATTCCAAGCAAGTGATTAGAAACCTCATCCAATTCAGACTGATGGGCAGTAAGAACAGCTTCGAGATTGCCAGTCGAGTTGTATTCATCAGCCATTGTCATGAAAAGCGAAGCAACTGGGCCTGTATATGCGGTCAGATTACTCGGAAACACCAAGGTAGAGTTGTCAGTAATTGCCTCGAAATGAGACAGAGCCTGTTGACCCGCAGCCAGAAAAGCTGTTAGATCAACATCAGGCGTCAGCGAAGGGATTGCTTGCAGGCTAGCTCTATAAGATAGATATTGAAGAGTTACTTGTGCTTCAAGTCCGAGCCCCAGGAACATGAGAAGTGATGCCTTGAACTCACGCTCGCCTTCCATTCCTGCGAAAACATCGAAATATCCAGTTAATCCTTGAACTGTGAAGTCTTCGCTTAGTCCCCTGAATGCTCCTTCTCCAAACCTCCAGAGAACAGCTGTACTTGGGTTGGCATAATATGCAGCTCCATTGCCAAGGAGCCTATCTCGGATATACTCTCCAAGGAATTTGCTTGGATTCTCAGCATGAGTGCCACCTGATTTCAATAGCACAGTAATGAAATATCTATCCGACCACGCCTGAATTAGATTTGTGTAAGTTATCTTCGTGTAGTTGCCTCTTCCATCCTCTGGATAACCGAAGTTTTCCCCAAATGAACCCACTCCAGGGTCAATGATGGTGGCGGATGAATCAGTATCATTGTATCCAACTATCAGTATTCCGTGTGCACCTCCTGAAGCCCCTAGGTCTCGAAGATAGTCATAATCAAATGCTGGAAGCCATGCGGGATTGACGCTAATTAGAAGGGGATAGCCCTCATCAATTGTCGATTTCATAAGCGCCAGAGCGTCATTCTGCCCATCCAGTAATTGAGTATTGATTCCTCGCCCCTCCCAGACTTCCACAAGCTGTTCGGCGGACGGGGTAGAAGTGTCGAAATACATTGTCAGATTTAGACCGTAGAGATCTGCAAGAGATTGCGTTGGTTCAGCCTGCATATAGATTGCTCCAGGATAGATTAACCATGTGTCGTTATACCTCACATAGGCAAAAGAGAAACCTACGCCAGTAGCAGCAAGGACATCATGAAGGTCCAAGTCAACGCCTGCAGCCTGAACTGCGACGGAAGTTGCGGCCCAGGCACACAGTCCATTAATCTCTTGCCACACATAAGGCACATTCTCAACTAGTCCCTCTAAGAGAGGTGCTATTGCCTCGTTTGAGGGAATCCTTGCTTCCACTGAAAGCTGTGGGGCAAGGAGAAGTACTGCAATGAATGCGAGCGCGATAACACCAGTCCACTTCATGATTTGTCAAGCCTCTCAGTAGATTTCCAATCATAAGCATGTCGCTGGAGGAACAAATGAACTACATCATATTCATTGAAGGAATTCAGTTTCTGAATACCTGCCTGTCATCATCCGGATTACTTCCCATTTTCCTTCAGATGAGAGCTCCCAGATCTCCAACATGCGTCCGTACACTTTCTCTGTTAATCCCCCTCCGCGAGGAGTGCGTACTTCGATGAATTTCGCAAGGTAAGTCGCTCGATGATCACCAATGTCAATGAAATCCTTGTCCACTTCAAAGGAAATTGTTGTATACTTATTCATGAAATCGTCAAAAGCTCCCCGAATTGATTCTCGACTTACAACGTCCGCGGTGCCAGGAAACATCAGGATGGCGTCTTCACTGAAGAGGTTGCTCATATCCAAGGGTCGATGTTCTGAAAAAGCTAAATGCAGTTCTGCTATTGCTTTCATTAGAGTTCCGCTTTTTGAGCTACTGGAATTCAATACATCTCCAGTACCTTCCTTGGAACTCGCTTCAGGGTTTACATGACTCGTCATTCTGCCAACTCTCAAAGAATCAGAGTGGTTGTTGAATCTCATCTGGGAATCCTTTGTATTCAATAACTCCAAGGGGTTTGAGGTACGGGATAGGATTCCAGACTGACCAGCCTTCCACAATCTTTCCGTTAGCTATGCGATAGTGCGGAACTGCTTCCATAGCGATTTTTGCGCCTGTCGGGGCTATGCCACGATATTCGCCTGTGTGTGTGGCCGTTATTTCTACCTTGAGCCACACCGAATCCTCATCAGCAATGATGTCATCAATAGTACGATGGATATCAGGGAACCCTGCATATTGCCTTCTCAACACTTCTTTCAAATC
>JBHLRP010000117.1:0-5094 GCA_048882485.1 Candidatus Thorarchaeota archaeon
ACTCTCCTGCACAAACACTGCAGGACCAGTTCTTCACAACGTGGCTCAATATCACTGACTTATACGGAAACCCGATTGATGGTGCGACTGTTTCAGTAGACTTTGGGGTAATTGATTTCACATTGTTAGAAATCCTACCAGGTAGATATCTGCTGGATAGTGTTGCTGCAATGCCAGTTGGAAACTACACAGCAGACATCTTCATCCAGCATCCCTATGTTGAAGGCAACTGGTTTGGACAGTATCACATGGCGGTGACCGGAACTCTCGCGCCGGCTGTCGCCTATGAGTCTGATGTCGAGGGAGGAATGAATTTCACTGTTTCCATCTTTGTCTATGACTCGTATGGTGTTAGACCCGAAGGAGCATGGGTTGAAGTTGAGCTCAATGGAGTCAATCACACTGCTACACATATTGAAGGAGCAGAATTTAGAGTAGAATTGAATGCTTCATTGGGCATTGGTCAGCATAGCTTCATTGTGTATGTCGGAGCTACCTTTGGAGAGCCAAGGGCTGATGCTCATGATCTATTCGTCTATTCTTATGCAGACACATTAGTAGAGTCGTCGTGGGGATGGGTATTGAACCAAGGAGACTTGACATGGTTGACTGTCACCGTGATGGATTGGCAGGGAGACCCAGTGATTGATGCGACCGTAACAATGTTGAGTCCGGAAAGCCTCCTATTCACACCTGGTGGCGATGGCACATATTGGGTGGATTTGGACACTACAGGTTATGCGCCGGCGAACTATACACTGCTAATTCTGGTTGAACATGCCTACCTGATGCCAAACGATGTTTATCTTGATTTGACAGTCAACGGACAAGCCGTAGTTGATGTCTATGTTCCAGATCTAGTATTCAACCACCAAAACGCAACCTTTGAGTTCGTGGTGGTTGACATCTATGGAAATCCGCTGTATGAATTTGATTACAATTTCGTCTTTGCTAGCACCTTTACCAAATCGGATACCTCGTATTACTATGAAGTCCTCTGGGACTTCCAGCCTGATGTCTATCCAGGACAGTATCCACTGAATATGACAATAACTGGGCCATTTCTATCGCAGACCGAGTATGTAGTTTGGGTGGATGTTTTTGGTGACCCTCTATCGAGTGTACCCACTCCCGTCAATCAGTCAACGTATCTCCAAGGCGGGCAGATAAACTTCACAGTTATCCTCGACGATTTGGCAGGCTATTCCATCTCAGGGGCGTATGTGACTGCTACAATCCGTGGGAGCATATACGCTATGACGGAAGGAGTTGCGGGAGTCTATTCCAGAGATGTGCCAACTGCTGGGCTTCCTCTAGGTCAATACAATGTGACAATTGGAATATCACATGACTACCTATTGTCGCAGTCGCTCTCAATGGAATTGTACGTTAAAGGCTATGCCAGTGTGGACCTGTCTGTAACACCTAGTCCAGTTCTGAACCAGCACAATGTGACATTTGATTTCACAATCACCGATACATATGGAAACCCACTGACTGGCTTTGATTACTATCTTGACTTCGCTGGAGTCTATAACACATCAGGGACATCAATGACCCACAAGATTTCATGGGAGGTGGATCCAAGCTTCGTACCGGGAAGCTATTGGCTCAACTTGACCGTCCAGAGTGTCCTGATTCTAAGGACTACTCATAACGTGAGCATTGGTGTGCAAGGAATTGTTGCCGCACAGATTATGGAGCCACTACCAGATTCGACATTTGCTCAAGGGGACACAATCAACTTCATTGTACGGGTGCGAGACAATGCGACATCATACATCACAGGAGCCGATGTGACTCTCTATCTACATGGCACAACATACCCACTCACTGAAACAAGTATAGGTATCTACGAGATTAATGTCGCCACTTCTGCTCTTCCGCTAGGTGTATACAGCGCGCAAATAACGGTCTCTGGTGACTTCATGGAAACACAGCAGCTAACGCGAAGTTTCGACATTATAGGAGATGCCATTGTTAGAGTAGACACAGACCCGCTAGTCATATTGAATTATGAGAATGCCACATTTACAATTGCAGTGGAAGACCAGTATGGCAACCCGATAGGTGATTATGACTACAACATAGACTTTGGAGGGCAATATAGCATATCAGGAACCTCCGACTACTTCAAGCTCATCTGGACCTTCATACCACAATTGACTCCTAGTGCCTATGTCCTCAATGTGACAATCTCTGGCCCCCATATTCCTACGAGCTCGACCACTTTACCGATAGATGTGAAGAGTCAAACAAATGTCACTATGCTTTCACCAATTGTGGATACGACATTTGTGCAAGGAACCGATTCCATAGAGTTCAGGACAGATTTGAGGGACATGCTTGACAATGTGATGGATGGCGGGTCGGTTTCAGTTCTCATCCATGACTCATTCTTTGTCCTCACAGACCTTGGCAACGGAACCTACACAAGAGTTGTGTCAACAGCAGGTTGGGCTGCTGGCAAGTACAACTACACCTTGATGTTTAGCCATCCCTATTTGGCTGAAGAATCTACAGTTAGAGGAACCGTAGAGATTCTAGCTGAACTGGAGATCAGTGTTGAATTCTTCCCAGAAGTGCCTCAGCAGGGAGAGCTGCTTAACATCACAATTGACGTAGCTGATAAGTACGGCAATCCTGTTTCGGGCTTGGATATCACGGTTACATTCCAGAACAACCAAAAGCAGCCTGTAGAAACAGATCAGAGCGGCACATATTTCGTCAGCTATGTTGTGGCTTTACAGGGTTATGGTTACGAGGATATTGCTGTTGAAGCGGAGGGCGTCATGTGCGTTGCATTTACCTCACCTGATCTAGCGACCGTCCCCGTCATTGTTGCAGTCCCTCAAATCGCACTGACCGTTGAGTCATTTGGACCGCTCTTCATGATCTCCTTCTTCATTAGCTTCATTGGACTGCTCATCTACTTCAGGATTTCATCCGGGCTATCACTCACAAGGGGATCACAGGAGAATCTCCTTCGAGGCTTGCGGAAGCTTGACTATTTATATGGCGCAGTGGTAGGCCTCGCTGGTCTCACAATATTCCATTCATATGTATCTGCAGGAGCTGGTAATTTTGGCTTGGCTGTTGCTGAAAGCGTCTTGGTGCTTGGCATCTCATTAATACTCTATGGAATCTGGCTGTATAGAGATGCAACATCATCGATTCTAGCCACGCAGAATATCGGCAGAAGACGGATGGTTCTAGGCCTGTGGCATCTGATATTTGTCCCAATTGTTATCATTCAGATATTCGACTGGGGTCGAAACATTGAGTGGCTGAAGTTCTATGTATTGGACAATGTCTTCCACTTAGGTGAACTTATAGTGCCAACTATAATGATGACCATATTCGCAGCGTACCTCTCCTCGATTGTAATAGTCGTGGTTAATCTCTATAGAGAGATAAGTAAAGGACTCTCTCGTCTGAACGAGATGGCGGTTCTTGGAACTCCGCCAATAGTTGTGGAGCAAGAGTGTGTTGACCTTGTTGAGAATCTAGGTTCATCAATACGCATGAAATTCTTCATGTTCTTAGTTGTTCTGGCCGGGACCACTGTTCTCACCATGGACTTTCTCAGAAGCTACTCCTTGGGAGTCATTGTCCTATTGCCAGTGGTGTTCCTGCTGGTGATTCCATATGCCTCTTCTAAGATGGCAAAGGGTCTATCAAGAGCATCAGGTGCAATGCGAACTAGAAGACCAGAAAAGTCCCTCTCCGAGATTGCCGACGAAACCACTGAAATTCCAGCTTCAATGGATGTAGAGGAATACGAAATCCCTGAAGTAGATGAAGACATCGCTACCAAGGAGGAAGTAGCTGATGAGCCTGCAGCCAAGCCCAAGACTCGGCTGACAAAGGCTGAACTCATTGAGAAGATTCCTGACGAGCTCAAAGAGCTAATGGGAATGGAAGAACTCGAAAGGCTTACCAAGGCGCAGCTTGAAGACCTGCTACCATCAGAGGAGGATACAGAATCAACCGAAACGGATGAGTAGTCACTCCAAATCCTCAAGTGAAGGCTTGTCTTCGATGAACTCGCAGGCTAGACCTATATTCAAGAAATAATCGACCAGCGCGATGCACGCGAATTTCTCAGTTGAGTAGTGGGTGGCTCCTATAACATTGATTTCGTTCTCTTTGCAGACATCATGGAATAGTATCGATGGTTCATATGTCTCAACCATTCTTGTAACTCCTGTTACATACATATTCAGGTCAGCCTCGGCAATCTCACTCGCAATTTCCGGTTCGCCACCTCCACCTGCGACAAGTGCAACTTGCGAATCCTTGATCTCCTCAGATCCGTACCGCCACACCTTCACCTTATGACCGACTGCAGACTTGACTCCTTCTGCAAATGCTGAAACAGTAGGCCTATCGGTTCTGCCCATGACACCAACTTCAGATCCGAAATAATCGAAAAAGTAGCTTTTCGGCTCTACTCCTACGGCCTTGGCTAGTGAAACTGTTGTGCTATATGGCCCATTCCTGTCTAGCGGCACATGGATGGCATAATATGAAATTCTCTCTTCTTTGAGTTTACTTAGAAAATCGTGTCGGATGTTTCTGAAAGGAGACCCTTCTAGGCGTGGGTCCCAGATCATTGGATGGTGAGTGAACAGCAGAATATCTTTCTCACCTGAATCGAGAAGACGACTGATGACCTCGTCGCTGGGAAAGACCGCAGTGTAGACCTTCTCGATTGATTCTGTGTTGTCCAAGACCAATCCCATGTTCGTCTTCATGAAGCTCTCAGTAACGAAATCTCCGAGATCAGACAGGTCCCAATCACCTTCGCTGCATTTCTTCAGCTCGAAGTCTTCATCTAGTTGCAGAAATAGCCTGTGAGCATCCATGCCAATCGACAATCAAAGATATTAGGTTCATATGAGGTTTGGCATCATTCTGATTCTGTGCTTTTGCAATTAGTCGATGCCTATTTATGAGGGTGCCATCCAGCGAGGTAACGCTTTAGACAAATCATCACTCGGCCACCTGTATTTCCGAATCTATTACCTTGGCATCCTCACTAGATCATGACACAGTATACATGCAAGGGCCCTTAGTACTCGCTTTCAGAGG
>JBHLRP010000118.1:0-5066 GCA_048882485.1 Candidatus Thorarchaeota archaeon
CATTACCTAATCTTTTAGCTTCTTCAATAATGAAATTGTAGTTTATTGTTTCATGCTCACAGTCGTTGATAATTTGCGCTACTCCAACATAAGCATGAATTTTCTCCGGATATTTATGAGCTGTTTTAATTCCGATCACTGTTCCTGTAGAGTGTGCAACAATGAAGACTTTTGGAGTGTCAAACCTATTTCGTAAATGATCAATTAATTCGCTACAATCTTCGACTAGCCTGTCTAGGGTCATTGATTCGACTGGGATACTAGGACTATATGACTTCCCTCCTCCTCGCTGATCCCAATGAACCACTGTGAAATGTTTTATCAACTCGGCATCTAATCTTCGGGAACTTGACATACCTACTGACGGTTCGCCAGGACCGCCATGCAAGAAAATCAAGATGGGGTTATTTTGGTCCATACCTCTGATGAATATCCATTGCTTCAAATTTCCGAGTGTAATCTCCTCCAATGAGCTAATGCCATTTGGTGTTTCGATTCTTGTTGAATATTTCAAATATTGCTTATACAGCAGTAATCCAATCACTAGAAGCAAAAGAATCCCAGAGATCCCAATGATGATTAGCAGAACGATATCCATGTCTTTTCATCCCATAGTAACAACAACGTTTCCCAGCTTGCCGCCTTTTTCTACAAATCGATGGACATCAACCATCTGTTCTAGTGGGAAGGTTCTATCTATGATTGTCCTTATCGTACCTGCTTCAATAAGCTCTCTGAGCTCGACTAGACGTTCAGTCGTATAGTCGGTGTACCTATCATACACCATCATGTTGCTTTTCCTTGCAGTCGATTTATCTCCCCTAGATACTGATCCATTTCCTTGTAGATAGATCCCATTCTCATTCAGTGATTTCAGGCATCCTGAGAATTTGGATACACCCACAACATCAAAGATGACGTCATAAGTTTCATCTCTCTCGGTGAATAGTTCCTTTTTGTAGTCTATGAGACGGTCCGCACCTAGTGATTGCAGCATGTCAAATTTCCCTGCGCTGTCCACGGCAGTCACCTCAGCTCCCTTAGATTTGGCAAGCTGTAGTGCAATGGTGCCTATGCTCCCTCCGGCTCCATTGATCAGTACTGCTTGACCTTTCTGAATGTTAGCTTCCCTCATGAAATGCAGTGCTTCACTTCCGCCAATGGGGATGGTAGACGCCTCCTCAAAACTCATGTTAGTCGGCTTCATTGTCACTAGTCCTGTTTCTGCCATGCATTTGTATTCCGCGTAAGCTCCCAAGCCGAGTGCAGTACATGCGAAGACCTGGTCACCTGGCTTGAAGAGTGTCACATCCTTTCCGACTTCTTCCAGAGTACCAGCTAGTTGTTGACCAATTATCTTCTTTCTTGGACCTCTGATACCAAATCCAAGTCGTATGAGGAGCCGAAGGCCAAAACCATAGTAAGGGAATTTGAACCCTCTAAGCTCGCAATCTCCTAGGACTACCGTTATTGCATGGTTCTTGATTAGAATCTCATCGTCCTTTGGAGTAGGTTTTGGTACATTTCTCAATTGTAAAATCTCTGGCGGCCCATATTTCGGACATATTATTGCTTTCATGAGTTTCAACACCCATGTAAAGAGAATCTGCATCTTAAATTTGGCTGCCAGTTGAAAAAGAGGGGAAGAGACCGGGTTGCGGTCTCTTGCTAGGGATTTATTGCTCTTCTAAAAGTAATCCTGGGAGAAGTATGAGAAATCCTATGAGACTCCAACCAGCAAATAGCATCAGGATTCCGAGAATCGTAAACCCAGTTCGATGCGCCATTGGCTCATTTCGCCACATGTAGATTATCGCAAGGAAAACGATTTCAACTACTGCCAGGATTGCTATTACAAATGGGATGAATCCGGGATTTGCTTCGATGAAGGCCAATACTTCTGGGTCGCCGATGAAGGGAGCTAGGTCAATCACTGATAGGTAGGTAACTGCAGCTGCTCCAAAGGCCAGTACAATGGTAAATATGATGCCTATCACGACGAAGAGCATGGCGAACCACAGTATTCTCTGTGCTGTTTCAACTTTCATTCTTCCTCTCTCCTGATTCAGGTTACGCACCGTAACCAGCCCAATTGGAATAGCCGACCGCTATCATAAGTGTTCCGAGATAATGAATCTGATTCAGTTATTCAAGGCGGCGCTCGCAGTGGCGGGGTCAGTTATAGTGCTATGGGGGCATAAGCGAAGTAGACTAATCCGGTGCTGCAATAACTTGATAGTGAGCTGAATGCTTGTCAAATCTCGACAATAGCTGCCTTGCTTCAGGCGGCACAACTGCAACTTCATACTCTTCGCCTGCAAATGCTTTTACTGCCTCAAGGGTTTCAAACCACATTACAGTCACGAACTCTACACCATCCTCAATATCCCGACGAAGCAAGTGGATGCCTCGGTAACCTGGAATTGATTGCTTCTCTATATTAGCAAATATCTCAGTACGCAGCAATTCTTCATATGCATCAGCGTTTTCGTGATTTGTCCAACCGTGCCATATGCGACTAATCATTCAGAATCTTCTCCTCTAACCCATAGTTACTACGATTTTTCCTAGAACCTTTCCCTCTTCGAGTTGCTTTAGCGCATCAGGAACCTCACTTAGCGATACAGACCGATCGATAACAGGCACGACCTTTCCATCTTCAAAAAGCTGCCCTATGAACTCATAATCCTCTCGAGGATTTTGGTCCATTGGATTGAGACCGAGTTTCCTACTCCCCATCCTTGAAATCAATGAGCCTAGAAACACAGTCTGGAAAATCGCAGACCTGGAGCCTCCGACCATGATGAACATCCCGTCTGGTTTCAATGCCCGCCTATATGCCAATATTGAACGACGTGCAACAGTATCGAGAATCAGATCATAGCGTTCCCCGGTTTTAGTATAGTCTGTATCCATGTAGTCAATGACATGATTAGCCCCTAGCGAGCGCAACATGTCAAATTTCATCGCGCTATCCACGGCAGTCACCTCTGCTCCATAGTATTTGGCAATCTGCACACCGAATGTGCCCATCCCTCCGCCTGCTCCATTGATCAGAACCCTATCACTTGGCTCGATCTGCTTCTTCCCCCTAAGGCTCTGTAGAGCAATTGTTCCCGCCTGAGGGATGGTTGCAGCCTGCTCGAATGTCATGCTGGCTGGTTTCCTTGCCAACACCTTTTCAGGAGCAACCGCATATTCAGCAAATGCTCCATAGCCATTCGGGAAAAGCAAATCCCCCATCACCTCATCTCCTACCTGAAGTTGTGTCACGTTACTGCCAACTGCTTCTACCTTTCCGGCAATGTCAGTTCCGAGAATCTTGTGTCTTGTCTTCATTGGACCTCCAATACGGGATGCCCACGAACCTCTCATGGCTTCGAAATCAGCCGCATTCAGAGATGACGCATGAATCTTCACAAGCACTTCATTCTCAGTAGGATGAGGTTTGTCCACTTCCCTGTATTGTAGGACTTCCGGTCCGCCATATTTCGTTATTACTATCGCCTTCATGAGAGTCCTCTCTTGTGTGCTATGCTGGCACAGGGATAGGGGGAGGAGAAAGCAATAGCCATCCACCCACTAGCAATTCGAAAATCCAAATCAACAGACCCCCCAAGTTCCACAGAGCTCTGGATTCAGGTTTCACGCGTGCAACACTATTCCCGAGGCCATAGATGACGCTTGCAGTGATTCCAAGCCATCCGATAATCGCTGGCACGATAGTTACGTATGCAGCAAACACAATTGAGTACGCAAGGGTGCCAAGGGAGAATAGAATTTGTGCAATAGCAAAAGTAGAGTTCTTTGATTTGAGAATGGCAAGACCTGAATCAATTAACGCATCTCTTTCATTACCGCTTGCTGCTGAGTATTGCTCACCTATCGCAAGAAGACCCCAGTAATCCCTTTTTCTGTAGATTTGAATCAAACCTTCTGCTCCTCGAGCGATAACCCAAACGACACCAAGTAATAGGTTGTATGGACTGAAAGCAATGAACATCGTAACCGCCAGAGCGACAATGACTACATGCTCCATGACCACTAACAAGGTTCCTGTTCTGAATTTCTGTGGATTCTCGACAATCTTTTGGAGTTGAGCCTCTGAGTCCAACTCACTGAATATTTCGTAGCCATATCTCGAAGTTGCAGTGACTAAGATTAAAATAATCAACAGAAATAGGAACCCGGATATTTCGATAAACATGGACATTCCCTCATGATTCGCCAATTGGCATTATTTAAAGATGGTCCAGAGTAATTACCACGTGCCCCTTTTTCTGTCCTGATTCAACATACCTGTGTGCGTCAGCAGCCTGTTCAAGCGGATAGCGTTTATCGATGAAGAATCTCACCTTTCCTGCTTCAATAAGTTCTCTGAGGAAGATTAGGTTTTCATTTGTATCTTCCACGAGTCCCATTAGTGCTTTCTCGCTGCTTCTCCAATTAAGCCATGCCATTCTTAATATGCGTCCTAGACCTATAGTCGCAAAAAGATAGATGCCAGTTTCATTGAGCGATTTCACGCATCTTGAGAATGGACTCTTTCCGAAAGTGTCAAAGATAACATCATAGGTTTCCCCGCTTGCATCAAACTCCTCAGCTGTGTAATCAATTACTTCATCAGCTCCCAAAGACTTGACCAAGTCCACTTTCGAAGTTCTGCAGGTGCCTGTGACTTCTGCTCCATAGTATTTGGCTAGCTGTACTGCATATGAGCCCACTCCTCCAGATGCCCCAAAGATCAGCACTTTCTGTCCAGGTTGGATGTCTGCTTTTCTCAGGAAATACAATGCTGTCAATGCTCCTTGAGGGATAGTGGCGGCTTCTTCGAAACTCATGGCTTCTGGTTTTATTGCTAAAGCTCGATTTTCTGGCAGACATATGTATTGAGCATAAGCACCCATTGACACAGAGAACCCAAAAACTTGGTCACCTGGCTTGAATAGTGTTACATCTTTTCCGACTGCTTCGATCTCGCCTGCAACGTCAATACCAAGTATAGGCTGCTTTGGTCTTCTGATTCCAGAAGCTAGTCGCGAAAGGAGTCCGAATCCCGGAGGGGC
>JBHLRP010000119.1:0-5063 GCA_048882485.1 Candidatus Thorarchaeota archaeon
TTGGATTCCATTGGATCATATTCCCAGTGCTGGTTTCATTGTAGATGACATCAGGGGGATGGTTGATGATGGGGTTTGTTGTGTCTTCTACTGTTACGTACATGGTGTCTGTCACAGAATTGCTATGCATGTCAAACACTTTGATTGTGAGATTGTGCGTTCCGAGACTGAGCCCATCAACCGATATCGAAGTCTCAGCTCCGACCCAAGTTTCATTCTCGATGAGATTGCTATCCAAATACACTTCGTAGAACATAGGGGTTCCCGATATTATTGACCAAGTCACGAAATTGTTCGTCGTGCCACCCTCGTACGTCATGTTTGACGGACTAGTGATTTCTGTTGGTTCGTATTCAAGATTACCCCAACCACCATGGGTTGGTTCTGAAGGGATCCACTTTCGAACATAGTAATTGTCTATCCACATAGTTCTCCCCGGGTCGTACCCTCCAGCCAAGTACAGATACAGAATTGTTGTCACATTAGCGTTGACCAATTGAGGTTTTAGCGGTACATCCCCCATGAAGCTGCGATTGTTCCAAGCATATTGTCTAGAATACTGGAAATCAAAACCAACTTCAATACGGTACCACAGGTCAGAAGAGATGGTACTATTCGCTGGCCAAGAAACTGGATTCACGCTATTAGATGTATGTGACCAGTCTGTATAATGACCAATGATTGAATAGCCTCCATGCACCTCTTCGTCAGTCGTTAATCCATACCAATATACCGGATATCCTGCCCTATTATCAGAATAATCAAGATTGGCCCAAGTATGGACCATAAAGCTCCCGTTGTATATCTGACTGATGTTTTGAGTCAAGTGTCTTTCTGTACCACCTCCAGGCAACTCTGCAGAATAACTGCCATCTCTGACAACCGATGATTGAATGCTGACTGTGGATCCGACAGCATCCCAAGCATCAAAATTGTTGTTTTCAAAATCATCAAAGTACATGAAAGTGGCAGAGCCATCACTGACTGAGTTGGCTTCTGAATTTCCATAATAGACGTAGATACTTTGGCTAATGTTTAGGTTGTCTGAAATTTCGATCCAAAAAACCGCATGGTCTGACATAACAACGTATTCATTCCAGTAATCAAGAAGCGTTGTTCCGTCATCGTCTGTGAAGCGTATGTCACCAAAGCCAGGTTTGCATTGATTCGCGCAATAGATGACTTCGCCAGCATCATCACCACTACCATAATGAACAACAACTTGAACCTGATAGTCAGTACCTGCACCAAGAGAGCCCTCGACTGTATGGGATTTCCGATACTCCCATCCGCTCAACCAGCCTTGCATTGAACTTGGAGATAAGCCTCCATCAGAAACATTGACTAAAATCACGCCAACATCAGTTCCAAGTACCACCGGTGAAAGGAACAATAGTATAATCACGATACTTACAGGGACTTTCATATCCAACCCCCCAACACGCTGTTAACATCTATGAAAAGCGGTATAATTATGTTGTGAGAAATGGATACAAACAGATTGTAGGTACACTGAAGACCAGTCATGGCCTAGAAAGCGAAGGTGATGGGAGTTTAGATGGGAACAAATGACGCTTCAGAAACGGACTTGCCATTATTGTTCAGAAGGCGGAAATTCAAAGTACTGGAAACGATTCTCAAAACCCTCTTGAAAGATGAGGGCTGGCCTGCAATTGCTGACCTTATCAAAGCACTCCCTTTTTCATCTGAGAAGCGACCATGGGTGAGGGCTTCATCTGCTCGAGGAGAAAGAAGACATATCTCTCAATACACTGGTCCAGTCGATACGACTTTCCGCAAGTGTCATCGTAGAGATTGTCTCCTGTGGATTTTAGGAATTGAAGCATTAAGAGGATTGGATGTTGATATCCTTGATGCTTTCTCTGACATAGATGCCCGAAATATCAGAGCGTTGCGTCGTGACGCTGCTATCCGTGCGAAGAATCTCTTTCAAGAACAGATTGAAAGAGGGAACACCTTCTTCTTCTCATTTGAAGAAATATCTACATCTCCATTTGCTATTATGCTACCTGAATTGGTTGAGGTGCGAAAGCAAGAGGTAGTAGAGCTAAGAGAAAATGCATTTCTCAGAGAGATTGCAGCAACATACTACGGATTTGAAATAATGGCGAGAGGATCGGTGGTTCAATCAAGAGCAGGTATGCCTCCTGAAGTATTGCAAACCGTCAATCAACTCTGCAATCAGATGGGAGGCAAACTAGATGCGGAAGGTCAGAGAATACCAGGCAGAGTATTATTTCAAAATTGCTCCAATGAAGCTTCGCAACTCCTGCAAAACATTCTGATTATGTCTGGCGGGGGCATCCATCGTCGAATCACTGCCATGGAAGATCTCGGCTGTAATGGTGATGCTAGAGTAGTTCCCTATCTAATAGCGAAGCTCTCCTCCCTCAAGGGAGTGAAGGTGGAGAAGAGAGCCCTACCAAGGAAGAGACTGAGCGATCCAAGTCTTGTCTATGTATACGAGGTTGACACAGCTCTTTGGTCACTTGGCACGATTGGTGACTCTAGTGCGTATGAGGCTGTATTGACTCGCGCTAAGGAGGGTTGGGAGCAAGCAATATGGGCTTTAGCGGGCATTCCACATCCCAAGTCCATGAACGCTCTCAAAAGCCTCGTTGGGAGCATAGACAAGTCCATTATGGAAACCGCTGTAGATGCAATATGTTCCACAAACGACCCGGAATTGGTTGAGCTCCTTGGGAGCGCTTTTGAAAGCGCAAAATACAAAGCTGAGGCTTACCTTCAGATTTCTCGGCATCCATTCCTATCCAAGGATGAAAAAGGGGAGGAGCGCATAGCCTTGTATTTTGAACGAGTAGCTGATGACATAATTCAAGGTGGCTTATCCAAGGCATTAGATGTGCTTAAGAATCCAGACATCATTCTTCATGAGTCTATTCAAAACGCAGTCATAGAAGCCCATATTTCTGATGCCTATGAAACGAAGTCTACAATTCACTTGAGCAGATTGCTTCGAAGAAAAATCGAGTGGACTCCTGCCATGCTAGTCAAAATTCGAAAGGCAATTGAAACTATCAAGAGATTGCAGAAATAGGCGAGGATAGACCTGCAAATTGTTGTACTATTCCGTTTCCTTCTTGAGGGATCCAAAATGGATGAGGTTTTGATAACGGGAATATTGCATGGATTGCAAAGATTGTACGAGAATGAAACGCCTCGTCAGATGGAATTATGAGTTTAATCTAGAAAAGCAGTAATGCTATCGACGAATCACGGTCTTCAGGTGTATTGTCTTCTTCTAGCGATGCAGCTGAGGCTTCAAGTCCAATCATGTACGAGTCAGGAATAAAGGCGGTCAAAGGGAAGAAGACTCTCAGAGTCGAATTGTCCACCTCGAAGTCAAAGCCATACTGCTTGATATTCTCTCCATCATATACGCATGAGTAGATGTGGGGGCCATGTGAAATGCCTCTAGCTACAACAACTATGAAATATAGAAAATTAGGATATGACGCAGTTTCGGGTGTTTGGATTCTTCCAGCTACCGTTAGCTCGAGCACAATTTGACTTGGTTCACCGATTGATTTGATTTGAATAATATCGAAATCGGGATCGGAAACATCGCCTAGTGGGTCTGTATGCACGATGTTCGTTCTATGAACAGGCAGATTGCCAAAGATAGATGCCCCTAGTAACACTACAATGATCATGACGACAACAAGTACTGTGCGTTTCCAGGAATATCGCAATGAATCCACCTCCACACTTCATTGCGCAGTTTTCGTATTCAATCTTACTCACTGGAAGAGGATTATAGCCTAGGAATGAGAGTCCTAGGACTAATTTCATTGCATATCAGTCACAATTGCAGGCCTGTCACGCGCTTGCGCAGCGCACATCCTCCCGAACTAGTTTGCCATCCATGGTGATTTCCAAGCAGACAAGAATGATGGAGCCGCGTGGATCAATATCGATGCGCCGAATCTCCTTATCAAGGGGAGAAGCCGCTCTGTCTCATCATCCTGCATAATCGACCAGGCGGGTTCTTGATGCAATCCAGGAGTTTCGTAAGTCATATCAGAGAGCATCAGCTATAATCAACCTATTCGATGAAAATGACCCGAAGCAGACAGAATCTCAGTGACAAATCTTGAGGAAAGCAATCAATGAAATGGAACAAGGGACAGGTTTTAAACCTGGGCAGACATGATCTGTCAATTTGGCTAGTTGTATCAGTAGCTCTAGGAGCGGGTTCGGTCTTTGGGTTCAATCAAAGATGGGGCGGGACTTCAATCGCACCAGCTATCAACACAATCAACATTGTCGCATCCCTACTGATCCACAGTCTACCTGTCTGTCTTGCAGCAGGCCTGTTGTTCTCATCGGATGCATCTCGGAATCACTTCGTCGATTCGGCACGACAAAATGTCAACCTCTCACAATCACTCGCAATAAGGTTCTCGAGCCTGATACTTTTAGTGAGCATTTACCTTGGGATTATCACGATTGCAGCCTTCCTTGTCCAAGGTAGAGGATCATTGGTGGGTGTTGCATTTGTGCCTGCATTAATTTTGGCAGTGGTAATAGTAGCTGTGGTGATCTGTGCCGTCAGTGTGTTCATTACGACAGCCTTCGACGATTGGAGATTTGCGACCATTGCAGGCTGCATTTTAGTTATTGTGTTCGCACTGGTGGGTGGAGTGTCCCCCTCTCAGTTGAGGTATTCTAGTGTGCCTGATCTTGCCGTATTAGGTCCTCAGAATATGTACCGCGCTCTGGCAGCAGTCCTCATGGGGTACAGTTTCGAGTCTTTGAGCGAGATGAGGATGTACCTTGGGATTATCGTTGAGCCGGCATGGCTGATGATTCCAATAATACTTGCAGGAGTTATCACGCTTGTATCTATGAAACTGTCTGTGGGTCTCTGTGAGAAGAATCTGCAGAGATGGTCGCTCCAGACTCCCCTGTGGTTACAGGATAGAAGATCCCGTGTAGATGGTGGGGAGGAAATCAGTGATGGACCGACGTTGAGTGCTGAAGGCGAGAGGCAGCTTAGTATCCTAACTAAAGCTCTGAAG
>JBHLRP010000120.1:0-4975 GCA_048882485.1 Candidatus Thorarchaeota archaeon
TTCATTATACCTAGGCCTCTTTATGAAAACATAATGGGAATTGGTTATGTTGTCTTCTGTGCACTAATTGTTTGGTACGCATGGAAATGGACCATTCAGGAAGATTAGTTCTGAGAAATGAAAAAAAAGAAAGAGGAATGCCCCCAGATATATGGGGGCTTTCACCGGCAATCTGCCGTGTCATTTCATGATTGAATGATAGAAGAAGTATCGACTCCCTTAATCATCAACCAAAATGCAATGAAGAATTCATTCCCAATTATTGGAAGAACAAAGACTAGATTTACAGCCATTCCAAGGTCTATCCCCAAGTAGAGAAGCACATTGAATGCTGTCACCATTACAATAGGAGGAGTCGCTGGAGTCGCTTGAGCGATATACGCGAAATTGTATGCTGACTGCATTATTATGACTGATTTCTTCCTTGCTAAACACCTAATCCAGCGTGATGACAACGTTGCCCTTCTTTCTCCCGGTGTCTACATATCTATATGCCTCGACAATTTCCTCCAAAGGGTAAGTTCTATCAATGACTGATTTGAGCTTCCCCTCTTCAATAATCTCCTTAAGCTCAATCAATTCCTCGGTTTTTTCCTTGCCTTGGCTTCCTATGCTGAGGAATATTCCATTCTCTTTCATAGCAGCTTCACTACCTGAAGAGGAAATCTTGCCAACTGCGTCAAAAATCACATCATATTTCTCACCAGTCTGAGTGAAGTCAGTAGTCCTGTAGTCTATCAAGTTGTCAGCCCCTAGTAACCTCACCATCTCGAAGTTGGATTCACTGCAGACTCCTGTTGCATCTGCTCCCCAATATTTTGAAAGCTGAATGGCGTTTGTACCTACTGCCCCAGATGCACCATAAACAAGCACTTTCTGACTTGGCTGGATGTTGGCTCTCTTGAGAACGTTAAATGCTCCCATCCCAGGAATAGGAAAAGTTGCAGCCTCATTGTAAGACATGTTAGATGGTTTCAAAGCGATTATCGTGTCCTCTGGCAGAGCTTTATACTCAGCATGACCACCGAAGCCAGTTGGGTATGTTGATGCAAATACTTCATCCCCAGCTTTGAATTTCTTCACACTATCGCCAACTGCCTCTATTTGGCCAGCAAGCTGCATCCCAAGGATCTTCTTTCTTGGTCCTCTAATGCCCAAGAATAATCTCGCTAAGACACGAGTGGCCGCACCTCCTGGCAAATCGAGACCTCGCATTCTCGAATCCCCTCTTGATAGAGTAGTGGCATGAATTCTAACCAGAACCTCATTGTCCTTTGGAACTGGCTTTGGCACATCTCTAATTTCAACCACTTCTGGGGGTCCGAACTTCTCGTATACTGCGGCTTTCATTTGCATACCCTGCCTTTGCTAGGTATTGCGCATGACACCCCAATGAAAATTGCTTTGGATGTTAGTGAATTGTCGGCATCCTTAAATCATGCCTGACCATTATTCGCCTAGTTAAGCCAGTTTCGCAGATTAGGAGAAGGAGAATATGGATATCGATGTAGAAAGGCTTAGAGCAGAATTTGACAAGCCCCATCACCTAATTCAAGCATCAGACGGTAAAATTCTGTTCCTGCGTAGTTGGGAACCCTCAGTCCCGTCCAAAACAGCAATCATTATCTTTCATGGAATTACGGCATATAGTGGACCTTACGATTCATTAGGGCGCCCCCTTTCCGATGCGGGTTTTTCTGTATTTGGTTTCGATCTACGTGGGCATGGGCTTTCTGACGGAATTAGGGGTGATTGCCCCAGCAAAACAAGACTTCTGAGTGACATTTGCGAAACTATCAGTTTTGTCAAAAACCAGGGGTTCACAGGGGTCATTCTTCTGGGGAGTAGCCTAGGTAACCTCGTGTCATTTGAGGCTCTATACAATTGTAGAGAGCACGTTTCTGGTTTGATTCTTATGAGTATAGGACGGTCGATCAAACCCGGTGCATTCCCCGAAATGTCGGTAGGAGAGAAACTAAGGACTGTAGGGAAGATGATTTTCGCTTACAATCGTCCAGTTCTTGAATATAAGCGGGAGGGGTTAAGAGGCACGGATGATCCACTAATGAATTTCAATTATACGCCTCGATTTCTAAGAATTCTAAATGCACAGAGATTTATGGACAAGTATCATTTCCCGGAGAAGTTGGACTTCCCTGTAGCAGTAGTTATTGGCGAAAGCGATGAGATCTTCTCTGTCGAAATAGCGCGTGCCTTCTTTGATGAAGTACCAAGTGAAAACAAGGAGTTTCTAGTAGTTCCCGGGGCAAAGCACGCCTATACACACGACCTTTGCTCGTCTCAATTAATTGATTGGCTGAAAAAAAATTTCGAGTGAAATGTTAGAAACAAGTGATAGTTGTTATTGATTGCCATCCGTAAATTTATCGCGCAGCTCTCGTTTGAGGATCTTGCCAGATATGCTTCGAGGAAACTCATCGAGAATGAGGACTTCATGAACACGCTGAAATTTCGCCCCTACCCTCTCATTGGTCCATGTCTTGAGTTCCTCTGAGGTTACAGCTGCTGTATCATGTAGTCTTACAGCTGCCACAGAGCATTCTCCCCATTTCTCATCCGGAACTCCAAAGACTGCTACCTCCTGCACTGATTGATGTTGTGCCATAACTTCCTCGATATCCTTTGGGTAGACATTTACTCCGCCAGAAATTATCATGTCTTTTTTTCGATCCACCAAATAGAGAAAACCATCTTCATCTACATAGCCTAAATCACCAGAATGTAGCCACCCATCCCTCATGGCTTCTGCAGTTAATTCAGGGCGTTTGTAGTATTCAGTCATTAATGTGGGTCCTTTGCCTACTATTTCCCCGATCTCACCAATAGGGACATCTTGCCTATCATCATTCACAATTCGCATTTGGAAGAATTGCGGGGGGATACCTACAGATTGTGGCTTGCTGGCATAATGCGTTCTATCTAGAATTGTTAGGAAACCCTCGGTTAATCCATACAGTTCATAAAATCGATCTGGCAGGAGCTGATTGAGCTTTTCTTTGACATCCATATGTAATGGGGCGCCAACGGAGCATATCATTTCTAATGATTGCAAAGCCTCGACCGAGAAATTTGGGGCATTTAGAATAGCAATTAATTGTGAGGGAACCATTATCACATGAGTTGCTTTCTCCTTGTGTACTGTTTCGATGAATTCCTGGGCATCAAACTTCAGTTTCAAAATGTAGGTTGCACCAAGAAACATGGCAGGCATCAAGGTTACGAAGGCTCCGTTGAACACAATAGAGCCTGAATGAATGATCACACTCTCAGGAGTCATTCTGAAACTTGAAGCAAATAATGTGGCGTAGAAACTCCGGACATAATGCGAGAGTACAATGCCCTTTGGCAAGCCAGTCGTTCCACTGCTATAGATGATATTGTAGGGGTCGTTCTCGTCTACTTCAGCCTCTTCAGGTTCTTTATTGCTTGCTTTTGCCTTGAGTAAGTGATAATCATGGTAATCTGAATTTGATGAGTTATCTATCAGAATATACCCACTTGGATCGACATTTGTCAATTCGTGTTTAATCACTTCAAGGATCCTCATAAACTGGGAATTTGTTGCGACTATCTTGGCATCGGAATCATTGATGAGGGATTTTAGTCCGCGGCTTAGAAGAAGTGTACTCAATGGTACTGCTACTGCACCCAGTTTCGCTGTGGCCCAGTATATCTCAAGCAATTCTATGCAATTCGGTAGGACAATTGCAATCTTATCCCCCTTGTTAACCCCTAAATCGCGTAGCATATTAGCCACTCGATTAATATTCATGTTAAAATCCTGATACGTAAATCGAGAGTCTTCAACTATTACTCCAAGATGATTGGGGCGATACTGTGAATTTCTTGTCAATAACGTACCGATATTGACAGGATGAAATTCCGGGTATTGTGGCATGGACTTCCACCTTTTATGAAATGGTCCGTATGATCTCTGTTATGAAATAGTTTTCGAGTTATAATGAATAAGTAGTAGACTACATGAACCGTTGCATCATCTGAACTATGAAACTATCGATATTCTCTCTGTTGACATCATTTTCAGCCATAATCTGGCTCACTCGAAGATTCCGATCGGTATCACGCAAATCATCCAGGCTGGTGAAAGCACCGAGCCGCCGACCAAACCTGTACAGCATTTGCTCTTCTTCATCAAGGCTGAGGAACCGATTCAATATTGACAATAGGTGATTCTTTGATTCAGGCAGTTGTCCTTTGAGGTCAGTAAACAAATTCAGGATATGGTCGCTGACGAGATAGCTTGAGACCCCCTCTAGCTGGTCGATGAATGTATGAAGTTCATTAACTACGTCGACATCATCGCATCTGTCAAACCGCCCTGACATCATGAGCTCATAGAGAGGAGCTCGGATTGGAAATGCAAGTGGACGCAAGCGAATAAAGTCGGGATCAATCTGATTCAAAGCATCGGCAGATTCAACTGCATGTTCATTCGAAAGACTGCGGCCACCTAGACCAGGCATGAAGTACTCGGACAGCTCCATTCCTGCTTCTTTGACCTTAAGTCCGGCCCGGATATGAATTGCCTTTGACGCTCCCTTCCTCACCATCTTGAGAACATTATTAGAGCCAGACTCAAGTCCTACATGGATCCGTGTGAGCCCAGCCTCCCTCAGAGCTGTCATGTCTTCCACGCTCATCTTGTTTATTGTTGATGAACGGGAATAGGATGTGATCCTCTCGATATCGGGGAAGCTTGCCATCAAATGATTAAGAATCCTTTCTAGATTCTCAGACCCGATAACCAATGCATCAGCATCTTGAAGAAACACTGATTTCATTCCAAAGCTCGTCCATCGCATAGCAGCATCATAGGCAAGGGGCTCCTCAATCTGAAAGCCACCTCTTGGATTTAACAAGAAGTCGGAGTATTCGCGAACATAATCGATGTCTTGCAGAATGTGCTCGAGCTTACGAACTGAGAATTCCGCAT
>JBHLRP010000121.1:0-4837 GCA_048882485.1 Candidatus Thorarchaeota archaeon
ATGCTAGAGATAAAGGACAAGGACATTTCTGCCCTCAAAGCACTGAGAATACTCGACACAATTCACGCTTGGTGATGGTGAGCATGACCTCCATTGATTGGAGCAAGATTGCCTATGGCATTTCTTACCACCTCGGAAAGCGAGGGATGGATGTACATCGCCCTCCTAGATGGAATGAAGGACCTACTGTCGGTATTCATCAGGGTGATGACTTCTTGTATAAGCATTGGGGCATAGGGTCCCACGACTGTTCCACCCAAGATGCGACGATTCTCGGCATCTGCTATGACTCTAGCGAAGCCCTCTGGTTCTCCCATAGCAAAGCCCTTTGCCACACTGTCATACCCCGCTTGTCCCACAAGGAGTGGCCGACCGGAAGCATTTGCTTGCCTTAGATTCATCCCGACCGTTGCGATGGGTGGATACGAAAAGACCGCCCACGGTACTGCACTATAGTCCATAGAGATAAACTCCTCAGGACCAGCACCTTGAAGAGACCGCGACCAGTTATACCAGACAATGCTGGATTCCTCATTGGCCACATGGCGAAACATGTACTTCCCAATAGCATCGCCAAAAGCCCAAATTCGCTTCTTTGTGGTTCTGAAGTAGTCATCGACGAGAACGAACCCCTTTTCATCAGTCTTAACACCGGTCTTCTCTGGCTTGAACAGGTCTGCATTGGACTGTCGACCAACAGCTACCAGAAGGCTTTCAGCACTGAATGTTTTCTCTGTTCCAAATTCGCGATCTCTAGCAACAACAGTCTTTGTTCCATCCGAATCTGTCACCTTGGTCGCTTCGTGGTTGGTTAGAATCCTCATACGCTTTGATAGCTCACGTTTCAAAAGCTCTGAAACGTCATGGTCCTCATTCTTGACAAGATATGGGTTTCTTCCGATAATAGTCACATCTGTACCCACAGCAGAGAAGAAGTGTCCAAACTCTGCCGCGATGTATCCACCACCAAGGATCATCATCGACTTGGGCTGTTCTGTTAGCTGGAGTGCCTCCTTGCTCGTCATGAATTCGACTTTGTCAAGGCCTTCTATCTTTGGGATAGCCGGCCTGGTGCCAGCTGCAATGAAGATATGTTCTCCACGAATCTTCTCGTCGTCAACCTTCATAGTGTAGTCACCAATGAACTCGCCAGTCGTATGATACCAATCATAATCCTTCGCGGCATTGATAGACTTTCCAATATTCTCTGCATCAGTTCCTACATGAGTACGCATCCGCTCCATGAGGGCGAGAAAATCTACTGACTCAATAGTTGCCTTCACATTGAGCTTCTCTGCCAATTGCGCCTGCACAATCACGTCGGCAACATATGTCAGTATTTTAGTCGGGATACAGCCTCTATTCAGACAAGTCCCGCCCATTGGTCCGTTCTCGACGATTGCCACCTTCAATCCACTATTGTACGCAGGCGAGGCAAGATTTAGTCCTGAACCTGAACCAATCACTATCAAATCATAATTCTTCATAGCAGAAATCCACCAGAAATATATTAACAATTGTTTATTTCTTAATAAGCCTATCGTTGTTGGAAATGTCACGAGACATTCAAACATGATGCTTCGCCAAGCTTAAGTGCGAATCAAGAATCATTCTTGAGAAGAGGCTAGCAAATTGAGAATGCTCCAGATACATAGTGATGGATTCTCTTATGAGGCTAAACGCAAGGCACTGAAAAGCGCTGAGGCTGTGAAGTCGAAGTCATACTCAACCGAGGACTCATGTCTAGTGAACTTCATCGCAGCTGAGAAAAGCGACGAGAAGGACGTCATATCAGCGTCAAAATTGACGGCCGACATGATAGCTAAGGCTGCGGATGAGGTCAAGGAGAAGAACATCGTGGTGTACCCTTGGGTTCACCTTAGTGAGGACCCATCCCCTCCAGGCACAGCCCTGAAGCTTCTCAAGAACGTGTCAAAAGATCTTGAATCAAGAGGGTTCAAGGTAGTGCGCGTTCCATTTGGCTGGTACAAGTCGTTTGACCTCCACTGCAAAGGACATCCTCTCGCAGAACGATCCAAGGTGCTTGACATCTCAGTCGAAACGGGAGAAGTTAAATCCAGAGATGCCACTTTGGGAGAAGACCTCACAGCAATTGCTGCAGAAGAGAAGGCTACTTCAAAATTCTATATCATGGAACCGGATGGAAAGCTCACTGACTATGAAAAATTCAATTACAAGAATCACAAGGAGCTTAGGATTTACGTCAAATATGAAACTGCGAAGGATAGGACTGCATCAGAGCCGCCTCCGCATATAGAGATGATGCAGAAGCTTGAACTTGTGGACTATGAGCCCGGTTCAGATCCGGGCAACTTCAGATGGCCTCCACGTGGATTCACGTTGAAGAGAGCAGTTGAGGAACGAGTTCTAGCAGAGATGCTGGACTATGGTGCACATGTTGTACAGACTCCGGTGATATACGACTACGAACATCCTTCGCTCAAGTCGTACCTCCAGCGATTTCCATCGCGGCAATATGTTATCAGATCAGGAGACCGTGATTACTTTGCTAGGTTTTCCGCATGCTTTGGCCAATTCCTCCTGATACAGCAGGCAGTGGTGTCATACAAGCAACTTCCGCTAAAGCTCTTTGAGATTGCTCAGTCTTTCAGACGTGAACAGAGCGGTGAGCTTGCAGGAATGCGCCGTCCGAGGGTATTCACCATGGCTGACATTCACGAATTTGTAGCGGATGTTGAAGGTGCCATGGATGCGGCTAAGAGGCAACTGGTCTTCGTGGAAAAGCTCCAGAAAGAGCTCGAGGTTGATTACGAAGTATCTTTCAGAGTCCTGAAGTCTTTCTTTGAAGAGAATAGAGATTTCATGAACGATGTTGCGAGAACCATCGGGAAACCGATGATGGTTGAGGTGTTCGATGACCAGTATGCGTACTTCATCTTTAAGGGTGAATGGAACGTTGTCGACGCACAAAAGAAGGCGGGTTGCCTAGGTACTATTCAGATTGACGTAGAGAATGCAGAACGTTTCGACATCAAGTACATCGGAGAGGATGGCAAGGAGCACCGTCCTCTAATTCTCCATACTTCGCCCTCTGGATCTATGGAACGCATATTATATGGTGTGCTCGAACAAGCTCACAAGGATAAGAGTCGCGGGAAGAAGCCAAAGATACCTCTCTGGATGACTCCTTCACAGGTGCGCCTACTGCCAGTCGATGAGAACATGATTGAATACTGCATCGAATTGGGCAAAGAATTGGACAAGCACGGAGTACGCTATGAAATAGATGATAGGTCACAGACCATTAGCAAGAAAGTTCGAGCTGCTGAGAAGCTTTGGGTTCCATTCATCTGTGTTGTCGGAGAGAAAGAGCTCGAGTCAGGCGAGCTATCTGTCAGGCGACGTGAAGAAGGTGACCAAGCATCAATGACCATAACGGAACTAGCTGAACTAATCTCGAAGAAGACTAGTTTCGCACCAAAGCAACGTCTATTGCTTCCGAAATTTGTATCCAAGCAGCCCGTATTCTCACGAGAGGTCTAAATCGGTGGCATGAAATTGGAATTCTCCAGTGCAGAAATTCCCATGATTGTCATCGAATGTTTTCTAATCTCCAATCATCCAATAAATAAAAATTAAGCATAAAGATTAAATTCCCGTCAGATGAATTTAGAAAGTTACATATTTCAACTAGAGAAGGGCAAAATTCATGCAATTGAAATATAGGCGCAAAACGATTTATTACCTAGATAATACATTGTAATCGCACCTAAACCCTTGAATATACTTGCATGCCACCACTCGCACAGGTTAGGAATGGAGACTCGCATGAGATCCGGGAGATGGAGAGACGTAATGAGAGGGGCGCAAGGCGACTATATCAGTAGCCGAGCATCACGCACAGTCGATCTACATATGATTGCCATCTGCGTTTTGTTCGTATTTGCGCTATGTAGTACTAGCTACAACGCCGCAGCGCAAAACCCTAACCTCCTGGAGCAAATGGAAGGCGAATTCAACGATCTTTCCAACAACGCCATCTCTTGGAATGTATACTCCGAATCAAACCAAGACACATTAGCTCAGTACAACATCGGACTTCGGTCAGAATGGGCTGGCTGGACCCTAGAAACTGAACCAGGATACATCGAGATTTATGATGCTTCTCTACCTGATGTGATTCCACTCTGCATCACTCAGGATTGGCTGAACCAGTTCTACGTTATTGTCCACGCATATGGTGGCTATGACTTCGACTGGGGTACACTCAAGCTAGAGCAAGAGAAGACAGGTAAGTGCTACATACTCGACGTCGTCATTATCGATCAATGGACTGGCGACTGTTGTGTTGATTATTATTACAGATTCGAGTTGAAGTTGCGACAGGATCCGATTTGCTTCGATGCAAATAACTTCCCAACAATCACTGGCGACTTCACCGAATATCACGATCCTGCTTATGAGGATCTAAACAAGGAAGTCACGGCGTGCTTCATGAGTCAATGGAGCGGTTGCATACTAGACGAACAGGAGTTCCTGATTTCCTAAGTCCATTAAATATGGACCTGAGCTAATGGGTCACCTTTTCTACAAGGTGTAGGAGGCAAGATGAGACTCCAATTACTCCTACGACATTGTTTTTATTTCACCAAATAATAGAATCGCTGCTAAACACCGGGGTGAATTCATTGAAGGTTCTTGTTCTCGGATCCGGACTCATGGGCAGAGGAGCCGCATATTATTTGACTCATTCTGATAAAGTGGAGCAGTTCATTGTCGCTGACATTGACGAGAAAGCCGCTAATGGTCTAGCTAAGGAGTTCGGAAAGAAAGCTGTTGCTGAGAGAGTCGATGC
>JBHLRP010000122.1:0-4751 GCA_048882485.1 Candidatus Thorarchaeota archaeon
TCTCCCCAATCTGGTGTATGATATGCAGATAGCCTTTCAACTCGGTCTGGTTCAGAGATGGGGAACTCGAGGGCTGGAGGGTCAAAGCCAAATGAAATTCCAAGTACAGCTGTATAACCAACGACAACAACGACAACAATGACTGGCAGGGCAAGTAGTCCTTTCTGCTTCCGGTTCATATCAAGACCTTTGAGATTGCACTCGAGCTTGTGACATAAGCATTGTCAGTATCAAGTTTGGTGGGCAAAATGCCGTACAATGCTTACGGGAACGGTCTGCCTGAGTAAGCTGGTAAGCAAGAAGAGGCCATCAAGTCACTAATCTTCCAAAGACGTACCATCTCTCTCCTTCAAGGAACGCCTCAGCATATCCCCTCCGTCTGCATAGAGCAATGGCTGCAACATCATCAGAGTAATACACAATCCCGTCAAATCCTCTCTCGCGAACAAAGCACTCAAAGAAATCCAAGAAGCGGTGACCATGCCTTTTCCCTCTATGCTCCGTTTTCAACCGGACCTCATGTAGCTCAACAAGGTTCTCCCGCTTCCCTCCAAAGATTTTCTGGAGCGCATCTCTGTCATCCTCCTCACGTGGATCGCCTGATGTCATCTCATCTGTGCTTGTTTCGTGCCAGATGTTGTGACCAATAATTCGGCCCTGGTCCATCCAGACGATTAGGTGGTCAGGGGCCCTCTCAATGTGTCCTCTCTCATCATTACGTAGTTCGTTAATTTTGGACTTCCGCAGGCCCCGTTTTCTGTAGAATGAGTGGAGATCATTGAGACCTATATAATACTCCTCGAACTGATCAAAATCGTAACCGACGATGAAATCCAAACCGCCATCTCCACATGATTTGAGGTCCGCCTTTCTAATCAGTCATTCGTCGAGAAGAAATGTGATTGTCCGAGCAAATAGATCAGCTTTGTACCGCTCATCATTCATCATTGGATGGCCCGCCCCCTCTACAATCCAAATCTCCTTTTTTTCCGAACCCAGACTCTCATAGATCTTACTTGGACTATCCGCCGTCACTGACTTATCCTCAGAACCTTGAATGATCAAAGCTGGACACCCCACTCTTCCCAGAGCAGTCTTCAGACGTTTCAATCCATCACGTACTGTAAGTCCTATAGATGGTGGAATCCAGTCATAACCAATCCATCCTTGCTCTCTCAACCATTTGGGTATCCCAGTCGGATGCTTTTCTGGAATAGCGCGTCTAATGCCTGGAATCCTACTAATGACTGGAAGAAGCATTAGCAATCGACTCTGAATACTGAAGAGGGCTGCCCATGTCACTATCGAATGGATCTCTTCTCGCTCTGATGCTAGAATCAGAGAGATGAGACCGCCTGCACTATGACCCACCACACTCACTTGCTCACATTGTTTTAGGAGTTTGTCGAGGCCTCTATGAGCATCAGAAAGCCAGTCGTCAAATGTGACTTCATACAAGTCCTCAGGCTTGGTTCCATAGCCCGTCAGCGCAGGCAACCACACAGTCATTCCAGTCTTTGTATGCAAGAGGTTAGCAAACTCCTTTAGGTCCCACGTTGTCCCTCCTCCACCTCCATGAAGTAGAAGGCACCCCCTTTCTTCACCTTCTATGAAGAGCGGTTCTGCACCTGGTATGAACTCCCTTGTCATACTCTCACCTCTACTCATTCTTCCCAGACAGTGCCTCGAAGTCCGGGTCAATATCGATGTACCGCAAGATGAACGCGGCAATCAGAAGGAATGGCGCGAACATCGGTCCCCACCACATCAGACCCAATAGCTCATTTCCTGTAAGGATTACAGACAACTCCATGAAGGCTCCCAAGAGGACTGTAGAGGCCGCCTGGAACATGTTCAAAGGCACACCGATGAATCCTGTGTAAATTCCCGCTCGACTCTCCCCTGTAGCAATCTCATCAACCTGAGCAATATCCGCTGGAACAATATAGCTCATCAGATAGTAGATTGCCATCCCTGCTCCTAGAGGTGCAAAGAACATGATAGCTACTGTGGTATATCCAACTATGGCTCCCAGTCCCCGGAGGAACGGTGTCAGAGGGGTAATAATTGCCAGCATTACGAGGCCGATCATAAGGGATTTCTTCTTCCCGAGCCTACGTATTACCAATAGCCAGAGATAGAAACAGATCACCGTTGACCCCAACATTGTGAGAGCGGGAGGAATCAGAGTTGCTATCGTGTCTAGAAGCAACACCTCTTGAATGAATCCAACCATTTGCTGAGTAATTGCAATGAATGTAAAGGAGAGGAAGCCCACTGCAATTGTCCATCCAACAAATGTGCGATTGGCAACTGCAGTCCTGGTTTCCTCACTAAGACTTCGTTTTACTGGAGCTATACTGGCCTTCTCTCTAATCACGGTCATTGAAGGTAACATGAATAGAAGGGTGAGAGCACAGAAGACAAGCAGTATCGTCATACCGGTATCGCTGAGCACTGCAGGGGACTCTCCAACAAACAGAAGTGGAGTCATGAAACCTAGGATGGCTCCGCTCGAGTCTGCCGTGAAGTTGAATGTGTTCATTAGACCTGACACTAGGGGTCTCTCCTCCTCCTCAGTGATTTCCGGCAACCAGGACTGATGTGCGGTCATCACGAAAGCGTAGAAGAACTTGAACAGGCAGAGGATGACCAAGTAGTAGGTGAAAACAAGGAGTTCTAATGAGGGGTCAGCTGTGTTGATGAACCAATTAGGGACGAAGAGTAAGAAACCCGAGATGACGATACCAGGTGTGCCAAGTACAACGAAAGGTTTCCGCCTGCCCCATCTGGTTTTCAAGCCATCACTGTAGTATCCTGTAAGCCAGTGGGTGAGGCCGATAACGACGTAAGAGAGAGATGTTGAGATGCCATTCAAGAACCAGTTGAGTTCAAATCTGGTACCATAGACATAGAATGCCGTTATTTGGATCATGGTTATGAGAAATGAGGGGCCAAAGCGCCCCATTGCATAGCCGACCTTTTTCCAAATTGGAAGCATATCCGTCACACCAAGTTGGTATTCCAGGTATGAACGCGGACTAATCAGTCAATCGAAAGCATTAGGATTGCTGCAGAACAGCGCAGGTCAGAAGCGTTATATCGTAGGCAATCTGTTACTATGGACAAATCGTTTCGCGTTAATGGAGTAGGAAGAGAGATGATTAAGCGACACAGACTAGGCCAATCTAGTTATCGCATCATGCTTCTTTCATTAGTAGCTGTAGTTCTCGTTTTACCTGCCATACTCCCCATATCTCATGTCGTTGCCCAACCAAGGGCTGATTGGACGTTCATGGTGTATATGGATGCTGACAACAACTTGGATTACTTTGGATATCAGAATATTGAAGCAATGATGTCAGTCGGGTCTACAAATGATGTTAACATAGTAGTGCTTTGGGACAAGTATGATGACGTGGCAAATCTGTACCATGTCGGAGCAGATGAGCTGAATATAGTTCAAGGATTTTCATTGAATGGCGAAGAAGTGAACATGGGTGACCCTGATACCCTACGGGACTTCGTCACGTACACGACGAGGAAATTCCATGCTCGTCACTATGTACTGGTCATGTGGGATCACGGCGATGACTTCAGGGGCTGCTGTTGGGACGACCATCCAGAGGACTATCTGACACATCAAGAGATTATAGGAGCCCTTTCTGGAATCGATCTTGATATCATGGCATTTGACATGTGCGTATCGGGAATGATAGAAGTTGTCTACGAGTATGCCTGTTTTGGGACTCAGATTGATTATGTGGTTGCCACTGAAGGCTATGTGCCAAACTGGGGTTATCCGTATGCAGCACTCTTGGACAAAATGACAACTCATCCAGAGATAGATGCATTTGATTTATCAAAGGTCATGGTGGATGAGTATATCGCCTACTACGAAACCAAGCGGCCCGCCTCTAGGCTTGTTCAGATGGCAGTGATTGACATGACCTATGTTACCGATATAGTTGAACAGCTTGGAGTCCTCACGGATGACCTTGAAGATGCGCTTCTTAGCTCCCAGGGTGAATACTGGCATGAGGTAATCGCAAAGGCTAGAGGAGAAGGGAATATGGGATGGTCGGAATATGGTTGGGAGGCATATATCGATTTGCCCACATTCGTGAATGCCTTAGCCGAAGAGTTTACCCAGGCTTCGGCTCTACAGAACACCCTAATGGATGGAATCTATTCAGTAGCAAGCAGAGCTATGGAATCAGCTGAAGGAATGGGGATATTCTTCCCGAACTCATATGGCTCATTCAAGAACAACGCCTATTGGCATGGTGATAGCTACCTCGCAATGCAGTTTCCCTACAAAGGTTTCTGGGACTTCCTTCAGGCATATTGGGGGTTGTGAATTCCTTTAGCAGTCCAATGCAGTGACATAGGCTGGTGTTAACTCTAGAACTTCATAGGCATATGAATATCGAGATTATGGATGGCGGCAGAATCAGATCCTGTTGAGAGAAGCTTCCCCTCTCTTCTCAAAGGCCAGGTTTCTTCCCGACAGAGATTAGAGCACCAAATGAACCTCTCATGGTTTCATCAGGTATGAGTAGTTTCTGGAGTTTATTATCACGCTTTAATCGTTCTCTAATACTCTTGCTGAATATCATGTGGTAGAGCGCCCTGAGGCTTACCTTCGCAACTCCACTCCTTCCAACTACCTCAGCCCATTGCCCAGAGCTCAGAGTAAGGTCAATTTCCTCCATCAAGATATCTTGAATCCCAGCCGCGTTGAAATAATC
>JBHLRP010000123.1:0-4736 GCA_048882485.1 Candidatus Thorarchaeota archaeon
AATGCTGGGTCGATGTCCAATAACCTCTGGTGGCTAGTATTTCCACCAGGAATCATGGTTGTGCTTCTCCTCCTCGGTGTATCAATGGTGGGATACGCCATGGATGAGATTGTCAATCCAAGACTTAGGAGGAGGTAAGGAAGTAAATGACTGAGGCATCATCACAAATTCCTTTGGGGCAACCATTGCTCGAGGTGTCAGGTCTAAAGGTATATTATCATATATCCCAAGGGATTGTCAAAGCAGTCGATGATATCGACTTCACAGTGAATTGTGGAGAGTTTGTAGGTCTGAGCGGTGAAAGCGGCTGCGGAAAGACGACCACTGCAATGACGCTGTTGAAGATTCTCCCAAGAGAGGGTGTCATTGAAGGGGGGCAGGCTCTCTTCAACAACCGTGATATTCTCACTATGAAAACAAAGGAGATACAGGCATTTCGCTGGCAGGAAATCTCAATGGTCTTTCAGGGAGCCATGAACTCCTTGAATCCAGTGCGTCGTGTAATTGACCAGATGGTCAATGCAATACAAATCCATGAGCGTAAGCCAAAAGAGAAAGCTAGAGAAATAGCACTTGAACTAATAGAATCCGTGGGAATTGATAAATCGAGAGCAAGAGCATATCCTCATGAACTCAGTGGTGGGATGAAACAACGTCTTATGATTGCCCTCGCTCTCGTGCTACATCCGCCCCTTGTTATTGCTGATGAACCAACCACTGCGTTGGATGTGATGATCCAGGCACAGATTCTTGATCTCTTCAAGCAACTCAGAAAAAGAACAAGCCTATCTCTCCTGATCATAACACACGACTTGTCAGTTCTAGCTGAAACCTGTGACAAGGTAATCATAATGTATGCTGGAAAGATAGTAGAAGAGGCTACGACTGAGATACTCTTCAACGAACCAGCACACCCCTATACTAGGAAGCTCATTTCATCATTCCCAAGCATTCTCGCTGATAAGGAGATAGACTTCATTCCAGGAAATCCACCAGACCTAATTGATCCACCGGTGGGATGCAACTTTCATCCAAGATGCGATTATGCAGTTGACATATGCAAAGCTGAAGATCCACCGCTTATTGACGAAGGAGGGCATAGAGTGGCTTGTTTCAGGAGGGATGAGATCTAATGCAGAACACAATCCTAGAGACGAGAAATCTCAAGAAATGGTTCACAGTAAGGGCTGGATTCCTCTCAAGCCTAATTTCAAAGGGTTCTGACACCTATATTCGAGCTGTTGACGGAGTCGACCTAGAGATTAACCAAGGCGAGGTCTTTGCGATCGCAGGAGAAAGCGGGTGTGGAAAAACCACAATTGCAAGACTGATTCTACGATTGGAAACGCTGACCGATGGAGAGATCTATTTCGAGGGAGAGAAGATCTCGGCATTGAATGAAGGCAAGTTCAAGGAGTATCGAAGAAGAATCCAGATGATCTTCCAAGATCCATATGGTTCACTGAGCAATAATATGACCATAGGTGAAATTGTGGCAGAGCCTCTCAAGATTCACAATGTCTATGCGTCGGTAAGTGAAATTGAAGATTGCGTTCTGGCTGCCCTTGAGGATGTGGGCCTTCGTCCTGCCAAGGAGTTTGCCAGCAGGATCCCGCACGAGCTGAGTGGAGGGCAAAGACAACGTGTGGCTGTGGCCGCAGCACTCGTATTGAATCCTGTTCTTCTAATCGCTGATGAGCCAGTTTCGATGCTCGATGTTTCGATGAGGGGTCAGATTCTAAAGCTATTGCTTGAGCTTAGGGAAAAGAAGGGAATCACACTAGTGTTGATAACACATAATCTGGCTGTCGCCAGACAGATGTCAGATAGGATTGCAGTTGCCTACCTAGGCAGAGTTGTTGAAACTGGAATTACTAAAGACATCATCGACAATCCAAGCCATCCCTACACAAAAGCGCTGGTGTCAGTTGTGCCAGTTCCAGAAACGGGTGTAAAAAGAGAAAGACTCTTGCTCACAGGTGAAATCCCAAGCCCAATAGATATTCCAACAGGATGCAGATTCCATACAAGATGTCCATTTGCCAAGGACAAGTGCAGCGTGGAAGAGCCTGAACTGAAAACAATGCCTGATGGACGGCAAGTCGCCTGTCATGATTGAAGACAGCAGAAAAGCTGTTCACCTTTGTTCAAGCGTGTTGGCAGTGCTTTTCATCATGTTCATTACTTTGCCATCATCCTGAATGAACCATTTGAGCGTGGTCTAATGAGCGATGCAATAGAGAATCTGAAGCAGGCAGTCATTGATGGTGATGCAGAGGCGGTCGCCAAGTTCTCTGCCAAAGCCATAGAATCAGGTGCCGCACCTCTGGACATCCTGGAAAAAGGAATCTCTGAAGGTGCGAAGACAGTTGGTGAACAGTTTGAGCGAATGGAGATATTCCTCACTGAGCTAATGCTCTCAGGAGAAGCAATGATGGCTGGATTGGATGTAGTTCTACCTCATATCAAAGCTGGCGATGTACCAAGAAGGGGCAAGGTGGTCGTAGGCACCGTGCGAGGTGACATCCACGAAATTGGCAAGAACATCTTTAAGTCACTCCTCGTGGCCAACGGATTCGAAGTGAGCGATATAGGAGTGGATGTTCCAACTTCAAAGTTCATAGAAGAGGCTGAGAAGATAGACGCCGATATAATTGCCATATCAGCGCTCATGACCTCAACGCTTGGGGGACAAAAGGATGTTATTGATTATCTTGAACAGTCAGGCAAGCGAAACAAGTTCATTATTATGGTGGGTGGAGGCCCCACAAACCAAGAATGGGCTGATGAGATAGGGGCAGACGGTTTCGCTGAAACAGCACCTGAAGCTGTGAGAGTAGCAGCTCAACTGATTGAGAAGAGGAGGAGCTGAATTCATGATTCCAGTCATCGAGATTGCCAAGAGAGCGCTTGATGGAAAGCCGCTCATAGAAAAGGAATATGACATGAGAGTCTTCTCGCCAAGGGTTCGCGAATTGGTTAAAGAGTATGACATCAGTTATGATCCCGATGTGCTTGTTCCATCAGATGATGGACTGGCTGATGCAGTGTTCAAGGCAGCCTTTGATCTCATTTGTGATGTCGGAGTGTACTGCAAGGACACTGAACGTATCATAGCCTTTGATGAAAAGGAAGTTCGCCAAGAAATCAAGACATCCTTCGACCATGCAGTTCTTGGCGAAGGAATGGAACAGAGAACCCTACTTCCAAGAAAGCCTGATTCTGACGATAAGCCGTGGATATTCGCTGGGGCAGGCGGCGTTACTGTTTCAGACGAGGGCATATTCATGCGGCTTGTTGAGAACTATGCGAAGAGGATTCCAATTGCAAACGCAATAACTACTCCATGTCTGCTTTCTGTAGATGGTACAACGATTCGAGCTAAGTCGCCCCTTGAAATTGAGGGTTCCATTAGGACTGTTGTTCTCGGCCGAGAGGCATTGAGAAGAGCAGGACGACCCGGATTACCAATAATGAATGCAATTGGTACTGCTGAATCAGCGATTGCCCTCGCTTCAGGACTTCATCCAGACTTCGGTCTTCGGAAGACAGATGGCTATATGATTGCTGAGCTAGCAGAACTCAAGACCGATCTTGACCTTCTAAACAGAGCAGCGCTGCTGCAGTCCCTAAATGTCCCAATTGCTGGGATCTATGGTCCAATCTACGGGGGTTTTGCAGGCGGAGCTGAGGGGACCGCCGTAACAAGTACAGCATTTCACATTCAGGGAATTCTAACCTACGGTGCGTCTTGGACTCTCTTTTTCCCGATTCATATCAAGTATACATCAAGCTCATCACCCGAACTGATTTGGCTTGCAGCTCTCTATTCTCAGGCAGTGAGCAGAAACACAAAGGTACCAACGCTCTACTACAACTATACTGCAGCAGGACCTTGCACAGAGATGGTGTTGCAGGAATTTGCTGCCGAGTTCATTGCAGCTGTTTCATCAGGAGCCTCAATAGAAACTGGCGGCGTTGCAAAAGGGAAGTACTTTGATTATCTGACACCTATTGAACCCATGTTTGCATCAGAGGTAGCGTATGCAACTGCGGGTATCAAGAGAACTGATGCCAATGAGATTGTGAAGAAGATTGTACCAAAGTTCATTGACAAAGTCCCTGATCCTCCGAGAGGCAAACGCTTCCAGGATTGCTGTGACATGGTAACTGGTGAGCCTTCAAAGGAATGCTTTGACATATACCACAAGGTGAAGAAGGAGGTCTCCGACCTAGGAATCGAATTCCTCTATTGATGATTAGCCCAAACGGTATTTTCTACCAATCTCTGGCTTCTCACCAAAATACAGGACAGCAGTAGAAACACCTTCTTCACGTGCAAACTCATCTACGCCTTCGAAACGCAGGAGTGCAAGGAGGAGCTTAAGTCCTAGGTCTTTCATGAAGTCTGTTCGTGACCTCAATTGCACACGAGTCAGCTCGTTCTCTATACGAACATCGCACTTCTCTAGTAATCCAAGAGAAGTTACTCCCAATGCGGCCCGCTTTACAGTTTCAACAATGCTAGTTGGAGCTTCAAGTCCATTAGGATCAATCTGCTCTATGTAGTCACGAACACTGACTATTGTTCTCTCATCCAGAGCGTCATTGATGGTATGCTTCATCAACCATTCCAATAAGGATGGGCTCAAAGTGACTGATCCGCTTTGGCCTGCTTGCATCAACATGACTTCCCTCCGCTCCTGCCATAGACTCAGAACCCGTCTATCTCGATC
>JBHLRP010000124.1:0-4556 GCA_048882485.1 Candidatus Thorarchaeota archaeon
CGTTTGCAGAAAAATACCAAGGAAGAAGCTCGCCAGCCAAAAGGTGATGTTCTGAACATGCGAGACCTTCGTAGAAAGCCTCTAGGTTGATGCTATGAGATTCAGCATCAATGATGTTGACATGAATGAAACCTTCCCCAATTATCTGACATTGAATGAGAGCATGGACTATTTGCTTTGTCTGATCCCCATTGATAACGAAGCGGTCAACTACAGCTTCGATGTTGTATTCTTCATCTTCATCAAGCTCAATCTTGTCAGCTGTACTGTGTTGTTCTCCATTGATGTAGAGGTCACGACAACCAGCGTTACGAACCTCATCGAAGAGAAATTCATAGTTCTCACCATAGATCTTGAAGACTGGAGCCAGAATCTCCACTTTTGTCCCTGAGGGTAAAGACTGGATTCTATCAGCTATCTGATGTGGAGTTCTTGTTTGAACCTTGGACCCACAGAATGGACAATGAGGTTCACCTACGGAGGAAAAGAGTAAACGAAGATAGTTCTGGGTCTCTGTCAGGGTTCCAACTGTACTACGAGGATTCCTCACTCCTTGACTCTGAGAGATAGAGAGAACAGGTGAGAGACCCTTGACATAATCTACAGCGGGTCGTTTCACCATCGGAACTCGAGTTCGCGCGTAAGCAGAGAGTGACTCCATGAAACGTCGCTGACCTTCGCCAAAGAGAACATCAAATGCCAGCGAAGACTTTCCTGAACCACTGAGACCAGTAATAACGACTAACTGATCACGCGGTATCTCAACTGATACATTCTTCAGATTATTTTCCCTTGCTCCTGCAATCTCGATTGTTGTTCTCACAGTAATTCATCCTCCGAGAAATAATATGCTGCCTCCATCTCAGGCTCACGACTCCTACTGGTCAAGTGAACTGGTTTAGGCATCCTCTGAATGACTCCTTCATTTGCTAGCCATTCACAAACTCCAATCAGCGTATTTCCTTGAGGCATTCCAAGTTTCTTATTGAAATATGCATCAATTCTTGAAATGCCACAGTGTCCGCCTTCATCTATTAGAAAATCTAAGATAGGTCGAAAGAAATCGAGTGTTTTCTCCTTAGTATAGTCGACCAATATTTGATTGACCATCTCGACTGACTCTCTAGTAACACCCTCATCGAGAATGTCAGTATACACTTTCTTGAAGAGTTCAGGATTGATTTGTAGTGCCTGTTGTAAGTACTCCCTTCCTGGTATCTGATCATTAAAGATGATTTCCAATCGTGCGATACTGTCAATGGCATTCAATAGGAATCGATACGCCATGATATGATCATTGTAAATCTGAAGAGATTTTCTAACTTTGACGAACTCCCCATCGAGGTACATTGCTAACCGCATCAATTGCAGTTGCTTATCCCTTTGACCAATAGAAACTGCATTCTGAATATATCTTGTAAGACTTTCATCCTTTGAGAAGAGAATCCTACTCGTTGATAGAAGGTGAGACATAAGAGAGCTATCCAACGCACGTTCAACAGATTGACGAAAGAATTGTCTTGATTCGATATACACCTGAATCAGAATGTTTCCATCCACTAACCAATAATCACTGAAAGGTTTCGTTGCGTCTTTAGAGATGAGAATCAAATCGATGTCTGACTCCTCCCAGACGTTACCATTTACAAGACTACCAAAAAGAATTGCGGCAATGATGTTTGAATCCTTCTCTACCCGTTCGAGAAACTCATCCAAGACCATATTGTAATGTGCAACTAGCTTTTCATCGATCGTCATTCTATCGTCCCCGCTTTCGAATCGGCATGTGCAAATCAAGAATCAACTCATCTTCAGAGGCTGATGGATTTCGTGCCCGTTCAAGAGATTGATGTTTTCCTAGCTTGTATTCCTTTGATTCTGCAATCCATAATTGAAGTCGCCTCCATGAACTCAGAAATCCCTCTTTTTGGAAATGTTCAGCTTCCATTTCCTCTTTCAAATTGCATGTGGCTACTGCATATAGTCCACCCTCGAACTCTTTGATCTTTATCTCGCCCTCTGGTTCAACCTCCGGCCCGACACGAATCCAAAATTCATATCCGTACTCTTTTGTACCGGGTGATGGATTAGGATTATTGAACCCAAAGACAGGATGGTTCTCAAGATTCTTCAGAAATCCCTTGGACTCAGCCCATGTTCTCATCTTTGCCCATGCATCGTTCTCAGGAGTCCTACTTATGACTCGTACATATGCAACTCTCATCGGTAGGAGCTCTACAATTCGAATATCACTGAAGTCTGTAGAGTCATAGGTAGTTTTACTATGTATCCGCTCAATGTATTCTGCAGACCTAAGCGCTCTGATATTCCGCCAGCGCTCTGATTCCTCATATGCCACTCCAATTGCATAAATGATTGCGAACCCATCATAACTTAGAGCATATCGTCCACGGCTCACGTGATTCAGGATACCACAGTCAACCATTTTATTGAGATGATGAATAAGTGCAGTCTTGCTTAGCCCTGTTCCTCCTCGTAACTCATTGAAATCCCGTTCATCAATTGCTAGAAGTTGAATGATCTGCAATCGTGTTTCATGGGCTAAAGAGCTGAGGACTTCTGCCAGATCTTTCTTTGAACGTGCAAGGATTTCAAAAATCATGTTAGAGTCAGGCTCGTTCATAGGACTGGTATTTGCCAAGCGCGCTATTAAATATGACTATTAAAGTAGTACTAATAGTACCAATATTACTGAACAGCAAAACTCATTGCCCTAGCACTATCTTCGATGTAACTGGGGACAAAAATGGGATACATTGCACGCTTTTTTTCAGTTGCAAATATAATCCATCCACTAGCACTTAGAACGAGGACCACTAATGAGAGCGCATAGATTTCGCTGCAAATTCTGAAAAGCATTGCTCCGTCTGGATTATACCCAAGCCATCGAAGATGAGTCCATAGGTCGTTGTAAAGGTCAAAACCTCCCGGATAACTTAGGATGGCCAATTCTGCGAGCAAATAGTAGACTATGAGTCTGACAAGCAGGAAGATCAGACAAATCATGGATTTGTGAAGCTTCATGATAGCAATCGTTCCCAATTCGTAGAATGTCATTTCTTTTCATTCCAGCAACTGCTGGATTTGGATATAGAAATAAAGGAAACCTCTTTTGAAATGGATATTCTTCTCTTTGCTATTCTGCTTCCGTTCCTCCAATGGTGAAAGAAGTAGAGGCGGCGGTGATAGAGTATTTGGGCGATTACCCATCCCACATTGCTGAGCACCCTTTCATTTTCTATCAGTCTTCATTCTTGACTATCTTCTTCTTCGAACCAATACTAGAACCACCAGACCAAGAGCAGGCACACCCACTCCCAAGCAAATAATTGCATATGTTGGAGTGTACTCATATTCTGTATCATTGAAGAAGTCCTTCATGAGATACGTTCTATCCTGAATCTGGGAATTGAATGAGTGATTGGCATTCAATGCATCAACCTTCGCGCACTCATCCTCTAGATTGAATATCACAGTTTCATCAAAGTTGTGAAGATAATTGAGGTAGATACTAAGCTCTAATGGATCATAGATGGTACTGTATAGAGTTTGGATATCGTTGAATATATTCTTCTCGAAATGTGTTGCATCCAGTATATCTCTGCATGCATCTACTGTCAGCTCCTCCTCGTTGTCAATCTCATCGAGCATAGAAACAGCAGTATCGTATCTCCAACACGGGTATTCAAAATAATGACTACTCGGATCTGCTCTGTTGAAGTTCGTTGAAACAAGGTAACTCTCATCTTCCTTACCAATGAACTTTACTTCACCATCAGCTGCAGTTACAACCACACCTGCGCCAGTCGCATCAACATAGTTCCATTGACCATTCCATGGAGAGTACGAAACTGTGTGGTTCTCGTACCAATTGATCACATCTTCTACTGTTTGGCAATGCCAGAGAATATCCCAATGCGCGTCCATTGGATTCCAATCTGAATCACTTGTATCAAGAGTCTGCTCTGGAATGGAGTTTGCATCAAAACATAATCCCTGATCATTCATTCCACCTTGGGGACAAAAGAAGTCCTGACTATTTTGATTCACAATCGAGCCCACAACCATCAAACTGAAGATTGTGATGGTATCATTAAAGCCAGGCAAACCTCTGAAATTTGGAATCTCTTGACTTGGAACAAATGAGATGAAAGATGTTTCAGGCTCAAAACGATAATCTTCATTATTTCCAAAAAGCACCTTCTCTCCTTTTGCAATACTAAGAATTGTACAATAGTATGAATGCTGATCAAGACCATCTTTGACTTCTACTAATGTGCCATAGGATATTGGGACAATCATTGAGAGTACGGTGACAAGTAGCAGAGAGATCCCGATTGCCTTCGAAGTGTAAGATTTCATTATCGATGATCCCGAGAATTTTATTGCCTCATATATTTCAATCTATGATTTCTCAGCATTCTAGCTATAATAACGATATCCAAGGTATCCGTAGCTGAAGCTGCGGATGGAAGAGGATGAGAGTCATCTCGTCTTCCATCAATCACCTCCTAAGTTTTCTACTTCTTAGAGGT
>JBHLRP010000125.1:0-4484 GCA_048882485.1 Candidatus Thorarchaeota archaeon
GCAATGGCATACAGGTTGATAATTCCAGGAAACATCAATCCAACAGCAAGTGTTGCCATAACAGCTGCCAGCGGTGGTAAAAGCGCAGGTGTGACAATTCCCATTGTTGGCTCGATCCTAGCGATTTGATGAACCACAATGGTCACTGCGGTTGTAGCCAATAGAATCGGGACTATCGATAGAAGATTCAGCAGGACAAGATATCCACTCACTATAACAGGTATCACAGCACCACCGAGGTTTATACTGATCTTGGTCTCTTGAGGTGTTTCAGGCTGAATTATCGGAAAACTGAATCCCCACTCAGAGAGAAAGGGCGCTTCCACCATCGCAGGGGACTCTGCCTTAATTGTATAGAGTGGAATGTTCACTAGACTCCCTAAAAGCGAGCCAGGCACTATCAAGATGACAAGCCAAATTGGAATGCCGATCTGAATGAAGGCGACACCCGCAGCCTGGATGAGGAATAGGCTCATTATCGCGAACATTAGGACGGCCAAAGGTGAGGCGGGTCGCCTGCCCGATTGTCTCCTCCTAGGGTTTGGTTCGTTATTCGGTTCCTCGTCAAAGACTATGGGAACATATTCATCATCACCCTCTGAAGCTAGGTGGAATGACCACCCGCGGGTGCTTCTGTCATTCTTTTCTGGATCACTCAGCGGCAGATTCCGCCTCCCATTTGTTTACTGGATTGCCTGGATGAGCCATCTTGTGAACAAATAGATCACACCCACATGTCTTGCATGAGGCGTTGCCTTCTTCATGCTGAGACCTATCGTGTTCACACATGCATTGCTCGAAAGCTCTCAAATCTATCATTTCTTTACCTCTCATTTGGACATTAACGACTTCTCATTTGCACTAATTAACATTGGTCAATAGGCAGGAAACAGCCTCCCTTGTGCTTAAATTCTGAATCCTATCAAAACCAGAGCAGGTGTATCATTACGATAGACATCTTGAACTTCATAGTCTTGTGTCTCATGATTGTCCTCTCTAGCGTGTTTTACATTAGGAGCGTCAGTCCAGCAGCCCTCGAACAACAGATCGGAGAGATTGCATATGAGAAGAGTGCTAGCAACAGGAAGATCGCCACAGCTGCATACTATCTCATGTTTCTGAACTATGTCATCTATTACTTCTATCCACTAACCACTCCATTGCCCGACTTCTTTCCTTGGGAGTATTGGATAACTGCAGTAATTGCTACTGCGATATTCATTCCAAGCATGTACTTCATGTACATTGGAGCCAGAGATGCTGGAGAAGAAACACTGATTCCAAAGAAGGAGCATACTCTCTATGGCGGGATATACGAGAAGATTCGACATCCTCAGGCCTTGGGGGAAGTTTGGTTGGGTATGGTCGTTGGATTGTATCTCAACTCACCCCTGTTAGTGGCCCTATCATTGGTATTCTTTCCAACATTCTATTACTTCTGCATAGTCGAAGAAAGAGACCTTGTGATACGGTATGGACAGGACTACGTTGACTACAGAGAGAGAATAGGCATGTTCTTTCCAAAGAGAGAGAAGAGCAAAGATAAGTAGTCATTATTGGGCAGCATGCGTGGATTTCATTGAGGGAGTCTAATGCCAATTCTCAGCAAAAGGGAGCCCGAGGCGGGATTACAGGTTTGGAGACTCAATCGAGTTCTAGCTATTCTGCAGTCCAGGATAGAAGCCCTATCCAGCGAAAGGCAGCGAGAGACCCCAATCGTATGGGGAGCTGCGCATATGTATTCTACTTCTCAATTGGCGAAAATAGTAGCATTGCAGCGAGGACTCAATCCTGAGCTGGCAGGATTGGTCTGTGCATTCCATGATGTGCACACACTCCACACGAATGAGTATGAGGATCATGGTCCAAGATCCAGAGAATACATTGTGGAGATAGTAGAAGAATACAATAAAAGATGGGGGACTCAGCTGGGGGAAATCTCTGACGACGAGGTCAAGATTATCTTTCAGGCAATCAGGGGACATAGCGACAAGAGTAGAGTCACAGAACTCCCATACGCAGAGCTTCTGAAGGACGTTGATTGTCTGGACGCATTTCTTTACGGATTCGAGCCTCGGGAAGGTTCGGCCCGTGAAGAGCGCACAAGCAGGATGCTCAATGAGTTCAATATCGATAAGCAACTCTCAGAATTGAAAGGAGAGATTTCATCGTAAGACTATGCGAGCTCTGTTTCTAGACTCTCGTGAAGCCTTAGACAGTGCGGAATGAGTCAGGTCTATAGAGGACGATAGGGGTCCTCCTTCACAGCATGACCAACAATGAGTTTAAGGAATAGAAGAGGGACAAACCATTCGAATCCAGCAGCGGGAATTAGAATGTAGATGTTTGCTACAAGAGCTCCAACAAACATCACAATTGACACTGGGCGGCTAAGATATAGCGGCGAGAGAAGAACAATCACTGCCGACACCATAAGATATCCATAGACAAGCGAGAAGTAAATCCAATCGAAAGACATGAAAAATATGACAAGCAACAATGGATGGATGAAGTGGAAAGCTATGAACCCCATGTGTTCTTTGAATCCCTGTCCCGCTCTATGATACCAGCGTTTGGTAGCAGATGTAGAGTTCGAAACCACTCCTCCAACAAGATCGAAGGTCAATAACACAGCCACGATTTGCTCCAAGATGTCCCAACCTAGCCCGGCGATGTATTGATAGACAAGCAAAAGGATTCCAGCTGCCAGACCAAAACCCAGCATTAGTGCACTCTCGGCTCTTGTCGCACAAGGTCCGATGAATGTGTCCCACTGCCCGGCGAGGCCCTCTCTCGGCTCAGGATAGTCCCATTCCACAGACATACTGTGAACACCAACGAAATCTGATGACAATCTGATGGATGAAGAACTCGGTGGCTTTGAGCGATTGTCTTTAATCCAAGAGCTCATTCCAAGGAAAAGGAGGCGATCAAATGCCAAACATATCTGACAGTATGTTGAAGATGTTTATTCACGAAAGCAAACAAGCACGGGTTGTTCTCAAATGTGCAGAAGGGATTGATCTTGGTTTCAAGCCCAGAGAGGGAATGAGGACTCTGAAGGAACTCGCAAACCATCTAGCCCAGACACCTTTGATGGACCCATCTGTGTACAGAGGCGAAATTGAGAATATGGAACAGATTCAAGTAAGGGAGAAGGAGCTATTGCGTGATGACATTGACGGGATGATTTCTGTCTTTGATGAGGGAGTGGAATCGGTCAAGAAGCAGTTCACAGGTATGTCTGATGACGAATTCTTGGCAGCAACCATGCAGCCGTTCTATGAGCAGAAGGAGAAGAAGAGCTGGGAGTTTTATTTTGCAGAGTTCACCACTCATATCTCGATGCACAAGATGCAGCTATGGATGTACTTGAAGCTCGTAGGTGCAGATGTCAACATGATGACCTACTATGGTATCCCAAGCGAAACGTGATTGTTACTTGACAGAGTCAACTCTGTTTAGATTCATTCTGAAATTGCATACCTTACGAAATCCTCAGCCAGTACTCGATCAAGTGTTTTGATGAAGAACTCGGCGTTATCCCTGGTGAACACTAGAGGGGGTTTGATTTTGAGGACATTGTTGAAAGGACCATCCGTACTAATGAGTACACCAAGATCTTTCATCCGATTGGCAACGTAACTGGCCTGTTCAGTCGCAGGAGTTAGAATCTCGCGATTAAGCACCAGTTCTACGCCTATGAATAGACCAAGTCCTCTCACGTCACCTACGATTCTGTGTTTCTTCTTCAGTTTGTAAAGCTCATCAATCATGTGGTATCCGACTTCGTAGGCGTTCTTTTGCAGGCCCTCCTCTTCGATAACATCAAGCACAGCTATCCCCACTGCACATGAAACCGTATTTCCACCTGTAGTGCTAAAGAACTCCATCCCTGTATCGAATGACTCCGCAATCTCTGGTGTTGTTATGACAGCACCTATGGGATGACCATTTCCGATGGGTTTGCCAAGGGTCACAATGTCAGGAATAACACCCTGCGTTTCAAAGCCCCAGAAATGACTTCCAACCCGACCGAATCCCACCTGCACCTCATCCACGATACATACTCCTCCAGCATCGCGAACATAGCCAAACGCATCTCGGAGATAATTATCAGGAAATATGATTTGACCTCCACAACCCATCAACGGCTCGCAAATGAACGCGGCCACTCCTTTTCCCTCATCCAGATCGAGAATCGTTTTGAGAACGTCCATTGCATACTTCTCACCGGCTTCTGGATTGTCAGACTTGAAGAGACCCCTGTAAACGTCTGGAGTGTTCACCTTGTGCACGTGTGGCGGAGCACCCTCACCTCCGGGTCCATCAAACTTGTAGGGACTGATGCCCACGAGTGTGCCTGTGTTTCCATGATAGGCTCCATCAATTACAATCAATTCGGTTTGCTTGGTGTGAGCAAATGCCAGTCTTAGAGCAAGCTCATTTGCTTCACTACCGCTATTGACGAAGAAACATACACT
>JBHLRP010000126.1:0-4481 GCA_048882485.1 Candidatus Thorarchaeota archaeon
GCGGCTTCCGTAAGAATGCCTTCCAATTCAATTCCCAGACGACGAATGCCAAACATAATGAGCCCAGATAGCCCTTCACTCAATGCGTAGAGTGTTGGTCGTCTTCCACGTCCTTCTTGACCTGTGTCAACGCGACCTTCAATAAAACCTAACGATTTCAACTGCGAAATGGCCACGCTGATACTACCACGAGAATAGCCAGTAACAGCAGAGAGGCTCTCAGGCGATGAGGGGTGACCAGACCAATAATAATCTGCCATCAGCACCGAAAGGATATCACGAGCAGCTTCAGACAGACCAATCCATTGAAGGTGTTTCTTGCACATTCTGAGGAATTTCACGTACGAAATTGAATCGCGGTTTGTCATCTGGATAACACCTTATTCCCTTAGCTCACGTCCGAATAGACAATTCCTTCTAAATATATTTAAATCTTCTTATTTATCAAACATTTCGGAAATAATTGGGGATTATTCCACATATTATGTGCAAGATGAGTGCTGAAAGCACTGAATGCTCATGGGGACGATTCATCCAAAAGGGTGACAAACCATCAGACTTTAGTAGGATGAACATCTGCCCGGCTGGTTTAATCCCTATGGGAGGATGTCTTGTTGAAAGTTCGCATCCTAATAATCGACGACGACGAGGACTTGCTTTTCATAGCTCAACAATTCCTTTCTACACTAGACCCGGATTTTGAGCTTATTCAGGCTTCAGAGGCACAATATGCTCTTCAGCTCTTGGATGAAGAGCAATTTGATGCAGTCATCTGTGATTTCTACCTTGGACCTGAAGAGATGAATGGCTTGGAGATCCTAGAATGGATGAGAGACCGCGGTTCCAGGACTCCATTTATAATATTCACTGGAAGAAGCAGGGAAGAGGTCGCTATTCAGGCACTAAATCTCGGTGCGGATTACTACTTGGAGAAAGGAGACGATCTCGAAAGCCTATTTGTTGAGATTGGTCACCATGTAAAGAATGTAGTTAGGAACAGAAGAACAGAGGAGGCGCTCCAAGAGAGTGAGCTGAGATACCGAACCCTTGTGCAATCTATTAGCAATTTGATAATCGTTCTGGATGCGAATGACCATATTATCCAATATCACTCCACGGCTATAGGCGACTTTCTCGACTCTCCCAGAGATTTCCTAGGACAGCACATCAGTGATACTCTTCCGTCGGTTATAGCAGAACCGTGTACTGAATTGACAAGCAAGGTAAGAATCGATGGAATACGAAGGAGTTTCGAGTATGAAATTGAAATGAGGGGGGAGAAACGCTGGTACAATGCCGACATCGACCTCCATGAGGATGGGAAGAGTATAGTTGTAATTGTGGCGGAGATTACAGATAGGAAGATGGCTGAGAATGAATTGAAACAATCTGAGAGAGATTGGAAAAACACCTTCGATTCGATTCCGGACTTCGTATCAGTACTGAACAGCCAATTTGAGATTATAAAGGCAAATAAAACGATGGCAGACTCACTCGGAGTCCGACCAAAAGAGCTTGTTGGGAGAAAATGCTACGAAATCATGCACAAAGCAAATGAGCCCTTTCCAGGCTGTCCTCATCTTGAAACCATAAGAACTGGCCAGCCAACAACATATGAAATGCATGATCCGATCATCGGAGTGCCCTGCCTGGTAACAACGTCGCCTATTCGTGATGAGACTGGAAATCAAGTTGGCGTGGTTCATATTGCAAAAGACATCTCCGACAGGATAGTGGCTGAGGAGGCAATACAGGAGAGCGAAACCAGATTCAAAGCGCTTTTTCAGTTCGCAGGAATTGGAATGGCTCATGTTTCGATGGATGGGTCTGTTCTCGCTGCCAACAGGGCTCTTAAAGAATTCCTTGGATATAATCTCGATGAACTTGCCAAAATGACAACGGATGAATTCACTCACCCTGAGGATGTTGAGAAGGATAATGCGGCGCTGCAAAAAATGCTGAATTCGGAAGAGGAACGATATCAGATTGAGAAGCGGTACATGCATAAGGACGGAAGTGTTCGGTGGGGCAGATTGACAGTATCTTTGATTAGAGATGCTGATGGAACACCGCAATCAACTATTGGCATGGTTGAGGATATCACTGATCAGAAACAAATGGAATCGTTCTTAGAGAGAGAAAAGACCCGCGCTGAAATGTATTTGGATATGGCAGGTACATTGATACTTGCAACTGACTCCGATTTTAACGTGAATCTCATCAATGAAGAAGGATGCCGAATTCTAGGGCGCACAAGAGCCGAGATTCTCGGGAAGAACTGGATTGAAGAATTCATACCAGATTCACAACAAGAAGAAGTACGTGACTATATGCGCGGTATTATTTCAGGCGAGACAGAGCCAACACCTCTGGAACCAGGTCCAGTTCTGGACGAAAATGGCAATGTTCATTGGATTCAATGGAGCGATGTTGTACTCACCGGTACCAAGGGACATCCCTCAGGCATTCTTAGTGCAGGGGCAGATATCACCGAGAAGAGGAGAGCAGAGGAGGAGCTACGGGCCAGTGAAGCAAAGTTCAGACTCATATTCGAGCATGCGCCAATCGGGATGTCGCACGCAGGTATGAAGGGCGAGCTATTTCGAGTGAACAAAGCATTGGAGAAGATGCTTGGTTATACATCTGATGAACTTGAACACATGAGTGCTAAGGACCTTACATACCTAGATGACTGGATCACTGAAATGAAGCTTAATGAGGAATTGCTCGAAGGTGCTAGAGACAGCTATTCACTGGAGAAGCGTTATTTCCACAGAGATGGACATATTGTTTGGGGACGTCTTAATGTTTCACTAAGAAGAAACGAAGAAGGAAATCCAGAGTTCGTCATTGGCATGGTGGAGGATATTTCTGAGCAGGTAAGAATGCGAGAGGAGATAGAATCAAGTGAGGAGTTGCTTGGAACCATTTTTGATGAATCTCCCATCTCAATCGATGTCTATGATTCGAATGGTGTATTCATTCGTGCAAACAAAGCCTGCCTTGATCTCTTTGGGGTTTGGAGTGAATCCAGCCTTGAAGGACACAATATCTTTAATGATCCGAATCTTAGCAAGGAAGACAAGCAGAGGATGAGGAATGGCGAAACTCTAAGGTTCGAGAAGATTTTCAACTTCGACAGGTTCAGAGAGCATACATCAGTTGAGACTTATAAATCGGGGGAGGCGTTTCATGAATCCATAATCGCTCCTCTTGGCTTGGATCACTCTGGCCATCCAAGCGGATTCCTTATTCAAACCCTCGATAGAACCGAGCGTAACAGGATTGAGAACCAGCTGAAAGAGAGCGAAACGAAGTTTAGAGCCACATTCGAACAGGCACCAATTGGCATGACAATTGTAGGAGTAGATGATGTAGTACAAGAGGCCAATCAGGTCTGGCTAGATATGATTGGGTATACAATCGATGAGGTGAGAAGAATCCGAATAGCTGACTTTACTCATCCAGAGGACGCCATGGTGGATGCCGAGCTACTTGAAGAGGTGCTCTCTGGGAACAGAGATAGCTTTTGGATGGAGAAACGTTACATAAGAAAAGACGGCCGCACAGTTTGGGTCAACGTCACTGTTGCATGCATTAGAGATCAGAAAGGGAAGCCTATGTACGTTGTAGGCATGATAGAGGACACCACCTCCCTTAGGGATATGGACATTGATTGGAAACTGACCAAGCAGAGATTATTAGACGAAAAAAGATTCATCGAAAGCTCTCTGGATGCTCAACGAGACACTTTCCTTGTATTTGAGGCTGATACGGACAAGGCTGTAAGATGGAACAAAAGTTTTCGGGAAACCACGGGATACACTGATGAGGAAATTGCATCGTTGCCTGCTCCTGATGCGTATCTTGATGATGTAAGTCTCAAAGAAGTGCTGGCCCTTAGACAGCAGGTGATCAATGGTGGCAACGTAACTGTTGAACTTTCATTAATAACTAAGAAGGGCAAGGCACTTCCGTTTGAGTTCACAGGTTCAGCGATGTTTGATGAGCAGGGGCAACTGAAATACATAATAACAGTAGGTAGGGATACGACAAAACGAAAGGAATCTGAGAGAAGGTGGAAAGAGCAACTCGGGTTTATTGAGAATATCCTTGAATCCCTCTCACATCCTTTCTATGTGATAGATCCGAAAGACTACACAATCAAACTTGCCAACAAGGCAGCTCGCTTGGGACCACTAGGAGAGAATTCAACCTGTTACTCACTCACTCATCACAGAGCGAGCCCCTGCAATGGCCTCCAACACCCTTGCCCAATTAGTGAAGTGGCAAAAACAAGGCAGCCAGCATATCTTGAACATCAGCATTATGATGAGCATGGTCAACTCAGGGATCTTGAAATCCATGCCCATCCAGTTTTTAATGAAAATAATGACATAGTATTAATGATTGAATATGCTCTTGATGTCACGGAAGAGAAGAAAGCACAGAGAGCTCTCGAAGAAAGTGAGAAGAGGTTT
>JBHLRP010000127.1:0-4327 GCA_048882485.1 Candidatus Thorarchaeota archaeon
GCCCATTGCCCAGAGCTCAGAGTAAGGTCAATTTCCTCCATCAAGATATCTTGAATCCCAGCCGCGTTGAAATAATCCTTCCAGTTCGAACGAGTTGGTATTGTCACTGGGATGCCAACGTTCTGTGAGAGAATCCTCTCCGCCTCATCCACTCTCTCTTTCGCAATGGCCGAGATTTCTTCTTCTCGAAAGGCCTCGTTCAAGCCAACATATCCACCAGGTCTTACGATTCGAGTGAACTCCTTCAAAGCTCTCTCCTTGTCCATAAACAGTGCAACTGACTCAGTCAGAAGGGCATCAAAACTGTCTTCTTCGTAGGGAATATCATGCGCATCTGCCACAAGGAATTTCACCCGATCCTGCAGTCCCATGCTTTCTGCTTTTTCTTGTGCCAAGGCAATCAACATTTCTGAGATGTCTAGTCCTATCACCTCACACCCAACGGTCTGTGCAATGTGACATGCACTGTATCCAGTTCCACAGCCTGCAATCAGTACCCTCTTACTTGAGTCAACTTCACAGAGGGTCACAAGTCGATCAGTTGACTCCATCCCGCCCCATCTGAAGTATGGCACTCCAATATACGCCATGAATTCATAATGGCCCAGTTGTGCAACTTCGGTCCGTGTCAGATTCTTTGTCCTAACCATGCTCATTCGTCTCATATAATAAATGAGCAAGTGCTCAGATAAGCATTATTATATGAGTAATCGCTCATATACGAATCTTCTTATGACCCCTCTATGTTTGTATGTTCGGTCTGGATGAAAGATAGAGAGAGGAAATTCATACGTGATAAGGAGTCGAAGATTGAGAGTGTGATAGTCGCGTGGAATGATCTAATTGCTGAGAGAGGCTATGCAGGATTCAGCGTCAATGACATTCCAGGACGGGCAGGACTAAGTATTGGGACTATCTATCGTTATTTTCCGAAAGGAAAAATCGACATCCTCAAGGAAGCCTTGAATCGAAATGTCACCCGATTCCTAGACAACTTGGCCTTGGACTCGATTGATGAGTCTGGATTTGTCAATATATGGCGCGAAGTTATTAGGAGATACATCAAGCTTCGGAGAGAAGACATGCTTTTTGGCACTGCAATGAGAGATACCAGCATGACCAGCCCTGAGCTGACAGAAGATGTCACTCCCATCGTCATCGATTTCTATGGCACTTTCGCAGAGAGATTCTTGAAAATCAGTTCTATTGAGAGTTGGCCCCAGGAAAAGCTGTTGCTCAGGTTACATGCGGCGTTCAACATCATGGGGCTGATAAGAGAAATACATCTTAGTCGACCATTGTTCGAAACAGACGAAGAATTAATCGAATATCTTCTCAACATTGTCCTATTAACATTCGAGGTCCACTGAATCTAGTTTTTGGGCACCAGTATCTTGATCCAATAGTGGAGAGTCCCTTCGTTGATAAATCCAACTGACTCGTATAGTCGTCGGGCTCCATCTGATGGAGCAGCTCCAATGATGACCATTGCAGATGGCTCATATTTCTCAACTCGTTTGAGTCCCTCACAAATCACAGCTTTTCCGAGTCCCAGTTTTCTGTGGTCCGGGTGAGTTCCAACAGGCTCAAGCTCGGCGATTTTGCTCAGGGGATCTATCCTTACAGTACAGAATGCAGCAAAATCACCCTTGGGATCCACAGCGACAATATCTAGGTATTCTTTGTAAAATGACGCCCTGCTATATAGGAGAAGCTGCCCTTTGGACATGTCCTTGATGTGCCGAAACACTGACTTCTGAGCCTCACGATATTTCGCATGGTCCTGCTCGACCACTGCGTGTCGAATCGTATAACCCTCGGGCAGAATGCAATCTGGAACTGGTGCGTCCAGTGGTCGAACCTGTTTGTCTCCATACATGTCGCCTTTCTGAAATCCTAGTTCTTCCACCATTGTGATGCGCTCTTCATCGTCGTCATCAATAACTAATGCCATCTTGAGCTCCTTGCTTTCTTCTTTATTCAGCTCTCTCACTCGGTCTTCCATCCATCGGACCATCCCCTTGAATTCTGACATGTGTTCAGGATGTATCGACAACCAGCACTCTCCAGAGGGCTTCGTATATGTGAGAGCAATGATTCTATGTCCATTGTTAGATTCCCAGAGATTCAGGTACTCATCCTCCTCGTCGAGGTACTCTGTTCCACCTGGACCGTATTTTACATTCTCCAAGGTCGATGGAATCCAGTTCGAATATCCCGTTCGGATTGGGTATATCTCTGCAAGAAACGCTCTTGCGACCTCGAAATCTCTGTTCCAGCGGTAATCTCTCATCCGAATCGTCATGGTTCTGTCACAGCTTCTTCGAGGCTTATGGATGGTGTCTTATATACTGCATTCCTGGCACTATTATTACTCTAGACCAATCTGGTGAACCTGACTTCTGTAAATTGATGGCACAACAGCCTATGATTCTAGGCTGAATTCTCGCTCAGAATCTCTTTAGCTGGAAGAATAATAGCCAAAGCATAGAGAACCGCGCCCACTACAAAGGTAATCATGCTTCCCCCAACGTATCCGATGAGCACTCTGTATCCAATGAGTGTTCCCCAAAGGAATCCTCCTGAAAGCAGAAGCGCAAACCATGCCCATTTCTCTCCCTTCTCATATCCGTATTTTGTCACAAATAGTATTTGCAGCGAAACTGCGAACATAACTGCACCAACCAGCTTCTTCGTTATAATGTAGATCTCTCCGAAAGCAGGATTTGCAGCTAAATAGTCTGAGTAGCTCTGATCAGTATAGAATAGGAAATCACTCACAAACATGATCTCTGTGATGAGTACCCATAGAATAGACACCGCTAAAGCAAATACTCCCATTGCCATCATAAGTGATGACCCTATCTTCAAGTATGATCTCATCAATCTCTCTCCTTCAATTGTGGATTATGCACCCATGCGCAGAATCTTAGAAGTAGCTGGTTGAATAAATCACTTTTCAACTAGCTTTCATAGACTCCATCCCTCCAATGAATGATACGAAAGAGTCATCTCCACTCTCCTGTTGTATTGATACACACCAGAATGAATGCGAGTTCACTAAACACAGGAGATGAGTTTTGAATGCAAATCCCGACCTTTGAGGATGTATTGGATGCTCAGAAACGTATCAGTCCTTACTTGAAACCTACGCCTCTCATTTCCTACCCTTCAATCAATAAGCTGGTAGGGACAGAAGTCTACATCAAACATGAGAACACCCAACCAGTGGGGGCTTTCAAGGTCCGCGGAGGAATCAATCTCATCATGCAGCTCTCTGATGAAGAGAAGAATCGCGGAGTCATCGGGGCTTCAACTGGGAATCATGGACAATCAATCGCCTATGCATCGAAACTATTCGGTGTCAAAGCAACAATCGTAGTGCCGGAGAAAGCCAATCCTGGAAAAGTAAGCTCGATGGAATCTTTGGGTGCTGAGATTATATTTCATGGTGAGATATTTGATGAGGCGAAAGTCCACTGTGAAGAGCTTGCGAAGAAGCATGGCTACCGCTACATTCACTCGGGCGATGAACCCGCCCTGATAGCTGGCGTAGCCACAGAAACCCTTGAGATGCTTCAGGAGGAGTCCAAGATAGACACGATTATTGTTCCAATAGGCGGTGGAAGCGGAGCATCAGGAACGTGCGTTGCAGCCAAGTCAATCAATCCTAAGATTAAGGTCATAGGAGTCCAGTCCGAGGCCGCCCCCGCTGCTCATGACTCATGGAAACAGGGACGTCTAGTTGAGCGTCCTAACCGCACCTCAGCGGAGGGACTCGCAACGGGAGTTGCATTCGAACTGCCTCAGAGAATCCTGAGGGATAATCTTGATGATTTCATACTAGTGAGTGAGCAGGAGATTATGAGAGCCATAATCTGGATGATACAACATGCCCACACTCTTGCTGAAGGAGCTGGAGCAGCACCTCTAGCAGCAGCATATAAGATTCGCCAAAATCTGAAGGGCAAAAAGGTTGGGCTAATCTGCTCAGGCGGAAATCTCTCTCTCGACAAACTTCGAAAGGCTCTGGACTTCGCAATGAGCAACCCAAATCTAAAGTAGAGGGAGAATGTCTTCCGATGGCTCTGAAGATTGTTCCTTTCAACGCGGACCTGCACAAGAAGCAGTTCTTTGAGATGAATCTCGAATTCGTCAAGTGGGATCATGAGCAGATTCTTACACATCACGGTGTTGACATGAGCGAATGGACTGGGAACGAATATGTGGAGTCCATGGTAGATGACCTAGCGGCTCTTAAACCGCCGAAGGGATTTGTTCTAGTACTTGAAGATGAAGAGAAACTGGTCGGCATGGGTGTCATAAA
>JBHLRP010000128.1:0-4202 GCA_048882485.1 Candidatus Thorarchaeota archaeon
GTACTTTTGTGGGTCGTTGATTATCAATACATCCTTACCAACATCTGAAGATGAAGCAATTGAATTGTCTGTTGGTTCTCGATTGAGTGATGGAGCGTTTATGCACATACCTGCAAAACACGATGCGACAAGAATGGAAAGTAGAAGCACTGATTTTATCCTAACATCATTCATCTTCCTCGGCCCTCCTTCTTCTGATAATTCCAGCTACTACCACTATTGAGATTCCTGCAATGCCAATCGCTATGAGCAAGTTGCGAGCCAGGTCGTCCGATGGCGCCTTAACAATTGAAATCGCTTCTCCAGAAATGCTTCCCATGGAAATCGTGTCAAGAAACGGATTCAGCACATATGTATCGTCACCATAAGGAGCTGAGAATGAAAAATCCATCTCCTCAGCGAGAGGCATAATTGTCATGTTGAATTCAATCCATGCTAAGCTCCCATAACCAGAGCTTCTACTATCTCCTCCAAGCAATGTTTCGCCAAGAATGACGTAGCCCTCATTCATATCCACAATCGGAGTGATTGCTATAGTCGAGTGTTCGGAAAAGAAGTCGCTCTTGCCATCATTAGTGTAGCCTAACCGTGAGATATTGAAGTAGTTGAAATCGAATAGAATCTTCAGTTGCCAAGCAAAGCAATCTTCTGTAATATTCAACCATGCTGTTAGATTGAATTTCTGGCCTGTAGATTCAATCGATGGAGCTGATGACTCCATCCATAATGCGTTTGCCTGATGCTGTTCGGCGGGTTCGAGTGCAGCAATGTTGCACGACAACCCAAGAATGAAAATAAGAAATGTGAGAAGAATTCCGCTCGTTCGGCGGCCTCTCTGTTTCCTACTCCTCGCGATTACCATATCCCGATGGTTGATGAAATATCTATTAAACATATATTGGAGGAAGAAACAGTAACTTGAGGAGCTAATCAAAGCATGATGTTCTAAGGCTTATCGCTGAGTCTTCGAGTTTTCATTCATCCAAGGATTCGCCCGAATAATCTCCCCAACTTCAAGATACTATTTGCTCAACACATCACTCTTATCAGCATGATATTACGTGCCTTGGCTGGATGAAAAACAATGAAGGTCAAGACAAACGCTGACAAACTTGTGAAGATTTCTGTGACTGGCGAAGTGGCGAGTCCAGTCTCAAGATTTGCGTACAGAATATCTCACGATGGGAAACCAATGGTTCTCCCTGGGGTGGGCGGAATCACATACAATCTCCGTGTCGGAGACCCCGCTGTCGGCTGGAAAGCTGATCATGTCGAGCCGGGAGTCAGTATTGAGAACAAGGAGAATGATGCCCGATTCCAGCAGGCTGCAAACAATGCGCTCAACATTCTGGCTTGCGTTGGCAATGAAGCCAAGATTGTGGATGGTGATGCGAAAGGCAGAAAGGGAATTGTTGTTGGCAAACACGGGGGCATCGAACATGTCATGGTCGACTTCGCTGAAGAGATCATGGAGGACCTCAAGATAGGAGATAAGATGTTGATCAAAGCTTTTGGTGTTGGTCTAGAGCTGCTTGACTACCCTGAGATTGCTGTCATGAACATAGATCCAGGAGTGGTAGATAAGATGGATTTTGAGGACAAGAATGGAAAACTCGGCATCCCGGTGACACACAGAGTCCCTGCAGCCACAATGGGTTCAGGACTTGGTGCAACTCAGACATATTCAGGGGACTATGACATTCAGCTCTTTGACGAGTCTACACGGGAAGAGTATGGCCTTGGCTCCCTGCGATTTGGAGACTTCGTTGCTATCTTGGATGCAGACCACTCATATGGACGTATCTATAAGCAAGGGGCAGTTTCAGTAGGAATTGTTGTGCATAGCGATTGTATCCTCTCAGGCCATGGACCTGGCGTCGCGACTTTGTTCACATCAACGGAAGGTAGCATAGAACCTGTAGTCAACTCAGATGCAAATATCGCCAGAATACTGAATCTCAGATAGACAGGGCAACTAGCTGCAGCAAGATGAGGAGCTAAAGTCAGATTCCTCTGCCTGGCTAGGGGTTCCAACGACTGACTCCTCGCAGCGGCCCTTCCTTCTTGCAGCCTCATTCCAGATGCAGCCACAACCAATATTCCTAACAGAGATTGCTTCGCCCAAGCAGTTCTTCGCGCATGCAGTGCAATTTGTGCAATCTTCAGGACGAGCTATTACAGCAGGCCCATCATCTGACAATTCCCACACTGAAAATGGGCAGACCTCTAGACAAATCCCGCAGCGGTTACATAGAGCTGGATTGTAATCCAATCCTAGACCTGCTTCTTCAACAACTATTGTCACTGTCATTCACCAACCCATTATAGCTACTAGGATATTGAACATTACTATGAAGGCTATGCCCACTTTTAGTGTCAGAATCATATTAGGATACTCCCGTCTTATCACCTTCGGATCACTCACCGAGGTCATTCCTGAGAAGTCCATGGTCAATGATGTTGCCATTACGAATTGAGCTACCACCCAGACGACGATGATTGTCCAATGTGTCTGAAGAAGCAACATGATGACAAACGCAATGGGCAAAGTTATGGCTGCGAATCCTAGCCCTCTACGCCAGAAGGAATTGCCCTTGGATGGGAGAATTGGGAACACGAAACCCAGCGTGAATGCGTTTCCAATCAATGCAAGCAGAAATTCTCCGAAGACCAATAGCAGTGCGATTGTCACAGAGAGTACTGCTGCGTACAGGTTTGGGAATGCCACTATGCTTCCGATATTCAAGATCCCAAGCAATCCTAGGAGTATTGCCACGGGTTTCCATAGCAGAGCGGCGAAAAGAAAAGGAATATGTGATACACTCTGTTCCATACGTTCTCTCAAACTGAATGTCACTGTGGCCATTTCTCTTGGTTTCGGTCGGGGTTTCTTGAGCTCCAACCATTTTGAGAGATCATGAATTCTTACCGGACCGTAGCGGACTCGAAATCCAGTACGTTTCTGAATCATCCCCGGATTCATACCTGCGGCCGAGAGTTGTGGAAGAATCAATTCCTTGTGATTGACAACTTCTCCAAGCCTTGTCAATCTGATCATCTGAACGACATCATCGGTATCGAAATGAATTCCACGAGCAGCGCACCAGACATTTATTCCATTAGTATCGCAAACCAACACCCATGCATCTAGACCATCCTTAGCTAACGCTCGCATCACCGTATAGTAAGTGAGCTCATAGTTCGCTGTCACGACAACGGGGCTCTCCTTTGTGGGATTGCCCGACCTGTACAGGCCTGGCTCAATGGGAATGCCACGCCAACCTCCAGTGAGGTGATTGTACCAAATTCTCCCTCTTGCTTTGACTCCGGCGAATGCCTTCTCACGAGTCTGATATACAGTTCTGGAAGTTCGCGTGCCATGCTTCCCAACGACGAACGAGATTTCAGGTCCAAACTGTTCCCACTCTTCGATTGTGAGCCCCCAATTCGAAATCAGATCTCTCAAGTCTTCTATAGGAGGAGGAAGCCGCCTACCTGCGTGCTTTTCTGCCCTTTTCCTGTTTATCCAAAACATTCTCCGATCAGCTGAGGAATTTGGCAAGACCTCTGAGGCGACTGCAAAGCGACCATCTTCCTTTAGCATGACCTGGACAATATGCATGAAAAGGTCACGCTGAGGCGGTTTCAGCTCCGAGAGTAGGAATGTGCTTGCTATCAAATCAAACCGTTCTTCATCTGATCCCCCAGGTCTATCGAATCCTTCTCCAATTGTCAGAACATCACCTGAAACGAATGTGGGGGGATTATCCAATCCAGCTGCACGTATCTTTGCAAGTCCAATCATATTGATGTTCGAGTCAACTCCAACTACAGTCGCGCCTTTCTTGGCAATCTCCATTGCAAGAAGCCCTGGTCCACATCCAAGGTCCAAAACTCTCATTCCAGGCTCAACAAGATTCAGAATACGTTTTCTTATGGCACTGGACCTTCCTTCCAGAATCTCATCAAAAGCCTGTTCATACGTTTCAGGCGACTTCTCCAATGCAGCCATGAACGCAACTGCCACGAAAGAGCCTCCTTTTGACGCTATTGAGATATAGCAGGTTTAGTTCTTTTGTTCTACGCTGCCATTGCATTTCAAATGAAAATTGCATAGTTCCTTTCCTCTACTATGAAAACCCTTTTATTCACCCTGAAGGTCTGACGCCGCCAACTGATGAGATGGCATGGGATATACCGTC
>JBHLRP010000129.1:0-3937 GCA_048882485.1 Candidatus Thorarchaeota archaeon
TCATCCATCCTACGAGCAACTGCGCCCAATCTGGACTTCATTATTGAGGCAAAGATGAAGATGGCTCGTCTTCCTGGCGTCGCGCCAGACGAACCGACCATTGTCTGCGCTGGCTTCCCAAATGTTGGCAAATCCACTCTTGTGAAGGCGGTTTCCACCGCGGAACCTGAGATTGCACATTATCCATTCACAACAAAGAGGGTGATTATTGGGCATCTAACAGTCGGAGACAGGAATGTTCAGATCATCGACACCCCGGGGATACTTGACAGACCCATGTCAGAACGAAACGAGATTGAGAAACAGGGAATTGCAGCCTTGAAGTACCTCGCACATGTCATCATCTTCATGATTGACCCTTCCGAGGCATGCGGCTGGAAGCTTGAGGACCAACTGAATCTTCACAAAGAGGTCCGAAAGATGTTTCCTCTCAACCCTCTTCTTGTGACCTTCAATAAGATAGACATCACTCCACCGGAGCAGCTGAATAAGGCAAGACAGTTGATTCAGGATGCCCATGAGATTGTAGCGACTGAGGGGATTGGTGTCAATGAATTGATGGCTGCAGCCCTCGAAGAGGTAGACTTGGAGTCTGTACAGGAGTCAATCCAAGAGTTTCTTGCAGGTATCTCACAGGGCGAGTCCGGTCCCACTGACAACTAATATGCCTGGTTCCCCCAAATCTCCCTGCAAAGACACGTCGGCATCTAAGAGTTTCCTCGCTGCCCAGATGTTGGTCTTGAGATGGGAAGTGACCTCAGTCACTCCAATCCTACTCGCGCCATCAGCTAGGGCCATATACGGAATCAGCATATCACATAGATGTGAGTCAACAGCCATTCCTGTGGAGAGTTCCTTGAGAAGCTGGTCCGCGCATTCAGAGCCAACTTCTTCTGCTGGTTTTCCCTTTGCACCTAGGCTGTCGGCCCCAAGTCTGATTCCAGAAACAGACTCAGCCCAAAGCACAATTCCACTACCTGCTCCAAGGTGTCTGTCTTCTTGCTTCTTGTATGATTCCTTCTCAATCAGTAGGTCTGTGATGCCGCTTTCATGGAGCCTATCTCGTGCAGAGTTGGCCTGTCGCTCAGCAACATGAGGCGGCAGTTTCACACAGTGTGAAATCCCCCGTACCTCTTTCAGATTGCCAAATCTATCTCGTTCTATCGGCTTTATCTTCTCCACAGGAGTCACTGTGCAGCTCACCTTGCCACCCCCACGAGGGAAGTGACCCCGCCGCTTCAATGAAATATCAACGACTGGCCCCATGGTATGAAGGGTGTGTACAAACACATCACGCATGTAATCAATTGGCGGACTCCAAGCCACATCAGTACCCCCAGTCAGGTCAAATCGCACCGGTTCAGGTGACAGAACGGCGGTAGGCAGAGCCGCTTGAAGAATGAGCGAGATAGACCCTGCTGTACCAACATCATAACTGAAGTGACCCCCCTTTCTCTCACGTGGAGTGAATTCGATCTGTGTGCTCCCTACTTCCATACCCCTTACATCTGCTTTAACAAGTTGAGCTAGAACTTCGATTCCAGCTAGATGCTGCCGCTTCAAACCTGGCTTTGGTCGTCCTGCCCGTATATTATCTATGCTCACCGACTGCATAGTCAAAGCAGAGAGGGCAATTGATGTGCGGAGAATCTGGCCACCACCCTCGCCAAAGGCACCATCAATCTCGATCATTTCCGTGCACCAAGCGTTTGGTAATGATTTGGACTGTAAAGACTTCCGTTCCAGAACAAGTGGAGAATGCTTTTAATGTCGCAGACCCCGTCAGAATGAGGTCAAGATGAGGTCTGTGTTCATTGGACGCTTTCAACCGGTCCATAAGGGCCATGTCCATACTGTAAAGCAGATACTTGAGAAGGGAGAAGACCTAATCATTGTGATTGGGAGTGCTCAGTACTCACACACACCCAATAACCCATTCACGGGTGGAGAGAGAGTGATGTTCATGAAACAGGCCCTCATAGAGGAGGGCCTTCCTCTCGACCGAATTGACATTGTTCCCCTTGCTGACATCAACATCCACCCCCTCTGGGTAGCACATCTCAAGAGTTTCGTCCCATACTTCGATAAGGCTTACACCCACAACCCCCTGGTGGCCAGACTTCTGAAGGATACTGGCATTGACGTGGATGAAACAGATCTTCTCGAGCGAAATACCTACAGTGCGAAACACATACGGGACCTTATCCGATGGAACAATCCCGAATGGGAGGCCCTTGTACCCCCCGCAGTTGCTAAACTGATTAAGGAGCACAAGATGGACGAGCGAATACGTGAAATTGGTGAGGTCACTACAAAGCGCTGATTCACACAGCAGACTTTAAATACGGACCCAAGGTGACTTTCTGTTGGTGAACGTTTATGCTAGGTGAACGCGTTCCGAACCAATAGAATGCTAATTCTCTGTCCTAGCCATTGCTCTGTAAACCAATCAGATCACAGGAGTAGATACAATGAGTAGTAATGACGAGAACAAAGAATCGAAGCAAGCGATCTTCAATATAAGCAAGGAAGAGAACTTTCCTGACTGGTTTGGCGAGATATGCAAAGTTGCTGAGCTCGCTGACATCCGATATGGCGTCAAAGGCTTCACTCCATTTCCTCCTTGGAGCTACATGACCATGGACATCATGTTTGACTTCTATGAGGCAGCCCTAAAACGCAAGCGTCATCTACCTATGCTATTCCCTACTGTGATTCCTGAGAGTAACCTCACAAAAGAGGCTGAACATGTAGAGGGCTTTACACCTGCAGTGTTCTGGATTAGGGAGATTGGTGATGGCGAAGAACTTGAGGAAAGACTGGCCCTTAGGCCCACCAGTGAAACCGCGATCTATCCGATGTACTCACTCTGGATACGAAGTTGGCGTGACATGCCTCTAAAGAGGTACCAGCGATGCTCGGTGTTTCGGTCAGAGATAAAGAGCACACGTCCTTTCCTTCGAGGTCGCGAGTTCTTGTGGATTGAGAGCCACAATGTATTTGCCACACATGAAGAGGTTATTGCACAGGTGATGGAGGACATTGAAACCACCAAGGAAGTTGTCACAGATGACTATGGACTGCCAATAATGGTGTTCAAACGTACGCAGTGGGACAAGTTTCCGGGCGGACTGAACACATATGCGGCAGACACACTCATGCCTGATGGAAAGGTCATCCAGTTGCCATCTACACATGACTTAGGTGACAACTTTGCAAGAGCTTTCGACATCAAGTACTTGAACGAGAACAATGAAACAGTCTATGCATGGCAGACATGCTATGGTCCTGCCGTTTCCAGGATGTTTGGCGCCCTGATATCTGTTCACGGTGATGACAAAGGACTACGCCTACCATTCAAACTGGCTCCCTACCAGGTTGTCATCATTCCTATCATCAAGGGGAAGAATGCAGATGCAATTCTTGAGTACTGCAAGAAGATTGAGCAGACTCTCGAAAAAGCTGGAATCAGGGTCCATTTGGATGACTGTGATGCTACCCCTGGTTGGAAATATAACTACTGGGAGATGAAAGGGGTTCCCATCCGGATTGAAGCCGGACCAAAGGACATCAAGAAGGACCAAGTGGTTGTGTTTCGCAGGGATTTGATGAAACGTGAATCTGTGGCTTTGAAAGGCCTCAAGAAACACGTCAAGGCTTTGGGTAAAGACATTGACAAGACTCTGAAAGCACAGGCCGAAGCCAAGTTTGATGGTCTCGTAGTGGATGCTGATACAATCGGTCAGATTGATGATGCCATGGACAATGGCAAGATTGCCCGAATTCCATTCTGTACCACTGAGATGGAAGGCTTGAGCTGTGATGAAGAGATCAAAGACAGGACTGGTGGCGAAATCCGCGGGACAAGGATAGACATCGAGGAAAAGGCAGAAGGAGTCTGTGTCGTCTGCGGAAAGGTCGCCCAAGAAGTCGTCTA
>JBHLRP010000130.1:0-2208 GCA_048882485.1 Candidatus Thorarchaeota archaeon
GTTCATCGAAGATGAGGAAATCCAAAGCAAAACAGGGCATTGTCAATACTGCCGAGAAACTGATCAGGAAGAAGGGCTACTCCAGCCTCAATGTGACAGATATAGCATATGTTGCAAAGGTGAGTGTTGGCACGCTCTATTACCACTTTCCAAAAGGCAAGGTAGACATCCTTGCGGAGATCATGTCGCAGAAGGTCGAAGGCTTTGTCGAGGAGTTCAATCGACAGATGGGAGTCGAAAAGGTCCTAGAGAAGGGAATGAGTCTTGATGACACACTACGTTGGTTCTTCAAGAGGGTCATAGAACTTCGTAGACCCGACCGACATTTTCTCTCAGCCATCCAAAGTGAGATGCTAGATAATCCTAGTGAGTACATGGAGTTTGTCAAGAAGTATCAGAGCACAGATGGGCTACGGCAGGCCATGGGCATTCTGTCAGAAGCAATGATGAAGGCATTGGAGTCAGAAGCAGGTGGTCTAGGTAAGATTGTTGACAAGCAGGAGAGGATTCAAAGAGTTGTTGGACTCTTGATGAGCTATCAGATCATCTTCCCTGGCTATTTCGGTGATGACGATGAGTTTGTTGACCTCGCATTGAGAATATTCTTTGAGATACTGAAGCCCTAAGTCTGGCTAAGCTATCATTTATTACTCCAATTAGCGATTAGCCAGGAAAAAGGGGTAGGATTCGCATGAAAAGCGAGAGAAAGGCAGCGTCCCTTCTGGTCTCTATGCTTCTTGTGTCACTTTTGTTATCATTCATTCCACAGACAAATTTCAACCAGAACCAAACATCACTAAAAGTGGAGCAGATTGGTACTGATCGACCAATAGAAGACGCAATGGTTGCAGGAGTTCCACACGGAATTATAGTTATCAACGGAAATGATGAATTCAAACTAATGGCAGAAGCTGAAACGTGGCCGGGAGGTGGCTATGAGGCATCCCCCTATATCATTGAGGGCTTTGACTTCGATCTTGGGGGGACAAATGGAAGATGCATTGATATTTCAGACACTACAATTCACTTCACTATCCGGAACTGCAGTTTTACAGGTGCAACAGGTGTTGGTGGAACTGGGATTTACTTATGGAATGTGACCAACTTCATTGTGTCTAACAACACGTTCTATAACAACTATAATGGAATGGTTATTCAAGGAGACAACGTCAATGGCACAATAGTAGACAACGAGGTTGATGCAACTGGGGGGTATTCTGGCATTTACGCCTGGGGCTTAGGAAATTCGCTTATATCCGCGAATGCGATTAATGGAGGCTCCACGGGTTTGGACCTGGGGGGGCTAGACCATTCTGAGATCAGGGACAATACTGTAGCAAATTCAACTGATCTCTTGATGTATCTCTTGTCGTCTGATTTTGTCACCATCTCTGACAATGATTTCATCAATGGGGGATTCTGGGGAATCTATCTTGACGGGGCACACAACTGCACCCTCATTCGAAACACGGTAAGGGATAATGATGATGGAATATATCTTGACGGAGCACGTTCTAACTCCATCCGAGAATGTACTCTAGAAGGAAATCTCAACGGTATCAACTCCGTAAATTCTCATCGAAACTACGTGGAGTTCTGTAACATCAAGAACAATGATCAAGTTGGCATACTAATTGATTCCGCGTCATCAGGAAATCAGTTCAGATGGAATGTCTTTCGGAACAATGCCATAGTTAGTGTCTTTTGTGATGGTCCTATCAACACATTCGACTACAACTTCTATGACCATTATGTTGGAAACGATTTTGATGGAGATGGGATAGGAGACACCCCCCATTTGATATCAGGAAGTGCAGCGACTGCAGATGTTCACCCACTCCTCATGGAACCAGCATATCCGGAATGGGATTCCACTCCTTCAGACCAGAATCTGGAATTTGGAGACCGACTCAGCTTCGACCTTGAGATATCTCCTCCAATACCCGTAGACACCTGGGAGATCAGCAACACGATTCTTTTCCTGATTGACGATTCGGGGACCGTCGTGGACAGAGGCGTTCTTGAGGTTGGTGTCTATCCAATAGATGTGGTTGTGACAAATGCCCACGGCCTTTCGTTGGAAGGGAGCTTTACAGTAACAGTCGAGGACACTACGAGTCCTGTATGGGTCTCTCAGATTCAAGACCGGACCTATAGCTACGGCCAAGATATTGAGATTCAGTTGATAGCATGGGACCTTGCGGGCGT
>JBHLRP010000130.1:2308-3937 GCA_048882485.1 Candidatus Thorarchaeota archaeon
ATGACATTCTCACTATCGGAGGAATGGGATTATAGGGTCTGTCAGTCGCTCGAATACATGAGCTGCTGCAGTTCCCATAGTCCCCTTGCTTCTGAGAAGATGTTGCACGAGCCCCTTGTTCTTCGCGAAATTCAGTTTGGTTTCAGAGAAATCGCCTGAGAAATTCAACTGGTGCCTACTTGCTTGGCCTCTCTGCTTTCTCCATTCAGGACGGGTGATTCGACCTCTGACTTTGGTGTAGAGCCCAGTTCCAACTATGGGGTATGGAAAAGAGTATGATAGGTAGTCAAGTGACAAGGAAGAAGAGAATCGTACTGTGTTGAGAAGTGAGGAATCGGTTTCTCCTGGGTAGCCAAGAATGAAAAAGCCTCCAGTGGCGATTCCAGCTCGCTTAGCTGAGTCAATAGATTTCATGACATCTAGAGGGACTATTCGCTTCTTCATGATCCTCAGCATCCGTTCATCCCCAGATTCGATTCCGAAGAATATCTGAACACATCCGGCCTGAGCCATCTTTCTAGCTGTCCCTCGGTCTAGCCTATCGGCCCTACTAAGACACATCCATTTAAGATCGAGCTTTTCCTTGATCAGAATCTCGCAGATTTCCTCCACTCTATTGAGATTCTGGGTGAAACAATCGTCGGTGAAGAAGACTCGGTCGTAGCCAAGCTTCTCTATATCCTCCATCTCAGCTACGACGTTTCTGGCGGAACGTTCTCTGTAACTCCTGCCGAAGACAGGATTGCTACAGAAGTCACACAGGTAGGGACAACCTCTCGTTGTTATCTGGCTGGTCACAGTGTAACCATGGTGGGTCTGCCAGAAGCGCTGGTAGGACTGGTTGGGAAACAGGTCCCGGGCAGGAAATGGAATGCTGTCCAGATTCATCTCAAATGGGCGGGGCTGATTGGCATGGCAAGTCCCGTTGTCATTTGCATACGCAATTCCTGACACACCATGCCATGGTGTTCCTGAAAGGTGATGTTCCACTAACTCGAGAAATGTGTGCTCTCCTTCGTGCAGCACAACAACATCGAAGAGATCCAAGAACTCCTCGGGGACAACACTTGGAAGTGGACCGCCAGTGACTAGAAGCTCCGTATCACCGCGAATCTGTTTCGCGATGTCCGTGGCATGATGATTGATGGTGACCATCGAATAAATTCCTACAATTCGAGGACGGGCTTGCCTGATCACTCGTATTGCATGCTCAGGCCTCATAAATGAACAATCTATGAGTCGAACAGAAACACCGTTTGTTCGCAAGACTGAGGCGAGATATCCCAATCCCAGGGGAGGATAGCGAAAGATGGAGCGGTCAAGCTCCTCGTTGAAGTAGGGATAAACTAGAACCACATCTACTCCCATGATTCAGTCACCTCGAAATTCGTCTGACCCAAAAGCAATTTCATACCTCAGCTCTTTGCATGTTGGGGAGAGCATGAAGATTACTCCACTCCAGCAGATGTCAAGCCCAATTATCTCCCGGCCCCGGAATGCTTGAGACCCTCTTGGAATGTCTACACGAAATCCAATATTCAATGCAGGAGAAAAGAAGGCAGCCCAAGAGGCGTGTATTCTATCCCATTCACCAATTTCATCCCCTTCCAGTCTATTGCCCGCAGCGTC
>JBHLRP010000131.1:0-3910 GCA_048882485.1 Candidatus Thorarchaeota archaeon
TCTGTAATCTTGGGAGTTGTGTCAATCAGGACTAGCTTATCCACCCGCTCTGGGTACCTGAGCACGAAGGTCTGGGCCACCAAACCGCCCAATGAGATGCCAACGACATGCACCTTTTCAAGGCCGAGATGCTTTAGCAGAGAATTCAGGTCATCTGCAACCATATCTGGTGGAATCATCATTCCAAGCTCTATCACTGTCGTCTGCCCGTGACCTCGTAGGTCAGGCATAATAAGGTGGAAACGTGATGCGAGGGCCTCCTCTTGAAAGTCCCATCCACGATGGTCTCCGCCAAGACCATGAATCAATAGAACCGGATTGCCCTCACCTTTGGTCTTGTAGAACATCGATATATCATTGTGGTCGAAGCGTGGCATGACATCCTCTCCTGAAGTATTCAGGCAGCAAATCCAACGGATAAGCTTGTCGAAGTGGTGAATGCCAAAACTGCTAAATATAGACTCTACTGAAATCCATACACTGCCGAGGTAGTCAAGAGGCCAAAGACGGTGGACTCAAGATCTAAGGCTTTGACGCCCATGGGATATCCACTCCCGTAGGGGTTCGTTGATTGCTTGCCAATCGGCGCCCGAATCGCGAGTTCGAATCTCGTCCTCGGCACCATCCTCTTCTTCGACTCTTTCAATGCTATTTGATATATTCTGATTGTCCCAGAAGCATTGCTTTTCCAAGTGTTGTCAGGGTGACTTGAAGCCGACCTCTACGCTTGTGTTCAGCCTGTATCAGACCAAGATCAACTAGGCCCCGCGATTCATCATCTCCTCTGATGTGATAGCTGAGAAGTGGTTTCCCATATCCTGTAAGCTCACTAAGCTGACCAAGGTCTTTCACTACACCCTCAGCTTTTTGAATTCCCTGAAGGATATTCATCTTTGCTTGAGAAATAACAGAACTATAGCTCATTCTCATGATTGGGAACATCATAAGGGCGCCTTCCATAATATGGAAAGCCTTGAGCCCATTGAAGAATGCTGCTGTAAGTGCGCCGCAGGTCAGAGGCTTTTCGCCTGCTGCGACGTTGATGACTATGTCATCAATGCGGCCTTCGTATTCACGGAGTATGCTGGAAACCTTTTCAAGAACCATCATAATTATTGGTTTGGTTATTGCATGGACTTCAATGTCCAAATGTAGAGTAGTTCCCAGTTCAGCAGCAAAAGAGTGGACGGCTTTCTCGTTTCTTTTCAGGCATATTAGATGCAGCTTTTGGCTAGGCACGTTTTTGAGGCCCGTAAGTACAGGGTCCGTATCTTCTCCAATTGTGGCAATCTGAAGTGTTGTCATGTTTACCCCTCTATGCTCCTTGATATGAGGTTTCAAGTAGAAGTTGAATGGTTCGAGGGAATCATTATATAAAATATTTGCGATAGTTAATTCATCAATAGAGGAGGACCAATTTTTGAGAAAGATAAGCCTCGTTTTCGTTGCACTGACAGCTATCATGTTAATTGTACCCGCAGTGGCAGCTGCACCAGGCAACGGGAAGAACAAGGGATTTGTTCACGGGATCGTGATTCCTGTTGATGGGGTGGACTACTATTTAGCTGGAGCCCCTGATGGTCCGGGTGGAGCATTTGATATTCCTGGCCACTCTTGGGTTCTTGTTGGACGCAGTTTCTTAGTTGGGAAGCACTATAACACTGGACCGTTTGGTGCTTCCAATTGGTGGTCATCTGACGCCGGCGACGGTGAACTGTTGTACATTGTGCTGGCCAGGATTGACACATGGAGTCCAGAGAAAGCTGAATGGTATGCAAGCCGAGGGTATGTCCACTACCATGAACTCATCACGGTCAGTGGTGGCGAACTGCATCCAACGAAGGTGGTATGGCTAAAGCACTTCGCAGTTCGATTCTTCAACTTCGATGGCGGTCCGCATCCAGAGCTGGCACACTATGTGACCCCTGGTGTGGACTATGACTTCATACCCAATGGCATGATGCCTTACATGGGTGCAGTAACATAAGAGAACTATCTGCTTCGCTCGATTTCATGTCGAGCGGGGCAACTTATTTTTCCGAGAGTAAGAGGTCAGTAAAAGAAGAGGAGAGTACTCACGTTGCATCCAACGCGAGCACTTCTTGAAGGGTGAGAGAGGATCCATCTCCAGGCTCAACTGGTTCCTTCTGAGAGAAATGAGCCGAAGTCCGATCTTCAGAATCAAGAGAAGTCAACTAGACTATCTCCTGAAGAATGTGTAAGCGTAAAGCTTGAGCATTTCCTGGTCCATATGGGCTTGGGTCCACTTTCTTCGCGCCTTGTGTTTCCGGTAATTCTTTGCTAGAGCCATGATAGTTCACAACAATTACCACTCAGAATCAGTATATATAGCGGAGCCACAATTGAAGGTCACAGAATAGAGTCACAAATTGTGACTATGAAATCAGCTATTCTTCGGAAGGTAGTGTGTGCGGAGGAGCATCATCCAGAGTCAACTCGCGTGCAACTAATGCACGGAGGTAGGAATCAATAGACCTGAGGCGCTGTTCATAGGTCAGATCACTGTCTTGAAAGGCTCTCCGACTCATAGCATGATAGCGTCCTTCAACCTTAATGACGATTGTATTGCTCTCGGTCTTTACTAGGCGTATCAGTGGTTGTTGTTGAATATACATAATCAGCTCTAACCATTTCTCAGCAGTACTTGGATTCAGACCAATATCTTTCAGCTTGGACTTTGGAATAGGATCGTTGTTTTCCTCAAGAAGTCCGAAAATCGCCTGTGCTCTTTCAAGAAGGGTCCGCCTTGAACTCAATCGATTCATCTCACATTCCAGTACAATATTGTATCTATAGGTATGAAATTGGAATTAAGGATTTTGATGTTTCAACAGCGTCCTCATTTCTTAATTGCCTTCATGAGTTTGGAAAGGCTGTAGCTATTCACCACGTCCTTCTTTGTCAGCCATCCTCTTCGAGCTTGAAACACTCCGAATTGCATGTAGTCTAGTTCGTGGATGTAGTGTGCATCTGTGTTGATAGCGACCTTAAGCCCCATCTTAGTTGCGGCTCTTAAGTTCCCTGCATTGAGATCCAATCGCTGTGGATGAGCGTTGAGTTCCATCACAACATTGTGTTGCTTCGCCGTTTCAAACACTGCCTCAAGATCAATCTCAAACTCAGGTCGTTTCAGAAGAAGTCGTCCAGAGGGATGTCCCAAGATGTGAATGTGTTTGTTCTCAAGAGCATGACAGACTCTCTCCGTCATCTTCTTCCTGTCATCCTTCATTCGACTGTGGATTGAAACCGTGACAACATCAAGTTGACTAAGGACACTGTCCTCAATGTCAAGACTGCCATCTGCAAGGATGTCTACCTCAGCACCTTTCAATATCCTCATCTTCCAGCGGCCAGAGGCATTCAAATCATCGATTTCGTCAATTCGCTTCAGCAGTCGTGACTCATCCATGCCGTTGGCAATGGTCAAGCTCTGCGTGTGGTCAGACACACAGTAGTATTCATACTTCTTGGCTGCGGCGGTAAGCATCTCATCAATTGTGTTCTTCCCGTCCGACTGATCAGTGTGGCTATGAAGGTCACCACGGATGTCTTTCAGTCGAATTAGCGTAGGCAACTTGCCCTCTTGGGCGGCCTCTATCTCACCTCTGTCCTCTCTAAGCTCCGGTGGCACATATGCAAGACCAAGTGCAGCGTAAATGCCCTCCTCATCTGCTCCTGCAATCTGCTTCTTCCCTTTGTACAGACCATATTCATTCAGACGGAGGCCCATCTTCACGCCAATTGTTCGAAGCTTGACATTATGGTCAACACTACCGGTAAAGTACTGCATTCCTGCACCATAGCTCTCTCTAGGAACGATTCTTAGGTCAATCTGCAGACCGTCTGTGGTTCGTATTGCAGACTTAGTTGGGCCATGAGCTAGGACCTC
>JBHLRP010000132.1:0-2149 GCA_048882485.1 Candidatus Thorarchaeota archaeon
ATGCGGTCTCTAGTGCTGTCACAAGGGTTGGTGGACTGGGGCTTACACCCACAGATTGGATGTTAAACCAGACTCTTGGCGTGGAACAAGCTCTGCGGCTCATCACAATTAACGCAGCCTACGGCACATTTCAAGAGGACGTGAAGGGGAGCATTAAGGTGGGCAAATTCGCAGACCTAGTAATCCTTTCAGACAATCCACTGACAGTTCCCGAGAACACCCTTGCTGACATAGAGGTACTAATGACAATGGTTGGAGGAGTTGTGGAATACGCTGCCCCCGGACAGCAGTTTCTATCTGTGGAGTCTGTGGAAGCCGGGAGTCAAATAATGGAAAGATTAAACCAACCAATCAGGATAGAGATGGCGGATCGGGCAAGATTTGAACCTGATGTCCTATAGTTGAGCAAAAAGATGCTGGACCAGGTGAAACTCTGCTCAAATAGCAATGACTAAGAGTGAACGCAAATTCCTAGACAACCGAATGGGCGTGGAAGAGGTGGACTCATCACAATCCGAGAATAATATTCACTTTGCTTTTGCGTATGCAGTCATGCTGGCATTTGCCGTTCTTCTGCCATTTGCATATCGTGTTGATTTGGGTCCCGGTCCAGATTCAATCAGAGCTATGATTTGGGACTACATCGAGTCCAGCTGGTATTCAGGATTCAGAGTCTGGAACCCCCTAGACACCCTGCCCTACACATTTTTGAGGCTCATCTTTGCCATAATGTTGGCTAGGTTGCATATAGGTAAAACATCTGCACAGAGAACGCTCTTGGTAGGAATCTTAGCAGAGATCCAGCCAATACTTGTATCAGCTCCTTTGGTATTCTTGGTTGAATGGCCAGGTGATGGTGATCCCTGGGTGCCTCTATATATCCCAATCCCGATAATGTTGTTACTTGGAGTAGTCCTCCTATTGTGGTTCAGATATAAGCAGGATCAATGACAAGAGGATTGTTTCTTGCTTTGATGTTTCCTGCTAATAGGAGGCAGAAAAATCTCTCAGGAATGCAAATGCTCCAATCAATTTGAGAACTGTATTATCTGGTGACTATAATGAAGGTGTATCCACATTGAACCGCAAGCGGGATATTGCGAAACTTCACCTTCTAGTCCTTCAGTTTCAACAAGAGTGTGATAGACGTGCCATCAAAGAAGAGTCCAATTATACGAGAATTCACCAAAGATGATGAAAAGGGATGGGTGCGATGCCGCGTTCTGGCATTCCTTGATTCTGCATACTATGATGATGTTTATCGAGAGAAAGAGCATTATGAATCGCAATCTATTGAATTGGTGGCAAATGTTGAGGGGGAGGTGGTCGGACTAATAGACATCGAATGCGAAACTGAACCACACACTATCTGTTCAAGTAGTTCTGACGGAGATGGATCACAAGTTGCTGGAATGATTTGGCATCTTGCAGTACATCCGGATTTCAGACGCCAAGGCATTGCAAAAGCGCTGCTCCAACAAGCTATAGAACTGTCGCGAGAACTAGGACTTTCAAGACTGGAGGCTTGGACACGCAATGACGACCAGGCGGAGATATGGTATCAGAATCAAGGCTTTCAGAGAGCTGAATCATACTACCATGTCTACATAGACTCTACCGAAACGGCACCAGAGATAATCAATGCAAAGATTCCAGGACTGAAGATACGGTCTGCCTTTGCACACTATTCGGGCGATGACAATTCAGTTCTCACCCAATTCAAACGTGTTTATCGTTGTAGTAGATACGATCTGATTTTGAAACGATGAATTGGAGGATGGTGGACCGTGCGAGATTTGCATCGTGGTTTCCCCCATTGAGGTTTCTATTAACTAGCCTAAAATCACTTGTAGAATTTGCAGACCTTCCGATCCAACAAGATACACTAAACCATCGCAGATGGTTACATCCCAAGGTTGCCCATCCGAGAATCTCTCTTTCTCAACAGGTGATATGGAATTAGTCACATCCAGAATGTACAATCCACTCTCGAAGTCAACGGCATACAGCAGCAAGTCTTGAACAAAGAAGGATTGGAATGTCCCTTCTGAATCAAATTCACCTATTTCTTCGATATTGGATGGATTGCTTGCATGGTGAAGATCGAAATTCAATTTCACGTCAGATTTATTCTATGATTTGGGACTAT
>JBHLRP010000132.1:2159-3869 GCA_048882485.1 Candidatus Thorarchaeota archaeon
CAGAAGTTCGCCATCATCTCCACTATGGTGAGCAAGGTAGATTATGCCATCAGAAACTGATGGATCCCACAGAGTACTACTGCTTGCTATAGTCTGGCCTAGAAGTGTTGGATGATATGGATCACTGACATCCACTACTCTTATGCGTCCGTGACCTGCGATGTATGCAATATTCTCTTCAATCTCTAGATGATCACAGTCAGGGCCAAGATTTGAAACAAATACTGGATTGCTAGGAGAGCTAATATCTAGCACGACCATTCCATACTCATTATCTGCCATGAACAAGAGGTCGTCAACAATTTCCAAGTCAAATGCCATCCCACTGCCAACATGTCCTTCAATCTCAACAGGATTAGCTGGGTCTGAGATATCGATTATTCTGAGTCCTTCGAACTGATCTGCAATATACACAAACTCATCTACAGACTCTATTGCAAAAGGTAATCCGCCAGCATGATATGTACCTATTATCTCTGGTTGAGATGGATTGCTGACATTGACAATAATTAACCCATGAGATGTGTCTTCTCCAAAATCAATCACGAAAGCGAGATCATCTTCCACATGCACACTCAATGCAGAACCCCCTGTATCTATCTCTCCTATCAGATTGACCTCAACATTCAATGGAGCCTCCATTGGTGTCGTTGTTGTTGGCACTTCCGTGGGTTGTGAGAAGTACACAACCGATAGCGTAACACCAACGCCAATAATTGCTAAAACAAGTCCAACCGACACCAGAAGCTTTCTAGATTGGATCATGATATCACTAGAACCGCTCCCTTGTTGTGAAATAAAAAGAGAAGCTTTGAAGCAAGTGGAATGTCAGGATTCATAGGCTCTCGCCCAATATTCTAGTATGGTTAAGCGTAATGTCTGATACACTTGAGAGGTTGAATCAGATTGGGGAGATTGTATCAAAGAATCCCAAAGACACACCACCAGAAATCCGAAAGCAATTCTGGAAGATCGTCAGACAAATCAAGCAACAGCCCAATCCGGACCTAATAGAAGTCAAGCAAGCAGCACACATCAGAAATCTACTGTTCAGGGCGAGAAGAGGAAGAACCTATCCTCTTTGGCCATGTGTCATCCTACTGACCATTCTTGGTGTCATTGGACCCACATTCTGGTATATCAGACTCTTAGAAGTGCCTCTGGATTGGGGGACATTCTTCTCCTGGAATGACATTGACTGGTGGATATTTCTAAGACGTCTTGGCAGTCTACTTGGAGCCACCTTCTTCTTTTATTCCTGGGGCCGCCTTATTGCGGGGCGGTGGGCAGGGATACGAATTGAAGGAATGAGCCGTGGAATGTACAGTGAACCAACACTGAAGATCGACTATGAAACCTTTCTACTGGCAACTCCTGTAAAGCGTAAATGGTTCTTCTTCTTTGCAGGAATCTGGACGGTCATTTCTTCATTTGCTCTGGGCCTTGTTGGTCAAATCTTAGTTGGTGACTTGTGCGGAATCATCACGGTCCTTTTTCTTGGGATAAGCGAAGCTCTAGCAATCTGGAGTGGAACCACGAAGAACATAGGCGGGGAAATGGCTCATTATAATCGAGAACGGAAGATAGAGAAGATATGGGAACGAAATTTGGATAGAGAATAATGGTGGACCGGGCGAGATTTGAATTCATGAACGAAATTACAACCACTCGTCTTTGAAGTTCTGAACCATCTCGATGTGATTTTTAGGG
>JBHLRP010000133.1:0-3693 GCA_048882485.1 Candidatus Thorarchaeota archaeon
AGCATAGAGCCCCAGGCTGCAGTAGAAGTCAGAGAAGCAATTCTAAACTTCATGAGAATGAAGGACATGATTCCAGGAGATAGCATTGATACATCCAGTGTTTACACTGGCAGGACAAAGCAAGTCAATATCGATGCAGAGGGGTTCTTTATTCCTAGTGTAAATCTCGGAGAGGAAATCAGAAGTGGCGACGTTCTGGGGGTTGTCCAAGACAAGTCCGAGGTACAAAGTCCCTACGATGGCACGGTTGTTTCTTTGAGCAGAATGAACTACCTCTTTGAGGGAGACATGGTTGCCAGTATAGCATCACCACTGATTGAACAGCATATCGAGCAAGATGATGACCAAGAAGCAGATGCTGCACCACGGAGGAAATGGTAGTGGGCTGCAGTTGCGGACATTCTGACCATCTAATGTGTATAAATGTTGGAGACCCACACCTCAGAGAGAAGGGGAGGATTCTCATTATTGGGAGCTGCATGAACAGTCGATATCCGGAGATCGTGGAGGAACATCGAGAAAGAGATGGCGGGTCGGCCGTCCTTAGTGTATGCCTGGAAGAAACCCATGCAAATCAAGCTGGATTCAAAATTGGGTCGATAGTAAGATACTCACAAATAAGCAGGTTGACAGCTCTGACAGTTGATGGAAGCCCACACTGTGTTCAACTGCATTTTCTTATAGAAGACATCAAACGACACTTCACTCCAGAGGTGGAAACAGACCATTACGTAGTGGAAAAGGGAGCTGTTCATCAGGTGTCAGCCGCCGCGATCAAGCGGGCCCGGCACCTTTCTAAAATTGAGGAGTAGCAAGCTTGGATCTATATACTTCTTATGCGAGGGAGCATGAACCCGGCCCGCCTACGGTATTCACGATATGCATCACCGTAGTGGATGACCAACTTCCTCTCTTCCAACCAGGCTCCAACTATCACATAGATAGACAATGCAGTTGAGAACACAATGACACGATCGAACGGATAAAGCGCAGCCAGACCTAGAAGCATCAGGATTGTTGCCAGATATAGAGGATGTCTAATTCTGGAATAGATTCCTCCCGTGATGAGTTCGGCTTTTCTGTCAGTCCTCATATCTGCCACGGTGCTAACGGATATCACACGAGAAGCCATTGTAGATACGACAAACCCAATTAAGACCAATATCGCGCCAGACGCGAACAACAATGGTTGAATGAGGGCGGGTTCGAAGAGGAAGTAGAACCAGTTCCAAAAGTTCATTGCAATAAAAGGCACTGCAATTCCGATTATGCTTGTAGCATTGAAGATTCTTGCATAGCCCTCCTTACCCCATCTATCGATTAACCAATTCTTGGTCCTTAGAGCAGAGATTCCACTGTGTTGTAGTCCAAAGACCAATACCCCCAAAACAATCACCAAGTATTCAATCAAACTAGTTCGTATTGTGGCTTTGAGGAAGTCTTATAAGCCTAACTATTGTTAATTCTATATAGTTAATTATTACGAGATGAGTAGTCTTGGAAACAACGAATCCATTTCAACCAATGATGTTCTCAGAGGACATAATGGTCACTGTCAAGGAAGACGATGAGGACAAGAAAGTTGATGCAAAGCGCTACTGGGTCCGATACAAGGTCGGAGAAAGTAGTGACATTCGCTATGTCGATGATGGGGATGATGACATAGCTTCCGTGGAAGACAAGACAATCTTCATGGTTCCATCAATTCACAGACTCCATGGCGATCCATTCCACTATGACGCATCAAACACAGAGAGAATCAGCGGCACAGACAGGATTGAGAATGAAACAAAGTTACTGAATCGACTTGATGCATGCGAATCACATGACATGGTCGAGATTATCTACGAAAGCCCTGGTGTAGAGTGTTGTGCTATGACGAAGGAGCAGGCTGACGAGCAAGAAGTTCCTCTTCAATACATGTCTGGTTACCTTTTGGGTAAGAAGAACGGACTAATGAAAGTCGCACTCTCGAAGACGGTCGTGGACGAGACCAAACATACCTACTACGACAACATACACATCATTCCTGAATCCACAGTCAAGGAATGGAACTGCCTCGAGTAGTTCAAACATTCATGCTTATCCCGCTGAGAACAAAGGCGGACGCCCGCTCCATTCTCCATGGATTGGCTGCCCCCACACAGCCAGACTCTTTGGGCGTCCGCCAAACCCTCCGGGTTCTAAATGTCTGATTTCTTCAATTCGGCTTACTGTTTCAAAAAAAAAGAACAGTACAGATTTTCACGGATGCTTACACTTATATAGACATAAATTAGCGCTTCGGGACACACTCCACTCGGAGTGACTTTTGTTCGCAACAATGCTCTCAGTATGTTTGCGGCCATATCCGGGGGAGTCTATAAGGTGATCATGAATGGCAAAACCGGCCCGCTCCATGAAACAGAAAGGACTCATGGTCTGTTCTATCTGTGGAGGTAACGAATTCTATGAAGACTTGACTCGAGGAGAGAGCATCTGTACTTCATGCGGATGCGTCATCAACGAGAGGCATATTGACTCAGGCCCTGAATGGAGAGCATTCACTGCTGAAGAGAGAGATGCTAGAGCCAGAACCGGCTCACCAATGACTCTAACAATGGCAGATAAGGGTCTGGCTACAACAATCGGTTGGAGTGATAGAGACGCAAATGGTAGAACAATTGCTGCTAGTTCCCGTGCAGCAATCTATCGTATGAGAAAGTGGCAGATCAGGACACTTGTTCATAGCTCTCAGCACAGAAACCTAAGCATCGCTATGAGTGAGATGGACAGACTGACATCACAGCTTGGAGTCCCTCATGAAACCAAAGAAACGTCTGCACTGATTTATAGGAAAGCTCTTGCAAAGAGGCTTGTGAGAGGAAGGAGCATCGAGGGCATGGTCGCTGCCACCATCTATCTGTCCTGTCGAATTCATAAGATTCCAAGACAGCTTGATGAGATTGTGACAGAAGCCAGAGTGAACAGGAAAGAATTGGGCCAGTGCGTACGACTCATTCTGCGCAATGTTGATGTCAAGGTGCCTATACCGTCGGCCAACGACCTTATGCCAAGAATTTCTGCTGACCTACAACTTGATGGCAAGACCGTTCAGACTGCAATGGGCATCATCAACGATGCTCGTGAGCAGGGAATCACCGCTGGTAAAGACCCAGGTGGTCTTGCAGCTGCGGCCCTCTACATTGCAGGAATTATCACAGATGATAGGCGAACGCAACGAGAGATTGCTGAGGCATCAAATGTGACTGAGGTCACAGTGCGCAATAGGTACAAGGATTTAGCAAACAGCCTCAAAATTACAATCAAGCCGTAGTGGAGGGATTCGTCCCCCCTACAGCTCTCATCTCGTTTTCTTAACACCACATTCTTTTGCAGTTACGTATATGACTTCTTGAGTTCAAATGGAGCGATTCCTACTCGCGCTTTGCGGAATCCCATCTTCAGGAAAAACTACTCTAGCTAGAGCCATCAAGGATCATCTAATGAAGGAAATTAAGGTGGAGATTGTAAGCACGGATAGATGGCGTGATGAAGAGTTCTATTCGGATTTCAAGCCAGAAAAGGAATGTAGGGTGAGAAGGGAGGCGCTTGAAAGGACACGCAGACTAATTCAAGATGGCATGTCTGTGATCCATGATGACACAAATTACTATGCCAGTATGAGACATGAACTCTTTGCTATTGCAAGGC
>JBHLRP010000134.1:0-3627 GCA_048882485.1 Candidatus Thorarchaeota archaeon
ACTATGGACTTGGTTATCATCGCTGCAGAGTGGGGACATGGAAGAAGGAAGAATTGGCTTTCCGATTACCACCTTGCGGTAAGAAACCCTGATACAGATTCTTACATTATGATCGGTAAAACATACAAGGGTCTAACTGACGTCGAGTTTGATGAGATGACAAGCAAACTCAAATCAATCGCTACTGGCAAGAAGGGACATGTTGTCACAGTGAAGCCTGAGATTGTGGTCGAGGTTCTGGCAGACGAAATACAGGAAAGTCCAACATACAAATCGGGCATGGCCTTAAGGTTCGCAAGAATAGTGAACATTCGCTATGACAAGTCGCCAACTGATGCTATGACTCTGGACCAGTTAAAGACGATATATGCAGACCAGTTCAAGTACAAAGCAAGCCAAACATGAGAGCAGTTTATATGTGAAGCCAAGAAACAGGACTTGCGCTGTTACAATAATAGCATGGATGGGGGCATTTTGAGGAGGGCTAGAAAAGGACTCTCAAGGTTGATACCAAAGAATCATTTTTGCTCCATGAGCTTCTTTCGTGAAATACCCCTGATCAATTGGACGTATACAAGCTCAGTCCTATTCACTGCATACGATATCTATAGGAGTAGCGACTTTTGGATTGACTCGGTTATAAAGTCTGGAAAGACTCTCAAAGAGGAAATGATTTCCCTTGGGTTTCCAAAGGAAGTGACTATGGTTGCAGATACCGGCATTTTCGAGATGGAAGCACGAAAGGCTGGTATCTCTCGGAATCTAGGCATCGACCTTGATATCTCACTAACGAACAGCCAGATCTTTGAAGTCTACGAGCTATCTGGTGCCGACATGTTCGTCGCTCCAGATGAAATTATCTTAGCAACAGATGAAAAGACCAGGATTCATGAAAAAGCGGCCAGAATGAAGAATAATCTGCGAGACATTTTGGAGATAGCTAGACCAGAGAGCATTATCGCAGTTATTCAGGGTCAAGATAAGAACACAATGGCTGATTTTTTCGACTTCTATAGAAGTAATGGAATTGTCCACTTCGCAATGGGAGGATTAATTCCACTATGGATGCACGACAAAACGCTCTTTCGACGGGTTGTTCATGAGGCTCGAGAGATGACGCGAGGGTTCTGGCTACATACCTTTGGATTACCAATTATAGGCCTTCTTCCATTCTACCTATATGAGGTGAGTATGGATTCAGTCGATACCTCCACGCTTCTATATATGACTGCAAAAAGATTGTACCTTGTAGGACTCAATCCGAGACCCGTCCGACTTGCTGACTTCTCTCTATGCGATTGCCCTGGATGCAAGGTCCTTACTCCAGATCTGAATCCACGCGGGCATAATTTCTTCATTCATCTCTACATTCACAATGTCTGCGAAGCAGGCACCTCAATCCAGAAAGGAACTGGAGATCAGGAAGAATCGGATACAGAATCCAAGATTAATACTCCTCCATCAAAGCCCAAGCATCCATTGAAGAACGTTGGACTTCATTCACATCAGTCTGATTTGGATGATGGATGGTAGACGGCTCTGGACGGGCTATCTGGTCATTCATCCTTTGCATAGTGCTTAGTTCTTCGACCATAGGGTATATATGGCATTCATAACGCGGTCACTCATATCACCTCAGGAGCATCATGAGGCCCTCTTGATGTTGATGAGGCACACATTAAGATTCGAGGAAAGAAAGTTGAATCTGCCCAAGTTTGTGGTCTGGATTATCATGATCCTTCCCATTCCTTTGATTTCATTGGGGCTAATCCTCTTGAGCGAGCTGATGGTCACAGGAATCATGATTGTCCCATTCTTGTTGATAATCTACATGTTCGTCATCTTCTGGATTGTGGAGCAAGGGTCTCGATGGCAGAAACATCCGTACTTGGGAGTCTTTGCTCGGCTTATTCAGAAATCACAATTTAGAACCTTTATAGTGTACTTCATCCTCACCTTCATGATGATATTTGGAATCATGGGAGTCATGGTCGGATTCTGGATTGACTCGATAATTGCTGGAGTTGCAATACGAAATACGACTCCTGTGGTATACTCATTGCTATTGGCCATCCTACTGCTTTCAGCGATGATTCCAGTTATGTGGAGTAGCTTCAGAAGGTGGCGCCAAGCAGTGAGAAGTGCAGCTGAAGTACGCGTGCGAGCAACCCAATGAATTCCAGGTATAAGACTCACTTTGAGGACGGTAGATTAAAAGCTGCCCCCAATTCTGCCAGAGAGTGCCTAAATTGGTGTCTATGGAAATAACTCCCGACATTCACATTGTCATAGGTGGCTCCTTTCCGTTCTGCAATACATTGGTCATATTGGATGAGGAGTTGGTGGTTGTCGATCCAGGATGTTCAATTGAATCACTCAGACGTTTCTTATCCTCATATAACAAAGAGCTGCGAAATGTACGCACGGTCATACTCTCTCATATCCATCCGGATCATATCACACATGCGGTAAGACTCAATCGATTATCCGGTTGCAGAATTGCAGCCAACAAAATAACTGCGCCTCTCTTCAACGAAAAGGAGAGAATGAAAGAGTTCCTTGGATTTCATAAAGCTAATCCTGTACGAGCATCATGGGAGAATCTTGTTAATGAAAGAATGTATGGCGCCCTTGACGAGGGCCGAGCTGAAGAAGTCCTTAGGGAGGGGGAAAGCTTCCAACTTGGTGATTTCACACTGAGAGCAATAATGACGCCTGGCCATCTCCCAGATCATATGTGTATTGAGATTGTTGAGCATAACCTCCTCTTTGCGGCTGACTTGGATTGTACCGAATTCGGCCCATTCTATGGGCATCCCAACTCCTCCATTGTGGATTTCAAGGAGTCGATTGCCAAGGTTCAGAGCGGTGATTATAGAGGTATTATAAGCGGTCATCTCAATGAACCCCTCTTGAAGGACTATAGACCAGCATTAGATGCATATTCTCGCCAGTTTGATATTCGAGATGATTTGGTGTTTTCAGCCATTGAAGAAGGAGCTGATTCCATAGACAGAATCACGATGAATCCCATTGTATATCCATCGCTAACAAATCCAGTGTTCATATATTTTGAGAAGTGGATGATTGAACATCATGTCAGGAATCTAGTTGCCAAGAGTCTTGTGGAGGAGAAACAGGGTCGATTAAGGCCCGCATAGTAGATACTTAATACCCAGTGTGTTTCGTGTATCCAGTTAAGCCCTGGAGATGATGGAACATGCCAGATTCAGAAAAAGACGGAATCGATTCGGATGATGAATTGTCTGATGCCAGAAGGCTTTTGGCATTAGCGGAAATTGTTGACAGATATCCAAAAGTTGTCACGAGAAGGGTAAATGGAATCATATACATTCTGATTGGAGGCGGGATATCATTCGCCACGCTAGTCATGTTCGTACTTACGGTGGTTTACAGTCCCCTGGCTTGGAATCCCCTGTTGAATCTAGCATTCGTAGCCGTTAGTCTACTAATCACATGGGTCATTGCATTTCGACTTTTTGGTCCGCTCACGAGGTCATTTCCGAAGAGGGAAGTGCAACAGAAACCGCCCACCTGGTTCTACATTATGTGGGGAGTTATTGGAGTTATCTTGGCGGTCGCATCGGTGTTTCTATTCACTCAAGA
>JBHLRP010000135.1:0-3618 GCA_048882485.1 Candidatus Thorarchaeota archaeon
GCAACGCCACCAGTTGGCTGCATTTATGAATACACGACCTTCCTCTTTGGTTTTACAAAAGCTATGAAACATCTGCAGAAGAGTCCAGAGCTGATAATCGCCACCATGGAAGAATTAGAGAAATATTGGACGGACTATGCTGCCACATTACTTGATGAGGTGAAATTCGGAAACGAGCATTACGTCGATATTGTTTGCAACAATGGTGACCTTGCAGAACAGGCAGGCCCAATTATGAGCCCAAAACGCATCTATGAGCCTCTAATCAAACCAATAGAACAACGGTTCTCAGAGAAGATACATGCCCTTGCTGACGTGAGAATCAACTACCATTCTTGCGGATCAGTTTCCCAATTCATTCCTCACTTCGCAGAAATTGGCTATGACGCTCTGAATCCGGTTCAAGTTGGTGCATTTGACATGGAGCCATGCAGCTTGAAGAAACGATTTGGGGATATGATAACATTCTGGGGTGGGCTGTGTGACACGCAGAAGACCCTCCCATTTGGGACAGCTGATGAGATATGTCAAGAGGTCGAGCACAACATAGCATGTTTGAAACCCGGCGGCGGGTATATTGCTTCAAATATTCACAATATAACTGCTGAAGTTCCACCAGAAAACGTAGCAGCCATGTTCAATGCTGCAAAACGAAGCAGATTCTATTAGGCTAGATCAGTTCCATTGGAAATGGAAACGTAATCCAAAATAATGAAATGGGTCTTCATACAAAGATAATCATAGTTTGACCCAAGGAGTAGAGATGATTGTCCGCATTTGAGGACAGTGCGAAGAAACTGTCTGAATTTGGGCTTTCGCCCTATGAGGCCAAAGTCTACCTAGCTGCAGCTAAGCTTGGACCTACCTCTGCAAGTAAGATCTCGAAGGTAGCAAAGATTCGTCGCGAGGAGGTGTACAGAACATTACCTAAACTTGAGAAAGCTGGACTCATTGACCGGATTCTAGGCAGACCTGTCAAAATCCGTGCAATGCCTATCGAGGATGCCCTGAGCTTCCTAATTAGTCGGAAAGAGGAACAAGCAAAACATGAGATTTCCAACCTCTATTCAATGAAAGAGAGCATCCTGGATAGCTTGCAGGCTGAACCTGAAGAAACCGAATTGGAGGAAACTATCCATCATTTCACATTAATCTCTGAAAAGGATGCAGTTTCCGCTAGGACGTCAGCCCTAATCAACACTGCTACAGCCACAATCGACATAGTTGACTCGAGCGCTGAGGTTGTTCGATTTATTCTAAATTATGCCGATGTCCTGGAGAAGACAATCAAACGAAATGTCAAAGTGCGGATACTAACAGTCTGTCCTGATAATGAGGAAACTATCCCAGAAGCTCTTCAGAAACATATCCCAAACAACTCATTCGATTTGAGGTACGTCGAAACACTCCCAAGTCGTTATGTTATGGTCGACCGAAATCAGGCATTAATCACAACCACTCCTGATGGTACGTTATCCGATATGAAATGCCTGTGGACAGATGATCCTACCCTTGTAGGACTCATCGAGAGAGACTTCGAAGAACAGTATGCCAAATCCACGTCTTGGAAAGACTTCAGGTTATCACCATCTGAAAAGATGAATAGGATTGTGAAACATCTAAGGCCAAGAGATCATGTGATTCTAATGTACGATTCACTCGAGGGGAAGCGAAACACGCTCTTCAGCTACCTCAGATACGGACTCGACAACGGAGAGGCTGTGAAATACGTCTGTTCAGAAGAGTCACCTAAAGAGATTCGAAACGCTATGCAGAAATTCGGAATCCCCGTGAGAGAGTACGAGAAGACAGGGGCTCTGGATATAATGAATTACACTGATATCTATATCAAAGAGGGAAAGTTCAGTGTTTTAGATGTCATGGATGCATGGGATAATTACTACTCAAATGCACTAGCTGAGGGATTCAAGGGTCTGAGAGTCACTGGAGAGATGTCATTCTTCATGGAACACTCTCTGGTGGAAGAATTGATTGAGTATGAGAAAGCACTCCATACGATTCTTGATATCCCCTTGACAGCAATTTGCGCCTATAACTCCGAAACGCTGGCTAACATTGAGAACCCATTGGACGTATATTCAGAGCTTGTAAAGGCTCATGGAAAAGTCCTTTTTGCAGGCAAAGACAGCACTGTTGGGAAGGTAGAGATGCGAAAGGCTTGATATTCAGGCAGGTAGGTAGATCCACTGCCGCATATCTTGAAGACAAGGAATGCGCTTAATCAGCTTCTTCCTGAGCAGCTTCCGTAGCGCATATCTGACGGTTCTGGCAGCGAAAGGAACTTCCTCAAGAAGCTGCTTTGGAGTTACACCCTTCTTTCCTCTGGTTCTCATTAGGTCAAGTACGATAGTTTGACTCTTTGTCAAACTTATGTTATGCAGCTCTTCTCTGAGCTGTTCATCACTCATCACACGAATTCACCATTTTTATAGTTGATTTGCTGTCTAAATTATGATTTAAGCACCTGTGACTGTGAGGATACAGTCACATTCAAGGAAATGGATAAGCGATTGCGTACTATCCAAACAGCAATCGTACAATTAGCTCAATCACAGCGATGTAGAAATTTCCGGATGGCGGTGCGATGAAGGTTGCTGATAGATGAAAGTAGGGACGAAGCACCCATGCCAACTGTGTGCCTACAAAAGCAAGAACCCCACTGCCAGTAATCATTGCGGGCACCCATTTCTTGTTCTCACCATGAATCTTGCTGAAGCCCCGCAGCAGATAGCTTACAGCTGTCACTCCAGCTATGCCGAAGAAGAACACATTGAGTAGCACAGTAAAGGCATAAGCTGCGAAAGTCCGCTCCGGTGTAGTGAGCATGAAGAATAGCGTTACTGGAAGAAATGCCATCATCATTGTGGCCATGACTGTGATGCTTATCATGAACAGCACAGCCATCTGGAGAAGACTCATCTCGCCTCCTAGTATGCCATTTAGTACATAGTAGGTCGGCAAAGATACAAGCACTGCGACTAGCAGTAACATTGGAATCTTAATCGCATCAAATACAATCTGTAATCCGCCTGCGTATGTCCCCATGCTGGCGCCATAAAGAGCCCCAAAAAGAAGTGTTGCTAGAATCGAGGTCACGAAATAGCTCTTTAGGTTTTTTTCCTCCTGGATTTCGTTGTACAATCTCTCACGGTCTCGAATGAAACGGCTCAGAGTCTGAAAGAACGATTCATAATCCACGCGCAATCCTCCATCATGCAGACAGAGAGCTACTTTTTGTGCGCTGCCACTGTCCAAGAATTGCACTATTCTCAATATAATGACGAGTTCGGGCTTATTTCAGGCACCCACCCTCTTCACATATTTGTCGATGGCGAATTTTCGTTCTAGCCCCTTGGAACTCATATAGCGAACTTTGCCGTAGATAGGTCTCTCTCCCCATGCTCTGTCATGTTTTCCAAAGCACCATGCAACACCTGCATATCCATTTGGATCCCGGCCATCTAGTTCATACTTATCGTTTAGCAGAAGTGCGGTGCGGTAAGCTAATTCTGGAGATGGACTCCACTCTAGTATCTTCTTTCCCCAATACATGCGCATATAGCCATGCATCTTTCCGGTTTTCATCATCTCGATTTG
>JBHLRP010000136.1:0-3611 GCA_048882485.1 Candidatus Thorarchaeota archaeon
TCAATGATCGCGTTTCGTGTGGAAAGATTACCTTGTCAATGTAGCCCAACCCGGCGGCGATATACGGATTGGCAAACTTCTCCCTGTACTCCTTCACCAGCTCCGCACGCTTCTTCTCCTTGTCCTTTGCCTTCTCGATCTCCTTTCTGAAGATGATGTTGATGGCACCATCTGGCCCCATGACGGCAATCTCTGCGCTCGGCCAGGCATAGACTAGGTCTGCTCCAATATGCTTTGAGGCCATGACGTCAAAGGCACCACCATAGCCCTTCCTCGTCACAATGGTGATCATGGGCACCGTGGCCTCGGCATAGGCATATAGGATCTTTGCCCCGTGCCGGATTATGCCACCCCATTCTTGTGCCGTCCCAGGCAGGTATCCAGGCACGTCCATGAACGTGATGATGGGAATATTGAATGCGTCACAAAATCTCACAAAGCGGGCACATTTGTCTGAGGCGTTTATGTCAATGGTGCCTGCGAGGTGTGCTGGATTATTGCCTATTATTCCAACAGACCGACCATCGAATCGAGCGAAGCCTGCCATCATGTTTTGTGCCCAGTGTTCATGGACTTCGAAGAACTCACCATTGTCGACCAGCTTTCTGACAACATCGCGCATATCATACGGTTTGTTGGGATCATCCGGAACCAGCTCATCTATGCTCTCATCATAGTCATCTGGAGAATGGCCTGTATCGACTCGGGGTGGGTCCTCAAGATTGTTCTGGGGGATATAGCTGAGAAGCGTCTTAATCTGTTCGAAGCAGTGGTCCTCATCCTCGCTTGCAAACTGTGCGACTCCGCTCACTGAGTTGTGAGTCATTGCGCCGCCCAGCTCCTCGAATGTCACCTCCTCGCCTGTGACCGTCTTGATTACGTCAGGGCCAGTGATGAACATGTGAGCGATATCCTTGACCATGATTGTAAAGTCAGTCACTGCCGGACTGTAGACCGCTCCTCCCGCGCATGGGCCCATGATTGCAGATATCTGTGGGATGACCCCGCTGGCGAGAGTATTAAGACGAAACACGTCGCAATATACTTTGAGTGCCTTCACGCCCTCCTGCACGCGAGCACCAGCTCCTGAGTTCAATCCAATTATAGGGGCACCAGTGGACATAGCATGCTCCATAACTTTGACCATCTTCCCGCCATACATCTCTGCAAGCGAGCCGCCAAACACAGTGAAGTCTTGACTGAAGATGAAGACCTTTCGTCCGGAAATTGTTCCATAGCCTGTTACTACACCATCTCCGAGAATTCTCTTCTTGTCCATTCCAAAATCAGGCTCACGATGTACAACGAATTCATCAATTTCCACAAATGATCCTGGATCCAGCAATCTATCAATTCGTTCTCTAGCCGTCAATCGTCCAGCTTTGTGTTCTTTCTCAATGCGGTCAGCGCCACCGCCGAGCTTGGACTGTTCGCGCATCTCCTTGAGCTTCTCAAACTTTTCATTAGTCATGTCGCTTTCCGCCTTTGAGATAATTCGTCATGACCATATTGCCGCGTTTTGAATCTTATGCTGAATCACGTTCATAGTCTTGTATCACTTTTCTAATAGTAGGATTGCGCCTAGCCCTTTCCAGTGTTTCCCATAAGATGCTGCTAATCTCACTTGCTGTATATCCGTCAGAATGTAAACTCCAAATTAGTGTACGTTCCTCTGCGGATATTGGTGTCCAATCCATAGAATCAATCATACGCGTTATTTCTTCCAAGCGGAATTGCCGTCCACTGGCAGCACGGAATAATGGCAGTCTTGATGCATTTTGCAGTGACTCCTTCTTGTTAAACACAACTCCGTTTGAATAAGGGGAGGATTCAATCCCAAAAGACCCAAGAATATCCTGAATGAATCCCTTGTTGGTACTAGTTGCTATACCCGCGGCTAAACCCCTTACAGATGCGTATCCATCTCCATCAGCAATGCCCTGCAGGAAAGAGAGTCTGTGACAATCAAGCATCTCAAGAATCCAATCTGCTTTGAAAGATTGTTTGCTCTTAGCAAGGCTTCTTTTAAGACCTAATGCAGTCCGAAGAATCCAAATTGATAATGGTGAGTGTCTACTCATCCAATTTGCCTTTTCATTTCCGTTTTCATCTCTGGTATCTTTCCCCCTCTTGGATTCAATTCCAATTAGATGAAGACAATAGCAAAACAACTCTCCGAAGGATTCGCTCCAGGGGTATTTCTTGCTCAAGGATATGCCCAAGCGAGTCGAAACTCCTTTTTTGCGACCAACTGTTCCATCAGAGGCTATTGCTCCGAGCAGATACATGAACGCATCAAGAGGATTCAGGTCACCAAACCGCTTTCTCCAGTTTCTCATTGCTTTGCCTTTTCTGGGTTTCAGGTGACCAATGACCCTGAGGACATCCTTGATTGACCTGATAGTTACAGGCACCTGAATGAAATCACGCATGCGTCCTTTCTTATCTGTCCACAGAGGAATCCACCTGTATCCTTTTCTTGGCTTCTCGGCTGGAAGCGCCCTCCCAATGTTCACAAGACGCGGAAATCCTTTCTGATGACGAAATCTTCTAGCATCCGGCAAATCAATTCCGGCTCGCTCTGCAATATCAGTGAGCAACCCACCTTTTGCTAATGCATCAAGGTAGCGAAAGAATCTCTTCGCGTGCTGAGTGTCTGCATCGTACGAAGGAAGGCTCTGGACATCCTCTAGCATGTACAGAGTCCTCAAACGCGTCCTTAGTTTGCTCCAACTGGTGACACCGTTGAGTTTCGCGAATATCTTTTGAACCTCAGCACGAGCCTCGATTTTCGAGAGCGACCTTTCCAGCATATTAAACACCATAGGGGAGGAGTTGCCCCTTAGCCAATCCATCGCAGCCTCCACTGAGATCTGGAGTTTCTTTGTGAACCCAACGACCTCATCCCTGGTGAAGTGATCTCGACCCTTGAACTGCTGCACAACTTCAAAGAACTCTCTCGCGATCTGCATGAGTTGCTCATAGTCTGACCGGTCCTTCAGCCATGGATATTCCCGGTCTATCAGTCTCTTGAATTCTCTGAAAGAACGAAGAATCTTGCACTTCAGCCTTGGAAGGCGAATCTTGGTCTTGAAGACTGAGCCCAAATGAGACCGATATCGCCCAGATGTTTTCAGCTTGCCGGCCGCTGCCAGCACGTGCCTGATGAGCCATGGAATCTCGCCATTGAAGAACGCTCGAACCCTCCGTTTGGAAATCCCTGAGATTCTAGCGATTCCCTTCTGGGAACCGCCATTTTCTAGATACTGAAGGAATTCGAAAAACTCCTTGACACGGCTCTTCTTGTCGGCGTAGTTCGCAATCTTCTTGTAAGCGCCGCCAGGGTAAATCGTCTGCAGTCGACGATCAAGTTCTGCCCACTCTTCAATGCCATCAGTCTTCTTGAGCAGAGAAGCCTTGAGTCGGAGCCCCTCACGCTTCGAGAGGGCGGAGTCAACTATCTTGAAGAGATGTGGCCACTGCCCATAGAGAGCCCAGTCTATGGCAGTGTTTGGATTCATCCCAATCTCACATGCGATGGCCTCAACCTCATGCTGCGTGATGGTCTTCCTGCCCTTGAGCGCCTTCCTCAGTTCAAAGAACATCCGTAT
>JBHLRP010000137.1:0-3462 GCA_048882485.1 Candidatus Thorarchaeota archaeon
GAGACCTCTTAGAGCACAATCTCTAGCTACTGCGGTGCCAGTGCTGCCTCCGCCAATCACAACCACATCAAAGTCTGGATCACTCAAAGCGCTCACCACTTCTAGGAGTTTTTTTCTGTGTGGACATTGAAACCTCAGCCTTCAATAGTGTGCTAGAAGCGTAGAAAGCTCCGCCAGAATAAGCTTGTTGAATACCTCAAATCGCTTTTCGTAAACTTCGACATTTTCAGGAATTGGCTCTATTTTCTCTTCAACGTGAAACATGTTGTCAAAGGCTTCATCAAATGAGCCATATACTCCAGATCCCACCGCAGCAATCATGGCGGCACCAATAACCGTAGAGTCTCGAGCACGTGGCAAAACCACCGTCTTACCAGTACAGTCAGCTATAATCTGCCGCCAGAGAGGCGAGTTCGCTCCCCCGCCATCGATTCTGAGCTCGCTGTAATTCTGATCGAGCATGACCTCCATCGTCTGAGCATAGAATTGGATGCCTAATCCATTGCCCTCCATTATAGCTCGAGCGAAATGGGCCTTTGTATGGTTAAAGCCCAGATTGTAGACAATACCCTTTGTAAATGCCATGAAGGGGAAGAACACAAGTCCATCACTACCTGCTGGTACATTCTTCGCTGAAGATTCCATTAACTCGAAGAGGTCTTCATTGCTCTTCGCTTCATAGAATATATCACGATACCATTTGTACGCCCAACCTGTCCCCGGAAGGACACCCTCCAAAATCCAAGTCCCCTCAATCGCGCCCGGATTACTATACAGCACGTAAGGATCTTCAACATATTTGTCCGTATGAACTGTGACAAAGGTGCCAGTTCCCGTAGTTGCTTTCATTAGGCCTGATTTTGTGATGCCTGTGCCCAAGGCAGAGCATTGCTGGTCACCAGATCCCATAATGACGGGAGTTCCCTTCCAGAGGCCAGTTGCCTTGGCGGATTCACCAGTGATCTCCCCAATAGGTACACCTGAATTCACAATTTCTGCATACTTGTCAGCCGAAACGCCTGTTTCTTCACAAATCTCATCCGACAATTTCATAGTTGCGTGATCAATGGGACCATATCGTGCGTTTGATGGATCTGCAACCATTGCACCGCATAGTCTGTTATTTAGAAATGCATCCAAGGTAACGAATTTATCAGCAGAATCGAAGAGCTTCTTCTTATTCTCCGACAACCACAGAATCTTCCTGAGACCTCGCCTAGGTCCTATCAACTCTGCAAGTTCATCCCGTTTCTTGCTTAAGCGATTGTCCGTCCATAGGATAGTAGGACCAAGTGGATTGCCCTTTTTATCTACAGGCGTAAAGCAATCACGAGTGGTCGCCACAACAACACCTTCTATAGCCTCTGCTCCCGGCTCATATCCCGATATGGCCTGCTGCATGGTTGTGCATGAAGCTCTCCAAAATCTGTCAGCCAGCTGTTCATGAGTTGCTAGCTCCTTTGGGGTTGGTGGATATTCCTCGTATGCTTTGCTCAATTCGCGGCCTTCTTCATCCACAAGGACTGACCGCGTACCAGTCGTGCCGACATCAAATACTGCAAAGATTCGCTGACTCATTTGTTTCACCAGTGATTTATAGGGAAGTAGTTTAGGCGGCAATGCTCAATATGAATCGTCCGACAGTGAGAGTTATCAGACTGAATGCCGCTTGAATCGTTAATGTCAGAATATGCGCCATCTATTGAAATCGAGCCCCATGTTCATCTTGTACGAGGTCTGAACATGGCACGGTTTCCTGAGGCAAATTCTCTCCTGATTGATGACGAGATATTGACACTAGTTGACGCTGGTTCTGACTTGGGCCAGGTCAGCAAGGCTCTGAAGAACATTGGACATAGATTGGAAGATGTTGAAAGGCTAATTCTCACTCATTTTCATCTAGACCACAAGCACCATTCCGAGGAGATTCACAAGATATCAGGCTGTGAGGTTATCTGTCACCCATTATCAGACAAAGGAGTTGAAACATTCCTAGGGATGGCTGATTATTATGGGATTCTACATCATCCTTTATTCGAAACCTGGAAAGTCATGATAAAGGGATGGATTCCCCCTATACATGGAAACTACACCGTCACTGGACACTATGAGGATATGAAGACCATTTCATGTGGCGAGGTTGACCTCATCCCAATTCATCTTCCAGGACATACATTAGACCATACCTGCTTCGGTATCAATGGCTTCGAAACCATTTTCCTTGTGGATATCGACCTCACTGGCTTTGGTCCTTGGTACGGCAACAAAGTAAGTGACATCCGAGACTTTCAGGACTCCATTGAAAGGGTGATACAACTCGAGCCCAAGGTGGGTATAAGCAGTCATCTTCAGGATGTAGTGACTGATGATCTCTCTAGTCGCCTTGTCCAATTTACGGACACATTTGAGAAGCGAGAAGAAAGGATTTTGAAGAACATCTCAGATGGATACGACACCCTAGAAAAACTCGTACAGTTGCCTACCATATACCCCCGAATACCGGAAGTAATATTCGAAATCTTTGAGGAGTTCATGCTAAAAAAACATCTTGAGATCCTTGTTGAAGATGCAAAGATTGTCCAAGATGGCAGTCGGTACAAAATAGAAAGAAGATAGCGGGAGTGACTCCCGCTAAACTACTTGTGTTTGAAAACAGGTTCTCGTTTATTGAGAAAGGCATCAACTCCTTCTTTTTTGTCTTCGGTATCGAATGTCTGACAAAAAGCATCAACCTCGTAGGATAGGTTATCCTTCAAGCTCATTTCCCAAGCGTTGTTGAGAGACTGCTTAGCAAGCTTAATGGCAACTCCAGGTCTTTTGGCAAGAGTCCTTGCGAGTTCCTTAGCACCATTCATCAAGTCTTCTACTGAATCAAAAACTCTATTCACAAGACCAACCCGCAAGGCTTCCTCTGCTTTTATTGGATTTCCAGTGAGAACAAGTTCCTTGGCGACACCTAAACCCACCAATCTCGGAAGGCGAACAGTGCCACCATACCCCGGAATAATCCCAAGATTGATTTCAGGTTGGCCAAATCGAGCGTTTGACGACGCATATCGTATGTCACAGGCCATGGCAAACTCACACCCGCCCCCAAGCGCATAACCATTGACTGCGGCAATTGTTGGAATGCTTAAGGACTCTATGTAATTACATGCAGCCTGACCATTCTCAACGAATGGTCTCACTGTTTTCGAGTCCCGCCCCGGGAATGCTGTAATGTCTGCTCCTGCAGCAAACGCCTTCTCACCCATGCCTGTGAGAATCACAGCTCTTACTTCAGAGTCTTCTTCTGCCTTCTGGAAGAAGTTGCGCATTGCATCGACAACATCCGTGTTTAGAGCATTGTATTTTTCCGGACGATTAATAGTGATTATGGCCACTCCGTCTTCAACCTCATATAGAACCTCATCCGACATTTCAGGCTCCTCCATGAAACTAATTTGTGAAGCCCCCTAGGCA
>JBHLRP010000138.1:0-3421 GCA_048882485.1 Candidatus Thorarchaeota archaeon
GTTCAGGGTAGAGAACTTGGACGAGTTGACATTGACAAGAGATGAACTGGTATCAGTTGGGGGTGCAATAGCATTCAATGGAATTAAGACCCTTACAATCGCCGAAGATGTTGATTGGCCATTGTTCGATCAATATGTGGATGAGATTCGAAAATCAAAGACAGTCATAATCCCGAAATCCCTGACCAAACTTCAGGTTCTCACAAAATGCAGAAACGTCGATAAGATAGTCAGTGAAAAGCAATAGGAGAGATTCGAAAGTGAAAGCGATTGTATACACAAGATACGGGCCGCCGGACGTTCTTCAAGTCAAGGAGATTGACAAACCAACTCCGAAAGAGAATGAGGTACTAATCAAAATACATGCGACAACAGTTACAGCTGCTGACTGGCGTATTCGAAAAGCAGATCCCTTTCTGGCACGACTGATGAATGGCTTCCTAAGGCCTAAGAAGTGCAATATTCTCGGTATTGAGCTGGCTGGAGAAGTGGCGGAAGTAGGCAAAGATGTGACAAAGTTCAAGCCAGGTGACCAAGTGTTTGGAACCACGGGCTTTGGCTTTGGCGCATATGCGGAATATGTTGTTCTACCTGAAGACGCTTCGATCACTCTAAAGCCGGCCAATCTGAGTCTTGAGGAAAGCGCTGCTGTGCCAGTTGGTGCAGATACAGCACTGTTTTTCCTTCGAACTCAAGGAAATATCCAGAGCGGTCAGAAGGTGCTCATCTATGGCGCTTCCAGTAGCGTTGGCAGTTATGCTGTGCAGCTGGCCAAGTATTTTGGAGCTGAGGCCACTGCGGTATGCAGCACTGCCAATCAAGAGTGGGTGAAAGACCTCGGAGCTGACAAGATGATCGACTACAAGAAGGAAGACTTCACTGAGAGTGGTGAGACCTACGATCTGATTTTTGACGCAGTGGGCAAGCTTTCGATTCTTGGTTCAATGAAAGCGTTGAAGGAAGATGGAATCTTTCTTGACGCCGTTGGCATGCTAAGAAGAGGCATCCAAGGGAAGTTGGCAACCATGAGAAACAACAAGCGAGTGCTTGGTGATACAGCAACTGGAAGGCTTGAAGACTTAGTCTTCCTCAAAGAGCTCATCGAGGCAGGAAAGCTAAAGCCGGTTATCGACAGACGCTACCGCTTGGAAGACATTGCCGAGGCTCACAGATATGTCGAGACCGGGAGAAAGAAGGGCAATGTCATAATTACATTGGATCATCTTTAAGTTAGGCTCCAAGGGAGCTTCTGGCTCCCTCTTCCTTCTTTTCTGAAAGCATAGATTGACCTATTTTTCACACTCATGACATCCTGCATAGAGGACTTGTTCTCCACCAAGACATCCATCTCTGAACACTGTTGTCCCCTTGAGCTTGAGTTCATCTGCAAGCAGGAATATCTTCTCGACATCTTCAGTGGTGGCAGTGTTCGGAAGGTTGACTGTTTTGCTCACAGCGTTGTCAACATGTTTCTGAAATGCAGCTTGCATGCGGATATGCCATTCAGGGTCTATCTCATGAGCCGCTTTGAAGACCGCCTTGACATCATCAGGTACCTCTTCGATATGTTGTACGGATCCTGTTTTGGCGACCTCATATTCAATATCATCGCTCCAGAATCCCTTCTCTAACGCGATCTTTTCAAAGAGTGGATTGACCTCGCTCAAATGCACTCCCTCCGCAAGCCTTCGACTATGAGCAATAGCGAAGAGGGGTTCGATACCACTACTGGTCTGAGCGATGAGGCTAATGCTTCCGGTTGGGGCTACAGTGATGAGGCTCGCATTCCGTTTCCAGTTGTTGCGTTTCTTTAGGAGCGCGAAGTTCTCGAAGTTCCCTCTGATCCTTGCCAAATCAGAAGACGCCCTCTCTGCCTTCTGTCGAATGAATGACATGACTTCCTCGGCTTTCTCAAGTCCTTTTACAGAGTCGTAGGGAATTCCTAGTTTAATCAGGAGCTCCGCGAAACCCATTATGCCAAGGCCAATCTTCCTGTTTGTCTTGGTGACCTTCTCAATCTCCGATACAGGATAGACATTCAGATCAATGATGTTGTCTAAGAAACGAACAGCAAGTCGAATGACCTCTTCGAGTCTCGACCAGTCTATTTCACCTTCTTGGACCATCCTTGAGAGATTGATGCTCCCCAAGACGCATGACTCGTATGGCAACAGGGGTTGCTCGCCACAATTATGAACAACAATCCCATTTGCAATGAACCTTCCTGATGGTGTTCCAACAATGTCAAAGACATCCTCCTCTTCAAGAGGTGTTAATGATTCAAATCTTGCGAGGAAGTGCTCCTTATACGGCCCACGCGCTTTCAGAGATTCAATGCTTTTGACTAATCGATCCTGTTTGTAATCTAAAAGGAAACCAATTTGATCTCTGAACCTGATGATGTTCTCTTTCGAAATAATCAGTTCATGATTAGCTTTCGTCCAATATAATTTCATCTGACCCTTTCCATCAGACATTAGGCGCTTCTGTGCACGTCTTCTATTTTCATAGACTTTCGATGCAATCCCAAAGTTGAGTAGCATGATTTGGACACGATAGAGAATATTCAGATTGCTTTGAGATAGACGAACTGAGAAGCCTTTTTCAGTTCTCCCTTGAATGGAGCCATCCGCACTAAACAAGCCTTGCAAGAATCCACGTTGACATTCTTTGGATGATGAAAGGATCTTGTTGGAGATCTGTTTTGATTCAAACTCCCATTCCTGAATGAGATTCAGAATCCCTCTTGATCTAACATCTTCCCTCCTTTTGCTTTTGATGACAACCAAATCTGAATCAAGTTCCTCATTGACAATCTCACGATAGTATTCAGCGAGCTTGCCTTTATCTCTGCCATAGAAGGCCAAAGTAGCGCGGCCATCCTTGCCGGTTGTCCATCCATCTCCAACAAACCATCCAAGAATCTGGCCAATTCGAAGATTGCCCGTTTCTCCAAATCCACCCTCAGTGCTTTGTAGACAAATCTCATCATCTTCAGCCAAATCTCCCGCTTGTTTCCATCCAGCAGGTGTCAGAATGCGATGGTCCGTCGTCACCTTGACCTGATAGCCCTCCTTTGTTCGAAGATTGTAGATTAGCTTCCCTGGTGTCTTAATCAAACCAGGAATCTCCTGAATATTCAACAGACCGATTTCTGTACTGACTATTGTGTTTCCAGATACACACGGGTTGGTTGCCTCAATTGGGTCTCCCTTCAGCGGATGCTCATCATTGATGCGATCAATGAATATGAGACCTGGGTCTCCAGTGCTCCAAGCATTGTGGACAATTGTATCGAATATCGCTCTGGCACTGACACTTTGGACTACTTCTTTCGTGTGAGACGCGATAAGGCCAATCTCTCCTTCATTCCGAAGTGCCTCAAGGAATTCCGTGGTGAGGGCAACAGAGATGTTGAAGT
>JBHLRP010000139.1:0-3420 GCA_048882485.1 Candidatus Thorarchaeota archaeon
TCCAGATCCTTCATTCTACCCTCTGCATCGTATGGCCAATCCCAAGTCTGGTAGAATAGCTTTAGATTTTCAGGATTATGGGGAACGATTTGAAATGTCACATAGGTTGGCTTGCCATCCGTCAGAATATCAATATCGAACCGAGGTTGGATTAATGACTTGGCGAAGGGAGATAGGTCAGGTTCATCATTCACGCCATCGCCATCATTATCAAAATCCCATTGATTCGCAAGACCATCGCCATCTAGGTCAGAACTAACTCCTTCAGGCAACTCAAAGAAATCAGGGAGACCGTCATCATTTGTGTCTGGATTTGTTGGATCCAAATTGTTGAATACCTCGAATGTGTCATTTAGTCTATCGAAGTCTGAATCTGTGTTGTTGTAGTCAGTTCCAATTATGTTTTCAATGGCATCATACAAACCGTCATTATCAGTGTCATTGGCGTCGCCTGGTGTCACAGCTTCTAAGGCAAGCACCAATTCTTTCAACGAGAAGGGTGCTCTGGGAGGATCGACTGATTCAAGAAATGATTCCACAATAGGAACCATATCCAATAACTCATCTTCTGACTCATCTTTCAAAAATGCAGGCTGATCGACAGCTCGTTGAACATCAACTGCAATCAGCATAACTATCAATGATACAGAAAATGCGGCACATGCTACTCTCCTCAAGGCGCTCCTCCTCTTAACCACACTCTCGAATCTTAGGGAAATGAATTGTTCTTGCCAGAAGGCCGCCTATTCTTCATATTCCACTGAACCACGAGCGAATATCATAGGCAAACCAGGTTTTATTCATAAATATTCCGAGATATTTCTGGAACCCAATAATTCGAATAAACATTTCTTTTTTTGGCTATTAGAACGAAATTTGCTTATTCGAATGGAGTCAAGTAGATCTTCGCTTGGATAACGTCGACATCGAATAGCAGTTCTAGAGGAGTTGCAGGAATTGAACGTGTTGGCTTAGAATGAGGCCATCCTTCACCAACTCTGCTGAGTCCAGTCTTTATGTCATCGAACTATGACTACATAATCCTCCTTTCTCCCAATGTTGATGTACTTGTGAGCCTGACAACGTCCCACTTAACAATATTTAAATAGTTATCAAACCAGTAATCCTTTTAATAGGAAAAACATTATACAAACCATTTGCATTTTGTATAGACCAAATATTATGCAAATAATATATGTTTTAAATCGCTCCAAATTTAAATTTATTAATGTCATATAGAATAGCTTATAAACGAATGAAAAAACTGCGCTCTAATCATTGCTGGATGGATTCCTTACAAACTATTAGGTGATAGACAGATGATGATACCCGATTTGGTCGAAATGTTTGAGATACTTGAGGAACTCATGGTATCTGTCACATTGATGCTCTTTGCCGCACTGCTATCTTTGCTATTATACAAAGCCAAGAACTACGTTACTGAACGCCTAACAGGTTCAAAGGAAGTCATTTACAATCCTCAGTTGACTACGACAACTCCTTCTCTAGTCTAGGTAAGTAATTGGGTAACAACACATAATCAAACCATGGAGTGCTTGTTTTGGAAAACATACCAATAATCATCGGAATAGGCCTGGTTCTCGCCTTCGCAGCCTCAAAGATATTCAAGAGATTTGGCATACCGCAAGTTGTCGGGTTTATGGCAGTGGGAATACTACTCCGTATGTTTGGAGTTATCACTCCTGAATACGTCGACACACTTAGTATGATTTTCACCCTTGCCCTTGGTTTAATCGGCTACAACATTGGCTTGGAACTCAAGATGAGTATTTTGAAGGGGAAGATTCGCAGAATCTTGCTTATTGTTATTCTTGAAGCCACATCGGCGTTTTGGATAGTTACACTCTTGGTCCTTGCTGTCACTCAACAAATGTATGTTGCTTTAATCCTCGGCTCTATCGCAAGTGCAACAGCTCCAGCTGCAACTGCAGATGTGGTCTGGGATCACGAATGCAAGGGACCAGTAACAGAATCTCTTATGTTTGTATTAGCAATGGATGATATAATCGCCGTTGTGCTAACTAATGCAGCTATAGCCTATGCGCTCTTTCTACTCACATCTGCATCAGATACAATATTCTCCGTAATCCTCAGCCCACTAGTCATGACTGCCGGGTCAATAATTATTGGTGTGATCTTCGGCCTTGTGTTCATACAATTCGTTAAGATTGAGGAAGAGAAGGGCGTTATTGTTGAATTGGAACTTGCATTAGTCATTCTTCTAGTTGGGGTAGTTGATTATCTTGCCTTCAATGACATTCTCGCCGCCATTGCATTCGGTGTAATTGTTGGAAATGGCGTACCGAAAGAAAAACAGAATGGACCTCATATGCTAGAGATAATTATGGCCCCACTCGTAATGTTGTTTTTTGTTCTAGCTGGAGCAAAGACCGATTTTTCAGTATTCGTTGGTGGTCTTGGTAGTATCGTCATTGTCCTCACCTTCCTATACATTGGTGGGCGAACCCTCGGAAAAGTAGTTGGTGCGCGCATCGGAGGGATTGCAACATCATCTGAACCAACTGTTAAGAAATATCTTGGAATCTGCCTCCTTAGTCAAGCTGGCGTTGCCTTAGGACTCAGCGTGATTATAGAAACTGAATTTGCTGCTCTGGGTGGAGAAGCTGCGCTTTTTGGAACTATAATTCTGAGTGTTGTAGCCATTTCAACTATGTTTCTCGAGATTGTTGGCCCAATTGCAGCAAAATGGGGATTGGAAAGAGCTGGAGAGGTTGGAAATGGTAGAATAGACTGTTATGAATCAATTCCCGTCGAATCTCCAGAAATTCTACAATCATCAACGGAAAGGGATTCATAGATCACAACTCCTCCTACCCTTCTCCGAGTATTAGAAGCTCTAATGAAGTGCTGATTGAAACTACGTTTCTTCGCATATCTCTTGTCTTCCGCTCCCCAATAGGAGGTTGACTGGTGTAAATAGCCCAATTAGTGACACAGCAATCACTATCATCCAAATCTCAGGATCAAGTGGCAGTGTGCCAAATGCGATTGAAAGAGGAGTATATACCACCATCATGGTAAGTAGGAACGAGAAAGCAAGAGGTACTATCAAGGGTCAAGTAGCTGAGCATTTGTCTCTTTGTTGGACTTGTACCAAAGCAGAGAAATCAGAGTTTTACTACTCTTTTTATGATGATGTAGGTATATTGTATTTACGCGTGAATGGAATAGGACTAGAATGAAAAGAAGAAGATCCCTCGTGATCGCATTGACTCTATGTTATGCAATCATCCTCACCCCGTTATACTGCGTATCAGAGGTGACAGCAGTCGGCGGAAGACATGCGGGCTTGCCCACTGTGGAGATAATGCTGAACAGTAACTTCACAATCTGGATGGCTTCGGGTCACTTAGGTGACGAAGACGTACAGAACATGCA
>JBHLRP010000140.1:0-3326 GCA_048882485.1 Candidatus Thorarchaeota archaeon
CGATTTGGATCGCCCATCCTAGAGCTTGCCTGCGGAACAGGAAGAATTACGCTCCTCCTTGCAGAAGCAGGCTACGAGATCACAGGAATTGATCTTTCTCCTGAAATGCTAGAGATCGCACGAGGAAAATTGCGACAGCTCCCTGAGGATGCCCAATCGAGGGTTTCATTGAATCATGGAGATGTGACCAATTTCCAGCTAGACAAGGAATTCGCAACGGTCATCATGCCTTGGTCCTTCAAATTTCTATTAACGACAGATGATCAACTTGCGTGTCTTAGACAGGTTCGAAAACATCTGGCTGACGATGGTGTATTCATTCTCGACCTCTACCCACGCGAGGTAATTGATATGGGTGAAAGAGATAACGAAACGGTGGAGATTGATGGCGCCACGATTACAAGGACATTCATTTATTCTACCGATATCTTGACCCAGCTCAGACACACCACATCAATCATAGATGTCGTCCATTCAGATGGCAGAGTTGAGCATCTAGAAACTAAGTCTGTCGTATCAATAATCTTGCCCAGAGAGGCGGATCTTCTTTTGAAAGTGGCTGGGCTTGAAATCGTTGAGGAATACGGCGGAAACGACTTCTCAGAATACACGCCTGAAGATTGGAAGAGAGTGTTGGTTCTCAAGAAGTCAACAGATGGATGAAACCACTCATATTGAGTGTATACAATCACACAACAGGATTAATACACTCTATATGGGACGTCTTTGATTGAGGGAGGAAGTACATTGACAGCATGGCCTAGAACGGTAACAGCCGGCCTATTGATTGCACTCACGGTAGGCTTGGTTGGAGTCCTCTCTCTTCCATATACAATGCTCAGTCCAGTTTGGTTGGTTGATATTGAGCTTGAGCACACCTGGGATGCGATGTTAACAGAACAAGACCCTGTTCACGAGATATACCTGCTCACACATGCCAGACTATCAATTGAATACCTACGGAGCAACGCCTCGCCAATTACAATCGAGCTGCATTCGGATGCAGAGGGAGGCACAATTGTATCAATTAGAAACGTGACTGAGATCAATGAAGTACCACTAGTCTTCCTCAACAGTGGAGAGCCTGATATCATCATATGCTCCCTGAAACGACAAACAAACGACACCTTTGTGGAAGTCCGTTCCCTTGTTGCTGGGCAATATGTGAGCACCGACATGTTCTATTCCTGGATTCACCCATTTTCTCTGTTGGGAATAGGCTTAACATATCTCTCTTTGAGAAAACTGTCAGCAAGAGCAAAGAACAGAAGAATGATGCTGGTTGCCCTCTTTGCGATAATTGCATCTGCTCTTATGACTCCATTGTATCTCTATTTCTATAATGGGGACTATCATCTGATAACAAAGGAAGTATCTGAGGATATCGAACACCTGTACTTCGAACTGAATAGCACTGCTCCGGAAAAATCACTAGATGTGCCAATTGATATTGTCACTGATACGCAATGGCTCCGAATCGAAATCTATACGCAGAATGCATCCATCATGTTTCAGTTTGTGGCGATGAACGGTTCGCCTGTGCAGACTCTCAATGAACTTGCAGTAGCAGCTCCAAATTACTTCGGTCTTGATGTCAGCGAAGCAAACTCAGCAGAAATGGCGTTGATTCTTCAGACTCTCGACTCTGAAGCTGAGATTAGTGTCACATTCTCAGCTATGGGAGAAGTAGTAGAGCCTCAAGTAAATCCTGACTGGCCATCTACTCTATCTCTTTTGGGGGGCGGCGTTCTGGCAATCGGGATTGTCTATGTACTAGTCCCGGCTGAGGTCCTAACTAGGAAAATCGCTTGCATGCTTCAGAAGTTGAGTCGCTGACAATCATCCTCTCAACTCCGTTGATTGAACTTGGAGATTTCGCTTCATCATTTCATTTATCTACGATTTTAGCAAATTGTATCTACTCAGGAGTGCTAGAATTTCAGGTGGTCAATGGATGAAGAGCTGGATAGGACCTCGAACAGTGTACATAGACTGCTATGACGCATTTGGATTCTTGGAAGAAAACTACGAGCGAATCATGATTGTTATGTCATCTATTGGGAAATCAATCCTCCTGAAACGGGAAATGGTGGCCGATCGTGGAGGGAGAACGGCGGAAACTTTGCGTTGTACGTTCGAAACTGAGTTGGAACCAATACATGTGAAGACAATGATGTTAGGTTTGCAGTATCTTGACTCAAAAGCGGTCCCATACAATATTCCTATAGAAGAGGAAAAAGACCTCTTCAAATTCGCGAACATCGACGTGATAGAACTAATGGAAAGAGGATTAGAAGAGAAGGGTCGATTCATTAGCAGGAGAAGGCAACCTGAAAAGAAGATAGAGCTGTCGGACATGGAGTTCATTGGAGATGCCAAAGTCTTCATCAATGCTTGTAGAGACCGGCTCATTGAGAATTTAGACAACTCATCACGCGAAAGGCTATTCGGCATCGAACAGCTGATTGTGGACAAATTACAGGCCGCCAAAGAACCAGTAGAGCGTTGAATAATAGCACTAATTGAGCCCAATGAATGGTTTTGAACTTTCATAAAGCTTTGAACGAGAAATAAAGTGGTATACGCCCCATACCAGATGCCAATTCACAATAGTGCATAATGGTCACTATATATACTCAGGGGAAGGGCATCTTGGTGAACTAAATGAGAAAGCGTCACCTATTCGGAAAAGCACTGCTATTCATGGTATTGCTTCTACTCGTATCGTCAGCAGCCACTGTGAATGCACAGGATGATGACGAAACTGAAACCACAACTGATGCAGATCACACTGACGAGGATTTTGATGACGACATTGATGACGATGGCGTTAGTGATGATGAGGAAGACCGTAACCGACGCCAAGTGGAAGTCTATGCGACTCCAACTTATGTCGAGATTGAATCCGAGCTGGAATCTGGTGGAACTGAAGACTCATTCAAGATTTCGGTGAGCACCAGTCTTGATGGTGTGGAATTCGAAGTTGAATTCGAAACAGAGAACTCGACCACGGAAACCGAGCGTGAGTTTGGAGTGGAGTTTGAAGAAATCGTGGAGTACATTGACGATAATGGCAATGGACTCTATGATGAGGAGAGCGACACAGAGGTCCAGACTCTGGAGCTTGCTAGCTTCAATCCAATAGTCTACAGCGTTGAAACTCATCCTGATGGAGAGATTCACATACTCAACGTAACGACAACGGATGGTGTCTTCGGTGCCCTTGTCTATGCAGCAGGTGAGTTTGCTGATATTGACGGATCAATCGTCGCACCGACTCAGGTAAAGATTGATGTCATCATTCAGGGGTTCGACTATCTTGAAAA
>JBHLRP010000141.1:0-3286 GCA_048882485.1 Candidatus Thorarchaeota archaeon
CGCAAAAGTTGTTAAGGGATTGTTCCAGTACTACTTGCTACAGAGCAATGGGGGCGTTTCTATTTGGAGATAACAAGCACCGAAACAGGAAAACGAGGCCGTCGTTTTGCACCTAGGACAATTGGCGCATTACTTGGAGTTCTAGCCATCTTCATGCCAATTGGAATAATGACATATGATTATGGATATGTGCAATTTATAGCAATGACATGGATTTACTTCTATTATCCCCAAGGACCAGGCTATTATTTTCCCAATTTCATGTTCGATCCATTCATGCTCCTTGCCTCTCTACCATATACGTTCATGCGTCCAGTGTTCGCATTTATGATGATGCGAGCATATCAGGGAAAAACAACAGGTCGCCGTGCTCTATTGTCGGGACTCATTGCTGAAATTCAATTTCCCCTCATCTTTTATGGGCTTTCCCTCATCTCTTTCATGGCGTATCCCTATCCTGCTTCTTTTCCTCTACAAATTCCTATTCCTATTCTAATCATTGTGGGACTAATCATAGTGAAAGCATTTCCTCCAGATGCACCTCCAACAAAATGGAGTGAAGAGGATCAAGAGAAGTCCTGGTGGGAAGAGCCTGAAGTGGAGAAAGTTGCAGCTGAAAAGTCGAAAGAGGTGGTTGCTACTCGCCCTCAAGAGAAACTACCTGATACAAAGAAGGCTGAAGAAACTAAAGAGAAGACGGAGGATGACTGGCTCTCTGACTCTCCCTGGTGAAAGAAAGGTCAAGAGGTGACCTCTTCATTATTGAACTCGCTCTTGTTTAGCTTAACCTGAATGCTACTCCAAACGTAGCTCGAGGATAATTCCAATCCACTGCATCTTTTGGACAGACTATTTTGTATCTGTCACATTCAATACATTCTTCGTATTGAAAATGAAGATTCTCTTCCTCTATAGCAAAACCCCCTGGGCATCCAGACACACAGGGCTTTGTTTCACACATTTGTGGTCAGAAACCGTGGCTCGCGCAGTACCTAGAGTTGTCAAGGTTCAGAAGTTGTAACGGATGCCTTCATCCTTTGCAGGTCCACCTCTCCAAATCAATCTCACTAAGACTATTGATGCATTACTCAGATTTTAGATTGGTGCAATGATGACGCTCTTGATGGTTCAAGAATCATAATGACATATGCAAGTGCAAAGTGTACTCTATGCGCTTCTATCATCGCAACTGCAGTTCCCAGATTTCTGCTGTTAGATCATGACCAAAGCTTCTGTGCGGTTCTTCTTCAACAAGCTCAAAGCCATGTTTTGAGTACAAGTGACGCGCCGCATGCAGATTACTCTGCGTCCACAGTTTGATCTTCTTGTAGCCATTTCTTCTCGAAAAATCAACACACTCCTCAATTAGCTTACTTCCAATTCCCTTGTTTCTAGCCATGGGTTCAACCAGCAACAATCGTAGCTGTGCCACTTGACCACCTGCATCCGCGATCATTACAGAACCAACTGTTTCACCATCCTGTTCTGCGATCCATATTCGTTCACGTTTCAGGTCGTACTTCTCAATAAACTTCGCAAGAATCTCGGCGGTCAAAGCCTCAAAAGTTTCATCCCAGCCATACTCCTCTGCATAGATCACGCCGTGTCGGTGTACAATCCAACCAATGTCTCCTGCTCTATGTGGGCGAATTAGGAAAGACGAAGCAAGATCCGGATTAGGCTCAAGTACATTCTCTATCGTGCTCATTGCGTTCAAAAGACGGCGTTGCTCTTCGCTAGACAGACCCTCTAGCATATCTCTGATTTCATCACTTGCACGCCCGTCAAGATCCAAGAAGGTTTCCTTGCCCTCAGCAGTGAGTTTCAACATCCATTGCCGACTGTCTATGTCCGACCTCTCCCTTTCAACCAACCCCTCTTTTTGAAAAGCGCTTAGAATGCGGCTCAGGTAGCTCGGATCGACTCCAAGTTCCTTGGCAATATCACTTGAAGTAATCTGATTCTTCTGAGCCAATTCGAAAATCACACGGGCCTGGGACAGAGTGAATCTAGTCTTCAACAATCCCTTATTCAGGAGACCTATCCTTTTTGTATAGAATCGATTAAACCTCCGAATATTATGAATGCGATCTTTGATTTGGTCTTCAGCCGACATGTTAATCCTCCAAGTCAGAAACTCAATATATTTGACAGAGTCATATTTATACTTGATAATGTCAATTAACTCTGAAAAGCTTTCTTATCGACGCCACGTCAGCTGAGAAGCAACAAACTGAGGGCTGTCCCTGAAACTGAGAATGACTCTTGTACGAAACCAGTCTAATTCACATTGACCCAGATGTGTGAATAAGAAATCGCGGCTAGTACCCAGAATTGTCAAGGTTCAGAAGTTGTAACGAATGCCTTCATCCTACTGCACTTTACTTTATTTCTTCAATACAATTTGCGAATGTCATACTTGTTTTTGCGCGTTTGTCGGATGAAGTGTTTGAGTAGGAAGCCGGTAACCCCTCAACTTTCTCATCTTGACCATTTTACTGGCAAGCCATTCAAAGTTCTCCATGAAATCTGGTCCTGGTCCATAATCTGGCCCCGATCCAACAGCCATTCTTCGCAGTCCATTGATAATAGTCTCGAATTTGTGCCACATCATGATAATCCTCAAACCTAGCACACGGTACACCATATTCACGTCCACCATGTCGTCCTTCACCAGAATCCCTAAGCCGTCGTAGATACTCCAATGGGACATCCTCTCTGCTGCCTCATTTGGATTTGTCCAAGGACCATATTTTTGCATGTAGTCTTCAATGTCTTCCCATTCTGTTGCCATTAAATCCCAAAATTTCCTATAGCCTTCACTATCGACGTTTGTCTTATACAATTGCATGAACATTTCAGTCTTTTTGGATTTTCGGGTTGCTCTTACTGTTAGCGCATAGTAAGTGAATCCTACTAGCACTCCAAAGATAGTCACAAGGTCTCTCACTAGCTGAAGTATTTCTAGAATTTCCATTTCAGGTCCCCAAATTAGAGTAAATCTAATTTGGTAGGAATATCGATTAATCGATTTAATCTCTTTGATAGTTAAATAGAGAGCTTAGAACGAAAAAACCTCCCATAGCCCAATAATTCAGATGGCTAATATCATTCATATGATCCGCAGAGTTATGGGGCACTAAATGCATGCTATGGGATATGCTGTTCTTAAGCAACTACCGTGTGTTTGCTATTGTGCAGGGTTGATTATACCAGCCCTCTTGTATGTAAATTGGAGTGCAGCTCGTAAAATACCTGGAGTTGTCAAGGTTCAGAAGTTGTAACG
>JBHLRP010000142.1:0-3231 GCA_048882485.1 Candidatus Thorarchaeota archaeon
TCTGTATGACACCTCAGCTTTGATAGCATCTCCGTCGTTGTTTGTGATAGTATTGTTATGTATCACTGCATTTGTTAAATAGACACGAATCGCATCATCGGAGGTCCCTGTCACGAAATTGTTGCTGAATACGACGGATGGGTGGTCTGGAATAATTGAGCCATATGAAATGAGTATCCTCTCTTCACAATTCTCAAAGGAGTTCTCTGTGACAGACCATCCATACGAGCTCATTACTAATGCAAGTCCATTCACTGCACCAATAACAGTGTTTCCCACAAAAACGCAGTCAACAATTGTTGAAAATATCAATGATCTCCCTCCTCTGATGTGATTTTGAATAAAGAGGTGATCTCCTCCTATGAAGCCACAGATTGGGTCCATACTGACGTTGATTGTCATGTTAGATACGATGCAATATCGAGAGGAATCAAGTCGCACGCCTCCGCCTGAGCCAGTTATTTCGCACTGGTCAATCATGCCGTTGAACACTGAATCCATAACGATTGCACATTCAGAAGTGGAAAATGTACTGAAGTAGCAATCTCTGATTACAAAATAAACATCTGTATCTGCTATACTAACGCAAGCAGTATTGGATACAATAGAAATGCCTGATAGGACATAGGGGTCTTCCAGCGTGCCATTACCCACCCATCCTTGCTCACTAAAATCAGAGTTGCTGGATATCGTAATTGGCATATGTGGTATCTTTGGTAATCTCCAGATGTAGGCTATAGGGAGAACCAGAAATATAGCAAGAAGTAATCCCTTAGTTCGCCTTCTCATAGCAAACCCTCACCAAGTGAGATAGGGTCCTGATATTAATCTCTTCCCAGATGCCAGCAATTTATGAACAAGGGACATCTAGATTATCGGTGGTCACGTGTTCAAATCACGTCCGGCCCACCATCTTTCTGGTCGATTCACTCCTGGATTAGAGTCAATGTCGATGGTTCCAGACCCCACCATAGAGGATAACTTCGTATTGTAATTGGAACGCCATCCTCGTACGAAACATCTGCATCCCAGCCTGAGGACTCTGTACAGGTAATCACAATCTTTCCAAAAAGAAAGTAATCGTTGAACGACTTGGAGAACCATGAGTTTTGTAGACCTGAACCTAGACCACCATTGGGCCTGTCATAATAGAGGCTGTCTATGTAGTCCCAGTCACCGAGAGGCAGAACTGCATTTGAAAACAGACTAATGACCCCAAGCTCAATATCCGAATCAATATTGCTGCCATTCTCATATGTGACGCTGGCTTTTGCAGATTTCACAAGCGATTCGCAAAATGACCTACCATCACAATACAGGGGAATCTCAGGAAGGCGGTCTATGGTGAAGACGATGACCGAGTCATTCAACTCTAAGAGATGGTAGTCAATAAATCCTTCATGATATTCCGATGGAGATTGAACCCTGTAGGAGTACTGATTGCCCTCTTCAATGCCCCAGTAGAGATTGCCTGCGTAGTTTACTACATGAAAGGCAGTCATCAAAGATGCAAGATTAATTACAAGCATCGCTGCTATGATTTGTTTCCAGTGCATGCCCAGAATCCCGTTTAATGCAGTTCTCACTCTGATGCGGTTTCTAATGAGTGAAACAATCATCACTACGAGTACAAGAATAGCCAGAGGAGAGATGGCAGGTGAGTAGATAGAGGAAGAGTTGGAGAACACCCATAAGATGCCAATTGAATAGAGAAAAAACGGACTGAGTAGCATTCCAGCTATTATGAATAAGCCTGCATAGTATGTATTTGCTGAATGTTCGACCCTATTGTTCACATTACTTCAATTCATTATGTTTCACTTTACTTTATCTGGAATTGATTGACACTTCTGGAATTGCCTCTTGGATTCAGTCATTGACGAGAAATGAAATTTGTTGTATTCACTGTGAGTGATAAGTGCTTTATGGGCAAAAGAAAGCCTTATCCAGATATAACGGTCTGAGCTATTGATAGGTGACATCTTGGAATGCCGACCATTGATAACGGGATTGACAACTGGATTACATCGATCATTAAGCAATTCATAAATGAGTCGCCTGAAAACACTCTGAAGAATTCTCAAAATGAGCCAGCATGGGCCGAGCCATTGATAGGATTTTCAAACGGTAACGATTCGCTCTATGAATTTTACAAGGAAGATATCGGGAGTTCCTATCTATTGCCAAGAGAGATATTTGCTTCCGCGTATCCCATGGAACAAATCAAATCGGATGAACTTACAGTTATTAGCTGGATACTTCCTCATACTGAAACCACCAAATCTGAGCACCGCATCCAGAATCAGATACCCACAGAGAGATGGGTGAGGGCACGCATATTTGGCGAATTGGTCAATGATAAACTTAGAGCGCATGTTGTAGCTACTCTTCGTGAAGCGGGCTATAATGCAGTAGCTCCATTACTCTCACCGCTCTTCAAATCAATTGAGAGTGAGAAATATGGGCCAGCTTCAACATGGTCCGAACGACATGCTGCATATGCAGCTGGCTTGGGCACTTTTGGTCTAAGTGATGGACTGATTACTCCTAAAGGGAAAGCAATGCGTTGTGGGTCTGTTATCGCAAGAATGGACATCATACCGTGTGATAGACCATACAAGGATCACCATGCCTATTGCTTGTTCCACACAAGAGGATTATGCGGAGATTGTATTGATAGATGCCCTGTTGGAGCGATTTCAGAAGATGGTCATGACAAGGTGAAATGTCAAGAACATCTTGCTTTCACTCAAGAGCATACTAGCAAGCATTTTGGCTTCAAGGGTTATGGATGTGGTTTTTGTCAAACAGGTGTTTCATGTGAGTCTAGGATTCCAGAATGATTCTATCGTATCTGACCAAATTAAAAAATAACCAAATCGCCTTCACAGGTAGTTTATGCAATAGCTGTAGGATGGTGTTTGATGGATATATCATTCATCTCCCAAACGTTATTTTAGTTGTAGGAATGACCCAACGAAGCCAGTATTGAATACTAGATAAGCTATGACTCTTACAACAACACCCCCTAGTACTATATTTGGAGTACCGCAGTGACGTGGCCAATAATTGGCCATTGGTCCCTCTGGTTCTTCTGGACGTCAATCGTGTGCTAGACAACCCGTTCCTGAATATTCCTCATTCTGCAACATTGTTTGCTCAAAGGCATTATAAGCATAGAATCAGCAATCTAACCTGAGAGATCATCAATTTGGATTTTGGGAGATATTA
>JBHLRP010000143.1:0-3230 GCA_048882485.1 Candidatus Thorarchaeota archaeon
ATGCTGCTGAGCACCCTTTCATTTTCAGAAGCAGCATTTTTAGTGGTGAATTCTCTGGTTGCCAAAGAACAATTTCTCTGTAGTTGTATAAACTAAGGCAAATCGTTCAAATAAGAAGCGCTCCATCTAGAGAACTGCTGCATTAAGGGCATCCATACTGATGTGGAGGAAGAATAGATGAAGAAACCTGATACCGCATACGGAGTCTACCATTTGGAAGAACTATCTTGGAAGTTCTTTGCCAAGAAGAAAGATGCAATGGAATTTAAGGCTGAGAACGAGAATAGATTCGGCCCCTATCTTTTCTCCTTTGAGGAGGCTATTCAGCAAGCATCAAACGATCTTCTTGCACTTCCTGGAACAATCTTCATTACCGAAGATGAGTTTGTGGGAATCTTGAATGGCGAAGATGTTTCGTTGAGCTTCTTCGAATCTGACACTGATGATGACGATGATGAAGTTTACGAAGAGGAAGAAGATGATAGGCTTGAGCCCAGCATGGGCTACTTTGAGCATGTAAACGAAGCAATCCTGTGGTTAAGGGCTTCGGGGCTATACATCTGGAATCACATGGCCGATCACGCGGCTGAGCTTGGATTTACAATCGATGACTACGATTACTATGATGGGTTTCTAAGCCGCATTGGTTCAATTCTTGATGATTACTTTGAAGACATCGAGAATTTCGAGCAATTAATAGATAACCTCTATGATGGTGTGGATGATATGGTCTTTGATGAAGAGGAATTGGATGATTAGCAGAATTAGAATTCACATAAAGACGGAACTCAAAATTCTGCGTTCAGCCTCTCTTGTATTCTTCAGGAGCTTTAAGCGAAGCACAGGCCTGAACGACGGGATAGTGGTACAAAAGGACTAGGTTCCCGAGTGTCATTGAAGGTTCTTGCCCGAGTGTACTCGCGCTGCTGAGCACCCTTTCATTTTGCAATACTTGTCTTAGAAACAGATTTGTCCATGTTAGGAGAAGCATTCCTTACTATAGATCGTCCCTGAGTTGCATTACCTTGACTTTCGGGTGTGGCCAATTCTCTCCGATATCATCCTCCCAACATACGACAACATCACAGCCGCCAGGTGGATGATCATGTTCGAGGAAGTTACTGGCCCGGACTTCAAGCTCGATCTTAACGGCATTCCTTTTCGCATCCATGACTTGAGCATCAGGGAAATCTGTCTGTATCTTTGCTATGTAAGCATCTCAAATGAAAATGTCAAACTCTAATACATCCAAACCAGCCAAAACGATTATTCAGGTATGAATGCTTCTTAGTGTACCTTAAGGTGGATTTTCAGCAAGTATGAATCCGTAGCTCACAAGGTTGAGTTAATTTAAAATCCATACTGACTTGAGCTAGTCCTCAGCCATTAAGATGAAAAGACGTAATGACATATATCTTAGTTCATCAGAAGTCATGTGAATAATGCACGGGAACATAGGGGAGAGTGGTTTCAATGTCAAACACTCTGTTGGAAACTGACTGCAGTGCAGAGATTCATAACTAGTTTGCTAACTTGCCTCTACGAATCATAAAAGGGAATTTCCCTATTTACTTCTTGAATTTATTCCACCTCTGTATCATATTGCTTTCTATGTGATATACTTCTTAGTATGAAGAATTATTAATTAATTAAATATGAAATGTTACAGGGCTTTCAATTAGGAAGCCTGTAGTTGAGGAAATAGCACTTGTGCTAGGAGAGAAGCACAGTGTATGTGACGAACAAACTAGCAAAGGCAAAATACATTGCGATGGTTACAATTATCATCGCTGTTCTCACCACACCTCAACTGGTAACCGCTGGAACACTGGGATGGGCAACACGGTATGATGCCGCCTATGACACCTTTTACGGTGAAGAGAACAATGGAGTTATCATCTATTGTCACGCAGATGGCTCAGGCTTAGGCAGAGCTGTTATCTATAAGACTGTGACACCGTCGACCTCGGGTAAAATTGAGGTGGGAGTCAGATGGACACTCTCTGGCTTCATGATAGCACACATTTTGTTTGGCACTGCTGCTTGGCAAGTCAATTACTACTGGGCAAGGACCGGAGACGACTTTGACAACTCTGCTTCATATCACTCTGCTATTGTAGATAGTGATTCACTAATGGGAGGTCTCTGGTGGGAAACATCCAAATCGACCCACGGTTCTAAGGTTGAAGCATATTACTATGGAATTGCTACATCAGTTCCAGCTAACGAAGAGATACACATCGGAATAAAAATCACTTTTACATTATCAGGGACAGGAGGCGAGTTCTGCCTCTCGCAATATCATCTCGATGAACCACTCTTCTCACACATATATCTCATTGTCTGGCGTTACCAATGAGGCGTGAGTGACACCTGGCATGGTCGCTGCCAATGACCATGCCACCATATCACGAGATAACGAATCTTGAAATCAAATAGATTAGCTCACAACTCTCATATTCAAGACGAAACTTGTATTGAGTTGTTAGAGCATACAACGGAGTTTGATGAGATGTCAGCTCAGCCATCCTTAAAGGAAGAGAAACGACCATCAGCATTCTCACCCAGTCTGATTGGCTGGATCATGAGCGTTCTGGCAATTGTGCTACCATTCATTGTGCAGATAAGCGGGACTGGAGTTGAAACTGACTTCACAGTCGCCGCCACCGCGTGGATGTATCAGAATTCAAGCTACAACACTGGCTTCAGGTTCTTCACAGCTCAGGAGTGGTTAGCCTCCATGCTGTTCACGCTTCCACGTCTGCTGTTTGCTTATCAAATGTACAGATACTATCAAGAAAAGACAACTCGTATGATGACAGTCTTGGCAGGAGTCTTCAGCGAGCTACCAGTCGCTTTGGTCATGACGGCATTGCTTTTTTGGAATGCTGTATCACCAACTCCATCTTTCCTTCCAACCGTTGTTCCGATTCCTATTCTCATTACCGTGGGCTTCTTAATGATTTGGAAGCGACCGACGTTTGTGCCTACTGGCCCTTGGGATTAGTCTGACCAGTAAGAGCAAATAATTAGGTAGAGCACGAAGGCTTGAAAGCGGCCAACACCAAAATTCTTAGAATGAAGGAGTGATAAAGCTACTAATGCTGCGCTCTCTCACTCATTCTACCTCAGAAGGTACCTTCTAAGGTAGAAAGAAGTGTAGGCGGCGGTGAGATAGAGTATTGGGGAAATGCCCTTCTCACATTGCTGAGTCTCCTTTTCATTCATTT
>JBHLRP010000144.1:0-3206 GCA_048882485.1 Candidatus Thorarchaeota archaeon
TGCGTTCTCGGTCAAAGTCATCCAAGTGGATTGGCCTAAACCTATTGTTGTACAGGTAGAGGAGCTTTGAGTTTAATTTTTCGTCTATATTGAGGGTTAGCGTTATTTTGCTTGGAAATCTACCCCACGGCCAACAAGTTAGAAGCTTCGACACATCATAAAAGGTCTGAATGATCTGTAGATAGGAAAATGGTAATTTCAACAATCACTGACCTTCATCTGTCATGACACCAGTTGTGCGCTATCACGCGCTACTCTATGTTATTCAGCCAGCACCTAACATTGGATTGAAAGATGTCACCTTCCAGATAATTAGCAGCCACGCATCCACCTCTACAATCAAATAACCACTCACATTGCTGACATTTGCCTTTGATATCTGAAACTGTGAGACTACGAAAGTAATTGAGAAATCTAGAGTTTCTCCAGATCCGTCCGAATCCTTGATCTTTGACATTATCTGCTGATGCTCCTCGAAAGAAGCTGCATGGTAATACATCACCTGAAGATGTGATTGTGCAGTACTGCCTTGCGCCATCGCAACCGATGGGAGTTTCTGGGTCTGTTTGGCTTCGAGATGGTCTATCAAATGTACACTCAAACTCCATTGATGCAATCTGAACGTGAGTTTCACTGCGCAATTTGAGCAATCTAGCAACAAGAGCCTGAACATCTATAGGATGAACTTCAAAATCCGTTAGAAGGGCTCCACGCCCCAATCGTAGAAAAGGTAGAAGACGGAATCTGTATGCCCCTAGGGCACCAATTAAGTCCACTATTGGGATGATCTCATGGATGTTATACTTGACCAAAAGAGTCGCTATTGTGACTCGGACTCCTGCCTCAACGAGGTGCTTAATTCCTCTTATTGTTGCTGACCATGAGCCGGACCCTTGACGGATAAGCTCATGCACATTTGGAGTTGCACCATCAAGACTCACCTGAGCATCAATACGAAGATCTGCAAGTTCTTGAGCAATCTCTTTTGTGACTAGAGTCGCATTGGTAGCCACCTGAGTATGTAGGTTTTTTTGAACGCACTCCTGTGCTATCTCAAAGAAGTCAGAACGAATTAGTGGTTCTCCGCCGGTCATTACGATTCTTTCAACACCAATTGAGGCCATGTCATTAATGAGATTGATGCACTCATCAAGGTTCAGCTCACCATTTCCTTGATGATTTGCATCTACAGCACAATGGCGACAGGACAGATTGCACCTGTCTGTCAATTCCCAAATAATAGAAGTGGGTGGACTCATTTGTCGTCTATTCATGCGTTGTTGTCGCCACCAAAGCATTCCATCAGCACTCAAGACTCCGAGAAGCGATCCTGAATCTGATATGAGTCGCTCTGCACTCGAATGACCAGAGCGGTCAAGTTCTTCAGCTATTTCAGCGAATGTACGATAACCGTCACATAGCTTTAGAATTGAATAGTTGGCGTAGTCTACTGTATAATTGACATTCCTTATTGGATTCATGATTGCCCATTGACCATTATGGTACCTCGGTCGAACGAATAGGAACGGAATATCATCTAATCTAGTCATCCTTCTCCTCCTGAATTTGGCAGAGGGAATGTACAGTGTATCTCTTGGCACATTCCCTCATTCGTTCAAATCTCTGGCACTGGGTCGGGTCCCGGCCAGCAAGGTTTTGGAGGTATGTCTGTTTTTTCTTTGAATGGCCATTCACGGAATATATAGAGTCTATCCTTGAAAGCTTCCAGCCATGGCTCTTTGTACCACCACCAGCAATTGATGTAAGGACCAGTTTCAACTTGTGGCACTCTGTAATAGCTGGCAGCTCCATCTGATAAGTCAATTATCGCCCAACCGCCATTGGCCACTTCCGCTTTGAATAGTGCCTGTACACGAATCTCAGTGTCTTCATCTCCATCTAGATTAACAGTCAGGGCTGGTCCGGGACTGTCATTCGAGTCGAAGTAGAGAAATCCTTCCTGGTCTCCGGATAAAGTTTCAAATCCTTCCTGCTCCACCAAGGGGTTGATATTCTTCCTCATTAGCGGCCACAGAGCAGTTTCGCCTTTGAATTCACCAGTTTGGAACGCACGTATCTGTAGGTATGCCTCAACAGAGCCACGACCAATATCTGTGGTGCCCGTACAATCTCCACGGTTCCTTGGCCACAGAAGCCAATAGCCGACTAATTTGAACTCAGGTTTGATGCAATAGGTGCCGTCCTCTTTTGGTCTGTATTTGTACACCAAACAGCTCGTACTGGATCCATTATGGGTCGCACCCCGCTCTCCACGCACCTCTATTCTTGGTTGAGCCTGTTTCAACCCAACGTTATAGGTTAGTATCATGTCTACATACGAGTTAGCAAGTGCATCTGCTAGCGTGGCTGGACTATCATCAATCTTGATGTCAAAATCCTCAGGACAATGATGGTCATATTCGCATGGTGGATCTTCCTTATACGTACACCCACAAGCGAGAACTGCGACCTTATACCCCTTTAGCGCTTCACGAAAATCCCCAATAGCTTTTTGAATTCCAATGTATCGGCTAGTCGATTTCTCTTGCTTCTTGACACGCTGTTCGAGCCCGGGCTGCATCTGCTTCACGACCCGTTCCATCAACTCTTGATATTGCTTGTCAATGTCTTCATCAAGAGCCTTGATTTTCTCCGGATCAATTCCTCTCAGCTCCATGAGCCTATCCCTACGTTGGGTCTCTAGGTCAAGGAGCTCTCTGCGTATACCCTTCTTTTCACTCTCTTTCTTCTTCATTTTCCCAATATCCTCCCTTTGTAGGATATAGTCTCTTCTCTCCATCAGGATAGGTCCGCATTAGTCCCCATGTAATGCGTTCTCGATTCTAAGACTCCTAGACCACGTAGTAGAACCTAAGAAGAATATTAGCCCCTCTTTTTATTTAATGTTTCGACAAGTCAGAGTGCCCACTCATTCTTGATTTGATGTCATGATAGCCATTGATATGATAATGAATTGAAGCGGCTCTTGGATTCTGAATCACTCCCCTTTGTTGGTTGCTTCTGTCTGTTTATCCCACCAATCCTCAGAGCGCTCACCTTCTGCCCATGTCACAGGCAGCCCCTTTGTCGGCTTCTTCCTCAACAGATAAAGTCCAGCAATAAGGAGAATTGGAATGGGAATTAATATCGTCACCCCACCAATAGTGCTTGGTGCCATAATTGCCTGAAGAAGAAATGGCATGTAG
>JBHLRP010000145.1:0-3192 GCA_048882485.1 Candidatus Thorarchaeota archaeon
AAAAATCGCCTTTCACAACGCATCCAAACACGATGATGTTCATGTCTTTAGGGGGCATTGTAAGGCTCCAGACCGAGAGTTTCAACGTGACGTATAATCTTTCACTTGTGTTCCAACGATTCTGTATCTTTGACTGCATGCACCTACCTGTATCAGGTCTTCTTGGAAGGTGAACGAACCTCTCGGCGGCTTCCACCTGTTTCGCCATCCACTTCTAGCAGTCAATGCTGTCACGTTTCCCACGACGAGTTTATCTTCAAATGTTCTCTTAGAGAGTGACAGCTGGTTTCTGGATTGGCTGAGATTGGAAATGGTTTCAGGAGGGTCATTAGACTTGAATCACTTCTTGTAGTTCTGGTCTTATCCATGATGTTTGCGTATCCACTGACCTTCGTACTAGCCAATTCCATGGAGACCCAGGCCATACTAGTTCCCACCACTGCAATCGACCTTGTGCCCTCAATGACAACTCAGCATCGGGAGGATGATACTGAGTACGAGGCCACTCTGTTTAAGACTGAGCTGCATCCTAGCTCTTCTGACTGGACCTTGGGATGGAGGCAATACCAATGGGTATATCGTTCTGAGGTGAATCTGGCTATCACAGACTACACAGAGGTCGCCTTCAATGCAACTATTGGGGTCATAACAGGTCCAGTAAATCTTTCCATCTGGATTGATGCTGATGCTAGTGATGAGTATCCAACTTGGCCATATCTCGAAGGGTTCATTCTTGTTGATTCGAGACAATCAAAGTCGCTGCTGATAGACCTGCCAATCTCAACATACCTCAATCTGACAAGAGAGTGGATTGTCACTGCCTATTTCTCAATCAGTGTCGAGGGTGATGGGTTAATCGAGTTTTCTGAAACGTCTATCGAAATTATAGCAAGATCGGAGAGACCCCTATGTCCTGCAATCTTTGATTTCCAGAGCACTGACGGTAGAAGCCTGTTTGAGGATAAGCTGTGGCAAGGAATCAGGCGGAAGCCTATATTGAACTTCACACGAGATAACGACACAGGCAAGTTTGGGATCTTTCTGCCTGCACGTGTAGAAGACACCATATATCTTAACCCCGGGAACTTTTCTGGCACGGCTGGCTGGCCTTATGAGGACTGGAGGTCTGGCCCCCTCTATACACCTTTGTCTGTTCAGTTCCCCATAGTTGCACAACAAAGTGTATTTGTGAGTCTAAGATTACCGACCATGAAGCTTGAGATTGATCTCTCTCAAGACTTGCCGTTCTATCACATGATAATTGAGTACTCAGGCCACCCTTTCGATGATATTATGTTCGTTGAATTCGTGGAACACCCGATGCCAGAGAGCTTGGATCTTGCTCCTTATGGGGAATATCTGAGTGTAGAACTGTGCATACCGACTCCTTGGAGTTGGTCAAGATCACGCTACTGGTCATCATATCGTTCATCAAGCGTAGAAACCATTGCAGCGATTAATGGCACATATAATCTCCGACTGGAATGCCAATTCCCATTCAAATCGTACTTTGGAGTGGTGCTCTTTGGACCAGAGTTGTTACTTCTTGGATTGACAATTGCTTCTATGATATTGGGTATTATTCATCTGAGACGACAGGGAACTTCAGTGAGAATCAAGGAAATCATGTCTGATCCTCGACTTCTCCCAATATTGCTCTTAATGGTAGGAGGGCTAAGTCCATGGTTCTCAGTAAGAGAAACACATTCTAATCTTCAGGGCATAACTTGGTACGAATACGTTCCGTTGGGTATTGAAACAGCCACCACCGGGATCATTCCAAATCTTCCCATTCTGCATGAGTACTGGGTTGTCATCCTCTTGTATACAGCTCTTGGCTATTGGCTACCTATACTCTACTTGATGACAAAGCTGGGACGACCAATAGAGTGGAAGCCTGAACCGTTGATGTGTGGGGTTCTCTTTCTCCCCGTCCTGATTGCGGTTTTATCCATTGTGCCGTATCTGTATTCTGGTTACTTGGTGTCACCATGGATTCTCCCTGTGTTCATGGCGCCTATTATCTGGTATATCTCACTAGTCATTTATCGAAATAGATGGTTCATTCTCCTTCTTGAAATCAATCCCTCAACCAGAGCCTCAACCTTCGTGTTCCACCCTTCTCACGACACTTGTCACCGATTAGAGTCAAGACTGCTCCAGACTCTTATACGCGAGCTTTATCCAAACTCGGTTCGGAAGCGGCTTCAGTCCACTGCACCATTTTGCTGTGAGTACCAGATGCCTTGCGAGCCTCAACAGCGACAGACGGGTTTTCCACGGTTCTTTCCATGGCGGAATCGGTAGGGTCAGTATGCACCTTAAGAGAAATCAGGGTCCTCATCAAGAATGTTTCTTACTGCTTAATGAGTCGCAGATCTCTCACTTGGAACAAAAGGCAAATAGAAGGCCGTCCGTTGATATGACTCGAGTGTCGTGGAAACCCGTCGATTCTAGAATGCCCTTGAGCTCTTCGCGTTTTAGCCCAGGCAAGGTTTCCAGACCGAACACGCGTTCAAAGAAATAGCGTGCGAAGATATTACTCGTCCTTTCAATCTCAATACTGACCAACATGCCCCCAATCTCCAGAAAGTCACCTAGCAGTTTCACGTACTCAGATATCTCCGTCACATCGTTTCTTAGAATACATCCGACTCCCAAGAAGCTTAGAATCGTATCGTATGAGCCCTCAGCTTCTGACAGATCCTGCGAGATAGTCACATTGGCCTCCCGAAAAAAATGCTGAATATTTTCGTAGTCTAGGGTGCAGAGAATTCTCTGACGGGGATTTATTTTCAGCAGACTCCCTATAGACTCTATTATCTTGTCTGTATGCGTATGCATGTCATTACAGAACACGCTCACCATACTTGTCAAGTATTCATGCAACTGTTCCTCTCCGAACTGAGTAAGAGAGTATACTTTCCTCCTTTTCGCTCCTTCTTCCTCAGTTCTACATTCAACAAGCTGTTTCCGTTTCAGGGAATCAAGGACTGGATAGATCGTGCCAGGACTGTTTATCACTAACCTATCCATGAGATCCACCCCACAAGTTGGCTCATCTCTGAGTGTCACCAGTACTCTGGCCTGTAAAGGTCCCGCAATAACTTGTCCTGAGGTTTCCAACAGATGTCCCCATATCGTGAGCCGATAATGTTCTTTATACAGCTTATTGACGGAGTAATGTTGAAG
>JBHLRP010000146.1:0-1371 GCA_048882485.1 Candidatus Thorarchaeota archaeon
AAGCAGTGGAATCTTCATGCAGGAACGACCGTTCCCAATGTTGGTACACGCAGAGGCGCGAAGATGAATCTAGGTGAAACCTTCGCAGTAGAACCATTCGCAACTGATGGCAATGGAACAGTGAAATCGTCACCAGAATCCTACATCTTCGCGAATGTGCTGACCAACAAGAAGAAACTGGATCGACTGACAAACCAAGTTCGCACCGCCGCACGCAAGAAGTTTGGCCCACTTCCTTGGGCATCAAGATGGCTCAGTAAGTCTCGAGTCGATGTTACAGCAGCACTTCATACTCTCCTCGGAGCAGGTGCAATCAGAAGCTATCCTGTGCTCATTGAGGGTAAGGGTGGTATGGTATCTCAGTTCGAACATAGTCTATTTGTTGGAGAAAAGGGAGCCATAGTTACAACCCTGCGCGATTAATTCTCCTGAAAGCGTGTATGAAACGTCTTAAGAACCGACATGTAAAGCAAATTCGTGATACGCCATGTCGACTGGGCCTCATCCTGACTATGTGAAGGCGGGGAAAATTGCAGCCCGTGTGCTGGATGAGGTAAATCAAACAGCTGTGCCCAAGACCAAGGTCATTAAACTCTGTACAATGGCTGAAAGGAAGATTGTCGAGTACGGCGGCCGTCCTGCTTTTCCCTGTAACATTTGCATTGATCATATCGCCGCTCATCGCACTTCCCCTTTGAATGATGACGCAACAATCCCTGCCTTTGGGTTGGTAAAGATTGACATAGGAGTGCATATTGACGGACATATAGTCGACACTGCATTGACTAAGGACATGGATGGCACTCTTGAGGGGTTTGTCACAGCCACAGATGATGCACTTGACGATGTTTTGGATTTGATGCGACCTGGCATCGAACTCAGTGAAGTTGGAAAGTCAATCGAGAAAGTCATCAAAGCATATGGCCTAAGACCAATCAAGAACCTCACCGGTCATAACATTAAACGCTACAAGCTGTATGCGGGGAAGAAGCTTCCCAATACCAAGACGCGAAGTCGAGGAAGGATAGAAGAGGGTGAATACTATGCTATCGAACCCTATGCCACAACTGGCATCGGTGAGGTATTGGATACGGATTTCGTCTATATATTCACCAATTCCGTAATAGATGAGCCATTGAAAGGAACCCCTGAGAAACTCAGAGTGTATCTCAGAAAGAAGTATGGTCCATTACCCTTTACTGCGCGCTGGATAAAATCAACGAGTTCCGAAGTGAGTCTCCTAGACGAGTTTAAGCAGCTAGTCAAATCCAAGGCAATCATCGGTCATCCGATGCAGGTAGAGAAAGGAACGCGACCCGTGAGCGTATCGGAGCATACCGTCTTTATCTCTGATAAGAAGCCCATTATTCT
>JBHLRP010000146.1:1471-3186 GCA_048882485.1 Candidatus Thorarchaeota archaeon
TCTGCTAACTAATCCCATATTTCTGTCACCTCAGAGTCCAATTCCAATAGTGTTTCCAATTCCAGCTAGGATGACTTTGTCACCGGGCTTTGTTCTCTTTAGAATCGATGTCTTGATTCTCTCTATGACTTCGGGTACAGAGTCAAGAATCTTCTTGTCCATCACACCGACGGCTGCAGCCTCATCTTCTTTAATGACAATGGCCTCGATGCCGATATCATTCTCTGTTGCAGTCTGCTCCATAGCATGCTTCTCAGGACCTGGGTCTCCAATTGCTGCACCGGTGCCTTCTGACACCCGTCCCAAGTCCTCTCCCTCAAGTTTCAGAGCTGCATCGATCGTGATGATTCTGGCAATCTTGCCCTTGTTATCGTCCACGAGTTTCTTGACCGCAAAGCCAGGTTTGCCTACAGTGCCGCCTGGACCAGTGGCTCTGAGTGCATAGACAGTGCGGCCCTCCATCTCTATAGGGTAATAGCCAACCTCTCTGCTTATTTCATGGACATAATTATCGGGAGTCCCGCCATATTCGCGAGCGAACCGAGTGACCACCAATGCTCCAATACCATCTCCAATAGGCTTGCCCTCTGCAAACGCATCGAGGGCATCGAAGTATGCCTTTGCTAGTCGCATGATATCCGGGAGCTGCATGTGAATCTGCATGATCATGATTTGACTCCCAGTCTTCTTCCCAATCAGGTAGAAGTGTCGAACGATTCGGAAGATCAGGTCTAGGACCTGAGTCACCTCAAGGGTATTCTCCAATGATTGATGTTCAGCTGAAACACCCTCTGGCGCAAGCTCCGAAACGAATTCTTGGAAGCGGTCTCTCCGTTCATCCAGAAGATGGTCTAACCGTTTCAGTATCCCAGCTGGGTCTAGGTCCACAGGCATTATTGTGAAGTAGTCCAACCAGCGAGCTAGCTCCTTCTCAACCTCTTCCTCAGGTCTACCGAATTTCTTGAATGTGTCTGTAGCTTTCTGAGTTGATTCCTTCTTCATCTGCTCAAGTTCAGCGAGGCTCGCCTCTATCTGCTTGAGCCACTGCCACATCTGGATTCTGGCGCCATAGAGACTCATCATGATAATGAACACGAGGAATACAATATTGATGAGCCCTGTGAAGTCGCCTTCTAGACCTGGAAACTGCATTTGTATCATCTCGAAAAACTCGAGTTCTCCTTTAACCATTACTCATTGGGCATATGATTGCGCAGGTTGCGTTGTTCGTGAAAGCCTTGGAATAAGGAGAATGTGGCAGCTTGCAGGCCTGTCACGCGCTCGCGCATCGCACTTCTCCTGCAACGATGCCTTCTCGCCTTCTGTTGCTTTCGCTTACTATTGTCCAAATAACTCTCTCGATATGATTCATTTTCGCAAATTCACATCATTCCCTTTCCTAGGGTGTGATTTTCGCACTGGTTTCTTCCAAAAGGTGCGATTATCGTACCACTATGATGTGATATTCGTCAAAGAGAATTTGCATATGCTTAACATAACAAAATGAGCGCCTTTTCCTGGTGCGAAGGATGATGGGATTCCAGGTCTTCCAGCATCAACTAGGAGTTCAAATAATGAGGGGAGAGATGAATAATCGTGGAAGTTAGGGATATCGAGGACTATCCTCAGGAGGAAGAGGACCTGAGAATAGCAATGCGTGAGCGTCGACTGACTCTAGAAGAGTCTGGGCGACTCTACAGAGAGTTTGATGCAAA
>JBHLRP010000147.1:0-3173 GCA_048882485.1 Candidatus Thorarchaeota archaeon
GTTGGTTCTCTAGGCATTCCCATCAATACCTTATGCTCAGACCGCCCCGGCAACAGGCCCTGCCATATCGCGGTCTTGCGATGTGTTATCTTCCTGACTTCAAAGATAGGTTCCTGGCGGACAACATCGACTGTTTCGGTCAAATCAATGAAGGGTCCTTCGTCATGTCTCTCCTCAAGTACTACCCTCCCCTCAAAGACAAACTCGGAATCTGCAGGTATCATCAAGTCTACTGACTTAGCTTTTGTGACTTTGATTGGCTTGAGCGCATTGGCGATTTCTAACTCATCAACTCCAGTTTCCACAGACGTAGCAGCAGCTACAAGCACTTCCGCAGTATTCCCGATACAGTATGCCACCTCAATCTCGCCATTTCGTTCTAGAAACTTGTAGAAGTCACGGCCTCTCACTACTCTTGTGACCATCTTGTCCTTGCTGATTTGCATTGCACGATGGAAGTCTAGATTCTGTCCATACTCAGGATCCTTTGCCACAACCACACCTGACGATATGTAAGGCCCGCCATCGACCTCATTATGCAGGAGAATTGGATACTTGTCGAGATCAACTCCATCGGCAACAACTTCTTGACAAGCTGCCTTTTCTGTCTTCTCTGGAGGGTTACGATTCTCAATCGCAGAGGCAAGAGTGGGGATTAGCTTGCGGGTCTCTATTCCAAAATAATCTGCAATCTGTCCCTTTGTGCAGAAGAGATTTCCAGCGACCCTGAACTCGACTTCCTTCACCTTCTCGAATAGAACCGGCTCAGGCTCCAGTGCCTTAAGAACACCAGCAATCTCAAGGTTCTTCGAGATAGTCTTGTGAATAGTTGTGAGCTTTCCTGCCTTTGCTAGATTTTCTATATGCTTCTCAAGTATCATTAACACATCTCACCTCAGTTAAAGTCCGAATGTAGTATTGTAGACAAATGGTGAACCCCACTTTTCAAGAGCGTCTGAAACCTGTTTTTGAGTTTCTACATCAGGAGACACCGAAATCATGTTTCCTCCCCGCCCTGTACCTGTAACTTTCGAGCCAATAGCACCGTTTTTCCTAGCTATTTCAACCATCTCGTCCAATTCTCTACATGAAACAGTCAGTTCCTGCAGGAGTTCATGGTTTCTGTCCATCAATGATCCAACTCGATCTATGTCAAGTCTAAGAAGAGCATCACGTGCTTCATGAACCAAATCTTTGTACTCTGAGGCAATTTCATCAAACCATTTGGGGTCTTTCTCTTTCTTAGCCCTAACATCCCCCACTACTTCTGTGGTACTAGCTGTGAGACCGGTTGATGCTACTGTCAAATGCACTGAATCGGCTAGCTTCATCTTCTCAAAGGTTGGGGGCCTTCCATCAAGGTTTCTGATGTACCAGATGAGCCCTCCAAAAGTTGACGCAGTATTGTCAATCCCCGAGGGAGTGCCATGATATCCTTTCTCACCCTCGAATGCAATCTCGTTTATCTTGTCGTCAACAAATCCAAGTCCGAACTCGTCACTCAATGCACGAGCCAAAGAAACACAACTGGCTGCACTGGCCCCAAAACCTGATGCGCCGACCAAGTCGCCCTCATACTCGATGAAGATTCCATTGTCACTTAGGTCGATGCCTGCGGCTTTGATCACATTGTTGATTGAAACGACCTGTTCATCTAATTTCTTTGCCTTGTAGCCTGGAACCTCAGGTCTTCTGTCATCAAGCCGCCAGCCAAGATCCTTGGATCGGCTAACGTATGCTACGGTCTTTGAGGATATCCCTGCAGCTAGTGCTGGAAGACCATAGACGACAAAGTGCTCTCCGAATAAGATGCTTTTACCGAATCCTACGCCTTCGCCCATTCTCTCACACTCAGTCCCTGAGATTCGCAGTCGGAAGGCGTAACGTCACTTTTGAACTCTTCCTTATTCCCCAATCAGCTAGTCTAGTACGCAAGACTCTTGTTCTTCGATAAAGATGGAATACTCAACATGAAAGTACTGGATCTCTTTTCGGGTGCCGGTGGCTTCTCCTCGGGCTTTGCAGGTATAAGTGATGCACATCTAGCTGTAGACATTGATCCAGTAGCTTTGGAAACCTACTCCCTTAACTACCCCTCATCCATGGTAATTCAGCGAAACATTGGAGATCTTCACTCGATTGAATTGGAACATGAACTCGGAGGCATACCTGACATCATCATAGCATCTCCACCCTGTGAGGAGTTCAGCCAAGCTAATCCAGAAAGTGCGAAATCTGCTGCAGAGAGAATATATGGGGCTGACACTGCGCGCCTCCTGCTCGACACAATCAGGATAATCGGTGACCTATCACCTGAAGTATTTGTGATTGAAAATGTGGCTGCTCTCATCAAGGCTGGAGGTAGAGAGATTGTTCGTCGGGAGCTTGAAAGAGTTGGAATTGATGATGTAAGGTTCAACCTAGTGCGAGCGCATCATCATGGCAATCCATCCAAGCGCCTTCGACTGTTCATTAGCAATGTGAAACTGAATCTTCCTCGTGGAGTTCCTCCCCGGGTGATGGAAGCTATCGGAGATTTACCCTCACTAGACCAAGATGCTCTTTTTTCGCCTCGAAATGAGGTCCCAAACCACGAACGAAACTCAGTGACTGAGGACAAGCTGAAAGAAATCAGGAGAACTCGATGGCGTCATGGTGCTAAGCGTTTCCGAGCTAGTAAGAAGAGAAGTCTACCCAATTGGGTTCGGCTGACCCCTGATCAGATAGCCACATCAATCATTGGTCTGTCTCGCTATATACACCCATTTGAGAATAGACTTCTCACTGTTCGTGAACACGCAAGACTCATGAGCTACCCTGACTCATTTGTGTTCAAAGGGCCAAAGGACAGTCAATACAATCAAGTAGGTGAGAGTGTTCCACCCCTAATATCCCACTTAATTGCAGAGGAGGTCCGAACATACCTTGAATGAAACAATGAAAGACGTCTACCTTGTCCTTCACAATGTTCATGCTGTGAGCAAGGTGATTGAAACTGCACAGGTAGTCTATGGACTCAGATTTCCTAACTTCATAGTATCAAAAGCTGAAGGCTCTGCAGCTCAGACTGGAATTCCTGAATCAAACCGCCTTGCTATGAAAATGAAGGGGAGCTTTGCGGTTTTGCCTGACCTTCGCGACGTCCTTGAAATGCTGGCTGTTGAAAGACCCAT
>JBHLRP010000148.1:0-3131 GCA_048882485.1 Candidatus Thorarchaeota archaeon
TGGTAGGCCATGGTGACATGTACTTGGGCCCTACACTCATCGAGGCAGTGAAATCGGGAACTTGGATACACTTGGATAGGGGGAAGAATCAGCAAAGTATTGTGCACGCTGAAGACGTCGCGCGCTGTCTAATCTTGGCTGCAGAAAACTTCGGAAAGGCTCATGGAAATGCGTACAACGTTACATCATTCATTACTGAGATGCGGGTCTTCATAGAAGCCCTGGCAGATGAACTGGGAGTATCAAAGGACTTCCGGAGTGTTCCCTACAAAGTTGCACTCACTATGGGAAAGGTTACCTCAGGTCTGTTTCGAGCCTTTCACCGTAAGGACAGCCCATTCCTGACAGCTTTTCGTGTGAAGTTAATGGGCTCTGAATATGTTGTTGATGACTCAAAGGCGCGCCGAGAGTTGGGGTATCAGCCGAAGTGGAACTTAGAAACTACAGTCAGCGACATGGTTGAGTGGGGAGGAACATTCAAGCCTAGATAGGAACTAAAACGGCTCTCTACTCGAATTGATCCATCCATTGAGTCTGGAAGAACCCGGTTAATTCAGGACGAAAAGTCAGATAACATGGACACTGCTAGCGACCCATCATCTAGGCTTGGAAGTAGTGGAATAGGATTTAATGCATGACCTCAAGGATTTGCAGCTTTCGACAATTTTCTTATCCGAATGATTCTCACTTGGAAAGAGGATTTTAGAGTGGACAGAATAGACAAGGCCATTCTGCTTAGCCTATCCCAAAACTGCAGGACACCATACCAGAGCTTAGCAAGGATACTTGACATTAGCTCAAATGCTGTAAAGAAGAGGGTTGACAGGCTAGTTAAGGAGGGGGTTATTGAGAGATTCACTATTGAGCTGAGTCTTGAGATGTTTGGCGGCGACGTGTCTCTCTGCGTGCTTGAAACAGATGGGACCGAGGATGAGCACGAGTTCTGCGACACCCTAGGTGAGAACCTCATGGTCAATATTGTAGGCCCAACCTCTGGTAGCACGTATATGTTATTCGCAACTTACATCGGAACAAGAGGATTGGCTGAGTTGGGAGCATTCCTCAGAAGCCAGAAGCCGGTGAAAGATGTTGAACTCAGTCCGCTGGTTTATCCGAGGGGTAAAAAAGCTGAGTACTCAAAATCACACCTAAAGGTCATCAAGGCCCTGGTAAGGGATGCGAGAATGCCAGTCGCAAAGATTGCGAAGGAGACAGGGCTTGCTGCTCGATCGGTCAGACGACTGATCAATGAGATTATTGGGGGAGAGGGGGTTCGACTCTCGCTATCTTGGAACCTCAACGCAAGTGACGGAATCTCTATGATTGCCAAAACTGAGTGGATACCTGAAAAGACGGACATCAACGACATGATAGGCTTCTTCAATACAAGTTTCCCCGAGTTTTATCTGCCAATGATTTCAGCTTCAGAACCGGTCATCTTTGCTGCATTTGTCGGTTCCAGCCTGAAAAGATTGGATGAGATCGCCATACAAATCAAGAAGTCAGAGAAAGTCAGAAGTGTTGTGTCCATCTTTGGACGCCCCTCATCCAGCTATCCAGACCTAAAACAGTATGAGATGGAGAAATTGCTCGCTTCTGCAGGCCAGTGATTCGGACTTGGCCGGAATCTAACTCACTAGTTAGGACATGGCCAAGCAGTGCTCTTTAGATGGCCTTCTTCTCACTTCTCCGCTACCACGATTTCATATTCAAAATCGAATAGTTCATACCTGTGAATAATAATGAATCAAACTCGATTTACACTATTGGACGTGACCAAGATTGCGGTCTTTGCCGCTCTATATACACTCTTCGGGCTACTTATTCCCATTCAGGGATATGTATCAGTAGGGTTTGCCATTGGAACTGGCATCACAGCGGTGCTCTATGGCGGTACTCTTTACTATCTCAACACAAACATACCACTGGGAAAAGCGGCAAGGTTCTTGATTACTTGGCTGGCAGTCTACGTCATTCAGATGCTAATGCCGGTTCTTGAAGGAGCCTTCTTCACAACTCAGTTTGTTGGAGCGCCTGAGCTGATGTTTGGGGCATTAGTATTCGGATGGATTCTAGTATTGCCTACGGCATTAGTTGGCACCCTCCTCTTCAAACCAGCAGGTCCGATTCGCAACTTTCGAGAAATGCGTCAGGAGTACTTTGGACGGACTAGCGCTTCGCAATTCGCTGGACGTTATGTTATCTCATCGACACTCTGGATGGTCATCTATTTCGTCTTCGGTGCCATCATCTCTCCATTCGTACTGCCTTACTACACTGAGGGGGGCGTTGGCTACGAACTTGTACTACCAGAACTTCACGTGGTTCTTGCACTGCAGCTGGTTAGAGGATTCATCCTGGTTTTGATGATTCTGCCACTGATTATCTCCGTTAATCTGGACTGGAGGTATCTAGCAGTCATTCTAGCAGCCTTGCTATACATTGGAGGCGCACTAGCAATATTCCTGATTTCTGACCAATTCCCACTGCTTCTGAGAATGTTCCATGGAATGGAAATGTTTGCTGATGCAGCTTCTGCAGGCGTTGTGATTGCCTACATCTTAGGCAGAAAGGAAAGCGTCTGAACCACAAAGGGAGAGAGAGCGCGATGGTCATGACTCGTGATTATATTCTGGAGGAATACGATCGGCTTATGGCTGCTCACCCCTCCTCTTTCTCAGATGCCTTTGATCTCACCATAGTATTGGTAGATGATATCGGTGTTCGGATGCTCCTCACCAGAATAGTCGAAGGCGTTCAACTGGATATAGAAGTCACCGTTCCAGTGGATTCAACTCAATTGAACAATGGCACAACAGAACAATGCAGAAGAACTGCATTGCAGACCATAAGACTCCTTGATTACCTTGTGAACCTTGTAGACGGTGGTTTCTCTTTGTCACTTATAGATACTGAGTTCCTTTGGACTGCCAGTATTATCCTAACCGGACCACCCAGCGATTCCATGCTCGAATTGCTCTATCTGCCGGGTCTAGAAGAACCTGATTGATTCAGGTCGTAGGCCATATAACGAGGGCACTTCTAGCGCACCCTTCGTCTAGTTTCAGGAGTGTCCGAGTTGATCGAACATAAGAAACTCTACGATTCAGTTTTTGATTTGATAGAAAAAC
>JBHLRP010000149.1:0-3002 GCA_048882485.1 Candidatus Thorarchaeota archaeon
CAGGCTTGGATACACTTTCCGCACACATCATGTGTGAGGCCCTCAGACTGGAGATGCACGATATACTTCCGACAGTTCTCTCTGTAGTTGGGCAATTTCTCGCGGTTCTTGATGAATGTGCAGACATCTTCGCACGCATGGCACTTGCCACATTGCGAATCCATTTTTCCTGGAGCTGTTAGAGGATATGTGGTCAGCACTGAGGCGAATCGAATAGCGCAACTAAACTTCTCGTTTATGAGCAGACCATTCTTCCCTCTCCATCCCAAGCCTGCCATCTCAGCCACAACACGATGGGAAATTGTGAGACCGTAGTAGTCAGTGACATGCTTGACCTTGTCAGTGAGCCCTTGAAGAGTTGCTGTTACTGGGATGCCATCGAATCGTTCTGCAACTGCGTGTGAGGTTTGGTCTAATAGTTGATTTAATCGCGCATACTCTCCGCTGTAGAAGTTCCAGAGCTCATAGTCAGTTCCACCATCTGTTGCTTTGTTTATGGCATCAATTGCGGCATCCTGATAGGTTATTCCGAATGAGATTATCGATCCAGAATTCATCAGTTCATCAAACTTGTCTGCCGCTATGTCCACAAGCTTCTCCTTCTGAATAGGCATAAGCTCATCATAGACGTCCTTGAACACTGCAAATCCAACGACACCCTGGCAGGAGATGCTCTCAAGATAGTCTTCCACGAAGGTTCGTATAGCGTCCTCTATTTCCATATTCCTCACATTCACGTACCCTTGTATCCGCTTTGTCCTAGAAAAGTGATTTCTCCAACATAGTCAGTCGTCATCATTTTTCGTACTTGATCAGGCTCACTGGTCCTACCGAGAATCCAAGCCAATTTAACTACCGCCGCTTCCGAGGTCATGTCATAAGCACTCATCGCGCCAGCTTCCGCAGCCACCCTTCCGACTTCATACATTGAAAGGTCTGCCTGACCAAAAGCACATTGTGAACTGATGACGACAAAGCAGCCACGACTCACAGCCTTCTTTATTGCCCCGGCAATTGCATTCTCTTCGGAAGGGATGTTTCCTGCTCCAAAGCCTTCAATCACAATACCTTGGTATCCCATTTCGAGTATTTTGGAAAGAATATCTGGTTGGAGTCCGGGGAACACCTTTAGAAGCCAGACTCTGTCGCTGATTCGTGTATCAAACTTAGGAACTAGATTGCTACGCTTCTTTCTCCCCTCATATAGGATGATATCACGCGCAAGCACCCCGAGGGGCGTAGGATCCATTGAGTCAAAGGCATCGTATGAGTTGACTCGCAGCTTTTTGATTCGTGTGCCTCTGTGAATTTCACCGTTGAATACAATGCATGTTTCACCGATGTCCCCAAAAGCAGCAACCCTGATTGCATCTATGAGGTTGCGTGGACCATCACTCCATGGAATGGTAGCAGGTATCTGCGCTCCGGTGAAGACGATCGGCTTCCCGAAATCTCTGACCATGAAGCTCACAGCTGCTGCGGAGTATGCCATTGTGTCTGTGCCATGAGACACAACGATGCCTTGAAGATCTGGCATCTCCTCATGTATGTCCATGATAGCAGATGCGAGCTCCTGCCAATGATGAGGCTGTGCGTTGGCTGAATCAAGCTGAAAGAGCTCTCTTTGAACAGGCTCTACATTGCCCATGCCTTTAGGGAGACTCTCAAGCAGCGCAGGAACAGAGAGTCCTGGTCTCAGTGCCTGTGTCTGGGGATCATATACACTTGAGATTGTACCTCCGGTGGTGATTAGACATACTTTGGCATTCGCGTTCTCTGGTAACATCTTCACCGAACAGGGAGATATTGACATGATTTATTGCTGTTGTGATACTTCTAATGAGCACCGCTTGGTGATTTTCTATGCATGATCTCGTGATTGTTGGAGGAGGGCCAGCTGGAGCATCATGTGCTAGAGCTGCGGCGCTGGGCGGTCTAGATGTACTCCTGATAGAGAAAGAAGTTCATCCGCGAGATAAGCTGTGTGCTGGCGTTCTCACGCATCGAGTTGCGGACTTAGTGGACTTTGATATTGAACCTGTCACAGAGCTGCGTTTTTCTGGAGGAAGAGTATATTCTGGAAAAGGGACCTATTTTGAATTCACAATTGATGAGCGGTTCGCAGGATATCTTGTGAAACGACGGACTTTTGACAAGTACCTTATTGAGAGAGCAATCGATGCTGGGGCGGAGGTCATTCAGGACACAAAGGCAGTTGGTGTTGAACAGACACGGTCAGGAATACGAGTGTTGACCGTAGGCGACTCCTATAAGGCACAATTGCTAGTTGGTGCAGACGGGGTAAATGGAATTGTAGCTAGACAAGTGGGCTTGCGTGATAGGTGGGAATCAGACAAAGTCGGACTCTGCATCTCTGTTGACGTTCCTGTTGAAGAAAATGAAATCAAACGTTGTATGTCCCTTTCTGACTTTGAGGAATCAATAGGAGTCGATGTTCATTTCGGATTAATCCAATGGGGCTACGGATGGTGTTTCCCAAAGAAGGATGAGTTGAGTGTGGGAATTGGGACTCGATTGGACGTAGCTGCGAATCTCAAGGACCATTGGAAGTCCTTTGTGAAGAGTGTGGAAGAAGCAAAGGGTCTGAAGTTCGACCTATCTCGACAGAGTGCGTTCAGAGTCCCTCTGGGAGTCCCCAAGACACCACTTGTGGCCAGAAGGACAATGCTGGTAGGAGACGCAGCAGGACTAGTATCCCCGCTATCTGGGGAGGGAATATTCTATGCAATGGAATCGGGCATCATTGCTGCCAAGGTAGCTTGTGAGGCTGCTCAGAAGAAGAAACCATCACATGTGATGGAATATGGAAGAATTGTCAAGGAGAACATCTTGAGCGATTTGGCGGCAGCTGAGTATCTGGCGAATATCCTATACAAGTCAATTGATAACATAGACATAATGCTGCAAATCGTTAGCGATGATTTAGTCATGCGTAAATATTTCATTGATATTCTGGCGGGAGTTAGGCCCTTTGTTGACAT
>JBHLRP010000150.1:0-2874 GCA_048882485.1 Candidatus Thorarchaeota archaeon
GTTCCTTCCACAGCAACTGTGTTATTAATCCCATATTTCATGAGATTGAGAATATCGGCTCTTCCCTCAACAATGATTATCTCTTTGCTTCTGGCCAGTTCTGGGCCAGCTGGGAGATTGTCAGGCCCAAACTTGGCAACGCCTCCCTTCCTTCCCTTTGTCACAGCAGTTGTAATTTCGGTAGCTCCTGGTGCAATATCCTCTTCCCATCCCTTCAAAATGCTGATTGCTCTGCTGACAACCTTCCGCCGCTTTGCACCTCGGATATCTTCCACCTTTTCTAGGGTCACCTTAGCCGTGCAGGGTCCTACTCTGTCTACGGTTTCCAGTGACGCTGCGAGTATAGCTGTTGCTGTCTTGTTGAGAGAAACTGGGATGACAATCTCGCCGCGACTGTGTCCACCTTGCGACTTGATGGCAATCTGGATTCTACCAATTCTCCCTGTTCGTTGTAGCTCCCGGAGATCGAGGTCCTCCCCCAAGAGGCCCTCTGTCTGTCCGAATACTGCTCCCACAACATCTGGCTTGTCTACTACGCCATCGATGTCAATCTTTGCTCTTATGACGTATTTCGCAGTACTTGAATCGAAATCTGTTCCCAATGATGGTATCTCCTATGTCATACTGCCCGCGCTTTTGCCTCTCATACTGAGATGCACTCTTCGCGCACCATCATGGTACAGGTACCTATCTCCAACCTCTTCATGTTCAACTAGGAACGGACCCACCGAGTCGGCTTTCTGTCATGCCTTTCTTGTGCAATGATGATTAGATGATTCTGATGATTTTGTGATTGATAAACGTCTTATGACGCGCGCGACGGCGCCTCTCTTCAGGAGGTCAAGCCGTGGCTTGTGATATGATGATATGATGATCGTAAAGCACACCCGATTCCTTCAAGGTGTGACTCCTTACATGCTTGGTCTGAACTGATGCGTATTTGAAGCTGTCGTTAGCACCACCAAGTTGGTCTGCTTCTCCACATATGCTTAAGAATCGCGCCAATTGGCAACGCTAATAACCATTGATTCCAAATTCTATACGTTCAGGAGAAATAACCCATTCACGAGGGCACACAGAGGCTTCGCCTATGAGGTGTTGCGCAAGGGATGGGTAACAGCCTGGACAATGCCTGTCAAGAACCGTTTGGACGAGTCATAACGGACTCATATGATGAAACCCAGTTTCAGATGATATGTGGGTCACCCAGACTTCGTACATTGACAGGCCGGTCGATGCCAATATGCCCAGCACGAGACAACTCGGTGGAGCCAGATGCATTTCTGATGCTGTGATGCTGGGAGTTAGTGGTATGGGACACAGGTGTCGACCACCATCTTATGGTGTGAGCGTGACGAGTTGGTCTGGAAACTAAAAAAACGGGAATTGGCAATCATACTCCTCGTGGTGGTTCTGATTGCCGCTTTAATTCTAGGTCAAGAGATGTGGGCTATACCTGCTTCTCCATGACAGTGTAGGAATCCAAATATTCAGAAGTTTAGCTCTATGGTTTCCCCAGGTTTCATGACTTCTACTTTCACATCAGATGCCATCTTAGAAACAAGCACTTCGAATTCCTTTGGATCTTGTTCAATTGCAGGAAATGTGTTGTAATGCATAGGGATGACAGCCTTTGGTCTGACAAGCTTTGTTGCCCATGCAGCTTCTTCTGGTCCACACGTGTAGTACGAACCTACGGGAATGAAGAGTAAATCTATTCCATATATCTTTCCAATCAATTCCATATCCAGGAATACTCCTGTGTCACCAGGATGATAGACTATACCACATGGAAGATTAACAATGAATCCTGTTGGAGCACCTATTCCGCATGAATGAAACGCATGAACCAGAGTGATTCTGATGTCATCGATATCTACGCTACCACCAATGTTGAGCGTATGCACGCTCTCAACCCCTGCGCTCTGTGCCTGCAGTGCAAGCTCGTTGATTGCAACAAAGTATGCACCCGTCTTCTTGCAGATTTCCACAGCCTCTGTATAACCATGATCCCCATGGTCATGTGTGACCAGGACAATATCTGCCTTCTCAACATCTTCCGCCTTCAATGGTGATGTCGGCCCACTCAACCAGGGATCTATGAAGATAATTCTCTCCTCGCACTCGATCTTGAAAGATGCGTGACCAAGATATGTAGCTTTCATTTTTTCTCTCTCCTAATGACAACTCTCTGCATCCTATGTTGGGAAGGTGTATCTTAAATTAGTCATTTCTGCCTTCAGTGTATCCTTTTTTGTTACCTACTATAATGAAGCTCATGCATAGAACTCCTTAAGATTAGAATCTACTGCCCTCGTAAGTGACAATGACCTCTCCTCATCCTGATTTCATTAAGGCTGGCCGAATTGCAGCAAGAGTCCTAAAGGAAATGAGTCCTCAAGTCAAGCCTGGAGTCAAGGTTTTGAGAATCTGCACACTTACAGAGAAGAAGATAATGGAGTATGGAGGAGGCCTAGCATTTCCCTGCAATGTTTCTCTAAATGAGGAAGCTGCACACTATACCAGTCCCCATTCTGATAGCAGGGTGTTTCCAAAAAAGGGGCTGGTCAAACTGGATATTGGTGCTCATGTCAATGGTCACCTAGTGGATACAGCTGTCACTATTGATTTAGATGGATCCTATGAGAACTTCATCGCAGCATCAAGTTCTGCACTGGACGCCGCTATAGAAGTGATTCAGCCAGGAGTCCGTGTAGGAGAGGTTGGTGCTGCAATCGAACGAACCATCAAGAAGCACGGTCTGCGTCCCATTCATCAGCTCTCAGGTCACCAGCTCAAGCAGTGGAATCTTCATGCAGGAACGACCGTTCCCAATGTTGGTACACGCAGAGGCGCGAAGATGAATCTAGGTGA
>JBHLRP010000151.1:0-2790 GCA_048882485.1 Candidatus Thorarchaeota archaeon
AATCCTGAAAATCTAAAGCTATTCTACCAGACTTGGGATTGGCCATACGATGCAGAGGGTAGAATGAAGGATCTGGACAATTCAAAGAGAGACGTTAGTGTCGTTCCTAAACTCAATGTTACAACTAATGTGATTCCTGATCAGGAGATTCTAAACGAGCACGGCATAACCGCCATGCCAGGCTATGTGCATCTGCCTCTTGCACCAGTGATGGAGTATGGTAATATTGTTGGGTTCTTAGGTAGAATGTTCTATCCGGAATCAGCTCCAGTGAACCTTTCTCTTCAGGTTGAACTGATATGGAAGGTGATAGGGTACAGTGATGTAAGTGTAAGTGCTTTATCTGCTCCTAGCGGCATGTATGTATCTCTTGGAGCTGATGGAATCGCAATAGCCAATCAGACCGAGCCCATGAATGGTGGGCTTCAAATATTGGATCTTGGCTATGATATGGTTGCTTTCAAGATACCCAATGGTCCATACCTTACAGTCGCTGATAGCGGAATTCTTGTGTTTAAGGGTACTGAAATCGGTGAGAAGGAATCATTTCTTTCAATCAGAGGTGAAGCAGGCAAGACAGGTTATGTCGCTCACAATGAGCTTTATGTTTCTCCCAGATCTGATGGCATCTTGACTGCAAATTCTTCCGAATTTGTTGGATTTGAGGTTGATGACTTCGGTTATTACTCCGAGCCAATAACTCTTGTCACTTATGAAGAGCCATTCATGCTATCTGGACTAGCTGTGGAGGAGTGCTATGGTTCTGATTTGGGATTGATCTATAGTGAGAACAGAAATCAGACAATTGCAGCAAATCTGTTGCTTGCCTACGATTTCTTGAGGAATTCTACCACCACTTTAGCAGATATGCCTGATATTCTGGCCAGTCATGGTATTAGTGTGTATAATTTAATCGCATCATTCTCGAATCGGGATGAGGCATTTGTATCGATGAGCAATGACATGTTGCCAGCCGCACTTCAAGGATTGGCTCCATACTTCCCAGAGAGTGAGAATGTACCAATTATAATCGCCAATGAAGATCATAGCAAGATCTTGGAGCTTTCCGAGGCTTTGACTGGCACCTATATCATGGGCAGTTCGTGCACATTCGATATGGTTGCCGAAGAAATCACCATTGCGAAAACAATGAAGACCAATCTATACAACACCTCTAACTTCCGCTATCTCTTCATAGAGGAGATTATGACTGAGATTCTGGAGTGGGGTAACGACGACCTTTCTGTTTACAATCTACTAGCCTTGATGCTGAATTGGCACGCTGGGCAGACGATAATTACACAAGTGGGCGACACGCCAAGAAACTTCGCCTTTCCAGAAGCAATAATCATAGGTACAGTAGGTAATATCATTTCTTGGGGAATCAACGGACTTGGCTACCTACGCGATATTACAAAAACTACTACGGAGGCATTTAAGTCTCTGAAATTACTACCAGCCAAGGGCTTCAGCAGAGCAGCAGTAGCTGCTGGAAAGGGCACTCGTGGATGGCTAAAATCATGTAAAGCTATCAGTAAAATCGCCTCAGGAGCAAGCAAATTCGTTAAAGCAATCGGCAAATCTCTTACTGTTATCTCTTGTCTTGTGAGCATTGGTTTATCCATATGGATGGCGATTGAGATTGGCATGGCAATTGGAGGAACTCTAGGTACTGAGTTGGCTATTGCCTACGGGGTAGTTGCAACGGTTATAAACGTCATTTGGACACTTCTTAGCGCCGCGATAGGAACGATACCTGTTGTCGGATGGATTTTCGAGATATTCTTGGCAATATTCGACTTCCTTTTTGATGCTAGGAGCACTATCATAGAGTGGCTCACAAAAGCTATCTTTGGAAGTCCAAATCAAGTCTGCAATGTGGTGCCCGTAAGTGATATTTCCGGCAATCCAACAATAAACACTTACGACATTGATAATAACGGACTAGATGTCGGGGACAGAATCGAACTGCTTTGTCAGCTTGTTGGCAACTTAACTGCGACAGGCAGCGGTGCAGATTATTGGGTGTCAAGAAGCTGGAACGTGCCTTGGATAAGCATTGATGCACCACCTGGTTCATTCTCTAATACGAGTGAAACAGGTGCACCTTACATACCAGATACCTCAGGCTATCCGAATAGGGATCCATTAGATACCCAATACGGAGCGGGCTGGAGAGCCGAGTTCTATAATTCTAGCGCTTGGATTGAGCCAGGAATAGGGATGCCTAACTTTCCAGTGGCAATTAGGATAAACTCCTACCACCAGATTTGGAACATCTGGTATCATCGTTGGCTCGGCATGTTCAAATGCACGCATAAAGATGCAACAAAAACTACGCACTCCTTTGTCTACACCAGGCTGTATTTCGATGTGCTTCCTGAGAATATCAATGACTTTGCCAACTGGAGAGGCATTACTTCTAACGATCACGACGGTGACGGACTCAACAACACTCAGGAGACCAATTTGTGGGCGACAAACATTTGGAAATATGACACCGACTCGGATGGGCTCAGCGATAAATACGAACGTGATATCGGAACAGATCCAACGACATTTGACACAGATGAAGACCGCCTCATAGACTATTACGAACTTGTCTATGGGACAAATGCAACGAACAAGGACAGCGACGGAGATGGCTTGGATGATTACATGGAGGTTGCCGGCTGGGTAATGACTTTCAAATATAATATATCCACTGACCCAAACCAAACCCTCTTCTCAACCAGAGTGTTTTCAAATCCAGTGGTTCCGGATTCTGATGGAGATGGCGTCGATGATTGT
>JBHLRP010000152.1:0-2725 GCA_048882485.1 Candidatus Thorarchaeota archaeon
TGTCATGTCTTTCTCCACTAGCACCTGACATGACAGGAACACCTGAGGGGCATCGAATTGGGGCTGACCTGATTCTATTTTCCTCTCGAAGATCTCCTTCTGGGCTTGAGTCACCTTTCTAGGTAATTCCTTCCTTGCAGTTACTCTGCAGGTGGTGCATTTCGCCCTCCCACCGCAAGAATGGACTATGTCAATCTCATGTTCTATAAGGGCCTTGAGAAGCTTTGTTCCTTCCTTGACGTCGGATTCCTTCACAACTTCTCCCATGAAGTCGACAACCGTTACCTTTGGCATGTTTGACGGATGGCGAAAACAATCTAAAATGCATTGTGAGGAAGTGGCTCGGGAAATTAGACTCGCCTCAAATCAGCTCTCTATAGATATCATGAAATAATCCCCCATAGAGTAAGTATCGAGTCTATGAGTGTGATCAATAATGGAATCAGAGAAGCCACCAAGATTCTCACCACCATTGGGAGTTCAATTGGCCACACACTGTGTTGACTTGTTTCCTGTATAATCCCTCGTAGAGCTGTGAGTTTAGTAGCCAATTCTATGCTCTCTTCTTCCTGACGATTTGCTTTTTTACTACGACTGAGCTCACGGAGTTGAGAAACGAATCCTAAAGTTAGATGATCATACTCTTCATCCAGTTCCTTCATTACCGCATTCTTTGTTTCTACCATGACCTTGTGGAGTGAATTCAATGGAATGGACAGAATCAGAATGCCAATGAGTATACTCCATCCTGCGATTATCCAAATCACAGCTCCAGGGGGTCCAAAGAGCAGTTGCGATAGCGCCGCAAGGACCATGAGCAGGACGATACGGAACGCAATCCGTGAGAAATGCTTGCCAATCATTGATGTACAATCAATGAATTTCCAATACGACATGAATGACCCATCATTCTTTGGACTTCCACGCAAATGTCGGATGTAGTTCCACACGCTGAAGTCATCTTGGAAACTACCCAAATGCGATATTGTACGCAAATACCCGAAACCGAACACTACCAGAAGCGAAATTGACAGGGTCATGAGCAATGTTGAGAGAACATCACCTGCAACTTCCAGTATAACAAGAGGGTATACTGAATGAGCTGCGCCGAGTATCTTTGGATAGATGCTGGTGGTGAATATAACAATATACACGATGCCAATGGATGTGAAGACCCCGACCTCCACCCATTTTTCAAAGATGATCTCTCGTGCACCATCGCGAAAGGAATTGTATGTTTCTTTGCTCCTGAAGAGGTTCCTCATCTCATCCTGAGTTTCTGAGGGAGGACGGTCCATACTTCGATATAGCTTCAGATTCTCCTCAGTTTCCCCGTCAAATACATCGAAGAGGTCATCATAGTCTGAAACGATGTTTCTTATTGCCCATACCCCAACCGGCAATATGAGAGCAAGAATGAGGATAATTCCCCATCGCTCATAGCCCAGCTCGCTAAACTGAGGCCAGAAGTTGCCCAATGTCCAGAAGATGAATTCCAATATGACTGCTAAACCGAGGAGCGGGATTGTTCGGTGGTAGCTGTGCATGAAACCAGTCCGAAGGACGAATGGTGTGTAGATTTCCTTGGCTTCTTCACTCACTCCATTCTCACCTCAAATCCTTTAGCCGTTCGAATAGCCATGGGACTCCATCTTCCAGCTTATCAATCTAGTGAATCTTTGCAAGGAGCCAGATTGAGAGGATTGAATAGAGAGGCTTATAGCGCAACGAGCGTTTGAACATGTGAGAGATCATCTGCCGGAGAGGAAGCACATTGAAGGTTGAGAAACGAGACAAGAGAATAGTAGAGTTCGACGATTCAAAGATTGAGGCAGCAATCACAAAAGCATTCCAATCAATCAATGCTGATACTACTCCCGTACGGGGTCTGACAAAGGAAGTAGTCCAAATCATTTCTGAACAGGAACGAGATGTCATCCATATCGAGGAGATTCAAGACATAGTTGAAGACACACTCATGTTACGTGGATTTACAGAGATTGCTCGTCGATACATGAAATATCGAGAGAAGCACCATGAGGCAAGAAAGATTCTCCAAATGATGGGAGTTGTAGATGATCTCAAGTTTGGTCCTAATGCTGCCACGGTTCTCTCCAGGTATCTTCTGAAAGATGAGGATGGCAATCCCACCGAGACCCCTTCCCAGCTATTCAGAAGAGTCTCTGGAGCTGTGGCTAGTGTCGAGAAGCAGTTTGATGCAAGTGCAGATGTGGAAGAGTACGACGACCTCTTCTACTATATGATGGCCAATCTAGAGTTTCTCCCAAATAGCCCTACTCTGTTCAATGCAGGGACTGAAATCGGCCAATGCAGCGCGTGCTTCGTGCTTCCAATTGAAGACAATATGGACTCAATATTCGGCTCACTATATCATATGGCTATGGTTCAGAAGTCTGGAGGGGGTACTGGTTTCTCATTCTCCCGCTTGAGACCGGAGGGATCAACCGTAGGCACTACAGGAGGGGTAGCGAGCGGCCCGATTTCATTCATGAAAGTCTATGATACAGCTACAGACATCATCAAACAAGGCGGTCGTCGACGGGGTGCAAACATGGCCATTCTCCGCTGTGATCATCCCGATATCATGGAGTTCATCTCAGCCAAATCAGACAAGCAGTCCTTCAGGAACTTCAACATCTCTGTTGCCCTCACCACGGAATTCCTTGAGGCACTTCGGAATGAAGGAGAGATTGGCCTTATCGCG
>JBHLRP010000153.1:0-2703 GCA_048882485.1 Candidatus Thorarchaeota archaeon
AGCAGGAAATTGGGAATAGACGCAACACCGCCCTATTTCATTCCGGGATTACCTCAGATTGGTGGCACATTTGGTGCATTTATTCAGCAGAAGAGTCCGCCCCACAACCGAAGGGACTTATTCGACATGGGAGTAGCCGGGCCGCTAGCTGGTTTTGTGGTCACCCTGTTGGTCCTCATCTGGGGATTTTTCCTATCAGTTCCTGTTACGGCTGAACAGATTGCGGCCATCGATGCAGCATATCCAGGAATGTCTGGTTCACTTGGAGTGCCTTATCTCTTTGTGATCATGGAGTTCATATTCGCTGATTTCATTCCTGCTGGCGGGACTCTATATATGCATCCCGTAGCCTTTGCTGCTTGGATTGGATTACTTGTGACTTCACTCAACTTGTTTCCAGCCTCTCAGCTGGATGGAGGACATGCTCTGCGTGCCATTTTCGATTCCAGGATGCACAAATACATTGGTTGGGCTGCAATTGCGGCTATGTTTCTAGCTCGGTTCTATTTAATGGCTATCCTTGTTCTGTTTATCTCGCAAGGTGGAGAACATCCGGGACCTCTTAATGATACGATTGAAATATCAACTTCGCGTAAAATCCTTTTCGTCATTTCAATGATTATTCTTCTTATCAGCATTCCTCCATTGTGGGAAGCAATTGATTTCTAGATGAAACTTGTATAGCCTCCTGTATCCCACCATTCTTGGATAAGGTGGGTCATCAGACACAAAGTTCCAATAAGTTAGTTTACAGCTGAATATCTCAGCATTATGTCTCTCTAGTCTTGCTTTTCAGGAATAACCACTCATGTCGCTACCATGATTTCGGTAAGATTCCACACATTGGCTTCCTTGATGGTATTAAGATATCATTAGTTGGTCGAATTGACTCTATGATATCGATATGATTATGTTTGATACTTTTAGCCTGGCACATGCTGATGGACTTCCAGGGAGGTGCACCCATCCAAATTCGCCTATAACTCGGGTAATAAGGCCGACGCTAACTATGTACGATCCAATCGGTAGCGTTATTTGGCCTGAACCAGAAACCGCCTCGTTACTGTAAGTTCTACTTTCGTATCCCCATAGCCAACGGGACCATATTACGGTGTTATACACGACTAATGCATCGGGCATTCGGCTTATAGTGATTACCACATCTGCACCGGATCCACAGAATAAGAATGGCGAGTTTTCGATGTACACATCAATTATCCCTTGAGTGGAAATGGACACCGTCTTGGACCCTGTGAGTGTTATTGCTTCACCAACCCAGCCTTGGGCACTTGCCCAGCCGCCAAGTATGCTCCCTCTTGCCCCAACATAACCAGTATTCCGATTATTGTACGAATCACACCAGAGCCAATGCCAGTTGCCACCAACGGAATATGGCGGAGTGTACGTGGCTGCTACTACTGTAGGCAAAGATGAAAGCATCAATAATGATAACGATATCATCGCTATAGCACAATATCTCCGTGTCCTCAATTACCTCATCTCCCTAATTCATTCAGATGATTGAAGGATGCTGTCAAATTCGATATACCTTTGTTTCAAAATCCGCTGCATGAATTATATAAACAATATATCATTCTATTATTTATGTTTTAGCACTATCCGGATCTATTATTCGAATATGCTTTCAATACAATTGAATCTATGAAGATGATTCACAACTAAAACCCTCTACTCAGAGATGCACGACTTCCTAATTCTTCATTGAATTTGATGTAATAGTGATGCAAGGAAGTCATTGCAATGCCTTTTGCAGTTCGTTAACCATCTTCATTAGCGATCATGGAAAATCCTAACTTGTAAGCAATTTCCATATATGTCCAATCAGGTGAGATCCACCACTCTAGGAGATGAGAATTGGATCATTCAAGACTCGCAGTCGAACGATATCACTGACAAGCTAATCATTGAATGTGACGAGATTGTTTCCATTTCTGCTCACTGCTGCCTATTCAAAAGAGTGTGACTATCTCGGTCAACACTTCTCAGGCAAGAATTGCCTCGCTAAATTAGGGATTGATTGCTAAAATCTTCCTTAATCTCTTCGGTTAACTCGCATTGATCAAGAAATAGCTATAACGCTGGAATGCCCAAATCAGCTGCGATCCAAGAGCAAGTCATGTTGCTAGCCGGCTATTATTTGATGGCACTACATATCCTATTCATTTCGCAGGACGGAGAGCATCCGGGACAACTGAACGACACAATAGAGATTCCTCTCTGGAGAAAAGTGCTCTTCGTGGTTTCAATGATAGTTCTAGTCCTATGTATCCCACCACTCTGGGAGATGGTCGGCTTCTTCTGAGGTTTCGGGTGTACTGCTGAAGACAATTATTGAAGCAATATCATTGCAATCAACAAGCGGCTTGTCCGTGATATCGTTTGATTTCGAGTCCTGGATAATCCAGTCCTCATCTTTGTCAATCGATTCGAAAAGCCATCTATCCTCACAAGCTTGACGGAATGTAGCATCAGGAGTGCCAGACACTATATGTTCTACCACTCGACTCGTAGTCTTTTCCCGAACGATTCTTGTTATCCTGGAAGTATCATAGGGTGCGGCATATTCTGGGACGTTCTCTGAGGCTGCAACTTTGACACACGCGGCAACGGAGCCTGCCAGAAGCACAAGTATCAAACCAATTGCTATTCCCCAAGCAAGAGATTCACCAAGATTGGTTACTC
>JBHLRP010000154.1:0-2570 GCA_048882485.1 Candidatus Thorarchaeota archaeon
TCCGGAGTCGTCAGACCAGATGGTTCTGTGATCTGTCCGAAGTGCTTCAAAAGATTCACGCCCCAAAACCTGTGACAATTTGGCCTTTAGGCCTGAATTCCACCAAGTAATTCACCGATTCATTTCAATTTGCCTTCGCCTTTCATTCTCTTCTTCTGCGAATTGCCTCTTCAATAGCAGTCCATATGAGATAAGGGGAGAACAGGACCGCTGGTAGGGAGATGTAGAAGAGCACCTGCAAGAACTGGTTCATTTTATCAGCAGGACTCAGCACAAAGTGCCATAGCAGAAAGTAGGAAAAGCCAACCACTCCATAGCCTATTGCAATCTTACTCGCTAGCCTCACTTTGCCTGACTCCATCTAGGTACAGCCTGCTGGCACAGCTCGTGCAATCTTTCTTTTCCCTCTATCTTGTCGCTATATAGTACGAGTATAGGAAGAGTATGAAGAAGATGGCAAACAGGGATGTGTTGAACACTCCCGCAAGCAAGGGAATGGTCGCGTATACAGCCATCATCCACACCATGGCCACGAGGCTAAACAGCGTGAAGACAATCTCGCCAAGCACGATTATCCTCACCTCTTCCCACGAGGTTGCCATGTATCCAAACAGTGATGTTATTGCAAAGGCGAGGAACCCGGAGCCCATTACTCTGCCTGTTGTTGGGTCAAAAAATGGCCAGGCTGTGAGATCCCGATAGAACTCGGGACTAAGGAAGAATAGGACTCCGAAGATTATACTCACTATGAAGTGGATTAGGAATATGTACTTCAAAATACTAGGCATTTCCAACTACGATCACCTCTCTACCTCGATTCAGCCAATCGAAGCGCCGTTAGGGAGAGATGAGCTTGGCTAAATATATATCGAAGCATTTAGCCATCGGATAATGACAGTATCACCGCGGTCTCTATGACTTCCAATTTGCCTTCATTCTTCCCATCCATGAGAGATCTTCTAACTCTCCAAAATGCATCCTAAAGATGCGGTAATAGAGCAGCTCTTCCTTAGTGTCCAGTTTCCAGCCATTAGGCAATTCTCTCTCTCTCTCGAACTCATAATCCGATATGCTTCCTCCAGCAAGCCGGGCAATCATTTTCCCTATTTCTATGTCATGTGTCGGTTCTGCTTCAGCTCTCATCAGAATCTTGTCTGGCAGGTAGTCACGCATAGCCTCACGAAGTATCCAGTTCCCTTTCCCTTTGTACACTTTATACCTCGCCGGGATTCGAAGGGCAAGTTTGACTACATCTGGAGTGAGGAATACCAATAGTGGTGTCAATCCATGAGCTGCCGTGCTCCGGTCAATACTCTGCAAGATGGTATTATGGAGGCTGCTTGTTAAGTCAACTATCTCCACCGCCATTGCCTCATGATTCATGGATTTGATGTGCCTATATCCTCCAAAGAGCTCATCAGCTCCATCGCCCATTAGCAAGCAATTGACATCCTTCGCTGCCTCTCTAGCTGCAATGAAATTCATTATGCCTGAACGTACCAATATCGGGTCAAATGACTCTAGATGGTAGACTACGTCTGCTAAAACCTCAGTGATATCATCTTGCGTGACGATGACCTCGCTATGATTAGATTTGATATTCTTAGCAACCTCCCTGGCCGCATTGAGGTTACCCGCATCTTTGAGTCCAATTGAATAAGTGCGCAATTCATCTACATGCTGATGTGCAATTGAAGCGATGATACTCGAGGCCAGACCTCCAGAGAGTAATGCTCCAACTGATTTTTTCTGTTTCAGACTCTTCTTCACCTCATCAACAAGGGTGTCTCGGAGCTCGACTGCAATTTCTTCGACTCCCCAGTCAACTGGTTCCTTGACACTCAGGGTTGAATAGCTCTCAATCTTATTCCCATCAAAGAATGATGCAGGATTCAGTTCATCGATCTTATCTGTAAGAGGAAGAAGTGCCTTTACCTCCGATGCAAAACATAGGTGTCCTTCAGCTGTTCTCCCGTAGTATAGAGGCACTACACCAATCTTACCCCGAAGAAGTGTCAAAGAACCATCTCTTTCCTCAGCCCTTGCGAATTGACCTTTTGCCGCGATGTCGCATACATATCCGCTTTTCTGCATCATCTGAACTAGATTTTCCTCAGATTGAGACCAGACAACTCCTAGTGTCACGCTATCCTGCTCAAAGATTTCCATTCCTTCAGCACCTCGATGATGGAGTTGTGCCAGCATAGCCTCTACTTCCTCCGATGCTCTTGGTTTCTCTATTCCTGCTATTCCAGTCAAAAACTCGTTCTCCTCTCAGGATCTGTATGTGGATATCAGTCCTCTCTCTACGCGTAGGCGTGCCAAGGTGGCTTATTTCACTGGCATCCGTCTGTGGCAAATTGGATTAGTCTTTAGAGGTTTATATGCCTTTTTAATTGTAAAAGGGTGTTATTACTGTCCAAATACCTCTTTCGGGCCATATGAAGAAGTTTATCAGCAGTGCCCTTGTAGTTGAATGCACGAACAATATGGCTGATCGATTGAGTATCAAGATGGACCGCCTATACAATGGATGATTGTTTACGTGAGTATTGGGGAACGACATTCCA
>JBHLRP010000155.1:0-2564 GCA_048882485.1 Candidatus Thorarchaeota archaeon
TGCGGCTGACTTGTAATCAGCAGGTCGCGAGTTCGAATCTCGCCTGGGGCTCCACTTCTTCTTAAGACGCTGGTTTTGATTACTTATCTTCCCATCTCATCCCACATTTATGGCACACATAGAGAAACCTAGCTCGAACACCAAAGGTTCCCGGAAACATCTCCCTTCCAATATCAGACTCTTCACAGTTAGGACACTTCACCGTTCGTGTCAAGTCCATCACCTACTGATAATCTTCGATAGTGGGCTGTATTCATGACATTATATTCCGTTTTGCATCTAAGCAGAGATATTACTTGTATTACATTCTCTTGGATGCGGCCTCGAGAGCGACTATCAGGTCTAGCTTCTTTCCTGTCAGGAAATTGATAGTAGCACCGCCACCCGTACTGATGTGAGTGATTCGATTTCCAAGATTCTTCTTTTGTGCCATGGCTCCCATATGACCACCACCGACAACAGTGATGCCTTGGCAGTCTGCAATTGCATCTAAGACTTCTGATGTCCCCTTTGCAAAAGCATCTTTCTCAAAGAACCCCATTGGGCCATTCGCGAACACAACTGTTGAACCCCGGATTGTTTCAACATATTTCTTGGTTGTCCTTGGGCCGATATCGAAGAATGGATCGCCATTCATTTGGGTGAAGTCACACTCGAATCGTTTGCCATCTCGTTCCACTGCCGCATCTTCAGGAAGAATGATGACATCTGGGTACTTTTCAAGGATTCCCGTTGCGGTATTGACTGCATCTTCAAAGCCCTTGATTGGTTTGGAATATTCCTCTGAAACAAGTCCTTTGGCGATTAGAAACAAGGTACCTAGTAGACCACCAAGCAAGGCATTGTCTACTCTGTCAGCAGCCAAGAGCTTTGCGAGTATTTCCACCTTGTCCGCGACCTTTGCACCTCCAAGGACCAGAGTCCAAGGATGCTGGTCTGTTGCAGTGGCATCAGTGAGTGTACGAATCTCCTTTTCCACCAATCTCCCTGCTACGGATGGAAGTACTGTAGTGAAACCAACAATTGATGCTTGAGACCGGTGCGCTGCACCAAATGCATCGTTGACAAACAGGTCAAAGAGAGGATAGAGTTCCTGGACAAGTGGTTCCTTTGCTACCTCCTCAGGAGGAGCCTTCCTCAGCTCACCGTCGAAGTATCTCACATTCTGAAGAACCAGAATCTCTCCAACTGCAACTTTCTCTATTGCGGCTTTTGCCTTGTCACCAAAGATGTCATCGACAAAGAGTGCCTTTAGACCATGCTTTCTAAGAATGTTGGTATGAGCCTCAAGGGATATGAAATCATCACTGCCTGGACGGCCTTGGTGTGCCATCAGGACCGTTTTGCTTTTGCTGAGTTCCCTGAGTGTCGGGAGGATTGCGACTATCCTCGAATCGTCTGTAATCTCTTTGGTTTCTGGATCGACTGAACAATTCATATCCACACGAATCAGAACGCGTTTTCCAGCAAATTCTACATCATCAAGAGTCTTGAATTGGAGGCTCAAGTCACATCACCGTGTCACTCTGGAACACGGGGGGAATAAAGAGATTTTCATCGAGAGTTGATAGATTCACCATTCCCCAAGTGCTATTGACCTTATTAGGGCTGAGAGAAGTGGCCCCTCAGGATATTTGACGATTGTATAGTATCTGTCTTTGTTCCTGAGTGACAGTGCTATTTCTTCCTCCTGTCCGATTGTGAGGAGAATACGTATTGCTTCAGGTGTCCAGTCTGTCACATTGATTGTCCCTGACAGATTGGTCTGCCGAAGGAGTTTCTCAAATCTCGCCCCTTGACCCTCTTGAACGGTAAGACCAAGAGACTCTACAACACGACTCTTCTCATCAATTCCTAGGTCAGAAAAATGTGGGTCAAGCGTCATGGTTCTAAGTAGGACTCCGTTCCTATTATATCCATACCAGTTTCAGTGGACGTCGGATGAGAGATTGTGCTCATATTCAGGTTGGCATTCGATCTCCTTCTCCTTCCTTCGCCAATACACCGCCCAAAGGCCACTTTCCGATCTGTGAAGGAATACATACTTGTGGGGTTTGAGCTTTCTCGCTAGATCTACTGCATCAAGCATCTCTTCAAATGCTTCTGCTAGCTTGTACACGCGACCGCCCACTACTCTCCATTTGTCTACGGTCATGATACTCAGTGATTGTAATGCCTAATAACCCCACCATGGAAATGATTTGCATGGGGTTTTAGACTTCAGACGGTTCATGCATACTCGGAAGATTCTTCTCAGAAAATCACTATGAACAGGGTGATTGACAGTGCTGGAACGGTTTAAGACGTGGTTTCAAAGGACGATACTCGATTTTCATTCGAGAGATGGTGCAACTGGTGGATGGTTCCACCGAGTAGGCAGACCTGCTGTTGGGTTATACTTCGTCTTCTTTGCATTCTACTATGTTGCTTCACACGCGAATCTTATCCCCCAAGAGATGATGATTGGCTTTATGGCCTCCTATCTGATGTTTCAGCTGATTCTCGGTTTGGTGTTTATCTTCACACTAGCGAAGGTGTATGGTTGGTCCAAGTACATCTTGGGT
>JBHLRP010000156.1:0-2544 GCA_048882485.1 Candidatus Thorarchaeota archaeon
TGATAGTGTAAATACATTCCAATAAGATGAATGCGGAGAGGGAGTGGCGCCGCTGGGATAGCCTTCGATATTGATGTTCATAGAGAAAGAGAATTTATTACCCGAACCGTATGTTAATACGATGGGTGAGTATTATGGGCAATAAAGATGAGCAGTCCAAGAAGATTCGAGGAAGATTAGTCGAATCAATAGAGGACCCGGAAGGACAGGCTAGGATTGTGGTTGATACCGTATTCAGTGGAAGAGTGGAACTCGTCTTTAACGAATCATCTATCGGGAATTTATCTGATGTAGGGGCTTGGGTGAACATAATACATTCAATATCAGACCCGCCTGTTGTTACAAGAATCTGGAGTGATAATGACGATTCCCAAACAGTTTCTCGAGGTCAAAAAACTCCAATCTCACTATCAACAAAGCAGCGAACGCCGCAAGGTCCTGTTCGGTCAATGAAAGGAGAGCTAATCAAAGCAAGTGTGAGTGAAACCCCTTCGGGCAGACTTGGTAGTATAACACTCAAGGTGCTTGAACCTGAGGTCAATCTAATAATTGGAAGTGATAGCAAAGGAGCAATACCCCCCATTGGGTCCTTTGTTTCAGTTGATTTTGAAGATACGAAAGTGCCTCGAATTATTAACCTGCAGAAGACTGATGATACTAGTCTTGTAATGCCATTATATACGCCTCATCCATCAGACCCTTGGCTCGTGAGATGGCCTAAAGCCTGCATGTCTTGTGGTGAATCAGATTTCTCGAAGCTTAAGTTCGAGAAGGATGTGTGGACTACTGATGTTGGGAAGCCCAAAAGTACTGAAGGAACAGGGCAAGCAGTTCTCAGAATCATCAATAATCTAATGGTTTCAATGTTCACTCCCTATCCCGCTAGGATTAAGGAAAAGAAAATGCATCTGTCCATTTCATTACCAATTAAGATGTATACATGTAAAGAATGCATTAGGAAAAGACCGAGCTATCAAGATTCCATGGACATCAGCCTTGCACCGAGAGATGACAATAGACTGATGTATCACTTTGAATTCAAATCACCCAAATTTGAAGAATATTTCCGAGAGCATAATCCTGTTGACATCGAGCCAAAAATTGAGGTCCAAGTGCAATAGCCTCCCTTAGGTCATCCTTGGGGAATTTGAGAAGGAATTGGCGCCGCCGGGAGCTAAGATGCGTTATCCAAGTAATCATCTATGTTTACTTCAGGAAAATCAACACGCTCAAAGTTCTTCCCCTTCTCTATCATCGGTTTGGTGGCATCAAAGCCAATCTTGGTCGTCAGCTTTGTACCTGATTCTGCACTGGGATCAAGAGAACTCCCTGGTTCTTTATCCTTGACTAGCATGTCCGTGTCCCCCTGAAATCGTGTTGCCATCGCCCACTCGCGGCTCTGTTCATCGTATATGTCAATATCCTCATCATATACCCAGACATGCTTCCCACTTCGGTGTCCCTCAAAAGCACCCTCTATAGCTCTTATGCCATCAGTTTCGTTTCTCTTTTTGATTTTGACTGCTATATGCAGCCAGCTTGTGCCTCCTGGGGTGATGTGGACGTCCAGCACCTCGACTCCCTTTTTAGCGATATTACGGAACACTGTGGGCTCACGCGGCATTCCCATGAGCAGCTTATGTTCCAATCGACCTGGGAGAAAGGCCTGCCAAATAGGATTGGATCCACGAGTAATTTTCCTCACCTCAAATATTGGTTCCTGCCTCATCAAATCCGCTGTTTCAGTGATATCTACGAACGGGCCCTCATCGTACTTCTCTTCCCAGAATACCCTGCCCTCAAGCACAAATTCAGTGTCAGCTGGAATCAACAAGTCCACAGTCTTAGCTCTAGTTACTCTGATTGGGCCAAGTGCATTTGCAATCTCTAGTTCATCAATTCCTATGTCCACGGTAGTGGCTGCAGCCACCAAGACTTCAGGCGTATTACCGATACAATAGGCAACATCAACCTCGCCATTTTTTTCAAGGAACTTGTGGAAGTCATGACCACGTACGACTCTGGTGACCATTCGATTCCTGTCAATCTGCATTGCTCGGTGAAAGTCAAGATTCTGCCCGTATTCAGGATCAGCTGAAACTACAACTCCCGCTGATATATACGGCCCTCTTTCCACATCGTTATGAATGAGAATTGGGAGTCTATCTAGATCAACTCCTTTCTCGATCACTTCTTGACAAGGAGCTGCATCCACTCTCTCTGGTTTGCTGCGATTGTCTATGGCATTTATCATCGTTGGAATAATCTCATCCGTTCTGATATTGAAGTAGCCAGCAATTTGCTCCTTAGTGCAAAAGAGATTACCTACAACTGGGATATCAGACTCCTTGATATTGGTAAAAAGCACAGGTTTGGGTTCTAATGCCTTCAACACACCAGCAGCCTCAAGATTCCTCGTTACTTTCTTTCTGACTGTAATCAGTTTTCCTTGCTCACTCAGACTATTCACGTAATTCTTGAGTATCATGTGCTGCATCTCTTTCTTATTCCGACCCTCAAGGAGGACAATGGGTTCTAGGTAAG
>JBHLRP010000157.1:0-2505 GCA_048882485.1 Candidatus Thorarchaeota archaeon
GAGGTCCTAGCTCATGGCCCAACTAAGTCTGCAATACGAACCACAGACGGTCTGCAGATTGACCTAAGAATCGTTCCCACCGAGAGCTATGGTGCAGGAATGCAGTACTTCACTGGTAGCGTGGATCATAATGTCAAGCTTCGATCGATCGGTGTGAAGATGGGCCTCCGTCTGAATGAATATGGTCTGTACAAAGGTGAGAAGCAGATTGCAGGAGCAGATGAAGAGGGCATTTACACCGCCCTTGGTCTTGCATATGTACCACCGGAGCTTAGAGAGGACAGAGGTGAGATTGAGGCTGCGCAAGAGGCCAAGTTGCCCACGCTAATTAGACTGAAAGACATCTGTGGTGACCTTCATAGCCACACTGATCAGTCGGATGGGAAGAACACAATTGATGAGATGCTCACCGCCGCAGCCAAGAAGTATGAATACTACTGTGTGTCTGACCACACGCAGAGCTTGACCATTGCTAATGGGATGGATGAGTCACGCCTGCTGAAGCGAATCGACGAGATCGATGATTTGAATGCCTCTGGCCGCTGGAAGATGAGGATATTGAAAGGTGCTGAGGTCGACATCCTTGCAGATGGGAGTCTTGACATTGAGGACAGTGTCCTTAGTCAACTTGATGTTGTCACGGTTTCAATCCACAGTCGAATGAAGGATGACAGGAAGAAGATGACGGAGAGAGTCTGTCATGCTCTTGAGAACAAACACATTCACATCTTGGGACATCCCTCTGGACGACTTCTTCTGAAACGACCTGAGTTTGAGATTGATCTTGAGGCAGTGTTTGAAACGGCGAAGCAACAGAATGTTGTGATGGAACTCAACGCTCATCCACAGCGATTAGATCTCAACGCAGGGAACTTAAGAGCCGCAACTAAGATGGGGCTTAAGGTTGCTATCAACACTGATGCACACTATATCCACGAACTAGACTACATGCAATTCGGAGTGTTTCAAGCTCGAAGAGGGTGGCTAACAAAGAAGGACGTGGTGAATACCTACAGCCTTTCCAAACTCATGAACGCAATTAAGAAATGAGGACGCCGCTGAAACATCAAAACCCTTAATTCCATTTTCATACCTATAGATACAATATTGTACTGGAATGTGAGATGAATCGATTGAGTTCAAGACGGACCCTTCTTGAAAGAGCACAGGCGATTTTCGGACTCCTTGAGGAAAGCAATGATCCTATTCCAAAGTCCAAGCTGAAAGATATTGGTCTGAATCCAAGTACTGCTGAGAAATGGTTAGAGCTGATTATGTATATTCAACAACAACCACTGATACGCCTAGTAAAGACCGAGAGCAATACAATCGTCATTAAGGTTGAAGGACGCTATCATGCTATGAGTCGGAGAGCCTTTCAAGACAGTGATCTGACCTATGAACAGCGCCTCAGGTCTATTGATTCCTACCTCCGTGCATTAGTTGCACGCGAGTTGACTCTGGATGATGCTCCTCCGCACACACTACCTTCCGAAGAATAGCTGATTTCATAGTCACAATTTGTGACTCTATTCTGTGACCTTCAATTGTGGCTCCGCTATATATACTGATTCTGAGTGGTAATTGCTGTGAACTATCATGGCTCTAGCAAAGAATTACCGGAAACACAAGGCGCGAAGGAAGTGGACCCAGGCCCATATGGACCAGGAACTGCTCAAGCTTTACGCTTACACATACTTCAGGAGATAGTCTGGTTGACCTCTCTTGATTCTGAAGATCGGACTTCGGCTCCCTTCTCTCAGAAGGAAGCCGTTGAACCTCGCGATGAACCCTCTCTCACACTTCAAGAAGTACTCGCGTTGGATGCAACGTGAGTGCTCTTCTTTTGATTAGCACTACATGATTAGTTTCAGAAAGATGTGGTGCCGAGGACGAGATTCGAACTCGCGATTCGGGCGCCGATTGGCAAGCAATCAACGAACCCCTACGGGAGTGGATATCCCATGGGCGTCAAAGCCTTAGATCTTGAGTCCACCGTCTTTGGCCTCTTGACTACCTCGGCAGTGTGTGGATTTCTGTCGAGTCTATATTTAGCAGTTTTGGCATTCACCACTTCGACAAGCTTATCCGTTGGATTTGCTGCCCGAATACTTCAGGAGAGGATATCATGCCTCGCTTTGACCACAATGATATATCGATGTTCTACAAGACCGTAGGAGAGGGCGATTCGGTTCTATTGATTCATGGTCTTGGTGGAGACCACCGCGGATGGGAATTTCAAGAACAGGTCTTGGCAGCACGTTTCCACCTTATCATGCCTGACCTACGAGGTCACGGGCAGACGACAGTGGAAGAGCTTGGAATGATGATTCCACCAGATATGGTTGCAGATGACCTGAACGCTCTGCTAGAGCATCTTGGTCATGAAAAGGTGCATGTCGTTGGCATCTCATTGGGCGGTTTGGTCGCCCAGACCTTCGTGCTCAGGTACCCAGAGCGGGTGGATAAGCTAGTCCTGATTGACACAACTCCCAAGATTACAGA